>NZ_JBKIUP010000014.1:0-87330 GCF_046602535.1 Klebsiella sp. 1SOBk10mer
GCGCTGAACAAAATGACGAAAGCAGGTATGCCTGAAAGCGTGCGTATTGCCTGAAAACACAACCCGCTACGGGGGAGACTTACCCGAAATCTGATTTATTCAACAAAGCCCGGGTTAGGTAAACGCATTGCTTATCTGTTACTCAAACGCTACGGCAAAAATACCCTGACGCTCGGCTATCTGATGATGGTCACCGATACCGTACTGGCCCCGGCGACCGGTTCAAACATGTCGCGTTCGGGAGGGATCACCTACCCCATTTTCAGGAATATCGCCGAAGCGCTTGGCTCGAAGCCCGACGACGGTAGCCGCAAAATCGGTGCCTATCTGACTATCCTGATGTACGTCGTCTCGATGGGGACCTCCAGCCTGTTCCTGACCGGGATGGCCACCAACTCGATCACCGTTTCATTAGCCAATGAAATTATGAAGGTCAATCTTGAGTGGATGACCTGGTTTAAAGCCGCCGTTGTCCCGGCGGGACTGGTGCTCATTCTGGCGCCCTGGATCCTGTATAAAATCTATGCCCCGGAACTCAAAGTTATTGAGAACGTGAACGAAATTGCGGAAAAAGGCCTCAATGAATTAGGCCCGGTCAAACGCGAAGAGAAGCTGTTGATCGTGTTCTTTATTCTCGGCGTGTTAGGCTGGATGACCGGGTCTATCACCGGTATTGCCTTTATTCCGGTAGGGCTCGCCTTCCTCGCCTGTCTGCTGCTTTTCGGCGTCCTGAGCTGGAATGACGTGGTCAGCGAAAAATCAGCCTGGCAGACCTTTGTCTGGTACGGCGCCTTCTACGGTTGCGCGGTGGCGCTGTCAAAAGGGGGCTTCTATGTTTACCTGGTCGACGTGATTAAAAATTATCTCGATCTCTCGCATTTGAGTGAAATCAGCGCGATTGCCGTGCTGGTGTTTATCAGCCTTGCGGTCCGCTATTTCTTCGTCTCAAACAGCGCCTTTGTGGTCTCTTTCTATCCGGTACTTTTTACCCTGGGTATGACCACGCAGGCACATCCGATGTACGTCGCGCTCTCCCTGGCCTTCTCCGCAGGCTATGGCGCTTTATTGACCCACTATGGCAATGGGGCTGGTGTATTTACGTTCTCCAGCGGCTACGTGCCACAGAAAACCTTCTGGATGCTCGGCACCATTATGGTTGTGGTGAACGTGTTAATCTTCTTCTTTATCGGTATTCCTTACTGGAAGCTTATCGGCATCTGACAGGAGCATAAAATGAAACTGGATATAGTCATTAAAAACGGCCAGATCGCCGATATTGAAAACCGTACTTATATCAACGCCGATATTGGTATTAAGGGTAACCGCATCGTTGATATTTCTCATCATAGCGACCTGCAGGCTGAAACCGTTATTGATGCGTCGGGCTGTATCATTCTTCCCGGCCTCATCGATTTTCATGGCCATGTTTTCCATGGCGGAACGGCGATTAGCGTTAACCCTGATATCGTCTGTTTACCAAACGGCGTCACCAGCATGGTCGATGCCGGGAGCAGCGGATGGGTCAACTATTCGCTATTTCGTAATAGCGTGATCCATCCGGCGATGGTGAAAATTAAGAGCTATTTAAACGTGGTCAATGTTGGCCTCTCCACCCTCGGTGGCGGGCCCACCGGCTACCTTGAAAATACCAATCCGGCCAATTACAACGAGGAAAAAATTGCCCAGACGCTGAATGACAATAGAGACAACATCCTGGGTTTGAAATTACGCTATAGCCAGGATATCGCCCGAGGCAAACAGTATGCCAGCGATCCGCTGTTAGCCACGGTCGCCCTCGCACGCAAACTGGAAACCTCGATTTGCGTGCATGTCACCGACTCCCTGTTGTGCGCCGATGAACTGATCCGCTATTTTGAAGAGGGTGACATCTATGCACACTGTTTCCACGGTACCGGTCATTCTATTCTCAACGAACAAGGGCAGGTGTATGCCGCCATCAAAGAAGCACAGTCCAGGGGGGTGATCTTCGATTGTTCAAACGGTGTCGCCCACTTTGATTTCAAGGTGGCGCAATCGGCGATGGAGCAGGGATTCTACCCTGATATCATCAGTACCGATTTAACCCTGCGCAATAGCTTGCGTACTGATAAGGTCTATAGCCTGCTGCATGTGATGTCGAAATATCTCAATATGGGCATGCCGTTCTTTGACGTTATCCGCGCCGTGACCGCCACGCCGGCTCGCCTGATGAAAATGCAGGGGCAGATTGGTACCCTGGCGGCAAACGCTATTGCCGATATTTCCATTGTGAAATTACGCAAAGATAAGATCACCTTTGAAGATACCCGGGGAAAAACCCTGGAGGGTGATTGCTACCTCGATAACTGCGCCACTATCTGTAACGGACAGATTGTTTATCGCCGTCTGCGTTTCTAATTCGCAAGCCACCAGCCATACGCCTTTCCAGGCGTATGGCTGGTATGATAAAACCCCTCTTCTATGACCTTCGTCATTATTTATCTGCGCCTTAAAATTATAATGATTTTAGCCAATCCTGAGCCGATAAGTGAATAATGCATGAAGAATAATGAAATTGTCATCTTCTCAGTTTCCAGCACCATTACCCAACGGATAATGAATGTTCTTATTGAGCGTAAACTGGAAATCCCCGTCTATGAATTTCGTTATTCTGACGTTCTCAACAAAGCTAATGAAATGATCCAGTCCGGCACCAGAATCATTATTAGCCGGGGCGGCACTGCGGCCCTGCTTCGCAATAACATCCCTATTCCGGTTATCGAAATTGCCCATGATTTTCATGGCGTATACCGCATCCTGCAGGAAGCCAAGAATAAATCACAGAAAATTGCCGCCATTGGTTTCCCTCAGTTTTGCCGGGCGCTGCGGCATTACCAAAGCATGACCAACGACGAGTTTAAAATCTGCCAGGTCTACAATCACCATGACATTGAAAATGTTATAAAAAATCTGTCAGAAAATGGTTATCATATGGTCATTGGTGGTTTGACTGTCGCCGAAATGGCCAAGAAATACAATCTCAACGTTATTGAAGGCGACGCCGACAATAATTCCATTGAACAAGCCATTAATGAAGCTCATGGCTTACTAAAATATATTAATCGGGAAAATTTAAAGTTAGTCATGAGCCATGCGGCATTGAATCAATCACGCGAAGGCATTATGTGTGTTGATCAACTGGGTGAAATCATTAATATCAATGCTATCGGCATGACCTTATTTCAATGTCAGGTGGGTGACAAAATCTTTAAAAAAGAAGCTTTTAAAGATATCTATGCCAGCATGATTAATGAGTCCAACATCAAAGAGCAAACTATTGAAATTAATGGCACACTTGTTTGTATCTCAGTCCGTCATTTTTCCAATCGCCAAAACACCTATGCCATTATCACTGGCTTAAGCCAGGAAAGCACACTCTGGCAGCAGACTAACAGTAAAAAAAGTAAATTACGCGGCTATGCCACCAGCTATTCTTTTGACAATATTATTACGCAATCGCCGATCATGCATCAGGTGATACAAAAAGCCAGGCTGTGCGCTCAGCATGATCTTCCGGTCCATCTCTTAGGGGATACCGGCACGGGGAAGGAACTGTTTGCTCAGAGTATTCATCACGTCAGCGCCCGCAGCCATGGTCCTTTTATCGCCATCAACTGCGCGGCTATTCCGGAGAGCCTGCTGGAAAGTGAACTTTTCGGTTATGCCGAAGGCGCATTTACCAATGCGCGGAAGGGAGGCAAACCCGGGGTCTTTGAAATGGCCACTAACGGAACGGTATTTATCGATGAGATCAGTGAGGCCCCGCTGTCGGTCCAGGTGAAGCTACTGCGCGTATTGCAGGAGAAGCAATTTTCCCGTCTTGGTGGCGACAGCCTGCTCTCAGCCGATTTTCGCCTGATCACCGCCAGCAATAAAGATCTGGGGCAGCTCATCGCCAGCGGGGAGTTCCGCCAGGATCTCTATTACCGAATCAATATCCTTGAACTGCAGCTCCCGCCATTACGCGAAAGACCTGAAGATATTATGGTGCTGATTCACCATCTTCTGCAGCAACAGAACAAGCACCTCACCTTTACCCCGGATGCCGTGAACTGCTTACAGAACTATGACTGGCCAGGCAATATCCGTGAGCTGCAGGCGGTCATTTATCGCCTCATCGTCTTGCTGGAGGGTGATACGGTGGATAAAGCGGTATTGCAGCAGATCAGTCACCTCTCATCGCCCTGTCACCAGGGCGTGTCTCTTGTGACTGACCTCGCGGTGGTCGCGGATGAGAGCGATCTGCTAAAAAAACAGGAGAAACAGCTGATCGCGAGCGTGATTGAAAAAACGGATGGCGACAGAACCAAAGCCTCGGCCATCCTCGGCATCAGTCCTACCACCCTGTGGCGTAAACTGAAGCAACATAACATCAGCGGATAAACCGAACCTGTCCGCCGGAATAAAACCGCCGTTACCCTTCCACCAGCGCCTGCGCGCAGGCCCAGGCGCTTGACCACGCCCACTGGAAGTTATAGCCGCCGAGCCAGCCGGTGACGTCCATCACTTCGCCGATAAAGTAGAGACCCGGCGCCTTACGCGCCTCCATGGTACGCGACGAGAGCTCATTGGTGTCCACGCCGCCGAGGGTCACTTCCGCCGTCCGGTAGCCTTCGGTGCCGTTCGGCTGCACGCGCCAGGCGGTCAGCGTCTCCACCAGCGCTTGCTGATCTCGAACGTTCAGCTGCTTCAGCGTGACATCAGGAATTTGCCCCAGTTGCTGCAGACACTCCACCAGCCGCTTCGGCAACTGCATCGCGAGGGTGTTTTTCAGGCTCTGGTTGGGATGCGCGCCGCGCTGCTCGTTAAGGAATTCCTCAAGATTGCAGTCTGGCAGCAGATTCACGGTGACGAACTCGCCGGGCTGCCAGTAGCTGGAAATTTGCAGCACCGCCGGTCCGGAAAGGCCGCGATGGGTGAACAGCAGATTTTCGCGGAACAGGGTGCCGTTCTCGGCGGTGATGGTCGACGGCACCGAGACGCCGGAGAGAACCTGGAGCTGCTCAAGCAGCGGCTTGTGCAGGGTAAACGGCACCAGACCCGCACGGGTCGGCAGCACCTTCAGGCCGAACTGTTCGGCGATTTTATAGCCAAACGGCGAGGCGCCGAGGCCCGGCATCGACAAGCCGCCGGAGGCGATCACCAGCTTTTTGGTCGCCAGCGTTTCGCCGTTCACCTGAAGCCGATAGCCTTGCTCGTCGCGCTCCACGCTGAGAATTTCGCTGCGCAGGCGGATCTGCACGCCGCCCATTTCGCATTCCGCCAGCAACAGAGTGACAATCTGTTCCGCCGAATCATCGCAAAACAGCTGACCGAGGGTTTTCTCATGCCAGGCGATGCCATATTTGCCGACCAGCTCGATAAAGTCCCACTGGGTGTAGCGCGCCAGGGCAGATTTGCAAAAATGCGGGTTTTGGCTCAAATAGGCCGCCGGCTCGACATACATATTGGTAAAGTTGCAGCGGCCGCCGCCGGACATCAGAATTTTTCGCCCCGGCTTTTTGCCGTTGTCGAGCAGCAGGACGCGACAGCCGAGCTGCCCCGCCTGCGCTGCGCAAAACATTCCCGCCGCTCCGGCGCCAACGACAATGGCATCAAACCTTTCCACACCGCATTCCTCGTTCCCCAATTGTCGGGTTTTGTAAATATTTCACTCTGGTCACACCAGCGGGAAAAATCCCGCATTAGATACATCATTGAAAGATATAGGATTACTCCCAACAGGGTAAAACCTAAACAGGAAGAAAATCAAAAAAAGTCTATATTTCACTTTGCCCGCGCCGCTAAAGTCACTGATAATGCGCCGCGTTCATGTCCTCAAAATGGCGTAACGTCCTATGCTACATTTATTTGCCGGTCTGGATTTACATACCGGACTATTATTATTGCTTGCTTTAGCTTTTGTACTGTTTTACGAAGCGATTAACGGTTTCCATGATACCGCAAACGCGGTGGCTACGGTTATCTACACTCGCGCTATGCGCTCACAGCTCGCTGTGGCGATGGCGGCGCTCTTCAACTTCTTCGGCGTTCTGCTGGGCGGTCTCAGCGTAGCCTATGCCATCGTGCATATGCTGCCGACCGATCTGCTGCTTAACATGGGTTCCGCGCATGGCCTCGCCATGGTGTTCTCTATGCTGCTGGCGGCGATCATCTGGAACCTCGGGACCTGGTACTTCGGTCTTCCGGCATCCAGTTCTCATACCCTGATTGGCGCCATCATCGGTATTGGTTTAACCAATGCGCTGATGACAGGCACCTCCGTGGTTGATGCGTTGAATATCCCGAAAGTCATCGGCATTTTTGGTTCGCTTATCATCTCGCCTATCGTTGGTCTGGTGATTGCGGGCGGCCTGATTTTCCTGCTGCGCCGCTACTGGAGCGGCACCAAAAAACGGGCGCGTATCCACCTGACTCCGGCGGAGCGTGAAAAGAAAGACGGCAAGAAAAAGCCGCCGTTCTGGACCCGTATCGCCCTGATCCTGTCCGCTATCGGCGTGTCGTTCTCTCACGGCGCTAACGATGGACAGAAAGGCATTGGTCTGGTGATGCTGGTCCTGATCGGCGTCGCCCCGGCGGGCTTCGTGGTGAATATGAACGCCTCCGGTTACGAAATCACCCGTACCCGCGATGCGGTCAACAACGTGGAAACCTTCTTCCAGCAGCGCCCTGACCTGCTGAAGAAAGCCACCGGCGTTGACCAGCTGGTTCCCTCTCCGGACACCAATACCGCGGCCAACGGCGAGTTTCATTGCCATCCGGCGAACACCATCAACGCCCTTGACCGCGTGAAGACCATGCTGACCGGCGTTGAGAACTACGAGTCGCTAAAACCGGAACAGCGCGGCCAGCTGCGTCGCATCATGCTCTGCATCTCAGACACTACCGACAAAGTGGCGAAACTGCCGGACGTGAGCGCTGACGACCAGCGTCTGCTGAAGAAACTGAAAACCGATATGCTGAGCACCATCGAGTACGCGCCAATCTGGATTATCATGGCGGTCGCGCTGGCGCTGGGTATTGGTACCATGATCGGCTGGCGCCGCGTGGCGACCACCATCGGTGAGAAGATCGGTAAGAAGGGTATGACCTACGCCCAGGGGATGTCGGCGCAGATGACCGCAGCGGTCTCAATCGGTCTGGCGAGCTACACCGGGATGCCAGTTTCCACCACCCACGTGCTCTCCTCCTCGGTAGCGGGGACGATGCTGGTGGATGGCGGTGGTCTGCAGAAAAAGACGGTAACCAGCATTCTGATGGCCTGGGTACTGACCCTGCCGGCAGCGATTATCCTTTCAGGCGTCCTTTACTGGCTCTCCCTGAAGCTGATTTAAGCGTTATTCGTTCAAAACGGGCCAGCTTGCTGGCCCTTTTTTTATTCTGGAAATATCGTTAGTGCCAGATCATCAGCGCAATCAGGCTCACCACCACCAGGCCGCACAGGGCGCTGGTCAGAATAAACTGGCGACGAACACGTTCGCAGCGACGAATAAATTCATCGTCATGATGGTCACGGTAGCGCTGGGCATAGATATACCAGACCAGCCGCATCTGTTTGCTGGGCTGCCCGTGCGAGGTAAAAAAGCCGCCGCCATCGACGTACTGATAGAGCAAGGGATCGCAACCACGTAGCACAACCAATAATGCACGCAACGATGAGAAGTAGCGTGCCATATTCACCACACAAACGACACACAGGGCCCAAAACAGCGCAATAGTGCTGATCATACCTCCTCCCCGGCGACCCGCCCACGGAGAAATCCTCCGCGGCTACCGCTCCCCAAATAACCGACGACAATACCGTAAAGAGTGCGATTCCGATCACATTTATTTTTCCGACCGGCTCATTAAATAGTGTAGGAGATCCATTAATTTTTTTACCACAAGGTTATTCGTTATCAATACGTAAGACGGATAAATTTGTTTAGCTTTTAGGTGAACCCAGTGCATTGACGGAGTGCGGGGGGCGCTATAAGGTAAGAAATATCTTCTACAATGAAGTCCTTAAAGGCTACCCTCCCGCGAATGTAGCACGCAGGACGCGGGCGAAACGGCAGCGCCAGCTGTCAGGTCCAATGGTCATCGACAAACTTATGGAAGGAGTAACACTATGGCTTACAAACATATTCTGATTGCAGTAGACCTGTCCCCGGAGAGTAAAGTACTGGTTGAAAAAGCCGTTTCTATGGCCCGCCCTTATAACGCGAAAGTCTCCCTGATCCACGTGGATGTCAATTACTCCGACCTCTACACCGGGCTGATTGACGTGAACCTCGGCGATATGCAAAAACGCATCTCCGAAGAGACCCATCACGCGCTGACCGAGCTCTCAACCAACGCCGGCTACCCGATCACCGAGACCCTGAGCGGCAGCGGCGACCTCGGTCAGGTGCTGGTCGATGCGATTAAAAAATACGATATGGACCTGGTGGTCTGCGGCCATCATCAGGACTTCTGGAGCAAGCTGATGTCCTCTGCCCGTCAGCTGATCAACACCGTCCATGTCGACATGCTGATCGTCCCGCTGCGCGACGAAGAAGACGAATAACCCTCCCGTTGTGTCATACCAGACGCCCGCCGCTGCGGGCGTTTTTATTTTCGCTTCCGCCCCGCCAGACAACAGAGCTTAAATCCATAAAAAAGCTATTCAATTAGTGTGATCAGCCAGTTATTCACTAAAACATCTATATAATAATCTACTCATTAAGCCAATAACCGCAGCATGGCGAGTTATCAGACATTTTCGGCGCGTTCTGGCATACGCGTTCATACTTTTTGGGAAAGTAATACAAGGCGAAGGAATATGAATACAACTGCACCTACGGGCTTGCTGCAGCAACCTCGTCCGTTCTTCATGATCTTCTTTGTGGAGCTCTGGGAACGTTTTGGCTATTACGGCGTTCAGGGGATCCTGGCGGTCTTCTTTGTTAAACAGTTGGGCTTCTCTCAGGAACAGGCCTTTATCACCTTCGGCGCCTTCGCGGCGCTGGTTTACGGGCTGATCTCGATCGGCGGCTACGTGGGCGACCATCTGCTGGGGACCAAACGTACCCTGGTGCTCGGCGCGGTTGTGCTGGCTATCGGCTACTTTATGACCGGGATGTCGCTGCTGAAACCGCAGCTGATCTTTATCGCCCTCGGCACCATCGCCGTCGGCAACGGTTTGTTTAAAGCCAACCCGGCGAGCCTGCTGTCAAAATGCTATCCGCCGAAGGATGCCCGTCTCGACGGGGCGTTTACCCTGTTTTATATGTCGATAAACATCGGTTCGCTGCTGTCGCTGTCGCTGGCGCCGGTGATCGCGGAAAAGTTTGGCTACGCGGTGACCTATAATCTGTGCGGCGCGGGGCTGATTATCGCGCTGCTGGTCTACTTCGCCTGCCGCGGGATGGTAAAAGATATTGGCTCCGAGCCCGATCACCGCCCCCTCAGCCTGCGCAATCTGGCGCTGGTGCTGGCCGGTACGGTGGTAATGATTTTTCTCTGCGCCTGGCTGATGCATAACGTGATGATCGCCAACCTGGTGCTGATTGTCCTGTCGGTCGTGGTCATTGCGTTCTTTTTCCGCGAGGCGTTTCGCCTTGATAAAACCGGGCGCAACAAAATGTTCGTCGCCTTTATCCTGATGATCGAGGCGGTGCTGTTTTACATTCTCTACGCCCAGATGCCGACCTCGCTGAACTTCTTCGCCATCAACAACGTCCATCATCAGATCCTGGGTTTTACCATCAATCCGGTCAGCTTCCAGGCGCTGAACCCCTTCTGGGTGGTGGTGGCCAGCCCGGTGCTGGCGGCGATTTACACCCATCTCGGTCATAAGGGTAAAGACCTGACCATGCCGGTAAAATTTACCCTCGGGATGTTCCTCTGCGCGCTGGGCTTCCTGACCGCCGCGGCCGCCGGGATGTGGTTCGCCGACGCCCAGGGATTAACCTCGCCGTGGTTTATTGTGCTGGTTTATCTGTTCCAGAGCCTGGGCGAGCTGCTGATAAGCGCCCTGGGGCTGGCGATGGTCGCCGCGCTGGTGCCGCAGCATCTGATGGGCTTTATTCTGGGGATGTGGTTCCTGACCCAGGCCGCCGCGTTCCTGCTTGGCGGCTATGTGGCGACCTTCACCGCGGTGCCGGAAAATATCACCGACCCGCTGCAGACGCTGCCGGTTTACACCAGCGTGTTCAGTAAAATTGGCCTGGTGACCCTGGGGGTCACGGTGGTGATGGCGCTGATGGTGCCGTGGCTGAACCGGATGATTAATACCCCGGCCAGCGCCGAGTAACCGTTTAAGATGGCCGATCCGCACTGGCGCCGTTTGTTCAAATATTACGGTTCCCGGCTTGCGCTACGCTGAGCCGGGCTACAATGCGGTAGCCCGGATAAGGCGCGTTGCGCCGCTATCCGGGAGATACCACCACGGCGTAATATTACTCCGGCGTGCCGGCGTAAATATCAAACCGATGCCCTTTGGTCACCACCGCGTTCGGCGTGGCGACTTCCGCCAGCGGCGGCGCGTAATCCGGGCGCTTTACCACCACCCGTTTGGTCGCCAGCTGGCGCGCCGGGGCCAGCAGGCCATCGGCGTCTAAGTCAGGCCCCACCAGCGACTGAAAAACGCGCATCTCTTTCTTCACCAGCGCGCTTTTCTGCTTATGCGGGAACATCGGGTCGAGGTAGACCACCTGCGGACGCGGGGTGATATCGGTCAGCGCCGTCAGGCTGGAGGCGTGGATCAGCTGCAGCCGCTCCTGCAGCCAGCCGCCGATTTCCGCATCGGCATAGCCGCGGGCCAGACCATCGTCGAGCAGCGCGGCGACCACCGGATTGCGCTCCAGCATCCGCACGCGGCAGCCGACCGACGCCAGCACGAAGGCATCGCGCCCCAGGCCGGCGGTGGCGTCAACCACATCCGGCAGATAATCGCCTTTAATGCCCACCGCTTTGGCTACCGCTTCACCGCGGCCGCCGCCAAACTTGCGCCGGTGGGCCATCGCCCCGCCGACGAAATTGACGAAGATACCGCCAAGCTTAGGCTCATCGCGCTTACGCAGCTCCAGATGCTCAGCGGTCAACACCAGCGCCATTAGGTTATCGTCATCCTGCTCCAGCCCCCAGCGGGCGGCTAAAACAGATAAGGCGCCGTCTCCGGCGCCCGTTTCATCAATTAAGCAGATCTTCACGTAGCAATCAGCCTTTGATCCCGTAATGCTCAAGCATCGCATCCAGCTGCGGCTCGCGCCCGCGGAAGCGTTTGAACAGCTCCATCGGCTCTTCGGAACCGCCGCGGCTCAGGATATTGTCGAGGAACGACTGACCGGTTTCACGGTTGAAAATCCCCTCTTCTTCGAAGCGTGAGAAGGCGTCTGCCGCCAGCACGTCGGCCCACAGGTAGCTGTAGTAACCTGCCGCATAGCCGCCAGCGAAGATGTGGCTGAAGGCGTGCGGGAAGCGGCCCCAGGTCGGCCCCGGCACCACGGCGACCTGCTTTTTAATCTCGGCCAGGGTCTCAAGGATTTTCGCTCCCTGCTCCGGTTTGTACTCCGCATGCAGGCGGAAATCGAACAGGCCGAACTCCAGCTGGCGCAGAATAAACATCGCCGCCTGGTAGTTTTTCGCCGCCAGCATTTTCTCCAGCAGCGCCTGCGGCAGCGGTTCACCGGTTTCATAATGACCGGAGATAAAGGCCAGCGCTTCCGGCTCCCAGCACCAGTTTTCCATAAACTGGCTCGGCAGCTCGACCGCGTCCCACGGCACCCCGCTGATGCCGGAAACCCCGGCGGTATCGATGCGGGTCAGCATGTGGTGCAGACCGTGGCCGAACTCGTGGAACAGGGTGATCACTTCGTCGTGGGTGAACAGCGCCGGTTTGCCGTTGACCGGACGGTTGAAGTTACAGGTCAGGTAGGCGACCGGTTTCTGCAGGGAGCCATCCAGCTTACGCATCTGGCCGACGCAGTCGTCCATCCACGCGCCGCCGCGCTTGTGCTCGCGGGCATACAGGTCGAGATAGAAGCTGCCGCGCAGCTCGTTGTGTTCGTCATACAGCTCGAAGAAGCGCACTTCCGGATGCCACACATCGACATCGGTACGCTCTTTGGCGGTAATACCGTAAATGCGCTTCACCACTTCGAACAGACCGTTAACGGCTTTGTTTTCCGGGAAATAGGGGCGCAGCTGCTCATCGCTGATGCTGTAGAGATGCTGTTTCTGTTTTTCGCTGTAGTAAGCGATGTCCCACGGCTGCAGCTCTTCGACGCCGAACTCGGCTTTAGCGAAAGCGCGCAGCTGGGCCAGCTCTTTTTCGCCCTGCGGACGGGCGCGTTTTGCCAGGTCGGTGAGGAAGTCGAGCACCTGCTGCGGATCCTCCGCCATTTTGGTGGCGAGGGATTTAAAGGCGTAGCTGTCAAAGCCCAGCAGCTGCGCCAGCTCGTGGCGCAGAGCGAGGATCTCCGCCATCACCGGGCTGTTATCCCATTTCCCGGCGTTCGGCCCCTGATCGGAGGCGCGGGTGGAATAGGCGCGGTACATCTCTTCGCGCAGCGCCTGATTGTCGCAGTAGGTCATCACCGGCAGGTAGCTCGGGATATCCAGCGTCAGCAGATACCCTTCCTGCTCTTTGGCCTGGGCCTGCGCCTGAGCGGCGGCCAGCGCGCTTTCCGGCATACCGGCCAGATCGGCGACGTCGGTCACCAGCTTGTTCCAGCCCATGGTGGCGTCAAGAACGTTGTTGCTGTACTGGTTGCCCAGCTCAGAGAGGCGCGCGGCGATTTCACCGTAGCGTTTCTGTGCCTCCGGCGGCAGGCCAATACCGGATAATTCGAAATCGCGCAGCGCGTTATCAACCGCTTTTTTCTGCGCGGTATTCAGCGTGGCGTAGTTATCGCCATCGCGCAGGTCGCGGTAGGCTTTATACAGGCCTTCATGCTGGCCGACCCAGGTGCTGTACTCGGAGAGCAGCGGCAGCGTCTGTTCGTAGGCCTCGCGCAGTTCCGGGCTGTTTTTTACCGAATTGAGATGGCTGACAGGCGAGAAGATGCGTCCCAGCACATCGTCCACTTCCGCCAGCGGCTGGCAAAGATTTTCCCAGCTATACGGCGCGCCGTGCGCCACCGCGCTTTCCACTGCGGCCCGGCAATCCTCCAGCGCTTTGGTGACCGCGGGGACCACGTGCTCTGGTTTGATCGCAGAAAAAGGCGGCAGGGAAAAAGGCGTCAGTAATGGATTGGTCATATGCGCTGTCCTGTTGAAAAGGGTGAGTGAAGCGCGCGTCCGGCGCTTATGCATGAGATCTAGAATGGGGGATAGTTGGGGGAATTTCAATGACGGGCGGTGCGTCAGCCTGGGTATTGCTGCGATAAGTCCGCCCGTTGCCGGAAAAACGCGGCACGCGGTGCAGCGTGCCGGAAACCGCATTAATGCCCTTTTTGCGCCATTTCCCAGGCCGCCGACAGATTCAGCCGCTGCCAGAACTGCTGCTCGGGGGTGGCGCCGGACAGCGGGTAGCCCGCCGGCAGCGCGGTATTGACCATCAGCGCCCGGCACTGGGCCGCAGACAGCTGCGGCAGGGCAGCCTCCAGCAGCACTTCCGCCCCCTCCGGCACCTGCAGGCGCGGCTGCGGCCCCGTCTGCCGCGGCAGGTCGTAGGTCATGGTGAAACGAGTGAAATCACGCATCGCCGGATCGCGCCAGGGATCGTCTTTCACGCTGCTCTTCGCGCACTCGGCAAGCGATGTGCCGCAGGCTTTCGCCAGCGCGGCGCGCAGCTGATCGCGGGCTTCGTTAAATAATACCCGGTAGCGCGGATCGTTAAGATAATGGGCCACGTTGCGCTCGGCCACCATCCGCGAGCCGATCACATCCAGGGGATAGTGGACACCCAGCACGATGCGCGAATAGCCATAGCGTGCGCCGCGCGCCACCAGCGCGTCGTAGCGCTCCGGGATCATCGCCGCCAGCAGCAGCGCATCAGTATAGCCAGTGTTGGTGTGACCGCTGGGGAACGAGCCGCCGTCGGCGGTATAGGGCTGGTTATCCTTCACCACCACGTCGTCCGGCACCAGGTGAATGGTGTTGCCCTGCACCAGAAACGGCCGCGGATTGTTGTAGTGCTTTTTCGCCTCGCCGGTGCTGACCTCCGAGGCTTTGATCAGCGCCGCCGCTTTCCCTAGCGCGCCCTGGTCATAGGCGGTCAGAAACGCGTTGCCCAGCCGCGGCCCCAGCGCGTCGCTGAGGAAGTAGAGGTAGCTAATCCCTTCCGCATCGGCCAGCGCCTGACGGCGGGAGGTCTGTACGGCGTCGCGGTTAATGGCGGTGACCGTCGCCAGATTCTGCTGCACGACGGTCTCCGGCAGGCTGCTGAACGCCGACAGCAGCGCAATGCCCGCCTGCTGATTGGTCCGGGTCTGGAAGTCATAGCCGCTGGCCTTCAGCCAGGCGGTATCGGCCTGGGTTTTGTTTTGTTTCGCGTGCACCAGCCGATCGCGTGTCAGCGCGGCGGCATCCCCCTGCAGAGCGTGGCGCAGCTGCGCCAGCGCCTGTTGCTCAAGATCGTCATACGCCTGGCTGGAGGCAGCCGGCGTCACGCTATTGGCGAGGGCCGCCGCCCTGTTCAGCGGGATGTCTTTAGCCAGAACCGGTTGCGCCAGCAGCAGCGCCACGGCCAGCAGCGAGAGTTGATTTTTCATTATTTTTCCTTTTATTCAAACAATTACCTTGCCTGTATCCGACGCTAGCGCGGCCGTTTGACGCTTTTATGACAGCGTTATGTTTTGCAACGCTTTTGGCAGAAATGAAACAGCGCGGCGGCGCAGCGGTAATCTCGGCCGATCTGCGGTAAACTATCGGTTAACTTGTTTATTTCCCGGAATCTCTGCATCCATGCTCAGTTATCGCCACAGCTTTCACGCAGGCAACCACGCCGACGTCCTCAAACACACCGTTCAGAGCCTGATCATCGAAGCGCTGAAAGAGAAAGAAAAACCGTTTCTCTACCTGGACACCCACGCCGGCGCGGGCCGCTATCAGCTGAGCGGCGAGCACGCCGAGCGTACCGGCGAGTATCTCGAAGGCATCGCCCGGATCTGGCAGCAGGACGACCTGCCGGCAGAGCTTGAGCCCTATATTTCGGTGGTCGAACACTTCAACCGTAACGGCCAGCTGCGCTACTACCCGGGCTCCCCGCTGATCGCCCGCCAGCTGCTCCGCGAGCAGGACAGCCTGCAGATGACCGAGCTGCACCCGAGCGACTTCCCGCTGCTGCGCGCCGAGTTCCAGAAAGACAGCCGCGCGCGCGTCGATAAAGCCGATGGCTACCAGCAGCTGAAAGCTAAGCTGCCGCCGGTCTCGCGCCGCGGTCTGATTCTGATCGACCCGCCGTACGAAATTAAAACCGACTATCAGGCGGTGGTGACCGGGATTAACGAAGGCTATAAACGCTTCGCCACCGGCACCTACGCGCTGTGGTATCCGGTGGTGCTGCGCGCGCAAATAAAACGCATGATCAAAGATTTAGAAGCCACAGGTATCCGCAAAATTCTGCAAATCGAGCTGGCGGTGCGTCCGGACAGCGACCAGCGCGGCATGACCGCCTCCGGGATGATCGTCATCAACCCGCCGTGGAAGCTGGAGCAGCAGATGAACAATGTGCTGCCGTGGCTACACAGCAAGCTGGTGCCGGCCGGTACCGGTCACACGACCGTCAGCTGGATCGTGCCGGAGTAATCGCAACCATCGGTGGAACCTTTTACGCCTCGCGCTACAATCGCGGCAATCAACGATTAAGGACATATGGGCATGAGCAAACATTATGATTACCTCGCCATCGGCGGCGGTAGCGGCGGTATCGCCTCGATTAACCGTGCGGCCATGTACGGCCAGAAGTGCGCGCTGATTGAAGCCAAAGCGCTGGGCGGCACCTGCGTCAACGTCGGCTGCGTGCCGAAAAAAGTGATGTGGCATGCGGCGCAGATCCGCGAAGCCATTCATCTTTACGGCCCGGACTACGGTTTCGATACCACCATCAACCATTTCGACTGGGAGAAGCTGGTCGCCAGCCGCAGCGCCTATATCGACCGCATTCATACCTCCTACGACAACGTGCTGGGTAAGAATAACGTCGACGTGATCAAAGGGTTTGCGCGCTTTGTCGATGCCCACACCGTGGAAGTGAACGGCGAGACCATTACCGCCGATCATATCCTGATCGCCACCGGCGGCCGTCCGAGCCACCCGAACATTCCGGGCGTGGAATACGGTATTGATTCCGACGGTTTCTTCGAACTGCCGGCGCTGCCGAAGCGCGTGGCGGTGGTCGGCGCGGGCTACATCGCCGTTGAACTGGCGGGGGTAATTAACGGCCTCGGCGCTGAGACCCACCTGTTCGTGCGTAAGCACGCGCCGCTGCGCAGCTTCGATCCGCTGATCGTCGAAACGCTGGTGGAAGTGATGAACGCCGAAGGTCCGCAGCTGCATACCAACGCCATCCCGAAAGCGGTGGTGAAGCATGCCGACGGTAGCCTGACCCTCGAGCTGGAAGATGGCCGCAGCCAGACCGTTGACTGCCTGATCTGGGCGATTGGCCGCGAACCGGCGACCGATAACTTCAACCTGGCGGCTACCGGCGTGAAAACCGACGATAAAGGCTACATCATCGTCGATAAGTTCCAGAACACCAGCGTGCCGGGCATCTACGCCGTGGGCGATAACACTGGCGCCGTCGAACTGACCCCGGTGGCCGTGGCCGCAGGCCGTCGCCTCTCCGAACGCTTGTTTAACAACAAGCCGGAAGAGCATCTGGACTACAACAATATTCCGACCGTGGTCTTCAGCCACCCGCCTATCGGCACCGTCGGCTTAACCGAGCCGCAGGCGCGCGAGCAGTATGGCGACGACGCGGTGAAGGTCTACAAATCCTCCTTCACCGCGATGTACACCGCCGTCACCTCGCACCGCCAGCCGTGCCGCATGAAGCTGGTGTGCGTTGGCCCGGAAGAGAAGATTGTCGGCATCCACGGCATCGGTTTCGGAATGGATGAGATGCTGCAGGGCTTTGCGGTGGCGTTGAAGATGGGCGCTACCAAAAAAGACTTCGACAATACCGTCGCTATTCACCCGACGGCGGCAGAAGAGTTCGTCACCATGCGCTAACACGCGAGCGCCGGATGATAAAAAGAAGCCCTGAGGGGCTTCTTTTTTTATGCTCAGGCCACGCCGTTATTGCCATGGCGCATAAACGCCGGGCGCTGATTGAGCGCCATATACCAGCGCTCCACGGCCGGCATTTCCGGATGCGCAAAGGGCGTCATCTTCCAGCGATGCACCGACAGCCCCAGCACGATATCGGCCAGGGTGAAGCGCTCGCCGGCTATCCACGCCCCGGTACGCTGCAACTGCGCCTCGACAATGCGCACACAGTGGGTCCAGGTGGCAATGCTCTCTTTAATCGCCGCCGGATCCTGAAAGCGAGGATCTTTACGCACCAGCCCCATAAAGGCATGGCGCCAGGCATTATTGAACTCGGTCGCCTGCCAGTCCATCCAGTGCTCCACCTCGGCGGCGGGCTGCGGCTCAGCGGGCAGCAGATCCCAGCGCTCCGCTTTCCGCGCCAGATAGCGGCAGATGCTGTTCGACTCCCAGAGCACAAAGTCATCGTCCAGCAGCACCGGCACCAGGCTGTTAGGATTCAGGCGCTGAAATTCAGGGGTGTCCAGGGGCTTAAACCCGCTGCCGTAATCCTCCTGCTGGTACGCCAGCCCGATCTCCTCGCAGGTCCACAGCACTTTCCGTACATTGATTGAAGAGCGTTTGCCCAGAATTGTTAGCATCGTCAGCGATTCCTCAGCCATAAAAGACAGTTCATTCACTCTACTCTATTGCCAGCCAGCAACAAGGCAGAGCGCTGGATAATGTGTATAGTTGATTCCAGCCTGTTTGCCGAAAAGGAACCCGACATGTTGACCCCTTTTACCGTTTTGATGCCCGCCAATATTCGTTTTGGCCGCGGTCAGGCCCAGAGCGCCGCCCCCTGGCTGGCGCAGCAGGGTGGTCCCATTCTGCTGGTGCATGGTGCCAGCCCGCAGCGGGCGGCGTTTCTCCGCCAGCAGCTGGAGGCGCTGCAGCTTGCGGTCACGACGCTGGCGATAAGTCGCGAACCCTGGCTTAGCGATATTGAGCAGGGCGTCCAGCTGGCGCGCGAGAAAGGGATCAGGGCGGTGGTCAGCCTCGGCGGCGGCGCGGTGATTGACGCCGGTAAGGCGATTGCGGCGCTGGCGCCCGCCACCGGCCCGGTGATCGACTATCTGGAGGTGGTGGGAACGGGCCGTCAGCTGGAAGCCAGTCCCCTGCCGTTCGTGGCGATCCCCACCACCGCCGGGACGGGCGCGGAGGTTACCAAAAATGCGGTGATCAACGTTCCGGAACAGCAGCGGAAGGTGAGCCTGCGCGACGACCGGATGCTGCCTGACCTGGCGATTGTCGACCCGGCGCTAACCGACAACGCGCCGCGGAGTATCACCCTGAGCTCCGGCCTTGACGCCCTGACCCAGGTGATAGAGCCGTGGCTCTGCAGCCGGGCCACCCCTTTCACCGACGCCCTCTGTCAACAGGCGATCCCGCGGGGTATCCGCGCGCTGAAGGTTCTGATGGAAAAAGAGTGCCCGGCCAGCCGCGACGAGATGGCCTGGGTCAGCCTGTGCGGCGGACTGGCGCTGGCGAACGCCGGGCTGGGGGTGATCCATGGCCTCGCCGGCCCGCTGGGCGGCCTGAGCCGCGCCTCGCATGGTGCCCTGTGCGGCAGCCTGCTGCCGTTTGGGCTGGCGCTGAATGAGTCGCAGATAAACGACCCCGCCCTGCGCCAGCGCTTCAACGACGTTCGCCGCTGGCTGGCCGACGGGCTGGAGGTTCCGGCGGATCGGGTCTGGGACAGTCTGCGGGAATGGAGCCTTCGCGCCGGTCTCGGCACCCTACGCGACCTCGGCGTGGCGCGCGACGCGCTGGAGCCGGCGGCGCTGGCCGCCAGCACCTCCTCATCCATGAAGGCCAATCCGGTCAGCCTGAGCAGCGAACAGCTGCTGGAGATGCTGGAGGCGGCGTGGGAGTGAGCGCCCCGGGATAAAATTTTGTTGCATAATGAATGCTCCGAATTTTATCTTCGCCCAAGCGCGGACTTATTAATGATTTATCAAGGCTTTACTTAAAAATCACGGCGTCCCCTGCAGGCGGAAAAGCGTGATCTAACGCACAGTTTGCTTCACACTCACCGAAGCGACTGTCTACGCTTAAAAGACAAGGCCGGGTACGCCCGGCCGCGAACTCACGCTATCCGGAGGTCCGTATCGCTATGTTCAGCCAGAAATTACGCCACGTTGAAGACGACGAGTTAAGGATCGACATCGATCCCTGCTACGAAGCCGATCCGTACGAATTAAAGCTGGATGAGATGATTGACGCTGAACCGGAGCCTGAGGTGATCGAGGGGCTTCCGGCGTCTGACGCCCTCACCCCGGCGGATCGCTATCTTGAGCTGTTTACCAACGTGCAGAAATCACGCATTTTTGCCGACAGCAAAACGTTTCCCGACTGCGCGCCGAAGCACGACCCGCTGGACATCCTGCGGAACTACCGGAAGGTCAAACGTCAGCCCGATTTCGATCTACGGCAGTTCGTGGAGGACAACTTCTGGCTGCCGGAGAGCCAGACCGACGTTTACACCTCCGACCCTAACCTGACGCTGAAAGAGCACATCGATAAGCTGTGGCCGGTGCTGACCCGCGAGCCTCAGGATCATATCCCCTGGTCGTCGCTGCTGGCGCTGCCGCAGGCCTATATCGTCCCCGGCGGCCGCTTTAGCGAAACCTATTACTGGGACTCTTATTTCACCATGCTGGGGCTGGCGGAGAGCGGCCGGGAAGATCTGCTGAAATGCATGGCCGATAACTTCGCCTGGCTGATTGAAACCTACGGTCACATTCCGAACGGCAACCGCACTTACTACCTCAGCCGCTCGCAGCCACCGGTGTTCGCCCTGATGGTCGAACTTTTTGAAGAGGACGGCGTGCGCGGCGCGAAGCGCTATCTGGATCATCTGAAGATGGAGCACGCCTTCTGGATGGACGGCGCCGAGTCGCTGATCCCGCATCAGGCGTATCGGCACGTGGTGCGCATGCCGGATGGCTCCCTGCTCAATCGCTACTGGGACGATCGGGACACGCCGCGGGATGAATCGTGGCGCGAGGACGTGGAGACCGCCCGCCACTCGGGACGGCCGGCCAATGAAGTCTACCGCGATCTGCGGGCGGGCGCCGCGTCCGGCTGGGACTACTCCAGCCGCTGGCTGCGGGATATCACGCGGCTGGCCAGTATCCGTACCACGCAGTTTATCCCCATCGACCTGAACGCCTTCCTTTTCAAGCTGGAGACGACCATCGCCAACCTCTCCGGGCTGAAGGGCGATCGCGAGACGGAAGCAGCCTTCCGCCAGAAGGCTCAGGATCGGCGGGCGGCGGTTAACCGCTACCTGTGGGACGATGAGAACGGCTGTTTTCGCGATTATGACTGGCGCCGCGAACAGCTAGCGTTGTTTTCCGCCGCCAGCATTGTCACCCTTTACGTCGGCCTGGCGACCCACGAACAGGCGGAACGCCTTGCCGATGCGGTGCGGGCCCGCCTGCTCACCCCCGGAGGGATCATGGCCACCGAATACGAAAGCGGCGAGCAGTGGGATAAACCCAACGGCTGGGCGCCGCTGCAGTGGATGGCGGTGCAGGGATTTAAACGCTACGGTCAGGATCCGTTGGGAGATGAGATCGCCTGGAGCTGGCTGCAGACGGTCAACCACTTCTACAAGCAGCACCACAAGCTGATTGAGAAATACCACATCGCCACCGGCGTGCCGCATGAGGGCGGCGGCGGGGAGTATCCCCTGCAGGATGGCTTCGGCTGGACCAACGGCGTGGTGCGCCGGCTGATTGGCCTGTACGGTGAGCCAACCTAGTCGGGCTGTTCCCGGCGGCCTTCTCCTGCTATGTTCAGGGGATTCGCCCTGCCCGGAATGACGCTTATGCCTGAACTTCTGACGCCGCGCCTGCGCTGCTCACCGCTGCAGCTGGACGACTGGTCGTTTTTTCTTTCCCTGCAGCAGGATCCGCAGGTCATGCTCTATGTGGCCGACCCCCGGCCGCAGGCGGCCATCCGCGAGGCGTTCGATTCGCGGCTGCCGCCGTGGACGCCCGGGGATGCACACTGGCTGTGCCTGGTGGTGCGCGACAGGCTGACCCATACCCCGCTCGGCCTCACCGGTTACCTACATCATCAGCGCGACATAGCCGAGGTCGGCTTTCTTTTCGCCCCGGCGGCGCAGGGCCGGGGCTACGGCTACGAATCGCTGCGCGCGCTGTGCGACTACGCCTTCACCACCGGCGGCGTCCGCCGCCTGACCGCCACCGTCACCGCCGGCAACGAGGCGTCTAAGCAGTTACTGCTCAAAGCCGGGTTCCGGCTGGAGGGGGAGCTGCGGGAGAACTACTGGCTCAACGGACGCTGGCACAACGACTGGCTGTTCGGTCGGCTGCGCGCGGAGGGCGATGCGCCCTAGCGCGCCGCCGCTCACGGTCTGATGACAGCGGGGTTCAGAGGAACATCCCTCCCGAGACTTCCACACGCTGCGCGTTCATCCACGCCAGCTCATCGCTGAGCAGGGCGGCGATGGCGTCGCCGATATCATCCGGTAGCCCGACGCGCCCCAGCGCGGTCTGGGCGGCGATATGCCGATTCACCTCGGCGTTATCACGCACCTCCCCGCCGCCAAAATCGGTCTCAATGGCCCCCGGCGCGATGATGTTCACCGATATCCCCCGTCCGCCCAGCTCTTTCGCCTGATAGCGGGTCAGGACCTCCATCGCCCCCTTCATCGCGGCGTAGGCCGCATAGCCCGGCAGGGCAAAGCGCGCCAGGCCGCTGGAGACATTAAGGATCCGCCCCCCGTCCTGCAGGAGGGGCAGCAGCCGCTGGGTCAGAAAAAACGGCCCTTTGAACTGGATGTTCATCAGCTCGTCAAACTGCGCTTCACTGGTCTCGGCGAAGGGGACGTTGAGGCCGATCCCAGCGTTGTTCAGTAAATAATCAAAGGTAGTGCGTCCCCACTTCTGCGCCAGCACCTGCGCCACCTCGCTGGCAAAGGCGTCGAATGTTGAGGAATCGCCGACGTTCAGCGCCAATGCTGCCGCCTTGACCCCTTTTTGCTCAATCTCCGCCACCACATCGAGAGCCGCCTGGCGGTTGCTGTGATAGGTCAGAAGAATGTCGGTTCCCTTCGCCGCCAGCTTCAACGCGGCGTTTTTACCCAGGCCACGGCTGCCGCCGGTCACTAAAGCGATACGTTGTGTCATCAGAAGACCCCTTTCAGGTTGCGTTGTGATTGTGTTCTAGCTTATTAACTGCCAGTAAAACAATAAATACGCTACATTACGTTTTACTGTTTCATTCACAACAACAATAGGCCATCGGCATGGATAAAATTCATGCAATGCAGTTATTCATTCGCGTAGCGGATCTGGAGAGCTTCTCCCGCGCCGCCGAGACCCTGGCGCTGCCGAAAGGCAGCGTCTCGCGGCAGATTCAGGCCCTGGAAAGCCATCTTGGCGTGCGGCTCCTGCACCGTACCACCCGTCGGGTTCAGCTCACCCAGGATGGGATGGTCTACTACGAGCGGGCGAAGGATCTGCTGAGCAACCTCGACGAACTGGACGGGATGTTCCAGCACGATCCGGCGAGCATCAGCGGCCGGCTGCGGGTGGATATGCCGGTCGGTTTTGCCAAAAAGCTGGTTATCCCGCATCTGCCGACTTTTTTGCAGCAGTATCCGGGCATCGAACTGGAGCTGAGCAGCAGCGACCGGCTGGTGGACGTGATCCGCGAGGGGTTTGACTGCGTGGTGCGCGTCGGCGCGCTCAAAGACTCCGGGCTTATCGCCCGCCCGCTGGGCAAGCTGACGCAAATTAACTGCGCCAGTCCGGACTACCTGGCCCGTTTTGGCTACCCGCAATCCCTGGAGGATCTGGCGGATCATGCCCTGATCCACTACGCCAGCACTCTCGGGGTCCGTCCTTCCGGCTTCGAGGTGGTGATCGACGGCGCCGTGCGCTGGGTAAAAAGCGGCGGCATATTGACGGTCAACAGCACGGAAACCTATCAGGCGGCCTGTATCGCCGGGCTGGGAATTATTCAGGTGCCGCGCACCGGCGTGCGCGAGGCGTTACGCGCCGGCGAACTGATCGAGATCCTGCCCCAGTACCGCGCTGAGCCGCTGCCGGTCTCGCTTATCTACCCGCACCGGCGCAATCTCTCCCGCCGCGTGCATCTGTTTATGGAGTGGCTGGGCGGGCTGATGAAAGATTACGTCGATTGATCCGCGCGGAGGGTGAACGGGGGGCGGGCAGATGCGTTCCTGCAGGATACGGCATTTAAGGTATACTTTTTGCTGAATCTCGCGGTAAAAAAGGAAGAAATTACGTATGACGCCGGAAAACGACGATCGACGCCCACCACAGGAACCGGACACGCAGCCGGAGAAAAGCAAAAGCCCCCTCGACGCCCTCAATGACACGGCCGTCGGCCAAAAAGCCAGCCAGGCGCTGAAGACCGTCACCGGAACGGCGGCTAAAGTGCAGCGCAACCCGGTGATCGCCCACCTGCTACGCGCCGCAGAGCGCTTCAACGACCGGCTGGGAAATCAGTTCGGCGCGGCCATCACCTATTTCTCGTTCCTGTCGATGATCCCGATCCTGATGGTCTCATTTGCCGCCGCCGGCTTCGTTCTGGCCTGGCATCCGACCCTGCTGCAGGACATTTTCGACAAAATTCTGCAAAACGTCAGCGACCCGACGCTGGCGGCGACGCTGAAAAACACCATCAACACCGCGGTGCAGCAGCGCACCGCCGTCGGTGTGGTCGGCCTGCTGGTGGCGCTCTATTCCGGTATTAACTGGATGGGCAACCTGCGCGAAGCGATCCGCGCTCAGTCACGCGACGTCTGGGAGCGCCGGCCGCAGGACGAGGAGAAAATCTGGATAAAATACTTCCGCGATCTTATCTCGCTGATCGGTCTGCTGGTGGCGCTGATTATTACGCTGTCGATCACCTCTGTCGCCGGTTCCGCCCAGCAGTTGATTATCTCCGCGCTGTATCTGGACAATATTGAATGGCTGAAACCCGCCTGGCGGCTGATCGGTCTCGCCATCTCTATTTTTGCCAACTATCTGCTCTTTTTCTGGATCTTCTGGCGGCTGCCGCGCCATCGTCCGCGGCGCAAGGCCCTGTTTCGCGGCACGCTTATCGCGGCGATTGGCTTTGAAATCATCAAAATCGTCATGACCTGGACGCTGCCGGCGCTGGTGAAATCCCCCTCCGGAGCGGCGTTCGGATCGGTGCTCGGGCTGATGGCCTTTTTCTATTTCTTTGCCCGCCTGACGCTGTTCTGCGCCGCGTGGATCGCCACCGCGGAGTATAAAGACGACCGACGGATGCCGGGCAAAACCCACCGCTGACGTATTGCGAGGATGAATAAAAGAGGCAAAATTCATCCTCGCGCTTGATTTCAGCAGATAAATCCAGCGCGTAACTTTTATTTAACGAAAAACTGGTTTTATTCTCTATCCTTTTAATTGTGTGAAGCATTTCATAGAACTATTTTTTCTGGCGTAAAAATTATCCGCTTTTTGCCGCTTTTTTGCTCATTCTCTTCGTTTGTTACAGATTGAAATGTCCCTGTGGCTGTGGCTATATGGCTTTTCGTTCGCGCAAAAATAAGAAAGATCTATGCAAGCCACAGCCACCACACTCGAAAACACGCAGGAAACCGCCCCGGTCAACTCACGCAATAAAGTCGTTGTCGCCTCGCTCATTGGCACCGCCATTGAGTTTTTCGACTTCTACATTTATGCCACTGCCGCGGTCATCGTCTTCCCGCATATCTTCTTCCCGCAGGGCGATGCCGCCGCGGCCACCCTGCAATCGCTGGCCACCTTCGCCATCGCCTTCGTCGCCCGGCCAATCGGCTCCGCGCTGTTTGGCCACTTCGGCGATCGCGTCGGCCGCAAGGTTACCCTGGTGGCTTCGCTGTTAACCATGGGGATCTCCACCGTGGTGATCGGCCTGCTGCCCGGCTATGAAAGCATTGGCATTGTCGCGCCGATGCTGCTGGCGCTGGCGCGCTTCGGTCAGGGACTTGGCCTCGGAGGGGAGTGGGGCGGCGCGGCGCTGCTGGCTACGGAAAACGCCCCGGCGCGCAAGCGCGCCCTGTACGGCTCCTTCCCGCAGCTGGGCGCGCCGATCGGCTTCTTCTTCGCCAACGGCACCTTCCTGCTGCTCTCCTGGCTGTTAACCGATCAGCAGTTTATGGAATGGGGCTGGCGTGTGCCGTTTATCTTCTCCGCGGTGCTGGTGATCATCGGTCTTTATGTTCGCGTTTCGCTGCATGAGACCCCGGTCTTCGCCAAAGTGGCGGCGGCAAAAAAACAGGTCAAAATCCCGCTGGGTACCCTGTTGACCAAACACGTTCGCGTGACGGTGCTGGGCACCTTCATCATGCTGGCAACCTATACCCTGTTCTACATCATGACCGTCTACTCGATGACCTTCAGCACCGGCGCGGCGCCGAATGGCCTGGGCCTGCCGCGTAACGAAGTGCTGTGGATGCTGATGATGGCAGTGATTGGCTTTGGCGTGATGGTGCCGATCGCCGGCCTGCTGGCGGATGCCTTTGGTCGTCGTAAGAGCATGATTATCATCACCACGATGATTATTTTGTTCGCCCTGTTCGCCTTTAAACCGCTGCTGGGCTCCGGCAATCCGCTGCTGGTCTTCGCCTTCCTGCTGCTGGGCTTAAGCCTGATGGGACTGACCTTTGGCCCGATGGGCGCGCTGCTGCCGGAGCTGTTCCCGACCGAAGTGCGCTACACCGGGGCATCGTTCTCCTATAACGTGTCGTCGATCCTCGGCGCCTCGGTGGCGCCGTACATTGCCGCCTGGCTGCAGGGCAACTATGGCCTCGCGGCGGTCGGCACCTATCTGGCGGCGATGGCGGCGCTGACGCTGATCGCCCTGCTGCTGACCCACGAGACCCGCCACCAGTCGTTGTGATCCTTCGCCCTGACGCCGCTGGCGTCAGGGCGCTCTCCTACTTTTTCATCTGCGACAAAATGGTCCGGCACTGGTTGCTATCGCCCTCCGCCGGAGAAACCAGCGCCAGCAGCGCGGCAGCCGGGGTCACCAGGGTGGCCAGCGCCGCCGCTACCGCGCCGCGGACAATCAGCGGCCCGGCCTTCACCCCCGCCTGCGGCGATTTAAAGGTGCCGCGAACATACAGCGGGGAACGCAGGGTGATCACCCGGAAGCCCTTGCTTTCCGGATCGATGGTCAGGTCCAGCTGCTCGGAGGCGAAGCTGGCGGTCCCGGTCACATTGATCAGCGCGTTTTCCGTATCGAAGGCAAAAATCTGCGGCCGGGCGACGCCGTTGGTCACGTCAATATTGGCCGCCGCGCAGTTCACCCGAACCTCCTCATCGCCAAAAATCTGGCCGATCAGGTAGTTGCCAACGTTAAGGCCGAGAATTTCCATCAGGTTGCGACTGATCAGGCCGTCGTTCATCAGCAGCTTCAGGTTGCCGTTGCTGTTGCCGAGCAGGGCCGCCACCGAGTTGCCGCTGCCGCGCAGCTGAACGTCGCCATTCATCTCGCCGAGGGTTTTCTGCATCATCTCGACGTTCGGCATCAGCGCCTTCAGCTTCAGGCGCCGCGCCTGCAGATTAGCCTCACCCTGCAGCGGCTTTTTATCGCCCTGCAGGTGCACGCTGCCGGCAATCGACCCGTTGGCCAGGCCAAAACGCACCGGCTGCAGGCGCAGGTCGCCATCCTCCAGGATCACGTGGGTCGCCAGATCGCTGATCGGCAGCGTGCCGCCGTGCTCGATTCTCCGGCCCTTAAAGCGCACATCGGCATCCATCACCTGCCATTTATCGGTTTCAAAGCGGTCCGCCGGCAACACTTTACCCGCCGGCTGCGGTCGGTCGCCCGCCTGGCGCGCTGCGCTTTTCTTCGTCCCTTTGCCGGAGTCGACGCCGATTAACGGCCCGAGATCCGCCAGCCGCAGCTGCTTCGACTCCATGTCGCCGCTGAGCTTCGGTCGCGGTTTGCCAGTGGTATAGGTCAGGGAGCCATGAATGTCGCTATCGCCGATCCGGCCGTTAAAATCCTGATAGTCAAAGCGCATGCGGTTTTTCTGCTTAAAGTCGGCGCGCAAGTGGCCGTCGGTGGAGAACGACGGCGTCTCCGGCAGCAGCACGCCGGCCAGGTCGTAGAGGTCGCGCAGCGAATCGCCGGCGAATTTCAGCCGCAGGTCAATGCCACCGACGTTGAGCGGGTCGCTGACCGTGCCGCTAAACGCCACCCGCGTATTGCCGGAGCGGAAGTCGCCCTGCAGCGGGAAAGGCGTGCTTGCGCTGCGCAGGGCCAGCATGCCGCCGATTTTACCGTTGCCGGTGACCGGCTGCCCCTTGTAGCGGCCCTTCAGCGAAAGACCAAAGACATAGTCGCCTGGTTTCGCCGCGCTCTGCCGATACTTCGTGCCGGTGACTTCGCTGAACGGCAGCGGTTTGCCTAGAGGATCGACGAGGATGGTGATATCGCTGCGGGTGATCTTGTCATCGATAGCGATAGTCCCGCGGTCGAAAAGAATATTATCGAGGCGGAAAGACCAGCTGGAGGGGGCGCTGTCCCCCGCGGCACGCCGATCGCCAGCCAGCTGAAAGGTCCAGTTATTGTTGTCTTCCGCCAGGCGGATCAGCCGCACGTCGGGCCGTTCCAGCTTGATCCACGGCAGATACACCGTTTTGCTCAGCAGCGCCAGCGGGGCGAGGGTCGCCTCCACCCGCGGCAGGTGGATCATGGTCACCTGGGGAATGGCCGGCGGGTTGCCCAGCACGATATCCTCCGCGTGCACATGGGGCCACGGGATCCAGCTGCGCCAGCCGCGCTCCTCCGGCTGACGCTCCCAGACCACGCCGAGATCGCCGCGGATGGCGAACGGGCGGTTCAGCTCGGCAGACACTTTCTGATTGATCGTCGGCTTCAGCCGGTTCCAGTCAAAGGTGGCCAGCACGATAAAGAAGAGAACGATCAGCAACAGTATCGTTCCTGTGATGATTACCAACGTTTTACGGGTTCTGCTCATCCCTACTCCGCTCCTTTTGCATCACGTCAGTCCTGAATATAGTCAAAAAGCGGCGTTTCTCCTGGAAATGCGCTTTTCGTCACATTACGCGCGTCAGGTCAAAAAAATAATGGAACGATGTTTTAATATGATTGACCAGCAAAACAGCGCAGCGCACACTAGCGCTTATATCGATTCCATTGCAGGTTCTGGCTATGTCTAAAAAAATTGCCGTCATTGGCGAATGCATGATTGAGCTGTCAGAGAAGAACGGGGCCGTTAACCGCGGCTTTGGCGGCGATACCTTAAACACTTCGGTCTATATCGCGCGGCAGACAGATGCCAGCGCGCTGAGCGTCCACTACGTCACCGCGCTGGGAACCGATGCGTTCAGCCAGCAGATGCTCGACAGCTGGCAGCAGGAAAACGTCAACATCGATCTTATCCAGCGGATGGCCGACCGCCTGCCGGGGCTGTATTACATTGAAACCGATGACGCCGGCGAGCGCACCTTCTACTACTGGCGCAACGAGGCGGCGGCAAAATTCTGGCTGGAGAGCGATCGCGCAGCGGCGATTTGCGAAGAGCTGGCCACTTTCGACTATCTCTATCTGAGTGGTATCAGCCTCGCCATTCTCAGCCCGGTCAGTCGTGCAACGTTGTTCACGCTGCTGCGTGAGTGCCGCGCCAACGGCGGCAAGGTGATCTTCGACAACAACTATCGCCCGCGCCTGTGGGCCAGCCAGGCGGAGACGCAGCAGGTTTATCAGGAGATGCTCGCCTGCACCGATATCGCGTTTCTGACCCTCGACGATGAAGACGCGCTGTGGGGCGAAAAACCGGTCGCCGAGGTGATCGCTCGCACCCACGCCGCCGGCGTGGAAGAGGTGGTGGTGAAGCGCGGAGCGGATGCCTGCCTGGTCTCGGTTAGCGGGCAACCGCTGCGGGAAGTGCCGGCCGTCAAGCTGGCCAAAGAGAAGGTGGTGGATACCACCGCCGCCGGCGACTCCTTCAGCGCCGGCTATCTGGCCGTTCGCCTGACCGGCGGCGATGCTGAATCCGCCGCCAGACGCGGACATCTGACCGCCAGCACGGTGATCCAGTATCGCGGGGCGATCATCCCGCGGGAAGCGATGCCGCAATAATCCTCACCTGTAAGCGCTCTCCGGCCGCCGCTGACGCGCCGGAGAGGCGTCAGGTTACTGCCCCGACGGGATGTCGCTGGCCTCGCTGTGGGCGTCAACCGTATCGGCGCTGCCGCTGGTCGCTGCGGCCGCCGGACTCGCCGGACTCGGCGCCATCAGTTTTTCCCACGTGGCCTGCAGCTCCTTCATGTTGTATTCCGGTTCGCCTTTCGGCTGCTGTAACACCAGCGCCATATCCTGAGAGAGTTGCTGACGCAGGTACTGGTTCAGCATGTCCACCGTCAGGGAGTTGAGGAACTCCTGACGCAGCTTCTGGTACTGCTCCGGCGCGATATCCACCACCTGATTTTGCAGGGAGCGCATGCGCTGGCTCATCAGAATGTCGGTATCGGTGCGCGCATAGGTGGCAAACAGCTTCTGCAGCTCGAGGCTTTTCTGGGCGATAAGCGCGTCAAACTCCTCCTGCGGCAGGCCGTTGTCGCGCACTTTCGCCAATTCGCGCGAAACCACGCTCAGATTGTTATTCAGGCGCTCGCCCGGCGATTCGATGTTGATGGCGCACTGCGCGCGCTGATAGAGCACCCGGCAGTCGAAACCAAGCCCAATATCCTTGACGTTATTTTTGCTCAGGCTCTGCTGCACGTGCCAGAACAGCGCTTCGCGGGCGAGGTCGTCGCGCCAGTAGCGCTGCAGCGCTGCGGAGTCGCGGATCGGCTGCCAGGGGGCGTCCCACATGATGGACAGTTTGTCCTGGCGCACGGCGCTGGTCATGATGCTGACCGGCACGGTGGGCAGCGGCGATAAGGTCGGCACCGCCGCCGGCGTTTCCCGTTTACCCTTCAGATCGCCAAAGGTCTTGCTGATTTGCTCAGCGACGCTGCGGCTGTCGACGTTACCCACCACGATCAGCGTCATGGCGTCAGGGGTGTACCATTTTTGATAAAAGTCTTTCAGCTGCGCCACGTCGATCGGCTGCTTCAGCGGCGCGGCGGGATCGTGGCCCAGCATGGTGGAGCCCTTCAGGCGATAGCGCCACCAGCCCTCTTTGGTATCCAGCGGCCAGGTCGCCACCATGTCGCTGCCCTGCAGCGCGTGATTGATCGATTCAGGCGTAATGGTCAGTTTACCGCTGGCGTCCGCCAGCCAGCTCAGCGCCTCTTTCAGCAGATCGTTGCGGTTATTCGGCAGGCTGAGATTAAACATCGTGTAATCGTAGGAGACGATGGCCGGCGGCAGAGGACGCTTCGGGTCAATACTCTGCTGCCACAGCGAGCGCGCCTGCATCGTCGGCAGGCTGCCGCTTTGCGTCAACGCCAGACGGGGAATAAAACGGCTGAAACCGCTCTGCTGAGTGCTTTCGCTCAGCGAGCCAATATTCACGGACAGACGGACTTCGATACGGTCGCTGGGACGCTGCGGCGTGGCCAGCACCTGCCACGACAACCCATTCGCTAAGGTCCCTTGTTGCCAGGCCGGATCAGGCTGGAGCGCTTCTGCCTGCACATAACCGGCCGCCGCTACCATCAGCAAACCGCCCGTTAAGAGTTTAATTGTTGTGCCCTGCATGTGAACCCCTGATGAACATTCCTGGTTACAACAGCATCCCACTGACGGGCTGCCGAAAAAAGTGAGAGTGAAATACGTCGGTTAGACCACACGGAGACGAAAATGTCGCATGACAACGTAAAATAATCATTTCGTGTCATTCCCGCAGGGCGGAAATGACCTCTAATTATGCGCAGGAGCCCGTACTCCAGCAAGGGAGTACGGGCCTAAGAGGAGGATTTAAGAGGATAATTCGTGCGTTTTGTTCGCGGGAACACGGTTATTCAGCACATCATCCATCTGTTTGGCATCGAGTTCTTTCACCCATTTTGCCACCACCACCGTGGCGACGCCGTTACCGACCAGGTTAGTCAAAGCGCGGGCTTCGGACATAAAGCGGTCAATACCGAGGATCAGCGCCAGGCCAGCGACCGGTAAATGCCCAACCGCCGAGATGGTCGCCGCCAGCACGATGAAGCCGCTGCCGGTCACTCCCGCCGCCCCTTTCGAGGAGAGCAGCAGCACCACCAGCAGGGTGATTTGATGGAAAATATCCATATGGCTGTTGGTCGCCTGGGCGATAAACACCGCCGCCATCGTCAGATAGATAGAGGTGCCGTCGAGGTTAAACGAATAGCCGGTCGGGATCACCAGGCCCACCACCGACTTACGACAGCCGAGCTTCTCCATCTTGTCGAGCATGCGCGGCAGCGCCGATTCGGATGAGGAGGTCCCCAGCACGATCAGCAGCTCTTCACGGATATAGCGGATAAATTTAAAGATGCTGAAGCCGGTGGCCCGGGCGATGCTCCCCAGCACCAGCACCACGAACAGGATACAGGTGATATAGAAGCAGATGATCAGCTGCCCCAGCTGCACCAGGGTGCCGACGCCATATTTACCGATGGTGAAGGCCATGGCCCCGAAGGCGCCGATCGGCGCCAGGCGCATGATCATATTGATGATGCCGAAGATGACCTGCGAGAAACTTTCAATGACGTTGAAAATCAGCTGGCCCTTGCTGCCCAGACGATGCAGGGCAAAGCCAAACAGAACGGCGAACAGCAGAACCTGCAGGATGTTGCCGCTGGCGAAGGCGCCAATGACGCTGCCCGGGATCACATCCAGTAAAAAGGCCACCACCCCCTGGTCTTTCGCCTGCTCAGCGTACACCGCCACCGCTTTCGCATCGAGCGTCGACGGGTCGACGTTCATCCCGGCCCCCGGCTGCACCACGTTGACGATAATCAGACCGATAATCAGCGCGATGGTGCTGACCACTTCGAAATAGAGTAGCGCTACCGCCCCGGTACGGCCAACGGCTTTCATGCTCTCCATCCCGGCGATCCCCGTCACGACGGTACAGAAGATAACCGGAGCAATCACCATTTTAATCAGCTTAACGAAGGCGTCGCCGAAGGGTTTCATTTGCGCGCCCAGTTCCGGGTAAAAATGGCCCAGCAGAATACCGATCGCTATGGCCGTCAGAACCTGGACATAGAGGCTTTTAAAGATAGAGGTTTTCATAGGGTGTCCTTTGGGAATAACCACAGAGCAAGAAGGGATATTTGACGTCTGTGGCTTAAAAATAACACCCTGGAAACATTTCAGAAATAACTAACGCCGAAAGTGCAACGCAATTGTTAAAATCTTTGAGCTGACTCGCACAAGTCAACAAAACATTTACAAATTTGCATCCTCCCGGACCGGGGAGAGATAGCGCGCGCTGAACGCCTCCTGCGGTAAAGCGCAACCGAACAGATGGCCCTGGAGCACCTCGACGCCGGCGGCTTGCAACCAGCGGAACTGGGCCTCGTTCTCCACCCCTTCCGCCACGATACGTAGCGACAGGCCGCGCGCGAGCTGGATCATCGCCGGCACCATGCTGACATCCTCCGGCAGCATATCGATGAATACCTTATCGATTTTCAGGATATCCACCGGCAGGGCCTTCATCTGCTGCAGCTGGTGCAACCCGGCGTAACCCATGCCAAAATCATCCAGCGCAATGCGTACCCCGGCCTCGCGCAGAGGCCGCAACCGCGCCATCACGTCCTGCGGATCGTCCATCCGGCAGCTCTCCGTCACCTCGAGAATTAAGGTACCCGGCGCGATGCGGTAGCGGGCGATCAGCTTCAGCATCTCCTCGCCGCGATCGTGCTCCAGCAGCTGAAGCAGCGAAACATTGACCGACAGCGGCAGCATAATCCCCTGGCTTTGCCAGGCCGCCAGCTGGCGGCAGGCCTCTTCCATCACCCAGTAGCCGACCGGGATAATCAGCCCGCAGGACTCAATGCGCTCAATCAGCGCCGGCGGTAGCGACCAGCTGCCATCCGCCTGCCGCTGACGCAGCAGCACCTCGGCGCCGCAGATCTCGCCGCTGGCGCAGGCCACCTGCGGCTGCAGCCAGATAGCGAACTGCTGGTTGTCGAGGGCGGTCATTATATCGTGCTCTTCCATCAAGCGACGCTGAGCCTTTTCCATCTGCTCGGGATCGAAGAACTCAATCTGGTTTTTACCTTTGCGTCTTGCGGTGACGGCGGCTGACACCGCGCGCCGGTAAAACTGTTCGGCGCTGAGGCCGGGGTGGAACATAGCGATCCCGACGCTGGCGTAGGGTCGCAGCTGCAGACCATGCAGCGGCAAACGTTCATTAATAATAGTGAGCACTTGCTTACTTAACGTCACCGCCTGCCAGGATTCGGCGAGGCCATCGGCGAGAATGGCGAAGTCATAGCCGCTCACCTGGGCCAGCACCATCTGCGGCGGGATCGCGGCGCGCAGCTTCTCCACCAGCGTCAGGAGCAGCATTTCGCGCTGGCTCTCCTTGAGCACGCCGGCGGCGTCCTGCAGGGTTTCACAGGCGACGACGATCAGCGCGGCGCTCTGCGGGCGGGCCACCGTCTGCTCCAGCATCGCCAGCAAAAAGGCTTTATTCGGCAGCTCGGAGACCGGGAAGCGGGTCGACTGGATGGACAGCTCATCATGCTGGCGCACCAGGCTCTGCTGGTTGCGGTTATAGCTGCGCACCAGCATGCCGATCTCGTCGTCATGGTGCAGGCGCGGGAGGGTCAGCTGATGCCCAAGACGCTCCTGCTGGGAGAGATCGTTCAGCTCGCGGGCGATACGCCGCAGAGGGCGAACCATCAGCCGGTTGATGCACCAGGTGAGCGCCACCGTCAACATCAGCACCAGAAGTAAGTAAGCAGTCACTAACGTGGCAAGGGCGCTCATGACGAATTTATACATGCGATAGGAATCGGCCTGCAGCACCAGATAGGCCAGCGGCTGCGGGTTGGCCGGCCGCTCCAGCGAATAAATGGGCAGCGAAATCTGCACCGGCAGCTCAAACAGCCGGGTGATGGTCACCGGCACCGACCGCTCGGGGATAAACCGCATCCGTAACGCCTGGAACTGGTTGGGCAAGACCACATCCGCCCGGCTGACGATGCCAGCAGGCTGGATACGGCTTAAAATAGCTTCCGCTTCCGGAATATCGGCTTTCAGAATAGCCGCCGACAGCGGTTCGCGAACGGATCGCGCGATACTTTCTAACTGCGTGGCCGTGGTAAAGCGACTCTGTTGCACAAAGTGAAACAGCAAAATAGTGCAAAAAACCAATACAAAGGCCATGGACACGCTCGCGACCATCGCCATCTGTTTGATTGTAAGTGAACGGCTGACGCGCAACGGTGTTCTCCACTGATACTGAATGCATACCCGGTATCAATCCTTCAATCCCGGTCGTTTCAGGCTGATTATATACTCAAATCCTTCGCCCACGCCCGCGAGGGATGAAGTGACGGGATATTTCCGCGCGGTGACGCAGACGCCGGAGAGACCTCCCCGGCGGCCGACGGTGGGCAACGCCTCACGAGTATACGCGAAGCGCGCCGTGGAGTGGCGCTCTGTGACGTAATTCAGCCTATTCTGCTACCAGTCGGCGTAAGGCACCAGCGGCTGGGGCGGCATATCCAGATCCCCCTGCCAGCCTGCCGCCGAGTAGCGGACGTAAAGCAGCGCATGGCTCGGGGTATAATCCTTCGCCTGCTGAATATCGACCGCGGCGCCAACGAACCAGTTGCTGGTCACCCGCCGCTCCACCAGCGCTCTGGCGGTGTAACCGAATCCCTGGCTGCTGCTGCCCTGCTCCGTCAGTTCGCTGGCGCGCTGCCGATAGTCGGACGGGATCAGGTTAAGCAGCGGATAGCGGGCCTGCGTTTGGGTACGCGAATGGGACCATGACACCGACCCGCCGAGTTCCCAGGACCAGTTCTCCGTGCGCTGACGCCAGGTCACCGGCACGGCGAAAGAGAGGTACTCCTGCGGGCTGTAATAGCCGCCCTGGCCGAGGGTGTAGCCGCTGAGATCTTTGTCGTAGTGCCAGATCATATTGTTGAGGCCGACGGTAACGCGACGATTATTCTCGTTAATCACCTTGTAGTAGTAGCCGGTCATCCAGCGCACGCGCCAGTTATCCGCCACGTTTTTACCGGTCAGCGAGTCGGCCCCCAGCGAGGACCAGATCCCGTGCGCTTCGCCCCGGTCATAGCTGAGGCTCACACCGCCGCCGTCGGCGCGAACACCGCCCCAGGTGGTGCCGGTATGGCTGTTGCTGTCTTTCTGCCCGCCAAAGGAGAGCAGCGAGCTGGAGATGGGCCGCCGGTGGACGTTGACCGTGTACCCCACCGGCCCGACGTCGCTGCTGTAGCTCAGGCCGCCGACCACATCGACGACATTGAAGCCCATCGGCGTGGTGCCGATATCCCCGCTCCAGGTGTCGTTCTGCCAGCCGACCGCCACGCTGGCCCCGCTGTCGGTCTGATTTTTACTGCCGCTGGTGCAGGCGATCTCCCCGCAGGTGCCCCAGCTGGGCGAGTAGCTCCCGTCGCTGTGAGTGGAAAAGCTGCCGGCATCCATATTGACCAGGTCGGTGCGGAAGAACATCCGGCCATCCGCTAGCGGGGCATCCACCTGCAGCATGGTGGTATGCGCCTTCAGATCGGAATAGCCGCCGGTGCCGCTGGATCCCCAGAAGTCATGTTCCAGGGTGACGTTCAGATCCTGCTGGCGATAAAGGTCGGCGGCATCGCTGCGGATCCCGCGCTTCAGCCAGTCATCCCGGCTGTCGTTGCGCGTCAGCCGGGTAAAGGTATCGTTATCCTGCGGCTGCGCGGGGGTGATGCCGGAGGCCACCATCGCCTCCCGGTAGTGGGTCAGCGCCTGCTGCGGCTCCCCGTTCCGGGTGGCAAAGCGCGCGGCATCGCGCAGCACCAGCGCGCTCTCCATCGAGGGCGGCTGCGCCTTCGCCTGCGGCACAATCTGGTTAAAAATCCGTTGGGCGTCAGCGGTATCGCCAAGGCCAGCTCGCGCCAGGGCGACCCGCCGCTGCATATTCATGGATTCGGCTTCTGCGCCTTTCAGCTGCATGACCTGCGCCCGGGCGGCCGGTTTATCCCCCTCGGCCAGGTAGACTTCCGCAAGGCCGAGGCGCGCATCGCCGTTGTCGGCTTCCTGACGCAGCACCCGCTGATAGTCGGCAATCGCCGTCTGGTTGTCGCCGCGCTGCTGCGCCCAGTCGGCCAGCGTCAGGTCATAGCGTACCGAGGCCGGCTGCTGTTTGATGAGGGCGATCGCCTGCGCTTCCTCGCCGCTGTCGCGCAATTGGTTCGCCTGGCGCAGCACCCGGTCGCTTTGCAGACGCGCCTCCAGTTCACGGATGTTATCCGTCCACGCGCTGCGCGGCAGGGTGGCGATTTGCGCCAGCGCCAGATCGTCCTGGTCGTTCCCCGACAGGTACAGCCCCGAGGCGTATATCCGTTCAGCATCCTGCGGCCGGCGGTTGACCATCGCCCGCATCAGCGCATCGGCTTGCTGGCGTTCGCCGGCGCTGACCAGATCCCGCGCCAGACGATAGGTGATCCACACGCTGTCCGGATCGAGCGCCAGGCGCCGACGCTGGACTTCCGCCGCCTGCGCCCAGTTGCCCTGGCTCTCCAGGGCCTGCGCCTGTTTCTCCAGCCGGTCGTTGGTCAGGCTGCGCTCGATATCATCAATACTGCGCCGCTGGGCAGCAGGAAGGCCGGCGATCCAGGCGCTGGCTTTCTCGGGCGATTCAGCGCGATAGAGGTTGGCCAGGCCGCGCACCGCCAGGTTATTGCCGCGATCCAGGCGCAACGCCTGCTGATAATAGCGCTCCGCCGCCGCCGACTCTTTGCGCGCCGCCGCGACGTCGCCCAGCCCCAGCACGGCATAGCTGTCGGTCCGATCGACCCGCTGCGCCTGGGCATAATAATTCTGCGCCTGCGCAAGCTGACCGGCCTTCAGGGCGTTATCCCCCTGCTTGATCAGCAGCCAGTAGCGGTTGGTTTGCAGCAGGCTGTCCCATTTGCCGCGATTCGGGCTGTCGGGATCCATGGCGATCGCTTTATTGAGCTGGGCCACCGCCCGCGCGCGGTCGCCGCGCTGGGAATAGGCCTGGCCGAGGGCGCCCACCGCATCGCTGTCGCGGCTGTCGGCCTGAACGGCTTTCTGCAGATCCGCAACCGCCTGCGAGGTATTTCCGGATTTGACCGCCGCCAGCCCTTCCGAGCGGGCGCGGAACGTCGGATCCTGCAGCTGCGCCTGCTGCTGGTCGAGCAGGACGCGGGCGTTCGCCGCCACCGAGCCGGTAGGAAACTGCAGCAGGAATTGCTGCAACGCCTGCACGCTGGCCTTGCTCACCGGCATGCTTTTCACCTCGCTGTACCACATATCGGCGGCGATACCGCGTCCTGAGGCCGAGCGGGCCATTTCCGCCAGATAGGCGAACCCTTCCTGCGGTTTGTTATCGGCAAACATCTGCTTCGCCAGCGCCGTCAGCAGGCTGACGTTGCCCGGCGCGCTGGCGTTCAGTTTTTTCAGCTGGCTGACGCCTTCGCTATGACGGGCCGGCAGGCGCGCCACCAGCGTCCAGTATTCAATCGCGGCATCAACATCATCCGGCACGCCGCCGAACAGCTTTTCGTAGGCGGCGATGGCTTCATCGACCTTCCCGGCCACGCCCAGCAGTCGCGCCTGCTGCAGCGCCTGACGACCCTCGCCGGTGTTGCTTTTCATCTCATTGCGCGACGCCTTCAGCTCCGGGGAGTCCGGCGCCAGCTTCGTCAGTCGCTCCAGCTCTTTTTGCGCCCCGGCGGCATCCCCCTGGCGCAGCAGATAGCGCATCCGCGCGGCAATCAGGTCCGGGTTGTTGGGGTCAATCAGCTCCAGACGGTACAGCGACTGGCGCACCAGGTCTTCACGATTGCTGGCCTCGCCGAGGCGCACCTGCTCCAGCAGATGTTCCTGGGCGGGCGTCGTCGCCGCCTGCGCTAACGGCAGCAGCGCAACGCCGAGGGACAGCGTGAGTAAACTTAGTGAGAGCTTGCGCATTCCTGGTTCCAGTCAGGTTGTAATTCGCCACCCGCAGTGAAACGAAAACGGTGTTGATCCCAACCCTGGCCAAACAGCGTCAGGACCGCGCTGTAGTAGGCATCCGCGCCGGGATAGTTATCGGCGACGCGCTGCCGTTGCACCGACCGGGCCTCGTCGTTCTGTAAAAACGGCAGCATCACCGCGGAAAAGCCCACCGGCCCCTGGCCGCTGGTTTTGCCGGTGGCGATATTCACTTTCTCCGGCGGTACCCCCTGCTCCGTGGTCTGCGCCGCCATCGGCGCAAAGCGGGCCAGCAGACGCGCTTTCTGCTTATCGCCGTCATGAAGCATGCCCACCCACAGGTAGACGCGAATCGCGTCATAGCTGCCGATCGGCGGCTTCTCCGTTTTCAGCTGCCAGCCTTTCCCTTTCTCATAGCGCACCCAGTCCGGGGCAAAGCCTTTCGGTGCGGTCTCCAGCAGCAGACGCAGGTTAGTATCGCGCAGGGCAGGCCACGGCGCGCCAAAACGCACAAAATAGGTGGCCAGCTGCGGTGGAAGATAGCTGGGGTTAAACCGCCAGCCGCTGTCATCGGCAAAACCGACTTTTCCCGGCAGCAGCATCGTGCCAAGGCCCGGCACCGCCACCGTCTCTTCATCGACAATCCGCGCCAGCAGCGCTTTCCCGGTCTCGGTGTACTGCGGCTGCTGCCACAGGCGCCCCGCCTCCAGCAGCGCCCAGGCTATCCACAGATCTGAGTCGGATGCCGAATTGCTGTCCAGCAGCGTCCACTGCTCGTCGTCCTTTTTCCCCCACAGCCAGCCCGGCAGATGCTGCCGCAGGTCGCCCTCCGCCAGGTTGTTCTGCGTCCAGGTCAGCAGCTTGTCGAACCCCGCGCGATCGTTGGCCGCCAGGGCAAAGAACAGGCCATAGCTCTGTCCTTCGGAAGTGGAAATTTTGCGCGCATCGCTGGGGTCGATCACCCGCCCCTCGGGGCTGACGTAGGCTTGCTTAAACTGCTCCCAGGCGGGCCACTGGCAGGCGGCGCTCGCCTGGCCCGCCGCCAGCACCAGCGCGGAGAGCACCGCGCCGCAAAGTACTTTCATCATCGTTTACTCATCATCCAGGCTAAGGCGGCGGCGGCTGATAATGCGCAGCATGCGCCACAGCACCCACGCCAGCAGCACGATACTGACCGCGGCGAAGATCGCCAGCAGTATCGGGTGGTTAGAGAGCGCGAACCAGATGCGCTCGAACCAGGGCAGATGGCCGACATAGTAAACATCGCCCACCCGCAGGCTGTTGACGCCGGATTCGCGGATCACCGCCACCGAGCCAAACATCGCCGCCCGCTTACCACTGTCGTTGAGGGCGTTGGTTAGCAGTTCATTACCGCGTGGGCTGTCGGCCAGCAGGGCCACCACGCTGCGCTGATCGTTGTAGGGCGACTGGAAGCCAATCACCGCCGCCATCGGTCCGGAAGAAGTGATGTCGGTGCGGGTGTTGGGCGTGCGGGCCTCATCATCGGGATAAATGCTCGCCAGGTCGTAATGACGCATCGGCATTTTCACCCAGCTTTTGGTCGCCTCGACCAGCAGGTTGATTTTGGTATCGTCCTTGAGGGACGAGGGGATCGCGCCGATCAGCAGCAGATCCGCATCTTTATTCTTGATCTGGTTGCCATCGTCAGTCATTTGCAGATTAATCGCCGCCAGGCCGGTCTGCGAACCGATGCCGCCCAGCGCCTGCAGCAGCGTCGCCACCTGGCCCTGGGTCGGCGCCTTCGGCACCACCACCATGGTGTCGGCGAGGTCCGCCATACGGCTGTAAGGGAAGCCGGCATTGGCGAAGACGCGCAGGTCCGGTAGAGCAATAAAGTGATAATACTTCGAGAAGTCGATGGTCGAATCGTCGCCGATCACCACATGGTTCTGCACCGGCTGGAAGGTAATACAGTTGTCGATAGAGCCGCCGGGCATCGGGTTCATGTACTGGAAGTCAAAGCGCAGCTGGTTCACCGCCCCAAGACGCAGCGCGGGTATGGTAACCTCCGATTTGCCGTCCAGCAGCCCCTGCAGCACCGGCAGGCGCAGGATCAGTTTGTTCACATCCTGCGAGCTGTTAAGGCTGAACGACTGCAGGAACTGGTCGTTAAGGCTGATATCCATCCGCGAGCTATCCTTCACCGGCGGCATGGTATAGCGGTATTTCAGATCCATATCGATGCCGTTGGCCCGCAGCAGATAGAGATCCGGCGGCAGGTTAAGCGCCACGGTGATGGCATCCGGCACCAGCCCGCTGGACTGCAGCTGTTGCTCATAGGTTTTCAGCTCAGCAAAGGTGACCGAGCGGTCGGTGCGCACCCAGTTTGGCGCATCGTATGGCTGCCGCGGCTGCAGGGTTTTGATGCCGTCCACGGTGACGCTGCTGCCGCGGAACAGAATATTGCCCTGGGCAATCCCCTTCGCCGCCAGCAGCAGGTCTTTATCATCGCGGCCGAAAATAACCAGCAGCTTGACGTAAGGATCGTTCGGGTTGTCGATCATTTCGATGGTCGGCGCGTTGACCGGCGGATGATCGCGCAGGAAATCCGGACGCTTGTCGTTGGTGGCGAAGACAATGGCGTTACGATCCGGCAGTTCGTTGAAATAGACCGGGAACTGCTGGCCGCGCCAGCCGGCCTTGCTGCCGAACCATGAAGCGATAATCGCCGCCGCCTGCTGCTGGGCCACCGCCGGCGAGCCCGGGAAAATCATCGGCAGCGTCAGCGGGCGGTTGTCGCGCGGATCGTAGAACGGTACCGGGAAGTGCGACAGATCGTTATGCACCTTCAGCGGCTGGTAGGTGAGATCCAGATAGCTTTCGCGCCCGACGTCCAGCCATAGCGTGCTGCTGGCCGGGTTTTCGCAGACATCGCGGTAGTGGCCGACAAACTCCAGCCGTATACGGTTGAAGTCGGTGATATACAGCGGGTCAATCGGCAGCTGCGCGCGGATCTTTTTCCCCAGCTGCTCTTTGGTGACGGGCAGGACGCCCATCAGCTCATCGTTGAGATAGACTTTCAGCTGCGACTGCACGGGCAGCAGCGAGGGCGACGGGGTGTATTCCAGATTGAGCAGCGCGTTAGCGACCAGCTCATCGCTACGCATGCCGAATTCAACCGAGGCGTCAGGCCGTGAGCCGCGCAGCACAATGCTGCCCGGAGGCGGCGCGATGGTGGCAAAGGTCAGCTTCACCTCCCGCTGCGGGACGTTCTCGGCGACCACCGCCGGAGCGGTCGGTTCGGCGAGGGTTGCCGTCGGCTCGCCTGTCGTCACCGGCGCGAGCGGGGAGGCCGCCTGCGGCTGAACGCCAGGGGCCGGATTCACCACGGTGGCCGGCGCCGCGTAAGAGGCCAGCGGATACCAGCTGCACATGCCCACCGCTACTGCACACATCCAGGAAAGTTTTCTTTTCATCGCATTATCATCATTGTTGAGCCATTGCCGGGTCTGCGGAGAGCGTCGGCGCGGCGCGTTCAGGGCGTCGGGGTACAAACGACACTATCCATGCCACCAGCGAGGTGAGCGCGCGGAAAACCACCTTCACCGACGGCGGCGAAAACTCCGCCAGGTGACGATAGCCACGGAACCCCAGCTTGAGGATATCCAGCAGGCTTTCCATCGGCTTGTCTTCCGGGAAGCTATCCTGCCAAAGCGCCCACGTATCGGCGCGGGCAAACGTACACTGCACAAAATCGATATGCTGCTGGTTGGTCAACGGCAGCAGCTGCAATCCCACTTCGCTGCCGTTGACCCGCGCGACCCGCACCGGGAAGGCATACTCCTGCTGTCCCCGTTTGAGCAGCAGCCTGGCGTTCTGCCCCTCCAACACCTGAGCGTCGCCGTGAATTTTGATCCCCAGCCCACCGTCGGAATAGTCGTGAACGGTGCAGGAGAACAGATGGCCATCTTCGCGGGCAATTGCCGCCGGCATGCTCATTTCGACACGATGCGACCGGCGGACCTGCTTGCTTTCGACCGAGACCGCCACCGCGCCGCCAAGAATAATCAGGTTGTAGAACACCCAGACAATACTCACCCAGACGGTGAGAATTTCGTTTTCCGGGCCGTACATAAAGCGCCAGATCCCCACCGCGACGCCGACCAGGTTGAGCAGCACAAGGTAGATATAGGGCCGGGAGATCACCCAGTCGACATACTCCTCTTCCACCAGTCCGCCCTTCGCGGTGACGTTGAATTTGCCTTTATGCGGATTAATCAGCGCCACAAAGGTGGGCGGCGCGATATACCAGGCGAGCACCGTCTCGTAGATTTCACTCCAGAACGAATGGCGATATTTGCCCTGAATCTTCGAGTTGGTCAGGCTGGCGTGGATCATATGCGGCAACACGAATAGCGCGATCATCAGCGCTGGCGCATAAATGATATAGGCATGGAGCAGCAAAAAGGCCAGCGGCGCCGTGAGGAAGATGAGGCGCGGAATACCGGAGAGAAAGTGAAGCATGGCGTTGGCGTAGCAGACGCGCTGTACCAGCTTCAGGCCTTTGCCAAACAGCGGATTATCGAGGCGGAATATCTGCACCATCCCGCGCGCCCAGCGGATGCGCTGGCCGATATGCGCGGATAAACTCTCCGTCGCCAGCCCCGCCGCCTGCGGAATACGCATATAGGCGGAGGTGTAACCCCGCCGGTGCAGGCGCAGCGAGGTGTGGGCATCTTCGGTCACCGTTTCGACGGCGATTCCGCCGATCTCATCCAGCGGGCCACGGCGAATCACGGCGCAGGAGCCGCAGAAGAAGGTGGCGTCCCACATATCGTTCCCGTCCTGCACCAGGCCGTAGAATAGCGTCCCTTCGTTCGGCGTTTTGCGAAAACGACCAAGGTTGCGCTCGAAGGGATCGGGCGAGAAGAAGTGGTGCGGGGTCTGCATCATCGCTAGCTCTTTCTCTTTCAGGAACCAGCCCATGGTCATCTGCAGAAACGAGCGCGTCGGCACATGGTCGCAGTCAAAGATCGAGACGAACTCCCCTTTGGCGTATTTCAGCGCATTGTTGATGTTGCCGGCTTTGGCGTGCTCATGGCTGGTACGGGCGATATAGTGCACCCCGACATCTTTGGCAAACTGGCGAAACGCTTCCCGTCCGCCGTCGTCGAGGATCCAGATGTTCAGCTTGTCCTTCGGCCAGTCGATGCCCTGCGAGGCGTAGATGGTGTTTTTCACCACGTTGAGATCTTCGTTGTAGGTGGGGACGAAGATGTCCACCGTCGGCCACAGATCCATATCCTCCGGCAGCGGCACCGGTTGGCGGTTCAACGGCCAGACCACCTGGAAGTAGCCCAGCACCAGCACCACCCAGGCGTAGGTCTCAGCGAACAGCAAAATAATCCCGCACACCAGGCTTACCGGGTCGTTCCAGTTCAGCGTCGAGGTATAGCGCCACCAGATATAGCGGCACGAGACCGTCAGCGACAGCACGATCAGCATCAGCGCCGAGAAGCGGCCGGGGATGCGCCGCACCAGCAGCGCCACGCCCCACAGCAGCATCAGGAAGATAAACTGCGACAGCGGGTTAAAAGGCTGCGTAATACACATCAGCGCCAGCACCAGCGAGCAGCAGGTCACCCCCCCAAGGATCGCCCGGCGCAGTTTGGGATTGAGGTGCGCCAGCTCTTTCTGTTTATCCAGATGACCGGTGCGGGCGTTGACCTGCTCAGGCAATTTTTCCAGCCACTGCGTATAGCGACCGTGCACACCTTCCAGCGCCGCCAGCGAACGCCAGTTGACCTTTTTCTCCGGCTCCGGCACGCGCGTTGTCAGTAACCACAGGGATTGCAGCAGGTAGCGCAGCGGATCCAGCGGACGTGGCCGATGCGGATTAATATGGGGGAAATAGGTGTCATGGTGCGCCAGAATCGCCTGCCATCGCGGCGTCTCCAGCGGCATTAGCGCCCAGACCAGCGATGCCCACAGGCAGCCAAGCGACGCCGACAGCCATGAGGCGCCATGCTGCCGGTAGTCGTCATAGCGCGCGCGCAGCCGTTCCCCCACCGGCGGGGCCAGCAGCAGCGTGCTGAGGCGGATCATGCCGGCCTCCCGCCGGCATAGTGGATCAGACACCAGTTCGCCAGGGTCAGTACCTCTTCCGCCGCCAGAGAGTCCTGGCGATACTCCCCAAGGGGCTGCTTCGCCGCCAGGCACTCGGCCATCGCCTCGTCGCGATGAATGGTCACCGGCAGGATGCGCGGCTGGCTCTCGAGCCACAGCTGGTAGAGATCTTCCTGCAGCTGGCTGCCGACCCGCAGATCGTTAATCAGAATATCGCTGTTGGCCGGAAAGGGCTGCTGGTGCAAACGGATATGGCTGTTGGCGTCGGGATGGACCACCACCAGCGAGCGGTCGCAGAGCGTCAGCAGCTCGCGGGTCAACGGCGAATAGCCCGCCGGCAGATCCAGCAGTAGCCAGCGGTACTGCCCCTGCAGCTGCAGTACGGCCTCCGTCATCGCCCCCAGGGTGGGCTGCAGCTGGTCGACGTTTTCTCTTTCGCCCGCGCTGAGCTGGCCAAACGGCAGCAGATCGATATGCTGCGTATAGCGCAGACCCGCGTCGCGCCAGTCCCGGCCATCGAGCAGCGCCCGCGCCCAGCCGTCCTGATGATGGATGTCGGTATTGAAGAAAAAACGCAGCATATTATCCGGGCTGGCGTCGATCGCAAGCACCGTTTCACCGAGCAATTGCAGCGCCCAGGCGAGTGCAGCCGTAATGGACGTGACGCCAGTCCCCCCTCGCACGCCCTGTAATCCCAGAATAGCCATCTCCGGCTTCCTTATTTTTTCTCTGCAAACTCTGCCAGCAGCGGCCAGCGCTTCAGCGCCGCGTTCAGCTGTTCGCGCCTGGAAATATCATGATAATCAATATCCGGCAGGGAAAATGCCCGGCTAAGCGCCAGAAAATCATTTTGAAAGGTGTACCCCAGCGTGGCGTCCGTGGGTACCGCAGGATCTTTTGCTGGCATATCTCTGTCCGTTCGAAATTTATTATTAAACCAGAGGACGTATACAGCGCATCCTTAAAAAGCAGGTGTACATGCTAAAACTGATGACCTTTAATTTCAATGTTAGGTTTACTCTGTCAGTTTCGCTAGTAAACTTATCCAGTGTGAATCAGGGCGCACGAGGGATGCCGTGGATAGTGTATTTACTTTGGGTATTTCATCATTATGGGATGAAGTGTGCCATATGCCGGTCGGCGGGGTATGGTGGCTCAACGTTGACCGTTATGCCGATGCCGTCAGTCTATTTAATCAGACGCTGGCCACGCAGGCGAAAAACAGCAAGGTTGCCGCGCTGGTGATGGGGAATAAACCAAATGATATCATTTCATTAGAACACATTCACGGCCCGGATAATATTGCACTGTTTACCCTGCCGAATCGTCCGGAGGCGCTGGAAGAAATACATCGCGACTTGGTCTGCTCCCTCGAACCTGGCAATTATTTATTTATTCTGCTATGTGCTGAAAATGCCTGGCAAAATATAAATAACGAAAAGTTATGCGCCTGGGTGGAAAAGACCAGCCGCTGGGCGCAATATCATCGCTGCGCATTCTTAGCGATCAATTCCGCGCAGGATATTGATCGGCAGCTGACTCCCTTATTACGTGAGTACCGCTCCCTTTCCGGACTGGCAAGTATTCGTTACCAGGGCGACCGGCATATCTTTGATATTGCCTGGTGGGGAAGCGATAAGGGCATCAGCGCCCAGCAGCAGCTGATGGTGCAACATGATGACGCCGGCTGGCGATTAGCGCAGGACGCTGAAACCAGCGTGCAGCCGCGCAGCGATGAAAAAGCGATCCTCAGCAATGTGCGCGTGCTGGAAGGTGCCCCGCCGCTGTCGGAATACTGGACCCTGTTTGACACCAACGACGAGGTCTTCAACGCCGGGCGCACCGCGCAAGCGGCGACGATCCTCTTCTCCATTACCCAAAATACGCAAATTGAACAGCTGGGCCGCTATATTCATACCCTGCGCCGTCAGCGCGGCACGGCGCTGAAAATTATTGTCCGCGAACAAACCCCCAGCCTGCGCGCGACTGATGAGCGGCTGCTGCTGAGCAGCGGCGCCAGCCTGGTGATCCCTAACAGCGCGTCGCTTTCCCGCTGCCTGACGCTGATTGAAAGCGTTCAGAACCAAAAGTTCTCCCGCCATATCCCGGAAGATTTTGCCACCCTGCTGACCTGGAGCCAGCCGTTAAAACTGCGCGGCTATCAGAAATGGGACGCCTTTTGCGAAGCGGTGCACAACGTGATGACCAATACCCTGCTGCCGGCCGACAGCAAAGGCGTGATGGTGGCCCTGCGCCCGGCGCCGGGGCTGCGCGTTGAGCAGGCGCTGACGTTATGCAAACCCAACCGGATGGGCGACATCATGACCATCGGCAATAACCGGCTGGTGCTGTTCTTGTCGTTTTGCCGGATCAATGACCTCGATACCGCGCTAAACCACATTTTCCCGCTGCCGACCGGCGATATTTTTTCTAACCGCATGGTGTGGTTTGAAGACAAACAGATTCTCTCGGAAATTGTGATCATGCGCGGCATCGAGCCGGCGCGCTGGAATACGCCGCTGCCTCTCACGGTCGGTAAAAACGAGACCATCAACGCCACCCATGATGGACGCCACTGGCGACGCTACCCCGAACCACACCGGTTAACCACCCGTGAGGAGCAAGCCTGATGATGTCTATCGCCGATATTCTGCAACTGGTGGTGCTCTGCGCCCTGCTGTTTTTTCCGCTGGGCTACCTGACGCGCCACTATCAGCGCCGGATCCGCACGACGTTAAGACTGATGTTCTTTAAACCCCGTTACGTGAAACCGGCAGGGGTATTACGCCGGGGAACAACGGTTAAGCAAGGCAAAGCGAACAAATGACAAATAAAAAAACGACCGCGGCACCGCTTCCGCTCTGGCAGTACTGGCGCGGCCTTGGCGGCTGGAACTTCTACTTTCTGGTCAAGTTTGCCCTGCTGTGGGCCGGGTATCTCAATTTTCACCCGATGCTTAACCTGGTGTTTCTCGCCTTTCTGCTGGTGCCGATCCCGCGCGAAAAGCTGCACCGCATCCGCCACTGGATCGCCATTCCGCTGGGATTCGCGCTGTTCTGGCACGATACCTGGCTGCCCGGGCCAGAGTCGATTTTTAGCCAGGGATCGCAAATCGCCGGCTTCAGCGCCAGCTATATCTGGGATCTGATTGTCCGCTTTATCAACTGGAGCATGGTCGGCGCCTTCTTTGTTTTACTGGTGCTGTGGCTGTTTATCAGCCAGTGGCTGCGCGTTACCGTGTTTGTCTCCGCGATGGTCGTCTGGCAGGCGGTCAGTCCGCTGCTGCCGGCCTTTACCATTTGGCCTGCCGGTCAGCCCACCACTGCCGCCGCCACCGCGCCGGCCAACGTCGGGACCAACGCCGCCGCTGGCGCCGCGTCCAGCCCGGCCAGCAGCGATATTCCGCCGCAGACCGAACCGCCGACCTCGGCCAACCTCACCAACTGGCTGAACGGTTTCTATGCCGCCGAGCAGAAGCGCAAGACACCGTTTCCGGACCAGCTGCCGGCGGATGCGCAGCCGTTTGACCTGCTGGTGATCAATATCTGCTCGCTCTCCTGGTCGGATATTGAAGCCGCCGGGCTGATGGACCACCCGCTGTGGAAGCATTTCGATATCGTCTTCAAAAACTTTAACTCAGCGACCTCCTACAGCGGACCTGCGGCGGTGCGTCTGCTGCGCGCCAGCTGCGGCCAGCTGTCGCATACCAACCTGTATCAGCCATCCGGCGCCGATTGCTACCTGTTTGAAAACCTGGCGAAACTCGGCTTCAACCAGCAGTTGATGCTCGGCCACAACGGCCTGTTCGGCGACTTCCTAAAAGAGCTGCGTTCGCTGGGCGGCATGCAGAGCCCGCTGATGGACCAGAGAGGTCTGCCGGTCAGCCTGCAGGCATTTGATGGCTCGCCAGTGTATGAGGATCTCGCGGTTCTCAACCGCTGGCTGAAGACCGAAGAGGCCAGCAGCAATCCGCGGAGCGCCACGTTCTATAACACCCTGCCGCTGCATGACGGCAATCACTTCCCGGGACAAAGCAAAACCGCGGACTACAAAGTGCGGGCGCAGAAGCTGTTTGACGACCTGGATAACTTCTTCACCGAACTGGAAAAATCGGGGCGTAAGGTGATGGTGGTGGTGGTGCCGGAACACGGCGGCGCGCTGAAGGGCGATAAGATGCAGGTGTCTGGCCTGCGGGATATCCCGAGCCCGTCGATCACTAACGTCCCGACGGCGGTGAAATTCTTCGGCATGAAGGCGCCGCATGAAGGCGCGCCAATTATCATCGATCAGCCCAGCAGCTACCTGGCGGTGTCGGAGCTGGTGGTGCGCGCCCTCGACGGCAAAATGTTCAGCGAAGACAGCGTCAACTGGCAGCAGTATGTCGCCAACCTGCCGCAGAGCGCGGCGGTGTCCGAAAACGCCAACGCCATCGTTATCCAGTATCAGGGCAAGCCTTATGTCCAGTTGAATGGCGGCAGTTGGGTGCCTTATCCGCAATAAGCGACAAGGCCGCCTATTCTGGCGGCCTTACATCGTGAGACGTTCCTGCTCTTTTCTCTCAGCCCGCAGGATACGGGCTGAGAAACCTGCAAAGCCATCACAGCGCTAGCGCTGATCCTGTTTCGCCAGCCAGACCAGCAGCTTGAGGCTGGCGGAGTAATAATCATCCTTGTCGTCAATCTGCGGCGCTTCCAGCGGTTCGCCAAGCGTTAAATCACGCACCGCCAGCAGGCCGCCGGCCATATTCCACGGGGCGACCTCGTTGGTGCTAACGTTGATCCACGCCGGAGTTTGCAGGCGCGGGTAACTCTGCATCCAGGCTTTCCACGGTGCGAGCAAGGCGCTGTGCGGATCGACCCACGAGATATACAGCGGGATACGGATCGCATCGAAACTCATCCGCGGCGGCCACTCTTTGGCCGGCAGCATCTTGCCATCCGCCCGCAGCGCCACCCAGTCGCTGGGCAGATGCGATTTCCCCCAGCCCATCTGCCCCAGCAGCGCCTGCCCGTCACTCTGCAATGTCCGCCAGGCGGTCAGGTGCGTCCGCTCCGCAAAGGCCCGCCAGGCCGGGAAGATGAAATAGGAGGGGTTAAGGTTCAGGTGGTCGTTGCGGTTAAACCCCTTCACGCCCGGGAGCATCACCTGGCGACCGGCGAAAGTCACCACCGTATATTTCAGCAGGGAGGCGGTGATGGCATCGGAGGCCGTGGCGTAGCGCTTGTCCTGCCACTGCTTTTGCGCGCGCAGCAGCGCCCAGGCGATCAGGGTATCGCCATCGGTGGCGTTGTTTTTATCGGCGATCGGGTCCGGCGCCACCGGGTTATAGCGCCAGTAAAACAGCCCGTTAGACTTGTCGCGCAGGGTGCTGTCTGTCCACTGCCACAGCTTGTCGAACGCCGGGCGATCGTTATTCGCCACCGCCAGGAGCATGGCGAAGCCCTGGCCTTCCGTATGCGACACATTGCCATTGGCGGTATCAATGATACGGCCGTCCGGCATCATAAAACGGGCCTTATAACGCTCCCAGGCCGTATCCGCCCACGCCCGGGGCACCAGCATTACTGCCGTTGTCACTATCACCGCCACTAAAGCACGCAGGGGCATAAATTCACTCATTATGGATGGTAGTAAAGAAACTGAACGTCAGAGACAGAGAACACCCGCTCACGCTGCAATATTACGTGAGCGCTGCCTCCCTGACTCTGCAGCCAGCGAGAATATAACCCCTCGAGTATGGCACAGAACGCGTTGCACCAGCGCACGCGCCCCGCATCGTCGCGGCTGACCGGCAACGCCTGATGGCGCAAGCGCAGGCCATCCTCACCGACGTCGATGGTCACCACCCCCCAGTGGAAATGGGTCAGCAGCCGGTTGATATTCGCCTCCAGCTCCCCTACGGTCTCCGACGCCGGCAACGGATGGGTCTCCGCCAACGAGGCGCCCATCTGACGCAGGAAGGGCTGACTTTCCAGCTCGCCGGCATTATTTAACATACCTTCGACCATAATAATCAACAGATCGAACCATCCGGCAGGCGTTTGCTGCTGCTGAAACCAGGTCATCACCACCGGGTTATTGTTCTCCGTCATCATCAATGATCTCCTAACATATAGCGAATATAGAGCCCGGCGGTGCTTTCGTTATAATCCCCGAAGGTGTCATAGCCAATCTGGCCCCCCAGCGTCATCTGTTTGTTGACCTTGTAATCCGCCCCGGCGCGCAGGGTATAGCCGATGCCGCTCTTCGAGGTCGCAGAATAGTAGGCTTCCTTGGCAAACCCATTGCTCACCGCCGTCTCCAGGGTCTGCTGCCACTCCGAATTGGTCGGGAAATAGGCGCTCTTATCCTGGCTGTAAGACTGGTAGCCCACCGAGCCGCCGAGCTTCATGGTCCAGTTATCATATTTTTCCGTCAGACTGACCGGCAGCGACACGCTGACGTAGTTTTGCGGACTAAAGTAGCCCCCCTGGCCATAGGTGAAGTAGCTGAGGTTTTTGGAGTAATCCATATAGCTCATGCTCAACCCGGCCTGCAGCTGGCGGTATTCGTCATGATAGGGCCGCAGATAGACCCCGGCATTGGCGTTGATGCTGGTGTTGCTGGCGACGTTCTGCCCCAGGTAGCTGTAACCGCCGCCGCCAACGTAGAAGCCCGCGTCACCGTCGTCATAACTCAGCTGCAGGGTGCCGCCGTTTTTCGTCACCTGCCCCCAGGTTTTACCGGAATAGGCATCCTTCAGACCGACATACGAAAGCAGGCTGTCGGTGAGCGAGCGGCGTTCGCCGGTGAGGATCAGCGACAGATAGTTGGTCAGCTTGGGCGACCATTTCACCCCGCCGACAACGGTATTCAGATCCTGGCCCAGCGGCGTGCTGCCGATATCGACCCGGTAATCGTCACCGCTTAGCGCCAGCGCCAGTTCGACGCCGTTGGCCTTCTGCGAATCGGTCGAGCCGCTGGTCTGGTCAACGTTCGGCTTACGGCTGGACGAGGAAAGATAGCTGGCCACCTGCCCCGAATCATAGCTCCCGAGCTTCGCCAGGTTTTCCATCCCGCTGCTGGTGGTCGGATTGAAGTCCGCCGCGTTCAGGGTGCCCAGGCCGCTTAACGCCTCTGCCCCCGGATTGCTGGCAAAATAGGCCGTCCGCTCCGCCTCGGTCATCGAGGCGATCGCCGCCTGCTCGCTGGTGGCGGTACTCACCATATTGGAGACCGCGTTGGCCAGCGGGTTGGCGCCGTAGCGACGCCAGGCGTCGCCGCTGGCGGTCCCGGCGTTTAACGACACCGGGGTGACGGTAAAGTCAAAGCGCGAGTCGCCAAACGGCGAGGAGGACCAGGTCAGCGGCGTTCTGAGCTCCGTCAGCTTGCTGGTGCCCGATTCGCCGTCGCGTCCGCGCACGTCCATTCCCCCCTGCAGCCAGCTGCCGGTTTTCTCCTGCAGCGACTCCATCATGGTGTCCACCTGACGCAGCATCCGCGTCTGGGCGGTGTCCACCGGCAGATCGGTGCGCTGGATCCCCGGCAGCGAGGAGCCGGGCGCGGCGGCCGACTGGGCAACCTGCCACGGCATATACTGCCCGTAGGCGGAGGCCGTCCGCGTCGGCGCCGACGTTTGCGACACGCCGATGAAGGGGTTATCCGCCGCCAGCACCCCGCCGACGGTCGGCGTTTCGCTGCTGTTGGTGCTTTGCATGCCCAGCAGTTTGCCGCGAGCGCTGCGCAGGTAGGTCATCGCCTGCTGATGATGACCCTGGGCCTCCGCCACTCTCGCCAGCAGCAGCAGGCGATCCGGGGAGTTATCCTGACGCAAGCCGCCGGCCAGCTGTTCCGCGCGATCGTTGTTCCCCGCCGACAGCGCCACGTCAATGGCCCCGGCGCGCGCATCCTGGTTCGGCGTATCGCGCGTCATCAGATAGTCATAGACCACCCCGGCCTCTTTGTTCATTTTGCCGCTCTGGTACAGCCGCGCCATGGCGAACATCAGATCGGTATTCTGCGGATCGCTTTGCATGGCGCGGATCAGCTTGTCATACGCCGCGGCATAATTGCCCTGCTCGCGCAGGCGGTCGGCCTCGTTGATCACATAGCCATTGCGAATGCTCGCCAGCTGCGTCGGCGTACTGCTGGCCTGCAGCTGCGGATTGCTGATCAGGTTCTGCGCCTCGCCGGTCAGCCCGGCCTGGTTCAGGACGGCGATCTGATCGGCGTAATCCCCGGCGTTGCCGGACACCCCGCCGCTGATATTGTTGCGCACCAGCGATACCGCGGTGGTCAGGTCGCCGCTCTCGGCCAGCAGCCGCGCCAGCTTGCCGGCGTCCGCCGGGGCTTTCGGCGGCGTAGAGGCCATCGCCCGCAGGGTATTGCTGGCGGCGATGGTATTGCCCTGCGCCAGGTAGTTTTCGGCGGTCACCAGCTGCAGGTTGTAGTTCACCCGCTGGCGTAAATCGCGCATGTCGCTGGTCTGGCTGCCGCCGGGAATGCGCGCCAGCAGCGTCTGCGCCTGTTGCCAGGCGCCGTTTTCGCTGGCGAACAGCGCGGCGGCATACAACGCGCTATTGCTGGCGCCGGGGCGATAGGCCGCCGACATCAGCGAAGAGGCCTCGCTGGCGTTACCCGATTTTTGCAGCAGTCGGGCCAGATCGAGACGCAGCCAGGGATCGTCTGGATAGCGGGCAACGCCTTCGCGCAGGGTGGCTATTGCGCCGGCTGGGTTACCGCTGCTGACCTGCGCCTGGGCCTGACGACGCAGGGCGTCGCCTGGCATGCCGGCCACCACTCGCGGCTGCAGTTTTTGCTGTAGGCTCTGCGGCAGCGTCTGCAGCATCGCCTGCGCCTCGGCGGATTTATTCTGCTCGCGCAGCACGTAGTAGAGGTTTTCCCGCGCCGCCGCATTCTGCGGGTCGTCGTTTAACAGTGAGCGCAGCGTTTGCTCGGCCTGGGGTAAATCTTTGTTATGTCGCAGCACATCGGCGCGAAACAGCTTCGCCGAGGCGCCCCGCGCCCCGCTCTGCTGCGCAAGCGGCGCGGAGAGCGCCAGCGCCTGGCTGATATTGCCCTGCTTATAGGCCTGCTGAGCCTGCGCCAGCTGGCCGTAGAACAGGGCATCAGCCGCCTGCTGACGGCGGGTCGCCGAGGCGTCGCCGCCGAGGTCCGCCGCCCGGCTCAGATATTGCGATGCGGCCTGGTAGTCGCCGCTGCGCTGCGCGATATAGCCCATGCCCGCCAACGCATCGGCATCCTGCGGGTTGGTCTGCAATACCTCTTCAAACTGCTGCTTCGCGGCAGCGGTATTGCCGCTGTTGAGATTGGCGTAGCCCTGGCCGCGCGCCTGGCCGCTGCGCCGTTCACGAAAGTAGTTCTGAACTTCGCTATCCTGCGGATGACGCTGCATCCAGGTGTCGTAATACTGCTCATCCCCGGCCTGCGGCCCCAGCCAGAGCAAGGCCTGACGCAAGCCGCTGTCCGCCTCTTTATTGCCGCTGGCCATCGGCTCGAGCAGGGCGATCCCTTCCCGACGGGTATCTTCCCGCCAGGTTAACGCTTTGCCCAACGCTACCCGCGGGGCGTTCTCCTGGGGATGCTGCGCCACGTACTGCCGCAGTTCGCTAATGGCCTGCGGATAGAGCGATTTGTCGCTGGCCATGGTCAGGTAATATTCCGCCGCCAGCCCGGCAGGCGGCGTATTGCCATTGAACATGCTGCGCCAGGTCGCCAGCGCGCCGGGGATATTGCCGCCGCGCGCCTGCTGGCGAGCCAGACTGAGCTGGCCCTGCGGCACCTGCGACATTTTTTTGGCGTTGTCCAGATCCTGCAGTCCCGGGCTGTCCGGCGCCGCTTTCGCCAGCCGCGCGCGCCACTGCGCCGCCGCCTGCATATCGCCGCCCTGCTGCGACCAGAGCGCCATCAGATACAGCGCCTGGGTGTTGTTGGCATCCACCGAGAGCACCTTCTGCAGGGACTCCATCGCCAGCTCGTCATGGGATTTCTCATGCCAGTAGTTGGCCTGGGCGAACAGCGCCTGCAGCGCCGCATCGTTACCCGCCGCCAGCGCGCCGCCAGAAGCGCCGAGAGCCAGGGCGCCGGTGAGGCAGAATGTGGTGAGCCGCCGGGAGCTTTTCATCGTTATCGTTATCTTTCTTTTCATTGGTTATCCCCCGAACCCAGACGCTTACGGGCGTGACGTTTAAACATCGCGGTCAGCGCCAGTCCCATTATCGAGGTGGCAATCAGCCCCAGCAGAGCGAGGAAACCGGAGTGCTGGCTGGCATACCAGACCGACATCATGTACCACGGCATCTGACCGCTGGGGAACGGCGTACTCACCTGGAAACTACGCACCCCGTTATCGCTGGTGATCACCGCGGTATCGCCACGGATCCCGGCATTGATGCGCGGTGAGTCCAGATCGTTTTTCAGTCGCGCCAGCTGGTCATCATTGCTGGCCATCGCCACCACCACCAGGCGGGCGGGGTTCCACGGCGAACGATAGCTGATAAACCCGCGCCAGGCGCTGCTGGATGAGAAGTAGCGATCGGCATCGAGGCTGGCGGAGGTCCAGTCGCCGGTGAGTCGGCGCTGCGCTTTTTGCCACAGGTCGGGCTCGCGGACGCTCAGCACATTATCCACCGGGCGGTAGGGTGAGTCGGCCAGCAGGCTCTGGTTGAAGGCCTGCTGATCGAGAGCGGTGACCGCCAGCACATCACGTTCGCGCAGCGACTGCAAATCCCCGCCGCCGGTGGGCATCCCAAGCACGACGCGGTTATTCGCCAGCGCGGTGCCGGTCGCATTCCCGGAGCGCGCCGCCAGATTCAGCAGGGTTGCCACCTGGGTCTCAGACGGTTCCGCCGGCAGCAGGAGCGTCGTTTGCGAATAGTCCGCCAGCCGCGAGAAAGGGAAAGAGGCGCCGACGAAATAGGAGAGGTTTGGCAGCAGCGAGAAGTGTCGCGTTTTGCTCAAATCAATCCATGAGTCGTCAGTGATGCGGCTCTTGATATTGTTATTCAGCAGAACCGAGCACGGAACATCGTCCTTCGGCACCACATTGAAGTACATCGACAGCTGGTTATCGCCATAGATCAGGTAGGGTGCCAGCGGGATGGTAAAGCGCTCCTGGCGCGCATCGCCCCCGAGGTAGCGCCAGACTTTCTCCAGCGGCCCCTGCTTGTTCATCGGCAGGTTGTTGAGGAAGGTGCCGTTGAGCGTGACGCTCAGCAGGGACTTGTCTTCATTGATCCAACTCTCCGACGGGAAGCGGTAGCCAACCTGCAGCGGGATCGTCTCGCCATCCCACAGATAGAGGTCCGGCGCGGCGCGGAAGGCGATACGTAAAGGTTCGTGCCAGACGCCGCTGACGGTCGGGCTTTGATCCTTACGCAGCAGTTCGCTGAGTCTGACTGGACGATCGGTGGGGATCCAGCGCGGCGCATCGTACGCTTTGCCAACCGGGATGGTCTGTGGTTCAACATCCAGCGTCGCGGTTTGCGGCGCGAAGTTGCCGCGGGTCAGGCGCCAGGCGGCCATGCGCAGCGCGGTATCGTTTTTGCCGACAATCAACAGCAGCTTGTAGGCTGGATTGGCGGGGTTGGCGATGATGCGCAGCAGTGGCTTATCGGTTTCCGGCAACGTCATGCCGCCCACCTGCTCGCCCGGGTGGCCAATCACGATACCGTGGCGTTCCGGCAGGCGGTCGCGCAGCGCGCTGAAGGCGATGCCGCGATAGTCCGCCTGGATACCCAGCCAGGAAGAGACCAGCGCCGCGGCGCTGAAGACGTCGGCCGACGGCTTCGCTCCATAGGAAACGGCGATGTCCGCCGGCGTCATCTGCATGCTGTCGAAGAATGGACGCGGGAAGTGGCTCAGATCGTCGCTGATGTTCAACTGCTGGCTTTCCCAGCTGAAATGCGACGTGGGCAGCACCGTCACCCGCGACGAATCATGAATGTCACGCTGGCACTGCAGGGTATCGCCATCGTTGATCTTCACGCTCAGGTTATTACTGGAAACCATCAGCGCGGGCGGGATATCCAGTTGATAATGGGAGACATCCTCGCCATCGGCCCCCAGCGGCAGGGTGCCGAGCGGTTGACCGTTGAGCATCAGCTGCAGGGTGGCGTTGCGACTCACCATTTCCGGCGATACGCGAACGGCAAGGCTAAGCTGCGAATGGATCACCACCTGATCGGAAGGCAGGGTAAAGCTGACGCCCCCCTGCCGCTGACCGCCGCTGAGGATAATGCCGTCCGGCATCCCCATCTGCGCCAGATTCAGATCGCCTCCCCAGACCGGAGCGACAGGAATGACCTCCGGCGCGGCCGACCCGCTCACCGGCGGGGGCAAGTCCGGCATATCCGGCGCAGGGGCCGTCGCCGCCGCATCGCCGGCGGTGGCGGGGGCTGTCGGGGAGGCGCTCTCCTCCGGCGAGGCGGCCGGGGGTTCGTCGCCTGGCTCGCTGTCCGCCGCGCCATTGAGCTGCGGAAAGCTCAGCGGCGCGGCGGCGCCGGAGCCCGGTTCTTCACTGTGCAGCGCAGGCGCAGAGAGCATCCCTGCCAGCAGCGCCAGCGTCGTTAATCGCTTCATAACGTGCCATCCTCCTGCGCCGTTTTCGCCACTGTTGCCCGATTGCGCTGGCTGCGACGGGTTTTCCACGTCAGCCAGAACAGTTCGAACACGCAGCGTAAAATGGTGAAGAAGGAGCGGAACGGGTTATCCTGCGGGCGCGGCGGATTAATCCACGCATCCGCGCGGGCCAGCACCACGCGCACCAGCTCACGGCGGCGCGAAAGCGGAATATCTTCATCAAACTTGAGGCGCAGGAAGCGCTCGTCAGAGGTGACCAACTGGGCCGGGATGGAGATAGCCCCGGACTGCAGGATCAGCTCAACCTCTTCGATATCATCCTCCAGATGGCGCTTATCCGGCGCCACCACGCGGCAACCGCCCATCGACAGATCCTCGGTGTGGCTGCGGGACACGATGCCGCTGGCGTAATGGATCACTACCGGGATATCGACATCGATACGAATGGTTTTCCGCACCTGCCGCGTTTCACGCGCCACGGCAATCGCCGCCAGCAGGAAGATCAGGCTGTAGATCCCCCACCCGACGTTCAGAGCGATAACGTTGGGGTCCGAGCCAAAGTAGTCATGGCCAATCGCCCGGACGATGCCGACGATCACCCCCAGCGCCAGCAGACAGGCCACCACCAGGTGCGGACGCACCACGGTGAAATCGAAGTAGCCGACGTCCAGCAGGCCGCCCTTATCGGTGACGTTGAATTTGCCGCGTTTGGGGAAAATCATCGTCACCAGGGTCGGCAGCACCAGGTGGAAAGCCAGCACAATGTCGTAGATTTCCCCCCAGAAGCTGTAGCGATAGCGGCCGTTCATTCGCGAACCGACGTAGATGGCGAGAAACAGGTGCGGCAGCGCATAGGAGACGATCAGGCTCGCTGACGAGTAAATGATATTGAGGTTAAAAAGCAGATAAGCCAGCGGGGCGGTGACAAACACTACCCTCGGGAGCGCAAACTGGTAGTAGAGCATGGCGCTGAGGTAGCACAAGCGCTGCTGGAAGGTCAGCCCGCGGCCAAACAGCGGGTTATCGACGCGAAAAATCTGCGTCATCCCGCGCGCCCAGCGGGTACGCTGGATAACGTGCACCACCAGGCGCTCGGTGGCGAGACCAGCCGCCAGCGGGATATCGAGAAAGGCCGACTTCCAACCAAGGCGCTGGAACTTGAGCGCCGTATGGGCATCTTCGGTCACCGTTTCCACGGCGAAACCGCCGATCTGCGCCAGCGCCTCGCGGCGGATCACCGCGCAGGAGCCGCAGAAAAAGGTGGCGTTCCAGTTATCGTTGCCCTGCTGAATCGGGCCATAGAACAGCATCCCTTCGTTCGGGATGTTGCGTCCGACGGAGAGGTTGCGCTCGAACGGATCCGGGGAATAGAAGTAGTGCGGCGTCTGCACCAGAGCCAGCATCGGATCTTTCAGGAAGCCGCCGACGGTGGCCTGCAGAAACACGCGCGTGGCAACGTGGTCGCAGTCGAAAACACAGATAAGCTCCCCCTGGGTCAGGGTTAGGGCGTGGTTGAGGTTTCCCGCTTTAGCGTGTTTGTTATCGTTGCGGGTGATATAACCCACCCCGACGTCGGCGGCGAAGACGGCAAACTCGCTGCGCTTACCATCATCCAGAAGATAGATTTTCATTTTATCTTTTGGATAATCAATACATTGTGCCGCGAGGACGGTGTCACGCACCACCTCAAGCGGTTCGTTATAGCTCGGAATATAGATATCCACCGTCGGCCACTTGCTCATATCATCCGGCAGCGGAACAATACCGCGCTTCAGCGGCCACACGGTCTGCAGATAGTTAAGCAGCAGCATCACCCAGATATAGACTTCCGCCAGAAAGAGCCCCATGCCGAGGATAGTTTCAATAGCTGAGTTGAAGTGCAGGGTCTGCGTGAGGCGAAAATACATGTAACGGGTAGACATCAGCAGCGACGTGACGACCATAATGACCGATACGCTGCGGCGCTTGCTGAACCCCATCAGAAAGAGAATACCGATGCTCAGCAGACCAAAAATATACTGCTTCTGGCTGTCCATCGGCGTGATCACCACCAGCACGGCGACGGGTGACAGCACCAGCGCCAGCAACCAAAAAAGAGATTTTTTCATTCAGCAGCCCTGCAATAAGTTAAAGCCCTGACATGCGTGGCTGGCTGTGCACCGTGCCATCGCCAATATGGATACCCAACAGCGAAGATATTTTTTTAGCAATAATTTCAATATCGAAGGCCGCTGCCGAGGAAGCGTTAAAGTCCAGAATCGACTTCTGCGACGCATTGGCCTCCACCACGCTTTCATCACGATGGACGATGCCAAGCAGTCGCTCGCCCAGCTTCTCTTCCATCAGGCTGGTGACGTCCCGGCTGACCTGGCGACGGCTATCGCTTTGGTTAATGACGAAATAGTGCCCATGCTTGTGATTCAGCGCCGCGCCGGTCAGGCGCTGTTTTTCCACGTGCGCCAGGGTCGACATCGAGGCAGTATCAGCCAGCAGCGGGATCAGATGCAGGTCCGCCAGCCCCGTCAGCGCCTTTAGCGCCGGCGAAGGCCCTGGCGGCATATCGGCGATGGTGATAAGTCCGGGATAATTCAGCAGTGCGGACAGTCCGCGCTGGAGAAAATGGTCATTGTGGGTCAGCTGCTCATCAAACGCCTGACGCTGCGCTTCGCTCACTTCGCCATACGGCAGGACGAAAATGTTGCTGCCGGCGCTCAGCACGCACTGGCTCCAGTCGTGCAGCTCCAGCGCCTTCGCCACATAGCCGCGCTCATCGTTCAGCGGCACGCCAAAATGCAAACGCAGCGCGTTCTGGACATCAAAATCCAGCGCCAGCACTTTGCTGCCGGTCCGCGCCAGCGAATAGGCTAAATTGGCCGCCAGGGTCGTTTTCCCTACGCCACCTTTCGGTGAACAGACGCAAATCAACGGCATGTTGCGATCCTTTCCAGAAGTGATTTCAAAGGCTGGTCTTTATTTTTCGCCACCGGCTCTGCGCTTTTCGCCGCGAACAGGTGGGCATAGTTCTCGGCGGTGGGCGCGGGTCGAGGAGCCATTCTCGGCTGCGCCATTGCCGGTTCAGGCGCCGGGATTGAAGGCGCAGGGGTCACCGCAGGCTCCTGCCTGACTGGCTCCGGCGCGGCGGTGGCGGTCTCCACGGCCGGCTGCGGGGCCGCTGGCGCGGCCGGAGCGGCAGGCACAACGGAAGCGGAGGCTGGCGCCGCCGCTACGGCCGCTTCTATCTGGTGGAACAGATCCGCGGGCACTGACTGCGGCAGGGGCGCGGAAACCGAGCCTCCCAGCGCCAGGGAAGAGGGTTTCTCTGCGCCGGGATTTAGCTGATTGAGGATCGCCCAGTCGCCATGCTCGCGCGTGGCGGCTTGCGATGAAAGATCCTGAAATTTGAGGTTTTGCGTCCGCGTTTTTTCCTGAAAGCGCTGCAGATCATCATAATGGTTCATTGATAACCTCATGATTTTAAAAATTTCATATTAAGTTTGTTGTTATTTTCTAAGTATATTTAAAATATCGTTGCGTCTCTGGTATGGCAGAAAACGCGCCGTTGGAGACGTACCAATACATACGGTTGACAGGGTTATAATAGTTTAGAATTTGATTTCCGGTGTGATTCCACGGCAGAAGTATCGCTACACTAACATTTTCTTTTCAGAAGGATAGCCCCATTTTTTAGGTATGCGTCCATCCTTAAACCACGCTTCCACCGCGCTTCCCGTCCGTTTTTATATAAATGTATTAGGTAATGATAGAATCATAGCGTCAGATCAGCGAAAGAATAAACCTGAACCATTTTAATTTCTCTTTAATTCTATAAAAATGGACTGAAAGTCTTATTTTTTCGGATAATCGACGAAGAATGCGCCGAGGACGTGGCATTCACTGCGATAAAAGGCGATATCGCCGGGTTTTATCCCCGGCGGGAGAGAAGCCCCCGGTTATCGGACCGGGAGCGTGCCATCAGGCGTGGGGCTTTTGCGGATTCTCATCCTGGTCGACGGCAAAGCAGGCCACCAGCTGGCCGCCGTAATCCTTCAGCTGCGGCTGAAGCTGGGTGCAAGGGCCGAAGCGCCGGCGGCAGCGCGCGTTGAAGGCGCAGCCCGGCGGCGGATTCAGCGGGCTCGGCAGCTCGCCGGTCAGCTTAATCCGCTCGCGACGGTCGTCCGGGTTCAGACGCGGCGTCGCCGACAACAGCGCCTGGGTGTACGGATGACGCGGATTGTTAAAGATCTGGTCCTTGGTGCCCTTCTCCACGCAGCGGCCGAGATACATCACCATCACTTCATCAGCGATATGCTCGACGACCGACAGATCGTGGGAGATAAACACATAGGACAGACCTAAATCCTGCTGCAGATCCATCATCAGGTTCAGCACCTGAGCGCGTACCGAAACGTCCAGCGCGGAGACCGGCTCATCGGCGATCACCACGTCCGGATCCAGCATCAGACCGCGGGCAATGGCGATACGCTGGCGCTGACCGCCGGAGAACATATGCGGGTAGCGATCGTAATGCTCTGTTTTCAGGCCCACTTTCGCCATCATCGCCAGCGCTTTTTCGCGGCGCTGCTCTTTGCTCAGGCTACTGTTAATCAGCAGCGGCTCTTCCAGAATCTGCCCCACTTTTTTACGCGGGTTCAGAGAACCGTAGGGGTTCTGGAACACAATCTGGATTTTTTGCCGCCGCAGCTTCTGCGCCTGTGGGTCGTGCTTAAGCAGATCCTGCCCCTGATAATAGAGCTCGCCGCCGGTGGGAATTTCAATCATCGTCAGCAGACGACCGAGGGTCGATTTACCGCAGCCCGACTCTCCCACCACCGCCAGCGTTTTACCGCGCTCAAGAGTAAAGGAGACGCCGTCCAGCGCCTTCACCAGCCGTTCCGGGGCGAATAACCCCTTCTTCACCGGGTAGTGTTTTTTCAGATCAATGGCCTGCAACAGCGGTTGTGGCGTGGCGGCCTTTTGCGTACTCATAATCCAGGCCTCCCGGCATCATCGAGTGGGTAGTGACATTTAGACTGGCGACCGCCATTGAGATCCGCGAGCGCCGGCTCTTCGCTACGGCATTTATCCGTAGCATAGGGGCAGCGCGGGTTCAGCAGGCAGCCGTTGGGACGGTCATATTTCCCCGGCACTACGCCCGGCAGCGACGCCAGACGCGCTTTATCCTGGGCAAACTCCGGCAGCGCACGCAGCAGCGCCTGGGTGTATGGATGGCGCGGCGCGCGGAAAATATCCTTCGCATCGCCAGTCTCCACCACCTGACCGGCATACATAACGATAATTTTATGCGCGGCCTCGGCCACCAGCGCCAGGTCGTGGGTGATCAACACCAGCGCCATATTCTCCTGCTGCTGCAGTTCCAGCAGCAGCTCGATGATCTGCGCCTGAATGGTCACGTCCAGCGCGGTGGTCGGTTCATCGGCAATCAGCAATTTTGGCCGACAGGCAATCGCCATCGCGATCATGACGCGCTGGCTCATCCCGCCGGAAAGCTGATGCGGGTAGACGTCCAGCCGCGACGCCGGATCGGGAATGCCGACCTGGTTCAGCAGGTCGATGGCCCGCTGGCGGCGGGTTTGCTTGTTGCCGCCCTGATGGACTTTTATCGCTTCCATAATCTGGAAGCCGACGGTAAAGCAGGGATTGAGGCTGGTCATCGGATCCTGGAAGATCATCGCCACCTCCGCCCCCACCAGCTGGCGCCGCTCTTTTTCAGAGATGCGCTGCAGGTCGCGGCCGTTAAACTCCAGTTTGTCCGCCATGACCCGGCCGGGGTAATCAATCAGACCCATAATCGCCAACGAGCTGACGGATTTACCGGATCCAGACTCCCCGACGATGCCGACCACTTCGCCCTGCTTCACGCTATAGCTGATGCGGTCCACGGCGCGGAACGGCGCGTTTTCATCGCCGAAATGCACCGATAATTTATCTACATTCAATAACGCCATCTCGAACCTCTTACTGCTTCAGTTTGGGATCGAGCGCGTCACGCAGACCGTCACCCATCAGGTTAAATGCCAGCACCGTCAGCAGGATCGCCACGCCCGGGAAGGTCACCACCCACCAGGCGCTCTGCGCGAACTGCAATACGTCGGAGAGCATGGTGCCCCACTCCGGCGTCGGCGGCTGCGCGCCCATGCCGAGGAACCCCAGCGCGGCCATGTCGAGAATGGCGTTAGAAAAGCCCAGCGACGCCTGAACGATCAGCGGCGCGAGACAGTTAGGCAGAATATTGACGAACATCTGGCGCATCGCCCCGGCGCCCGCCACGCGGGAAGCGGTCACGTAGTCGCGGTTGACCTCCACCAGCACCGCCGCGCGCGTCAGACGCACATAGTGCGGGAGCGCCACGAAGGTCAGCGCCAGCGAGGCGTTGACGATGGAGGGTCCGAAGATAGCCACCAGCACCAGCGCCAGAAGCAGACTCGGCAGCGCCAGCATAATATCGACGACGCGCATGATGATTGAGTCCACCACTCCGCCGAAATAGCCCGCCACCAGGCCGAGCACCACGCCGAGGATCAGCGACAGGACCACCACCAGGCAGCCCACCAGCAGCGACAGGCGCGCGCCATACATCAGGCGAGACAGAATATCGCGGCCCACGTCGTCGGTGCCGAGCAGATGCGCCAGGCTGCCGCCCTCCTGCCAGAACGGCGGCGCCAGCAGCGAATCACGGAACTGATCCGCCGGGTTATACGGGGCGAGAAAGTTGGCGAACACGGCGATTACGATCATCACCGCCACGTACACCAGACCGACCACCGCCCCTTTATTGCGTTTGAAATAGTGCCAGAACTCCTGCAGCGGGGTCATGGGCACCGGCGCAGTGATAACTTTATTTTCAGTAACTTGTGACATGATGACCCCTTACTTCTTATGCCGGATACGCGGGTTCACCACGCCGTACAGCAGGTCGACCAGCAGGTTGACGAGGATAATCATCGTCGCCACCAGCAGCACCCCGCCCTGCACCACCGGATAATCGCGACGCTGCAGCGCGTCGATCAGCCAGCGGCCTAAACCAGGCCATGAGAAAATGGTTTCCGTCAGGATGGCGCCCGCCAGCAGCGTGCCCACCTGCAGGCCAATCACCGTGACCACCGGCAGCATCGCGTTACGCAGCGCGTGGATCACAATCACCCGCATCCGGGTCAGGCCTTTGGCGCGCGCGGTGCGGATGTAGTCTTCGCCGAGCACTTCCAGCATCGACGATCGGGTCATACGCACGATCACTGCCAGCGGAATGGTGCCCAGCACGATGGCGGGCAGGATCATATGCATTAAGGCGTCAATAAAGTCGCCCTGCTCGCCCCAGATGGCGGTGTCGATCAGCATAAAGCCGGTCAGCGGCAAGGTATCGTCAAGGAAGACCGTATCGCTGATACGCCCGGAGACCGGCGTCAGGTTCAGCTGCACCGAAACCAGCATAATCAACATCATGCCCCACCAGAAGATAGGCATCGAGTAGCCGGTCAGCGCCAGGCCCACCGCGGTGTGGTCAAAGATGGAGCCGCGTTTTACCGCAGCCAGCACGCCCACCGGAATGCCGACGGCGACGGCGAAGATCATCGCGCAGACGCCCAGCTCAAGGGTGGCTTTAAAGCGTGGGACAAACTCCTGCCACACGGGAATGCGGCTTTTCAGCGAGATGCCTAAATCGCCGTGCAGCACGCCCCAGATATAGTGGGCATATTGCTGCCACAGCGGCTTATCAAGGCCCATTTCGGCCAGCAGCTGCGCGTGACGTTCGGGGGAAATACCACGTTCGCCCGCCATAATCATCACCGGATCGCCGGGGATCATATGGACGAAGGCAAAGGTGAGAAGGGTGATACCGATAAATGTCGGGATGACAAGTCCCAGACGTCGGAGAATAAACTGCAACATAACCCGGATTCTCTCTAGTGACGCCCCGCCTGGCGACAGGGCGTCTGTATTGCTCACAAAAGCATTCCCCGGAATAGCGGGAATACGCCCCCCACCTCTCCCACGCGGGGAGAGGGGGTCAGGCATCGTGCTTATTATTCGACAGAGACGTTATCGAAGTGGTGTTTACCCAGCGGATCCACCACATAGCCTTTGACTTCTTTACGCACTGGCTCGTAAACGGTGGAGTGAGCGATGATCAGCGCCGGAGCCTGGTCATGCATCACTACCTGAGCCTGTTTGTACAGTTCAATACGCTTGTTGTGGTCGTCGGTGGCGCGGGCCGGCTGAATCAGATCTTCAAACGGCTTATAGCACCAGCGCGAGTAGTTGGAGCCGTCTTTCGCCGCGGCGCAGCTGAACAGGGTGGCGAAGAAGTTATCCGGATCCCCGTTGTCGCCGGTCCAGCCCATCATGACGCTCTGGTGCTCGCCCGCTTTCGCGCGTTTCAGATACTCGCCCCACTCGTAGGTGACGATTTTGGCCTGGACGCCAATCTTGGCCCAGTCGGCCTGGATCATCTCCGCCATACGGCGGGCGTTCGGGTTATACGGACGCTGTACCGGCATCGCCCACAGATCGATAGTGAAGCCTTTTTCCAGGCCCGCTTCTTTCAGCAGCTGCTTCGCCTTCTCCGGATCGTAGGTGTAGTCTTTAACGTCGTCGTTATAGCCCCACATGGTCGGCGGGATCAGGTTCTTCGCCGCCTGGCCTGCGCCCTGGTAAACGGCTTTGATGATCGCTTCTTTGTTAACCGCGTAGGTCAGCGCCTGACGAACTTTCACGTCGTCCAGCGGTTTCTTCTCGGTGTTGAAGGAGAGATAACCGACGTTCAGGCCCGGCTGTTCCAGCAGGGTAATGCTCTTATCTTCCTTCATGCGCGCGATGTCCGCCGGGTTCGGATACGGCATCACCTGGCACTCATTTTTCTGCAGCTTGGCATAGCGCACGGAGGCATCCGGGGTGATGGAGAAGACCAGACGATCGATCTTCGGCTTGGTGCCCCAGTAGCCCGGGAAGGCTTTATACAGAATGCGGGAATCTTTCTGATACTGCAGCAGCTGGAATGGACCGGTACCGATAGGATTGAGGTCTACTTTTTCCGGCGTGCCGGCTTTCAGCATGTTGTCGGCATACTCTTTAGAGAGAATAGAGGCGAAGTCCATGGCCAGGTCAGCGAGGAACGGCGCTTCCGGGCGGGTCAGGACGAACTGGACGGTTTTATCGTCCACTTTCTTCACTTCGCTAATCAGGTCGGGTAACCCCATCCCTTCAAAGTATTCATAGCTGCCGCCAGAAACTTTATGGTACGGGTTATTGGTATTCTTCTGACGATCGAAGGAGAACACCACGTCATCGGCGTTCAGGTCACGGGTTGGCTTAAAGTCTTTATTATCCTGCCATTTCACGCCCTGACGCAGGTGGAAAGTATAGGTTTTACCATCCGGGCTGACTTCCCATTTTTCAGCCAGTCCAGGAATAACTTCCGTCGTACCGGTTTTGAATTCGACCAGGCGATTGTAGATCGGTACGGAACTGGCGTCATAGGTGGTGCCAGAGGTGAAGAGCTGTGGGTTAAAGCCTTCCGGCGAGCCTTCTGAACAATAAACCAGGGTTTTCGCTTGCACGCTGGCAGCGACGGTCATGGCGACAAGGCTCAGACCAAGCTTCAGCATCCCTGATTTCTTCAAGGAAATACTCATTATTCTGCTCCAAAACTGTGATGTTGTTTGCATATATCCGCCGGACCTTTATTTATTTTTATTCGTCATATTCGAATGATGGATGCGTTGGCTGTGCTCAATAAGCCAGTCACATAGCCATCTATGCTCCTGGGGATGCTCAAGCTTGCCGCCTTCCCGCAATTCGAACTATTTAGAATATACCCGGTCCAGTCGGTGGTGCCCGAAGGCGTTGAGAGAGATGGGGATTCCTTTCGCAAAAACGACTGAGTTGCAGTACGGATTCTCCATGAAATGCCCCTCATGCCCTACAATCTGTCAACAGAATGGGGAAACGTCAATACAGCCAGCCGGGTTTTACATCCAGCGTGAGAAACGACAGGCAAAGATTAAAAAAACTTCAAGACGCTATTTTCAGCAGAGAAATTTATGCTACTGGCTAATATGCAGAATAAAGACCTTATTAATTTGCGACACCCAGTGGGAAACAATGCCAGTAAATGAGAAAAATTTCTTGCTATGTGACCAATATGTGAGCGATTAATAGCGTGAACGTTAAAACGCACAGCGGAAAATGCTGTATTCAGCCATAAGCTTCGCGAAAAAAGATCTGTTCATCGATAAAAAAATGCAATGGAAGATGTCACAAAATAGCGAACAGCTGGCTGGAAACGGGGGTAAAGATGTTTTTTGTGATTTTGATGCGGTTTTGGGCCGGGAGACTGCAGAAGGTGCCCGGCGGTGCTGCGCTTGCGCGGGCCTACGGGATCTGAAGCGAACCTTCGGGGTTCTCATCCTCACTGGCCGCAGATGCAAAAAAGCCTGCTCGTTGAGCAGGCTTTTCGAATTTGGTCGGTGATAGAGGATGACTCGCCACTTTGTGGCTCGCCCTGCGGGCCGTTGCTGACGCAACGTTCTCTCGCTTCGCTCGAGTCGAACCTCCTGCCCCCGGAGGTTCTCATCCTCACTGGCCGCAGATGCAAAAAAGCCTGCTCATTGAGCAGGCTTTTCGAATTTGGTCGGTGATAGAGGATTCGAACCTCCGACCCCTTCGTCCCGAACGAAGTGCGCTACCAGGCTGCGCCAATCACCGAATGCGGGGCGCATCTTACTGCTGGGATGCACCCCCGTCAATGCCTTATTAGCAAAAAATCAATCAAGCGGCGAGAATCTCGCCACTATTGCTATTCCTTCGCCGCTTTCTTCGAAGCCGGCACGCGACACCAGTTATTGTTCTCGTTGATCCCGCCATCCGGCGAAGTATAGCCGAGGCAGCCCATAATGGTGTCGTACAGCTCGACGTGGCGGCGCGGCACCTTCATCGCGGCCTGCTGCTGCAGATGGGCAAACGCAGCGGCATGATCCGGATTCTCCAGGTATTTATCCGACATCCAGACCATCATCGGCACACGGAACTGTTCCGGCGGCGCCATCTTGCGCGGCGTACCGTGCAGATGTTCACGCTCGTTAATCGACTCGCCATGGTCGGCGGCATAGAACACAATCGCTTTCTTATCCCGCAGCTGGTCGAGGACGCTGGCGATAAAGTGATCGACATAGGTCACGCTGTTGTCGTAGGAGTTGATCAGCTCCGCTTTCGAGCACTTGTTATCAACACCGACGCACTCCGGCTTCCACTGGGCGAAGCTGCGCGGATAGCGTTGGGTGTAGTTAAAGTGCGAGCCTTTCGTGTGGAGGATGATCAGGTGCTTACCAGAGGCGTTGCCCTGCTCCATACCGCGCTTCATCTCATCCACCAGCAGCATATCGTCAACGCTCTTGCCGCGGTTGCGCGGCTCGGCGCCAATCTGCTCGCGATAGGCGATATTGTTGGCCATCGTGTTGCTGTAGAACCACATCTCACTCTGCATGGCGTACAGATTGCCGCTGAAGCCCAGCTGATGAAGCACCGCAAAGACGTTCTGCTCTTTGAGGGTCCGCTGCGGGTTATCCTCTGCCCCGCCCTGACGCACAAACATGCAGCGTAACGACAGCTTGGTGGCGGTATCGCACGAGTAGCCGCGGAAAGCGACCAGATTCTTCTCTTTCGCCAGCTCTGGCGTGGTGTTACGGCTATAGCCAAGGATGCCCATATGATCCCAGCGGGTGGTTTCGCCAATGATAAACACCACGTAGGTGTCATCGAGCCCTTCCGGGGCGACGTAGGTAAATTTCTTCGCCGGGTTAATCAGCGATTTGTTATCTGAGGATTCATCCACCTGCGCCCAGGCGTACAGCCCCAGCGCCGACAGCCAGTTCGACGGCAGGTAGGAGTTGGCGATCACCCCGCCGTAGCTCGGCATATCCACTTCCGAATGGCGCTCGACATCGTGTTGGCGCAGCTCAAGCAGGCGGATAGGTCCCCAGACGATGAGGCCGGCCAACACCACGATCAGCACGTTTTTAACCCGCTGGCCCGGGGTACGCAGTTGGCGCAGCAGCGTATGGCGGCAGCGGTTGCTCCAGATAAACAGCAGTGGCGGCGCGCTCACTGCCGCCAGCCAGAGGATCAGATGCCAGCCGATGACCTCTTTCGACAGGTCGATATCGGTGGTCATCACCGAGGCGATAATCCCGTAGCCAATCACCACGTTAAGGAACGTCATGTAGTAACTGGCGGCGGCGGAAAACAGAACAATCAGCGTCGCCAGAATGCGCCAGATACGGCGACCGAACAGCGACAGAAGACGTAACAGGAAGAAGGTGACAAAGACCGTGGCCACCAGTTCAACGACACCGGAAAGCCCTTTCCAGACAGTGAACTCTTGAGCATAACCATCGAAACGCCGAAAAAAAACGGCGACGTTCATAAACCAGCCGATGTACAGCGCCAGCCAAAAACTAAGCTTCTGCTGCGTCATCGTTCTAATATATTTCATGCAAGCAAACCTGGAAAAAGAAGAATAAAACACCGCCTGACGCTGTGGCATGAGTCAGTAGGCTAATAGGGTGCGTTAGGGTTGGTTATCAGAAACCTCTACAAAGCGCGATAAGTAGACCACAGGGAACGGGAAAAGTATCAGGAGGGAATGTGATCCAGCCAAACATTTACAAAATATTTGGCTGGATTGGCACTATTTGCTTAGGGTATTAATCAGGGGCACGTTTCACGCTGCAGGTTTCAGGCATGCGCCTCGCTATAGACACTGCCTTTCGGCTGACGAATGGTGGTGGAAAGCGCCAGCGAAATAATCAGCAGGGCGAATATCACGCAGAAGGTGACGTAGAAGCCCCCGAACAGCGAAGCGATGAGGGAACCGCAGATGCTGCCGATACCAAAACCCAGATAAATCACACCATAGTTTTTCGCCAGGTTGTTCAGACCGAAGAATTCACTGACCAGCGATGGGAAGACGGTGATGGTTCCGCCGAAGTTAAAAGCAACGCAGGCGATGGCGGCGAAAAAGGTCATGGCATTCAGCGGAGCGAACAGCAGCGCGGCCATCCCCACCAGCGACACCACCTGACCGATGGTGATCACGCGAATGCGGGAAATTTTATCGGACAGGATACCTAACACCAGGCGACCGCTAAGGTTAGCGATTGAGATAACCGTTACCGCATTGGCCGCCGTGGCGACATCCAGGTGGACCATTCCCTGCGCGATATCTTTCGCCACGCCAATCACATACAGACCGCTCATGCAGGCCGTCAGGAACATCACCGCCAGCATCCAGTACTGCGGTTTACGCATCGATTCGGCGAGAGTGAAGTCGTTTTCCACGACGCCGTTGGCCGTGGTGGTCGCCGTATGATTTGGCGCATCTTTCATCAAAGTCGCGCCAAAGACGATCATCACCAGCACGATAGCGCCCCAGATAACGAAGGTTTTTTCCAGACCAACGGTGGCCAGCAGATGAGTATCAATGAATTTGAACCCCAGGCTGCCGAGGCCATAGGAACCGATGGAGAAGGCGGAGATCAGCCCTTTGCGTTCCGGGAACCACTTGACGCAGTTCGACAGGGTCAGCAGATAACCGGCCCCGTCCGCCAGCCCCACCAGCACGCCAGCGCTCAGCCACAGCATCATCAGGCTGCTGGAGTGGGCGGTCAGAAAGAAGCCCAGACCAAGCAGGATCCCGGAGGCCATGGTGACGCGCTTCACGCCAAAACGCTCCTGCAGCTTGCCGGCGACCGACGAAGAGAGCGCCAGCCCGAGGCTCAGCAGGCCAAAGGAGAAGGCGACCTGGCTGACCGGTTCGCCCAGTTTGTCAGATAGTGAACTGTTAAACAGGCTCCAGGTATAAACCGAACCGAGAGCGAATTGGGTGATGATGGTGCCGATAAGCGTAAGCCAGCGGGTCGATTGACGGTTTGCAGCGTTCATAGCAGTTGTCCTGATAAATTAACTGCCGCCACAATAGCGAAGGCCCCTCATCTAGTGGGGGAAAAAGGCATGAACTGCCATCAGCAGGGAATGAAATGCATTAATGGCGGAATGAATGACATTGCATGACATTCATTCCGCGAATTTCAGGGAAAAAGTTAGTGTGCGCTATCTCACAGAAATGCGCCATTACTGAGATTCAACAATAACCACATCGTTTCAAATGCGTAACAATCGCGGGTCAAAAGTTGGCGCTGACCCCCATCAGATAGAGCGTATTTTCCCCCGATGGGACGTTGTCCGCCTGTGACAGCGTGGCCCATGCCGCCACATGCGATCCCAGCGGCATATCGGCGCCCAGGGTGACATCACTCCAGCCGCCCTCTCTGGCGCGGGTGGTCGGCGACCAGGCATCGCTGGCGAGCGACTGGTTATAGCTCACCTGCGCCCAAGGGTGCACGCCCCACAGCGACTGATAATCCATACGCCAGCCGAGCGTGTTGACATATCCCGTCTCGCCCACGCTTTTCGTCGCCGGTGCGGTGTAGTCGCTGCGCAGGCTGGCCACCGGCCCGGAGGTCATGCCGTTTGCCAGCAGATAATTCCAGCCGACGCTCATCCCACGGCTGCTGTCCGGCGGTGCCAGCCCCTGGTTTAACGCCAGTCCGCCCGGCGTTTCAGACGACTTCATCCGCTCGGCGAGGATATCTTCATAGCGTGGTTGGTGATCGCTATCCCATGTATAGCGTTCCGACGTATTACTTTTTGTATCGATAGCGATATATTCCTGTTGCCAGGCATTCGCTCCAGAGACACACGACACCCAGACGGATACGCACACCGGGAACAAGAACCCCCGGAGGCCATTGCATTTCTTTATTATCATTAATGCGACTCCAGAAAAGAGCCGAATCGGCATTATTGCTGTGTTTTTTTGGGGATACGATTTCCCTGTATTAACTATTATCTTTATCTTTCAGTCGTCAAGCCGGGGCGTCCACTTTTTTAGCGCAGAGGGAGAAATAGCTATGCAGCGTTGCGGATGGGTGAGTCAGGATCCGTTATATATCGAGTATCACGATACCGAATGGGGTGTCGCGCAAAAAGCATCCCAGCGGCTGTTTGAAATGATCTGCCTTGAGGGTCAGCAGGCCGGGTTATCATGGATCACGGTGTTAAAAAAACGGCAAAACTATCGCCAGGCTTTTCACCAGTTCGATCCGGTGCGGGTGGCGGCGATGGGGGATGAAGATGTCGAGCGACTGCTGCAGGATGCCGGGATTATCCGCCATCGGGGAAAAATCCAGGCCATCATCGGCAACGCCCGGGCGTATCTGGCGATGGAGGAAAATGGCGAGTCGTTCACTGATTTTGTCTGGTCCTTCGTCGACAATGCGCCCCAGGTCACCCGCGCGGCGACGCTGGCGGAGATCCCGACCACGACGCCGGCCTCAGATGCGCTGTCTAAAGCGTTGAAAAAACGCGGTTTTAAGTTTGTCGGTTCGACAATCTGTTACTCTTTTATGCAGGCCTGCGGGCTGGTCAACGACCATGTCACCGGCTGCTTCTGTCACCCTGGAGGTCAGGATGATCCGCAAGTGGGACGCTAAAGATAACCTGCCGCTGCTGGACCTGTGGCTGGAAAGTACGATTCATGCCCATCCCTTTATCAGCGAAAGCTACTGGCGCGACAGCGTCGCGGTGGTACGGGATGTCTATCTTCCCGCCGCCAGCACCTGGGTCTGGGAGCGCGACGGGGAGCTAAAAGGCTTTGTCAGCGTGCTGGAGTCCCGTTTCGTCGGCGCGCTGTTCGTCGCGCCGGACGCTATTCGCCAGGGCATTGGCCGGGCGCTGCTGGATGAAGTCAAGCAGCACTACGCCTGGCTTAGCCTTGAGGTTTATCAGAAAAACGAATCAGCGGTCAGTTTCTACCATGCGCAAGGCTTCCGCATTGAAGATTGCGCATGGCAGGACGATACTCAGCACCCCACCTGGATTATGCGTTGGCCGGCGGATCAAATGCCGTAAGCGGCAGCGCCGGGCCGGTATATTTCTCCAGCCACGCCAGGGCGGTGTTACCGGCACAGCCGTTGCCCAGGCGGGATGTTGGGATATCTTTAGTTAAGACGTTCACCGCCCCGTTTTTGCAGATGCCCGCCACCGGATCCAGGTCGGGCCACGCCCCTTCATGCAGGCATATCACCCCCGGGCGGATCCCCTCCGTCACCACCGCGCCGGCCAGCACCTGACCGCGGGCGTTCCACACCCGCACCAGATCGCCATCGGCAATCCCCCGCGCCCGGGCATCCTGCGGATGAATAGTCAACGGTTCGCGTCCGGCAACGGCATAGCGTTCGCGCAGCGCGGAGTAGTTCAGTTGACTGTGCAGCCGGTGGGCCGGATGGGCCGACAGCAGCTGCAGCTGCCCCGCCTCGGCGTTGCCATGCCACTCGTCGGGCTCCAGCCACATTGGGTGCGGCGGGCAGTCGGTGTAGCCAAAGGCGGCGATGGTCGGCGAGTGGATCTCAATTTTACCGCTCGCCGTTTTCAGCGGGTTGGCCTGGGGATCGTCGCGGAAGGCGGCAAAGCGGATGAAACGGGCATTCTCCGGCTCCTCCGGCATCTCAATCAGCTGGTTAGCCTGCCAGAATTCGGCAAACGGCGGCAGCGTCACCTGCTGCTGGGCGCCGCGCCGGGCGGCCATCTGATAGAAGGTCTCCAGCCACTGCAGATCGCTCTTCCCTTCGGTAAAGCGCTCGCGGCCGCCCGCCTCCCAGCGTTCGCTGAGGTCGGCAAAGACCGCGAAATCATCGCGCGCTTCACCCTGCGGGGCGACCACCTGCTTCATCGGCACCAGATGCTGATTGCTGTAGTCCCCGGTCATCGTCAGATCGTTGCGCTCAAACGAGGTGGTCGCCGGCAGGACGATATCGGCATGACGCGCGGCGGCGGTCCAGAAGCATTCGGAGATGACGATAAGCTCTGGTTTCTGCCAGGCCTGAATCAGGCGGTTGGTATCCTGATGATGGGTAAAGTTGGCGCCGCCGGCCCACCAGATAAAGCGAATATCGGGGAAGCGCCGCGCCATGCCGTTGTGCTGATACTCCGCCCCCGGGTTCTCCAGCGCCTCGACAATCCGCGCGACCGGGATCTTCTCCACGGCGTCCACGCCTCCGGCCACGCTCCCCTGCATCGAGCCCAGCACCGCCGCGCGGCGGGTCGGATTGCCGCCGTTGGCGAAATGGTAGGAAAGACCAAACCCGCCCCCCGGGGTGCCAATCTGCCCCAGCATCGCAGCCAGGGTGACCAGCATCCAGTGTTTCTGCTCGCCATACTGCTGGCGCTGCATGCCCCAGCCAGACATCAGCATAGTGGTGTTTTCGTGGAAAAGTTTCGCCAGTTCGCGGATCTTATCCGCTGCAACGCCGCAGATAGCCGCCGCCCAGTCGGCGGTTTTCGCCACGCCGTCGCTTTCGCCGGTCAGATAGCGGGCAAAAATCTCGTAGCCGCTGGCGCAGCGGGCAAGAAACTCGTCGTCCTGCCAGCCATTCTCCACCAGCGTATGGGCGATACCCAGCATCAGCGCGACGTCGGTGCCCATATGCGGCGCGATCCACTCCATCGAATCGCCAAAGAAATCGACAGTTTCCGATCGCATCGGATCGATGCAGATCAGGCGTTTTCCGCTCTGGCGCAGCCGGTCGATCCACGGGATACCCTGCTCGTCGGAGGCGTTCCAGGCAATTTTCAGCGTATTCAGCGGGTTGGCGCTCCACAGCACCACTACCTCGCTGTATTCCAGCACCAGCGGCCAGCTGGTCTGCTGCTGATATACCTCATTGCCGCCCACGACGTAAGGCATGATCGCCTGCGCCGCGCCGGTGGAGTAATCCCCGAGATGGCCGGTGTAGCCGCCCGCCAGGCTCATATAGCGCTGCAGCAGGGTGGCCGCCTTATGCAGGACGCCGTTAGAACGCCAGCCGTAGGAGCCGGCAAAAATAGAGGCCGGTCCGTAGCTTTCGCGGATCCGACGATGCTGGGCATCGATCAGATCCAGCGCCTGCTCCCAGCTCACCCGCACAAATTCATCCTGACCGCGGACCCCCTGGGGCTTGTCCGGAGAGGCAAGGAAACCTTTGCGCACCATCGGGTAGCGCACGCGGGTTTTACTGTGCACCTGGTCGCGCACCGCCGTTTGCAGCGAGTTGGCAAACGGTGTCGCCAGCGCGCCGCGGGAGGAGAGGACGTTTTCCCCGTCCGTTTCCACCAGCATCGGTCCCCAATGGGCGGCGGTTAAAATGGTTTTGGTTGCAGATGAGGTTGGCAAGGGCAGCTCCTGGTCAGCGAAAGCAGGTGTGGTGACGGTGCGATCGGCGCCGTTCAATGTTATTTACAAAATGAGATGGTGTTTGGGGAATTTTCTACGTATTCGCGCGTCATAATCAACCGTCACGTTCGCTGTGACAAAGAATAAAAAGGATTAAGGACATTAAATGAAAAAACGCGTACTTATGATTGCGGCGCTGGTCAGCGGCACCCTGGCGATTTCTGGCTGCACCACCAACCCCTATACCGGTGAGCGTGAAGCAGGTAAATCCGGTATTGGCGCAGGTATTGGCTCCTTAGTGGGCGCTGGCGTCGGCGCGCTCTCCTCTTCCAAACATGACCGCGGCAAAGGCGCGCTGATTGGCGCAGCGGCAGGCGCGGCGCTGGGCGGCGGCATAGGCTACTACATGGACGTGCAGGAAGCGAAGCTGCGCGACAAAATGCAGGGAACCGGGGTCAGCGTGACGCGAAATGGTGACAATATCGTGCTGAACATGCCGAATAATGTCACTTTCGACAGCAACAGCGCCAACCTGAAACCGGCCGGCGCCAACACCCTGACCGGCGTGGCCATGGTGCTGAAAGAGTATGAGAAAACCGCCGTTAACGTGGTCGGCTACACCGACAGCACCGGCAGTAAGGATCTGAATATGCGTCTGTCGCAGCAGCGTGCTGACAGCGTCGCCAGCGCACTGATCACCCAGGGCGTGGCGGCCAACCGCATTCGCACCACCGGCATGGGGCCGGCGAACCCGATCGCCAGCAACAGCACGGCGGAAGGTAAGGCGCAGAACCGTCGCGTGGAAATCACCCTCAGCCCGCTGCAATAAGCGCATCCTCATGTTGCCCGGCCGCGCCTCTGCCGGGCAAAATGCTTGATATCGCTATTTTTCGCGCTAAGGTGTTGGCAGATTTTCAGCAAAGGAAGCCATCATGGCGAAAGCGGCGCGTGCAACCATTAGCGATGTGGCGAAAGCCGCAAAGACCGGCAAAACCAGCATTTCACGGTATCTTAACGGCGAGAAGCACCTGCTTTCCGACGATCTGTTATCACGTATTGAAAAAGCCATTGCCGAACTCGACTACCGCCCCAGCCTGATGGCCCGCGGCCTCAAGCACGGCCGCACCCGCCTCATCGGCCTGATCATCGCCGATATCACCAACCCCTATTCGGTCAATGTCATGAGCGGCATTGAAGCGGCCTGCCGGGAAAAGGGCTTTACCCTGCTGGTGTGTAACACCAATAACGAGCTTGACCAGGAGCTGCACTATCTCGACCTGCTGCGCAGCTATCAGGTGGAAGGCATCGTCGTCAACGCGGTCGGCATGCGGGAGGATGGCCTGAACCGCCTGCAGCAGTCGGCCCTGCCGATGGTGCTGATTGACCGTAAAATCCCCGATTTCGCCTGCGATGTGGTCGGACTTGATAACGCTCAGGCCGCCACCACCGCCACCGAACACCTGGTGGAGAAAGGCTTTGAGGCCATCCTGTTTCTCAGCGAACCGCTGGGCTCGGTCAATACCCGCCGCGAGCGCCTGAGCGCCTTTCGCGCCACGCTCGCCCGCCACCACGGCGTGGTGGCCGAAAACGCCGAAGTACAGCTCAACGACGGCGCGATGATGGACAACGTCCTGCGCCAGTTCCACGCCCGCCACCGCGGGATGCGCAAAGCGGTGATCTCCGCCAACGGCGCGCTGACGCTGCAGGTGGCCCGCGCCCTGAAGCGCGTCGGCCTGATCTGGGGCAGCGATATCGGCCTGCTGGGCTTCGACGAACTGGAGTGGGCGGAGCTGGCCGGCGTCGGCATCACCACCCTCAAACAACCGACGTGGCAGATCGGCTACGCGGCGGTGGAACAGGTGATTCGGCGCATTGCCGGCACTAACGACCCCATCTGCGAGCGGGTCTTTTCCGGCGAGCTTATCGTCCGCGGATCAACCTCCCGTTAACGATCCTTCGTGATGCCGATCATAAATTAAACATCTCGCCCTTTCTTATGGAACCGATACCATCTAGCGTAATAAGGAGATTAAGCAACAAACGCCGGGAGTAAGAGCGCGATGGCCAGAAAAATTATTGTCGTTACCGCTGCCTATGGTAATGACCATGTTAAATCCTTAGGCGGCCAGGCCGCCGTCCTGCCGTTTATCGCCGACGCCGGCGCGGACGGCGTCGAAATCCGCCGCGAGCTGTTCAGCGCCGAAGAGCTCAACGCCCTGCCGGTGCTGGCGGCCACCATCGAGCGCCACGGCCTGCTGGCTTGCTACTCCGCGCCCCAGGCGCTGTTCGCCGACAACGGCGAGCTTAACCCGCATCTCCCGACGCTGCTCGCGGAAGCGCAGACCCTTAACGCCCTGTGGCTGAAGCTCTCCCTTGGCCATTTCCGCCACAACCAGCAGCTCGACGAGCTGCGCCATATCCTCAGCGACAGCGGCATGGCGCTGGTGGTGGAGAATGATCAGACCGACTGCGGCCAGCTGGCGCCGATGCAGCGCTTCAAAGCCGCCTGCCGGGTCCATCAGCTGCCGATCACCTTAACGTTTGATATGGGCAACTGGCTGTGGGTCGGCGATTCGCCGGAAGAGGCAGCCCGCCATCTTGCGCCGGCGGTCAGCTATATTCATGTGAAAGCGGCGGAGCCACATCAGGAGAAATTCCGCGCTGTGCCGCCGGATCAGGCCGCCGACCGCTGGCTGGCCCTGCTCGATAATCTTCCCGCCGACGCGCCGCGTGGAATCGAGTTTCCGCTGACTGGCCATGACCTGACGGCCGTGACCCGCCGCTACGTCAACCTGTTACGCGAGGAATAAGCCGTGGAAAATTTAGATGTCATCACCATCGGCGAAGCTATGGCCATGTTTGTCGCCACCGAAACCGGCGATCTGGCCGAGGTGGAGCATTTTATGAAACGTGTCGCCGGTGCCGAGCTGAACGTCGCCACCGGCCTGGCGCGCCTGGGTCTGAAGGTCGGCTGGGTCAGCCGCGTCGGTAACGATAGCTTTGGCCGCTTCGTACTGCAATCGCTGGCGAAAGAGGGGATCGATAGCCATGCTGTCGCCATTGATAACCGCTTCGCTACCGGTTTCCAGATGAAATCGAAAGTCGAAAATGGAACCGATCCCATTGTGGAGTATTTCCGCAAAGGTTCTGCCGCCAGCCATCTGTCGCCTGACGATTTTCGCGCCGACTACTTCACCAGCGCCCGTCATTTGCACCTGAGCGGCGTGGCCGCCGCGCTCTCTGAAAGCTCATATGCGCTGCTGGAGCATGCGGCGAAGGTCATGAAAGCCGAGGGCAAAACCCTCTCTTTCGATCCCAATCTGCGTCCGGTGCTGTGGAAAAGCGAAGCCGAGATGGTGGAGAAACTCAACCGTCTCGCCTTCCAGGCTGACTGGGTTTTGCCAGGCTTAAAAGAAGGCGTCATCCTCACCGGCCAGCAGACTCCGGAGGGGATAGCCGATTTCTATCTCTCGCGCGGCGTCAAGGCGGTGGTCATTAAAACCGGCTGCGACGGCGCCTGGTTCAAGAGCGCCAACGGCGAACAGGGAACGGTTGATGCCATTAAAGTCGAAAACGTCGTCGATACCGTCGGCGCCGGCGACGGCTTTGCCGTTGGGGTGATTAGCGCCCTGCTGGAAGGCAAAACCCTGCTTCAGGCGGTGAACCGCGGCAATAAAATCGGTTCGCTGGCGATTCAGGTCCAGGGCGACAGCGAGGGGCTGCCCACCCGCGACGCGCTGGGCGAATAACATTTATACGCAACAATAACAGCCGTCCTGTACCCTACCTGCAGCGCGGCACAGCAGCGTCCGTTTCGACGGACGTATGTCACCTCATTGACAGAGGCAAGCCTATGAATAGCTCAACAAATGCAACGAAACGCTGGTGGTACATCATGCCTATCGTGTTTATCACGTATAGCCTGGCGTACCTCGACCGCGCCAACTTCAGCTTCGCCTCCGCGGCAGGCATTACCGAAGACCTGGGCATCACCAAAGGGATCTCTTCCCTGCTGGGGGCGCTGTTCTTCCTTGGCTACTTCTTCTTTCAGATCCCCGGCGCTATTTATGCAGAGCGCCGCAGCGTTCGCAAACTGATCTTTATCTGCCTGATCCTGTGGGGCGGCTGCGCCTCCCTGACCGGGATTGTGCATAATATCCCGGCGCTGGCGGCCATTCGCTTTATTCTCGGCGTCGTCGAAGCGGCGGTGATGCCGGCGATGCTGATCTATATCAGCAACTGGTTCACCAAATCCGAGCGCTCGCGGGCCAATACCTTCCTGATCCTCGGCAACCCGGTGACGGTCCTGTGGATGTCGGTGGTCTCCGGCTACCTGATTCAGGCCTTCGGCTGGCGGGAAATGTTTATCATCGAAGGGGTGCCGGCGGTGATCTGGGCCTTCTGCTGGTGGGTGCTGGTGAAAGATAAACCGTCGCAGGTATCCTGGCTGGCGGAGAGTGAAAAAGCCGCGCTGCAGGAACAATTGGATCGTGAGCAGCAGGGCATCAAAGCGGTGCGTAACTATGGCGAGGCCTTCCGCTCCCGCAACGTGATCCTGCTCTGCGCCCAGTACTTTGCCTGGAGCATCGGCGTGTACGGCTTTGTACTGTGGCTGCCGTCGATTATCCGCAGCGGCGGCGAAAATATGGGGATGGTGGAAGTGGGCTGGCTCTCCTCGGTCCCATACCTGGCGGCGACTATCGCCATGATCGTGGTCTCCTGGGCCTCCGATAAAATGCAGAACCGTAAGCTGTTCGTCTGGCCGCTGCTGCTGATTGGCGGACTGGCCTTCATCGGCTCCTGGGCGGTCGGCGCCAACCACTTCTGGGTCTCTTACACCTTGCTGGTAGTGGCTGGTGCGGCAATGTATGCGCCTTACGGCCCCTTCTTCGCCATTATTCCGGAAATGCTGCCACGCAACGTCGCCGGTGGCGCCATGGCGCTGATCAACAGCATGGGCGCCCTGGGCTCCTTCTGCGGCTCGTGGTTTGTTGGCTACCTGAACGGCGCCACCGGCAGCCCAGCAGCTTCCTATATTTTTATGGGGGTGGCGCTTTTCGCCTCAGTATGGCTGACTTTGATTGTTAAGCCTGCTAATAATCAAAACCTTCCACTTGGCGCTCATCACGCCTGAACGACTCACACTACGGAGATTCGCATGAAGCCGTCTGTCATTCTCTATAAAACGCTTCCCGACGACCTGCTACAGCGTCTGGAGGAGCACTTTTCCGTCACTCAGGTGAAAAACCTGCGGCCGGAGACCGTTTCGCAGCACGCTGAGGCCTTTGCCCAAGCTGAAGGCCTGCTGGGCTCCAGCGAAAAGGTTGACGCCGCGCTGCTGGAGAAGATGCCGAAGCTGCGTGCGACCTCCACCGTATCCGTTGGTTATGACAACTTCGACGTCGAGGCGCTGAACGCCCGCCGGGTGCTGCTGATGCATACCCCGACCGTGCTGACCGAGACCGTCGCCGACACGATCATGGCGCTGGTGCTGAGCACCGCCCGCCGGGTGGTGGAAGTGGCGGAGCGCGTTAAAGCGGGCGAATGGACGAAGAGCATTGGGCCAGACTGGTTCGGTACCGACGTACACCATAAAACCTTAGGTATCGTCGGCATGGGCCGCATCGGCATGGCGCTGGCGCAGCGCGCCCACTTCGGGTTCGGCATGCCGATCCTGTATAACGCGCGCCGCCAGCATCCGCAGGCGGAGGAACGTTTCAACGCACGCTATTGCGATCTTGATACCCTGCTGCAGGAAGCCGATTTTGTCTGCCTGATCCTGCCCCTGAGCGAAGAGACCCATCATCTGTTCGGCCAGGCGCAGTTCGCCAAAATGAAATCTTCCGCCATCTTTATTAACGCCGGGCGCGGCCCGGTGGTCGATGAGCAGGCGCTGATCGCCGCCCTGCAGGCGGGTGACATTCACGCTGCCGGCCTTGATGTCTTCGAGCACGAGCCGCTGGCTAAAGATTCGCCGCTGCTGAGCCTGCCGAACGTCGTCGCGCTGCCGCATATCGGCTCCGCCACCCATGAGACGCGCTACAACATGGCGGCCTGCGCGGTGGATAACCTGATCGACGCCCTGAACGGCAAGGTCGAAAAAAACTGCGTCAATCCGCAGGTAAAATAAGCCATAAAAAAACCCGGGTAGCGGCGGCAATCGCCCTCCCCGGGTTCTTTTTGCATTCTGTCCGTTATCCAGCCCGTTCGCCGCAGCTCACGTCAGCCAGACAGGGCATTAGCGGGTCGCGTTCACCGCCGCCGTCCATGCCTGATTAAACGCCTGATGCTGCGCCGCCAGCGGCCCAATCAGCGCATTGTACTGACTAGCCTGCTGGGAAGTCGGGAATTGAATGCCGTTGGCCACAAAGCTCACCTGGGTTCCCTGCTGGGCGACAAAATCCCCCACCTGAACCAGCTGCTGGGTAAAGATCTGCGCGGCCGGGATCAGCGGCTGCAGCGCGTCGGCTGGCGCCGTCACCACCTTGGCGTAAACCTGATCGAAGACCGGCTTGAGATCGTCCGCCTGCTTCAGCGCGCCATGCGCGGCATCGGCCTGCATTTTGGCATTCTGCAGCTGCTGGCTGAGCACGCCCAGCGCGCCGTTCGCCTGACGCAGCGGCTCGCGCTGGGTCATATAGTCCTGCGGAACGCGGATCGCATTGACGCTGTCCACTACCGGGCGCAGACCAGCGTCCATCGCCTGGCTCACCTGCTGCGAGTAGCCGTAGATCACCGCGTAGTCAGAGACAAACGGCCCAAACTGTTTTTTCTGATCGGCGGTCAGCGTCGGCAGTCGTTCACCGCTACGCATCGCCGTATTCTGCAGGAAGTCGATAAACGCTTTGCGCTGATCGCCTTCTTTATCAAAACACCCACTCAGGCTAACCACCATTAATAAGGCCGCCATAGCCGCAAACCAGCGAGAGCAGGACTTTCCTGTCGCCATTTTTTTACTCCTTTCAGCCAAAAAAAGCGCACAAAGACACACACGTGCCAGACGCTGACAAGGATAGTCCAGCTCGGCCTCGCAGGATACCCTTTACTGCTAATCTTACGCAGGAAAAACGCCATTCCGCACGCCGCTGCCGTCGCCTGGCGCGTCTGTTATGCGCATCACAAATATGCGCTTCAAATTAGACCGATGAATATCAATTAACTAATTGATATTTTTGAAATTTATAATCCACTACCCAACGCCGCGCCCTGAAGCGGACGATAATCGCACGCTTTGGCGCCCACCCGGATTGCCTGGTCAGCGCTTCAATGATTTGATGAATGAGCGATTAACGGCGATGCGTTCGATTATCGCACAAATCAATCTCAACGACGCGAAGGCGACGATAATAACAAACCTCTGTCCCTCGCTCAGTCTGCCAGGAAAGCCGTATGACTAAGACAACCATCGACATTCAGGCCTTTATCAACGAGCACCCCTTCACCCGCTACCAGTGGATGATCCTCGCGCTCTGCTTCATCACCGTCGCGATGGACGGGTTCGACACCGCGATCATCGGATTCATCGCCTCCGACCTGGTCCAGGAATGGGGCGTGGAAAAATCAGCCCTCGGCCCGGTGATGAGCGCCGCGCTGGTTGGCCTGGCGGTCGGCGCGTTAACCGCGGGACCACTGGCTGACCGTATCGGCCGCAAGAAAGTGCTGATTATGTCGATCGTGGTGTTCGGAGGATTCAGCCTGCTCACCGCCTTTGCCACCAGCCTTAACCAGCTGACGCTGCTGCGCTTCCTGACCGGCCTGGGCCTCGGCGCGGCGATGCCCAATGCCGCGACGCTAATGAGCGAATATGCGCCGGAGCGCCGTCGGGCGCTGCTGGTGAACCTGATGTTTGTCGGCTTTCCGATGGGCTCGTCGCTGGGCGGCTTTTTATCCGCCTGGATGATCCCGCACTATGGTTGGCAGAGCGTGCTGGTACTGGGCGGCGTGATGCCTCTCCTGCTGGCGGTAGCATTAATTTTCCTGCTGCCGGAGTCCGCCCGCTATCTGGTGGTGAAGCGTCAGCCGGCGCAGCGCATTGCCGCCATCCTGCGGCGTATCGCGCCGCTGCCGGAGACGGTGGAATTTGAGCTGCACGAAGCAGGCCAGGTGAAAGAGAAGTCGGCCATAGGCGTCATTTTCTCCCCACGCTACGCGGTGGGCACCGTGATGCTGTGCCTGACCTACTTTATGGGCCTGCTGATTTTCTATCTCCTGACCAGCTGGCTGCCGCTGCTAATCCGCGAGACCGGCGCATCGATGAGTCAGGCCTCTATTATCACCGCCCTGTTCCCGCTCGGCGGCGGAATTGGCGTGCTGATCCTCGGTGCTCTGATGGACAAGATCAATCCCAATAAGGTGGTGGCCGTCGGCTGGCTGCTGACCGGCGTTTTCGTCTGTCTGGTGGGCTTCTCTACCAGCAGCCTGGCGCTGATGGGGGTGATGGTGTTCATCGCCGGCAGTATTATGAACGGCGCGCAGTCGTCGATGCCGGCGCTGGCGGCAGGCTTCTACCCGACGCAAGGGCGCGCCACCGGCGTGGCCTGGATGCTGGGCATTGGCCGCTTCGGCGGGATCCTTGGCGCGTTCAGCGGCGCCTTCCTGATGCAAGCCCAGCTCTCGTTTGAGACCATTTTCACCCTGCTGGCTATCCCGGCATTCCTGTCAGCCATCGCGCTGCTGATTAAATATCGGGTCAGTAAATCAGCGCCGGCGGCGACAGAGGACGCGAGAGGTCTGCAGAAAGCCTGATCGACAAGCCGGCGTCCCGCGCCGGCTTTGCCGCTTTTTTCTTATCCGTTTACAAAAATTTTCGAAGCCACTCCATCGTATTAGTAATCATGCTCTTAGGCACCGCTGCCGTTCGGCTATTGGGGCTGATTCGATAACCTGCTGGCAAATAATCACGGGCGTTACCATCCTTGATGCTTTTTTCTGACTATTCTTAAAGAGCTTTAGAAAAATCTCTTCCGCTGTGTGATAAAAGGAGTTCTCAATGGAATATAAAGATCCCGTGTTTGAACTGCTGAGCAGCCTGGAACACATCGTTTTTAAGGAAGATAATCAGACACTTACCTCAAACCGTAAGTCCACTGTGTTTAGTGAATTTGAACAGCTGCGTAAAGGCACTGGACTTAAGATTGACGACTTCGCCAACGCCATGGGCGTGAGCGTCGCTATGGTAAGAGAGTGGGAATCGAGACGGGTAAGACCGTCCCCCACTGAGCTAAAATTAATGCGCCTGATTCAGGCCAACCCGCAGCTTTCAAGGCAGTTACTCGATTAATCCCGCGCGCAGCGGTAAGGGCCAGCAAGGGAGCTTTTACCGCTGCACCGTAAAAAAAGTTTGCTATCAGGTGCTGAACGTGCGTTAATGCTCGCAGGTTTGATGTACAGACCACAGAGCAGTCGAATAGAGCAGTCCTTCTAAGGTTATCCAAAGATACCCCCGTAGTGAACTTTCCCTTTATCGCTTTAAATCTGTAGTCCAGACCGCTACGCCGCAAGGCTCACTTATTTTTTTAAAGGTAATTCACTATGTCCGGTAAAATGACTGGTATCGTAAAATGGTTCAACGCTGACAAAGGCTTCGGCTTCATCACTCCTGACGATGGCTCTAAAGACGTGTTCGTACACTTCTCTGCTATCCAGAACGATGGCTACAAATCCCTGGATGAAGGTCAGAAAGTCTCCTTCACCATCGAAAGCGGCGCTAAAGGCCCGGCAGCTGGCAACGTAACTTCTCTGTAAGTTCAAGCCGCTAAGAATCAAGAATCCCTGCCTGATGGCGGGGATTTTTTTATCTGTCGCCAACAGCCGCCAGCATACGATGGCGGCTGTTGGGCATTCAGAGCCGGGTATAGCGCCAGCCCGTTTCCTCCCATGCCAGACTATGGGTCAGCCTCAGACCTTGTAAAAACGCCTCATCATGCGACACCACCAGCATCGCGCCGGGAAACGCCGCCAGCGCGCTTTCAATAGCCTGCGTCGATGCTAAATCGAGATGGTTGGTCGGCTCATCCAACAAAAGCAGCTGGGCAGGCTCGCGTCGCCAGAGTACGCAGGCCAGGGCCGCTTTCAGGCGTTCGCCGCCGCTGAGCGCCGACAGCGGCAGAGTGACCTTATCCGCGCCCAGCTGCAGCTGCGCCAGGCGGGTGCGCAGGAGGCCCTCATCCAGCGGGGTATCTTCCAGGCTCAGGTGCGCCATGACCGATAACGACAGATCCAGCTGCGTCAGATGTTGATCGAGGTAAGCGGCGCTCACCGACAGCCGGACATCGCCTGAGGCGGCCTGCTCCAGCCCCAGCAGCGTTTTCAGCAAAGTGGTTTTGCCACAGCCGTTCGGCCCCTTTAGCGCGATGCGCATCGGACCATCCACGCGCCAGTCCAGCGGCGCAGCCGGTGCATGGTCGAGCTGTAATGACTCCACCACCAGCACCTGCTTGCCGGCGGCCACTTCGCTGCCCGGCAGGGTGAACATCACCGGCGTATCCTCTTCCACCCGCTCTCGCGCCTGCTGCACGGCGCCATTCAGACTGCTGTTCTGTTCACGATGCTGACGGCGCAGCGTTCCCGGACGCTCTTTTGCCGCGCCTTTGTACTTCACACGTTCAAAAGAGGCGATATTCAGGGTATCAACGGTACGCAGCGTCTGCGCCGAGCGCCGCTGGGCGGCGTCATGCTCCTTTTGCATTCGCGCGCGGGTGCGCCGTCGTTCGGTCACGGCATGCTCCAGCGCCGCGCGCGCGGCCTGCTGCTCCGCCTCACGCTGCCGCTGATATTCATCATAGTTGCCGCCGTAGCTGCGCAGCGCCGTCGGCGTCAGCTCAATAATCCTCGGCATCCGCGTCAGCAGCTCGCGGTCGTGGCTGGCGATCAGCGCCCCGCCCTGCCAGCTTTCCAGCTGGTGATAGAGCCACTCCCGCCCCTGGCGGTCCAGATGGTTGGTAGGCTCATCCAGCAGCAGATAATCGGCGCCGGAGACAAAGGCGCCGCACAGCAGAGCCTTCATCCGCTCGCCGCCGCTGAGTGAAAAAGCGGGGCGATCGGCAGAGAACGGCGGGAGATCGGCTTCACGGAAAGCTAAACTCAGGCGATCGGTGAGATCCCAGTGGCCATCCAATAGCTCGAAATCGTCGGCCAGTCCATTACCCTGTTCAAGGCGGAACAAGGCGTCAAATACCGGCGCATAGCCGAGCAGCGCGGCGAGGGTGGTCGCCGGCGTAAGCGTCGGCTGCTGCGCTACCCAGGCCACGGCGGCGGCGCGCTCAATATGGCCGCCGGCAGGAGAATCAAGGCCCGCCAGCAGGCGCAGCAGGCGCGTCTTACCGACGCCGTTCCGGCCGACCAGACCGCAAAGAGACGGTTCCAGCGATAAATTTAGCGGACCAAACAGGGTCTGTCCCGTCGCAAACTGACAGGTGACCTGATGTAAAACAAAAGCGGGGATGTGGGCGCAATGAGCCATAAGCACTCCTGAATGAAATCAATACTCCCCTACCCGCAACATCTGCGAGGTAAGGCGTGAAATTCATCAGTCGTGTTTGTTCATTTGTGGGGCGCGCTCCAGTGAGACGAGGGATTCGTCGGGGCATAGGATAGCCACACTCCGCTATGAATTTCAAGCCCGTTTAATTCAACGGCCGTGTAAAAATAAAAAGGCCTCCTGATATCATGAGGCAAAGGATTTATTTGGTGAACAATGAAAGGGTGCATTGAGAATACCTGACACCGCAAGCGTGGTGGGGATAGATCCCCACCAGATGCTCTTACTGTTTAATATCACAGGCTAAGAATGCCACCAGCTCAATATTTCCCTGCCTGATCTGTAATTCACATAGCGAATCACGAACCATCCAGGTCAATAATAAAATAGTGAAGCAAATCACTACTAAGCCAAACAACAGATACTTTTGCGGCATTCCTCGCCTCCCGTGTGTGTAAGTTCACACAGATATTGCAATTGCCTCAGAACACTAAAGGAGGGATTGCCAGATGTTGATGCAGCATATCGGTGTCGGCTATTTTGGGTATTACCGAGCAACTGC
>NZ_JBKIUP010000015.1:0-83750 GCF_046602535.1 Klebsiella sp. 1SOBk10mer
TCACCGGAACCCCGCTGACCCGGCGGCTTGCTTGCCGTTGTTCCGTGTCAGTGGAGGCGCATTATAGGGAGTAATTCCGAGGTGACAAGGGGAAATGCAAAAAAACTTTTCGTTCGCTCGCTTTTCCATCAAGACGCTGTTTAAACGCCCTGTTTGCTGATCATTTGCGCGATTTCTCGGGCAAATCGGGAGACCTGTTGCCAGTCGGTATAGACCACTTCTTTACGGGTATCCGTTTCGCCCCCGGTCATTTTCATAATCAGGCGGATCATAAACCGATCGTACCAGCGGTAACGCGGGTAACGTAGCGCCCCGGCAAACACCGCGCAGCTCTGCGGCTGCCAAGGCGAGTTGAGCAGAAACTTGCGCGTATAGCTATTGGTCTGCGGCGTGCGCTTTTCGGGTTTGCGCGCAACCAGGTTCACCGAAAAGAATGCCCCCGGCAGCGCCTGCAATACTGCCAGGTGCTTTTTCACAAAGCGGTCCACCGCCGGATGAAAGTGTCCGTAGCGAATCGACGCGCCAATCACCACGCGATCATAATGATGCCATTCCACGTTATCGGTACGGTTCAGATTCAGGGTATCCGCATCGATACCCAGCTCTTTCAGCTCCGAGGCGAGAAACGAAGCGATTTCACGGGTCTGCCCGTCGCGGGTGGAAAAGAGAATTAAAGTTTTCACGAGCACTCCTGTTATTCGCGCCAGAAAGTGGGAGTAAAGAGCACCAGTAAGGTGAACACTTCCAGACGACCAAACAGCATATTAGCAATCAGGATCCATTTCGCGACCGGGTTCATGGTGGCAAAGTTGTCCGCGACGACGCCGAGCCCAGGCCCGAGGTTGTTCAATGTCGCCACCACGGAGGCGAAAGCAGAGAAGTCATCCACCCCGGTGGCGATAATAGCCAGCATACTAATGATAAAGACCAGCGCATAGGCGGAGAAGAATCCCCACACCGCTTCCAGAATACGTTCCGGCAGCGCGCGGTTACCTAATTTAATGCTATACACCGCATTCGGGTGAACCAGACGCTTAAGCTCACGGTTGCCCTGCTTGAACAGCAACAGGATACGGATCACCTTTAAGCCACCGCCCGTGGAGCCAGCGCAGCCGCCGATAAATGCGGAGCACAGCAGCAGCACCGGCAGGAACAGCGGCCAGCGCGCAATGCTATCGGTGGTGAATCCTGCGGTGGTCGCCATCGACACCACCTGGAAAAACGCCTGATTCAGCGTCGTCAGCACCGAGCCGTACACGTTATGAAGCCATAGCACCAGCGTACAGACGATGACCAGCGTCAACTGGACGCCAATGAACATTCGAAACTCAGGGTCGCGCCAGTACACCTTCAGGCTGCGTCCGCTCAACAACGAAAAATGCAGACCGTAGTTACAGCCGGAGATCAGCAGGAAGATGGCAATGATGGAGTTGATCATCGGGCTGTTGAAATAGCCGACGCTGGCATCGTGAGTCGAGAAACCGCCGATAGCGATGGTGGCGAAGCTGTGCCCTATCGCATCGAAGGCCGGCATACCGGCAAACCAGAGCGCCAATGCGCAGGCGACCGTTAGTAACACATAGATAAGCCACAATGTCTTTGCCGTCTCGGCGATGCGCGGGCGCATCTTGTTATCTTTCAGCGGGCCGGGCATTTCCGCGCGGTAGAGCTGCATTCCCCCGACGCCGAGGATAGGCAGAATGGCCACCGCCAGCACAATGATCCCCATGCCGCCGAACCACTGCAGCATCTGCCGGTAAAAAAGGATAGCGTGCGGAAGCGAGTCCAGCCCCACCAGGGTGGTCGCCCCGGTCGTCGTCAGGCCGGAAAATGATTCGAAGAAGGCATCCGTCACCGTCAGGTTCGGCTGTTCGGCGAATATAAAGGGCAAGGCCCCTACGCTACCCAGCACGGTCCAGAACAGCACCACGATCAGAAACCCTTCACGAGATTTCAGTTCGCCCTTTTGCTTACGGTTCGGCCACCACAGCATGGAGCCGATCGCCAGAGCGACAAAAAAAGTTTGAGTGAAGGCCCGTCCCGCGCCATCGCGATATATCAGGGCCACTAATCCCGGGACGATCATTGTCCCCGAGAATAAGATGACCAGCAGTCCAACGATTCGGGTTATGGCGCGAAAATGCATCTCTGGCGCTTCCTTTGATAGGCAAAAAAACAGAGGGGATTATTCGTTAATCTTCAGTAATTGCAATGAACCGCGACTAAAATCAGCCAGTTTTGCTGAAAAAGCCGCCACTTCGGCCTGGGGAAGCGCCACGCGCAGCCGAACCGACGCCAGATATTCGCTTTCAACGACATTCCCGGAAAATTGGGCGAGCAGCGCTTCAACGCCGGCCAGTTGCCCATATTCACATTGCAAAGTATATGCCGTTAACGGCGTCTTGCGCAGCGTCGTCAACTGCGCCAGCGCCTGATGGACACCGCCGCCATAGGCTTTCACCAGGCCGCCGGTGCCCAGCAGGACACCACCGTAATAACGTACGACGACAGCGGTTATCTCACCGACGCCGCTACCCATCAACTGCGCCAGCATCGGTTTACCCGCCGTTCCCGCCGGTTCGCCATCGTCTGAGAACCCAAGCTGTTGCGAATCATCAGGCGGTCCGGCGACCCACGCCACGCAGTGGTGGCGAGCATCGGGGTGATCCGCTCTGACCGACTCGACAAAGGCTTTCGCCGCCGCCACGCCGTCGGTATGCGCCAACAGCGTGATAAAACGGCTCTTTTTGATCTCCTCAACGACGGAAACTGGCGCCGCCGGGATTAACCAGCTCTCCATCAGGCCAGCTTCAGATCGCGCGTCATGTTTTCGATACTGTTTTCGTGAACCACCACGTTATCTTCGATACGGATCCCGCCGAATGGCTTCATGGCGTCAATTTTTTGCCAGTTGAAGTGCTTGCTGAACGGGCCTTCACGCCACGGCGCCAGTAACGACTCGATAAAGTAGATGCCGGGTTCAATGGTCAACACCATCCGCGGCTCGATAATACGGGTGCAGCGCAGATACGGGTATTTCGCTGGCGCCGCCAGATGCGTACCGGAGTCGTCTTGCATAAAGCCAGCAACATCATGCACCTGCAGACCCAGCGGATGACCAATCCCGTGCGGCATAAATGGCCCGGTCAGATCGTTCTCCACCATCGCCTCTTCGCTCATGTCAGTGACTAACTGGTGTTTACGCAGCAGCTTCGCAATACGCTGATGGAACTGGATATGGTAATCAACGTAGCGCGTCCCGGCTTTCATGGTGCTAATCAGCGCCAGCTGCTCGTCGTTAACGTCTTTAATCAGATGGGCGAAATCGTTATCGCCGTGTGCCGCCCAGGTCCGCGTCAGATCCGCGGCATAGCCGTTATATTCCGCGCCGGCGTCGAGCAGGAAGCTGCGCATCTCCGCCGGAGCGCGATGGTCCAGTTTGGTGTAGTGCAGGACGGAAGCATGCTCGTTCAGCGCCACGATGTTGCTGTAAGGCACATCGGTATCGCGGTGACCGGTGGCGGTAAGATAGGCCTGGTTGATATCGAATTCGCTCATCCCGGACTGAAAAGCCTCATAGGCCGCACGATGACCATTCACCGCCGACTTCTGCGCTTCACGCATACAGGCCAGCTCGTAATCGGTTTTGTAAGCCCGGTAGTAATGCAGATAATCGATAACCCCTTTCGGGTTGATCTTATCCGCGGCGATTCCCAGGCCCAGCGCGCGCTCCGGCACCGGCCCGATATAGCCAATATTACCGCGAGCGGCAGGCAGTTGGCTGCCGATGCCATCGGCCTTCGGCAGCGCGACCACATCGACCTCTTCGGTCCAGAACGAGGTCGGCAGCGGCTCAACGTTATGCCAGTAATCAACCGGCAGATAGAACCACAGCTTCGGTTTATTCACACCGTCCACCAGCAACCAGCAGTTAGGCACCTGAGTCACCGGCACCCAGGCTTTGAACTGCGGATTGACCTTGAACGGGTATGGATGGTCATCAAGGAAGACGTTAACCAGCTCGCCGGAGTGAATCAGCAGAGCATCCATCTGAAAACGGGCCAGGACGTCGCGGGTACGTTCTTGTAGGGTAACAATATGATTTTTATAGAGCGCGGCCAGGGATTCCATCTTTTGTCCTTTGCTTTTATGGGATCGTGATACTCCGCATCTTAGCACATCGACCTGCGTGCGGGTGATTTCCGCCGGATGTGATCCGACCAGCAATTATTTAAAGAGTAATTTGCAATTCTTTAACATAAATTCCACACTCCGTTTCATCTGGTATGACCAGATCATATTGCTGGATTCAGGAGACTGACATGCTCTACAAAGGCGACACCCTGTACCTCGACTGGCTGGAAGATGGCATCGCCGAACTGGTGTTCGATGCCCCAGGTTCGGTCAACAAGCTTGATACCGCAACCGTAGCCAGCCTCGGTCACGCGCTGGATGTACTGGAAAAACAAAACGATCTCAAAGGCCTGCTGCTGCGCTCTGAAAAAGCGGCGTTTATCGTCGGCGCGGATATCACTGAATTCCTCTCACTGTTCCTGGTCCCTGAGGAGCAGTTAAGCCAATGGCTGCATTTTGCTAACAGCGTCTTCAACCGTCTGGAAGATCTTCCCGTCCCCACTATCTCTGCCGTCAATGGTTACGCGCTGGGCGGCGGTTGTGAATGTGTCCTGGCGACCGATTACCGCCTGGCGACGCCGGATCTGCGCATTGGTCTGCCGGAAACCAAACTCGGCATTATGCCAGGCTTCGGCGGCTCAGTCCGTTTGCCGCGCCTGCTCGGCGCCGACAGCGCGCTGGAGATCATTGCTGCCGGGAAAGATGTCGGCGCCGAGCAAGCGCTGAAAATCGGCCTGGTGGATGGCGTGGTCGCCGCGGAAAAACTGCGCGACGGCGCGCTGGCGATCCTGCGCCAGGCGATTCAGGGCGACCTGGACTGGAAAGCGAAACGTCAACCGAAGCTGGAGCCGCTGAAACTCAGCAAAATTGAAGCGACGATGAGTTTCACCATCGCCAAAGGCATGGTCGCGCAAACCGCCGGGAAGCATTATCCGGCGCCGATCACCGCGGTGAAAACCATCGAAGCCGCTGCGCGTCTTGATCGTGAAGAAGCTCTGGTGCTGGAAAATAAAAGCTTTGTCCCGCTGGCTCATACCAACGAGGCCCGCGCACTGGTCGGTATCTTCCTGAACGACCAGTACGTCAAAGCGAAAGCGAAAAAACTGACCAAAGATGTCGAAACACCGAAGCATGCTGCCGTACTGGGCGCTGGCATTATGGGCGGCGGTATCGCATACCAGTCGGCCTGGAAGGGCGTGCCGGTGGTGATGAAAGACATTAGCGACAAATCGCTGACCCTTGGGATGACCGAAGCGGCGAAGCTGCTGAATAAACAGCTGGAACGCGGCAAAATTGACGGTCTGAAGCTGGCCGGAGTCATAAGCACCATTCAGCCGACGCTGGAGTATAGCGGTTTTGATCGCGTGGACGTGGTCGTTGAAGCGGTGGTGGAAAACCCGAAAGTGAAGAAAGCGGTGCTGGCGGAAACCGAAGAGAAAGTGCGCCCGGATACCGTACTGGCATCCAACACCTCAACGATCCCCATCAGCGAGCTGGCCAGCGTTCTGCAGCGCCCGGAGAACTTCTGCGGCATGCACTTCTTTAACCCAGTGCATCGCATGCCGCTGGTTGAAGTGATTCGCGGCGAAAAAACCTCGGATAAGACCATTGCCAAAGTGGTGGCCTGGGCCAGCAAAATGGGCAAGACGCCAATCGTGGTCAATGATTGTCCCGGTTTCTTCGTCAACCGCGTGCTGTTCCCCTACTTCGCCGGATTTAGCCAGCTGCTGCGCGACGGGGCGGATTTCCGCAAAGTCGACAAAGTGATGGAGAAACAGTTTGGCTGGCCGATGGGCCCAGCTTATCTGCTGGACGTGGTCGGCATCGATACCGCGCACCATGCTCAGGCGGTCATGGCGGCGGGTTTCCCGCAGCGGATGCAGAAAGATTATCGCGACGCTATCGACGCCCTGTTTGACTCCAACCGTTTCGGGCAGAAGAACGGCCTCGGCTTCTGGCGCTATAAAGAAGACAGCAAAGGTAAGCCGAAGAAAGAAGAAGATGCTGCCGTCGACAGCCTGCTGGCCGACGTCAGCCAGCCGAAGCGCGATTTCAGCGATGAAGAGATTATCGCCCGCATGATGATCCCGATGGTTAACGAAGTCGTCCGCTGCCTGGAAGAAGGCATTATCGCCAGCCCGGCGGAAGCGGATATGGCGCTGGTATACGGCCTCGGCTTCCCTCCGTTCCACGGCGGCGCCTTCCGCTGGCTGGATACCATCGGCAGCGCGAAGTATCTCGATATGGCGCAGCAGTACCAGCACCTTGGGCCGCTGTATGAAGTCCCTGCCGGTCTGCGAGACAAAGCGCGCCATAACGAAGCGTATTATCCCCAGGTAGAGCCAGCCCGTCCGGTTGGCGCTCTGAAAACGGCTTAAGGAGTCACAATGGAACAGGTTGTCATTGTCGATGCTATTCGCACCCCGATGGGCCGTTCAAAGGGCGGCGCATTTCGCCACGTGCGCGCGGAGGACCTCTCCGCGCACCTGATGCGCAGCCTGCTGTCACGCAACCCGTCGCTTGAGGCAAGCGCGATAGACGATATCTACTGGGGCTGCGTACAGCAAACCCTCGAGCAGGGTTTTAACATCGCCCGTAACGCGGCGCTGCTGGCGGAGATCCCGCATTCGGTACCGGCAAACACGGTTAACCGTCTGTGCGGTTCTTCCATGCAGGCGCTGCACGATGCCGCACGCATGATCATGACCGGCGATGCCAGCGTCTGCCTGATTGGCGGCGTGGAGCACATGGGCCATGTGCCGATGAGCCACGGCGTCGATTTCCACCCGGGCCTGAGCCGTAACGTGGCAAAGGCGGCAGGGATGATGGGGCTGACCGCTGAAATGCTGGCGCGTTTGCACGGCATTAGCCGGGAAATGCAGGATCAGTTTGCCGCGCGCTCCCACGCCCGCGCCTGGGCTGCGACCCAGTCCGGCGCATTCAAAGCCGAGATTATCCCCACCGGCGGCCACGATGCCGATGGCGTACTGAAGTCCTTTAACTATGACGAAGTGATCCGCCCGGAAACCACCGTCGAGACGCTGTCTACCCTAAGGCCGGCGTTTGACCCGGTGACCGGTACGGTAACGGCGGGCACCTCTTCCGCCCTTTCCGATGGCGCGGCGGCGATGCTGCTGATGAGCGAAAGCCGCGCCCGCGAACTGGGTCTGAAGCCACGCGCCCGCGTCCGTTCGATGGCGGTGGTCGGCTGCGACCCGTCTATTATGGGCTATGGCCCGGTTCCCGCTTCGAAGCTGGCGCTGAAAAAAGCGGGCTTATCCACCAGCGATATCGACGTCTTTGAAATGAATGAGGCCTTTGCCGCGCAGATCCTGCCGTGCATTAAAGATCTGGGCCTGATGGAGCAGATCGATGAAAAGATCAACCTCAACGGCGGGGCGATCGCGCTCGGTCATCCGCTGGGTTGTTCCGGGGCGCGTATTAGCACCACGCTGATCAATCAGATGGAGCGTAAAGATGCCCAGTTCGGCCTCGCCACCATGTGCATCGGCCTGGGACAAGGGATCGCCACCGTGTTTGAGCGGGTGTAAATTTACAAAAGGGTATCTCACAGCCAATGGCGTCAGAACAAGGCAGCAAGCGAGCGAATCCCGATGAGCTTACTGAAGTAAGTGATTCGGGTGAGCAAGCGCAGCCAACGCAGTGATGACGTCATTGGCGAAGAGAGACAGTTTAGTTGCCGTTCTTCCCGCCTGTCAGGGGCGGGTTTTTTATTTGCAGATATCAGATAAAGGCAAACGCGTCGCCAAACAGGCGATCTTCGCGCGCGCCGCGTTCGTTGCAGAACAGGTCGCGAGCAATCTTAGCCATCTCGAAACGCCCGGCAATATAGATATCGTGATCGGCCAGGGTACCGTAATCCTGCAGCACCGCGGTCAGCACGGTGCCGGAACGCCCACGCCAGCCCTCTTCCGGCTGCTCAACCACCGGCTCGATGCGCAGATTTGGATGCTTGACGCTCAAGGCTTCCAGCTCGGCCAGATCGTACAGATGTTTGGTCTCGCGACCGCCCCAGTAAATCGCGATATCGCGCTGAGGATTGCGTGACAGCGCGGTGAGCAGAATAGAACGCACATAAGAGAAGCCGGTACCGCCGGCAATCAAAATCAGCGGGCGGTCTTCATCTTCACGCAGCCAGGCTTCGCCATGCGGAATATCAACCTCAATTTCACGCTCTTTCAGGATGCGATCCATGACCGCCATCGCGTACAGATTGAGCTCCGAGGCGCCGATATGCAGTTCGATAAACTCCTGTTCCGCCGGCGTGGAGGCCATGGAGAATGGGCGTTTGTCGCGCTCATCCATTACCACCATCAGATACTGGCCAGCGCGGAAAGAGAATGCCGCTTCCGGTACTAATCGAACACGATACACGGTATCGGTAATCGCCTCCACCGAGGTCACTTTACAGCTTAAGGTTGTCATGCGTCCCCTCTGTCGGGTCTAAAGAGCAAAACAGCGGCGTTAGCCCCGCTTACTGTTGTTTAAAGATGGCCAGATCATCCCAGATGGCGTCAATGCGCGCCGTGACGGCAGGATCTTTTTTGATTGGGCGACCCCATTCACGCTGGGTTTCGCCAGGCCATTTATTGGTGGCATCCAGCCCCATTTTTGAACCCAGGCCGGAAACCGGCGAGGCAAAATCCAGATAATCAATTGGCGTATTCTCTACCAGTACCGTATCACGAGCCGGGTCCATACGGGTAGTGATCGCCCAAATCACATCGTTCCAGTCGCGGGCGTTAACATCGTCATCGCAGACAATCACGAATTTGGTGTACATAAACTGGCGCAGGAACGACCAGACGCCCATCATCACGCGCTTGGCATGGCCTGCGTACTGTTTTTTCATCGTCACCACCGCCAGGCGGTAGGAGCACCCTTCCGGCGGCAGATAGAAATCGACAATTTCCGGAAACTGTTTCTGCAGGATCGGGACGAAGACTTCATTCAGCGCCACGCCCAGCACCGCAGGCTCATCCGGCGGACGGCCGGTATAGGTCGAATGATAAATCGCGTCTTCACGCTGGGTAATATGGGTGACCGTAAACACCGGGAACTGGTCTACTTCATTGTAGTAGCCGGTATGGTCGCCATACGGACCTTCCGGCGCCATCTCCCCGGCCTCGATATAACCTTCCAGCACAATCTCTGCGCTGGCAGGCACTTCAAGATCGTTCGAGACGCATTTCACCACTTCGGTTTTGGTGCCGCGCAGCAGCCCGGCAAAGGCATATTCCGACAGCGTATCCGGCACCGGGGTCACTGCACCAAGAATGGTCGCCGGGTCGGCGCCGAGCGCCACAGAAACCGGGAAGCGTTCCCCCGGACGCGCCGCGCACCACTCCTGGAAATCCAGCGCGCCGCCGCGATGAGACAGCCAGCGCATAATCAGTTTGTTTTTGCCAATCAGCTGCTGGCGATAAATCCCCAGGTTTTGCCGCTCTTTGTGCGGCCCACGGGTCACCGTCAGCCCCCAGGTGATCAGCGGCGCGGCATCTTCCGGCCAGCAGGTCATAATCGGGATTTTCCTCAGGTCGACGTCATCGCCCTGGATGATTTTTTGCTGACAGGGGGCGCCGCGCAGACGTTTGGTGGGCATATTCAGCACTTGCTTAAACTGCGGCAGCTTATCAAACAGATCGCGGAAACCTTTGGGCGGCTCAGGCTCTTTCAGAAAGGCTAACAGCTTACCCACCTCGCGCAGCGAACTGACGTCCTCCTGACCCATCCCCAGCGCCACGCGCCGCGGCGTGCCGAACAGGTTGCACAGCACCGGCATGGTATAGCCTTTCGGATTCTCAAACAGCAGCGCAGGACCGCCAGCGCGCAGGGTGCGGTCGGCAATTTCGGTGATTTCCAGGTGAGGATCGACCGGCAGAGTGATACGTTTTAGTTCGCCCTGTTGTTCCAGGAGTGTCAGAAAGTCGCGAAGATCGTGATATTTCATGAAAGTGTTATTGACCTCTCTACAGGCGGCTAATTATACGGTGTTCAACGGCGAGATGCTGTAATTTTGTTAAATTAGCGTGAAAGAACGCTGAAATTTGGATTTCAATTATAATGGCTTTCGCGATTACACCAGCCATTTGTTATGCTTGCCGTTATTAGAAGTGGAATGAGTCATTATGCAAGCCTGGTACTTACTGTATTGCAAACGTGGGCAGCTACAACGAGCCCAGGAACATCTGGAACGTCAGTCAGTTAACTGCCTGATGCCGACGATTGCGCTGGAAAAAATCATTCGCGGTAAACGCACCATGGTCAGCGAACCGCTGTTCCCGAACTACCTGTTTATTGAGTTCGATCCAGAGGTGATTCATACCACCACCATCAGCGCCACCCGCGGGGTTAACAACTTCGTGCGCTTTGGCGCCCTACCCGCTATCGTCCCCTCGGCGGTCATCCACCAGCTCTCTATCTACAAACCGGAAGGCATTACCGACCCGGAAACGCCGCATGAGGGCGATAGCGTACTGATCACCGACGGCGCGTTCGAAGGCTTACAGGCTATCTTTACCGAGCCGGACGGTGAAGCACGCTCTATGTTGCTGTTAAACCTGCTGAATAAGCAAGTCCTGCAGAGCGTTAAAAACACCGATTTCCAGAAAATCTAAGCGCCGTTAACGTCGACGCCAAACAGCGCCCTGACGTTGGCGTCCGTTTGCGCCTCCAGCCACTGCGCTTCCTCGCCGCGCCAGGCCGCGACGCTGGCCAGGATATGCGGCAAATACGCGGGCTCGTTACGACGCGAGGCGGGTTTCGGCTTGAGGTCGCGCGGCAGCAGATAGGGCGCGTCAGTTTCCAGCAGCAGACGTTCCGCCGGGATCGCCGGCAATAGCGCTCGCAGCTCGAGCCCTCGCCGCTCATCGCATACCCAACCGGTAATACCGATAAACAGCCCCAGATCCAGACATTCCTGCACCTCGCTGCGGCTGCCGGTAAAGCAGTGCAGCACCGCGCCCGGGATCTTCCCGAGCCAGGGTTTAAGCAGCGCCAGAAACCGGTCGTGGGCGTCGCGGCAGTGTAAAAACACCGGCATCGACAGCTCGGCGGCCAGCGCCAGCTGGGCACTAAACGCCTCCTCCTGCTCCTGGGGCGTGGAAAAATTACGATTAAAATCCAGACCGCACTCCCCTATCGCCACCACCTGCGGCTCGCGGGCGAGGGCATAAATCGCCTCGGCGACCGCTGGCGTCCAGCTGCTGCCGTCATGGGGATGAACCCCCGCCGTGGACCAGCAGCCGGCGTAATGACTCGCCATTCTCTGCGCCTGCTGGCTCTCCGGTAAATTTGTGCCGGTCAGCAGCATGCCGTGAACCCCCGCCGCCCGGGCGCGCGCCACCACCTCATCATGGTCGCGGGCAAACTGCGAACTGGTCAGATTAACGCCGATATCAAACATGATCGCTCCATATGACAACCGCCCTGACGGGCGGTTGGCGGTATTACTCTTCTCTGTGCTCAGCGGCTTCAGCTTCGGCCGCGGCATCGTCATCACGCGTCAGGCGCTTCCCGGTGTAGAAGCGGGCGAAGAACACCCCGACTTCAAACAGGCAGTACATCGGAATAGCCAGCAGCGTCTGCGAGAACACGTCCGGCGGCGTCAGCAGCATCCCCACCACGAAGGCGCCCACCAGCACATACGGCCGTTTTTTGCGCAGCTCTTCCGGCGTGGTGACGCCCATCCAGCAGAGCAGCACAATAGCGACCGGCACCTCAAAAGAGACCCCGAACGCCATAAACAGCGCCATCACGAAGTCGAGATAACTGCGGATATCGGTCGAGACCAGCACCCCCTCCGGGGCAGCATGGGTCAGGAAGCCGAACGCCAGCGGAAACACGACAAAATACGCGAAAGCCATGCCGATATAGAACAGCAGCGTGCTGGAGACCAGTAAGGGCACCACCAGCCGGCGCTCATGCTTATACAGCGCCGGCGCGACGAAGGCCCATACCTGATACAGAATAATCGGCACCGACAGGATCACCGACACCATGAAGGTCAGCTTTATCGGCGTAAAGAAAGGTGAAGCGACATCGGTGGCGATCATCGTCGCGCCTACCGGCATCTTGCTGATAAGCGGGGCCGAGACCAGCTGATAGATATCATTGGCGAAATAGACCAGCGCCAGGAAGATCACCAGGATAGCAATGATGCTGTTGAGCAGACGCTTGCGCAGCTCAATCAGATGCGAAATTAGCGGTTGTGTATCGTCTACGCCCATGTTTACGGTTTATCACTCGATGCGGGGGAAGAATGGGGGGCAGCCGCCGTAGCGGTTGTTTTCTCTGCCGGTGAAGCGGGTTGCTCGTCGGCCACGGGATCCGGCGCATGAACCGGAGCGCTGGCGTGATGTTCTGCCGTCGCCGGCGTGACGTCCTGCCGCTGCGCTTCGCTGCCTTTCACCACCGGATTATGGATGGTATTCGCTTCGTCACTGGCCTTTTCCGGGTCGTGGGCGCTATAGGAGCGCTTCATCGACTCCGCGGCCTCGCGCAGCTCATCCATGGAGGCTTTCAGCTCCGGCGTCAGGTTATTCAGGCTGGCCTTTTCCACCTTCTTGAGGCTCTCCTGGAACTCCTGCAGTTTTAGCTCCTGAGCCAGCTCATTCTGTACCGTGGTCGCCAGCGACCGTAGCGTACGGATCCAGCCAACCACCGTTTTAACCGCGACGGGAAGCCGCTGTGGCCCCAGAACGATGAGGCCAATCACAAACACCAGCAGTAGTTCACTAAAACCAATATCGAACACGAGTTACACCTGCTCTTTGTCGTGGCGTTTTGTCTCGTCTTTTTTTGCATCATCCTGTTTATCGGCGATAGTTTTCGCCGTGAAATCTGCGTCTGGCGCCGACTTTTCAGGTTTATCATCATCACTCATGGCTTTTTTAAAGCCTTTGATGGATGCCCCTAAGTCTGACCCCAGTGAGCTCAGCTTCTTCGTCCCGAAAAGCAGAACTACGATGACGACAACAATTAATAACTGCCAAATACTGATACCACCCATACACGTTCCCCTATGACAGATGATGAATTATGTGGACGCATTATACACGCCATCCTGCCAGCCGCCTCGCCGTCAGGCCACCGGCATGATTTTGCGCAAATAAGCCTGCGTCATGAAGAGGCGAACCGATCAGCGGGTTTTTCGCCAGCCAATCAGCCAGGTCACGATACCGCCGGCCATCAGCCAGCCGGGCATCATTCCCCACTCAGGGCGATGGATAAAAAGCAGCGTACCACTGAGCAATAAAACCGCGCCTATACCAAACAGATAACGGGATTGGCCCTGGCGCACATGACGCACATGCATATCCCGCACGATAGTATCGACGCTGGTCTGCAGCTGTTTGCTCTGCTGCAGGCTCTGATACACCAGCTCAGGTATTTCAGGCATTCTTTCGATCCAGAACGGCGCTTTGTCTTTAAACGCGCGCACCAGCGCCGGAATACCGACCTGATCTTTGATCCACGACTCAAGGAAAGGCTTCGCCGTTTTCCACAAGTCTAACTGAGGATAGAGCTGCCGGCCTACCCCTTCTACGTAAAGTAATGTCTTCTGTAGCAAAACAAGCTGCGGCTGGACTTCCATATTGAAGCGCCGCGCGGTGTTGAACAGATTTAGCAGCACGTGGCCGAAGGAGATCTCCGCCAGCGGCTTCTCAAAGATGGGCTCGCAGACCGTGCGGATCGCGAACTCAAACTCTTCAACATTGGTGTCCGGCGGAACCCAACCGGAGTCGACGTGCAGCTCGGCAACCTTACGATAATCGCGGTTGAAAAAGGCGATAAAGTTTTCCGCCAGATAGCGCTTATCTTCTTTGTTCAGCGAGCCGACAATGCCGCAGTCGATGCCAATATACTGCGGATCTTCCGGGTGCTCGTAGCTGACGAAGATGTTGCCAGGGTGCATATCGGCATGGAAAAAGCTGTCGCGGAACACCTGGGTGAAGAAGACCTGCACACCCCGCTCCGCCAGCAGTTGCATATTGGTTCCCTGAGCCTCGAGCGCCTCCACGTCGGAAACCGGAATGCCGTAGATGCGCTCCATCACCATCATGCTTTCGCTGCAGTAATCGGGGTACACTTCCGGCACATACAGCATCGGGCTGTCTTCGAAATTACGCCGCAACTGAATGGCGTTGGCGGATTCCCGCAGCAGGTTCAGCTCGTCCAGCAGCGTTTTTTCATACTCACGAACCACCTCCTGCGGGCGCAGACGTCGGCCGTCAGGCAGCAGTCGCGGCACCCAGCGCGCCAGGCGGTAGATGAGCTTCATGTCCGCTTTAATGATCGGCAAGATATCCGGGCGGATAACCTTGATCACCACCTCTTTGCCGTTCTCTTTCAGACGCGCGGTATGCACCTGGGCGATAGACGCCGAGGCTAACGGCTCAACGGAGAAATCATCAAACCAGGCCTCCACCGGCAGGCCACCCATCGCTTTTTCTATCTGCTGCTGCGCAAGCTTCCCTTCAAAGGGCGCCACGCGGTCCTGCAACAGCGCCAGTTGATCGGCAATATGCGGAGGAAAGAGATCCCGCCGCGTGGAAAGCATCTGGCCGAATTTAATCCACACCGGCCCCAGCTCCTGGAGCGCCAGCCGCAGACGGGCGCCAAGAGGTTGATCCTGATGGCGGTTTGGCATCCAGAAGAGCATCCGCCGCCAGATACGCAGCGGCAGCGTGATCCGCATTTTGGGGATAAGCTCATCGAGCCCGTAGCTCAAAAAGGTGTGGATGATGAAATACAGGCGCCGTAATTCTCCTGGCGTCATTTGCCCTCCAGCGTTTCCAGCCGTTTTTCCAGTGCGGCCAGCGCGCGTTCAATAGCCGTCGTCTCTTCAGCAAACCAGGCCAGCTCCAGCGGCCCCGGTGCCAGGCGCCACTCTTCAGTGATCGCTTCAGCGACATAACGCTGCTGGCGCTGCGCGCCCTTCAGTAAAAACTGAGCGCCGCCGCGGAGGACTTTACCGACGCCTTCGGCCACGATGTCACCGGTATAAGGCGCCAGCAGCTCAGCGGGATCGAACTCTGCCAGATCGCACAGGGTGACCATGTTCTGCACCACCTGCAGATCGCCCTGCACTTCCAGCTCGCCGCTACGGATAAGCGCCGTCAGTTGTTGACGGTTGCGTAGTTTTGGCAGCACGCTGAGCCGGGTAATCACAGTGCAGTCAGCCTCTCCGTCCCAGGCGCTCAGAACATCAACCTGGCGTTCACTGAACACCAGCACCACGGGCGTAGCGAAATCCTGCAGCTGTACCCGCAATACCTTGCCCAGCAGGCGCTGGCGGGCGGGTTTTAGCGCTTTGTCGCGCCAGAGGAAAGTATTTAGCGCCGTTTCAATGCCAGCGGTCACCAGGGGTGTGAAAGGCATAGCGTCCCTCCTGTCAGAACTTGTAACCGCGATGCAAAGCAACGATACCCGCCGTCAGGTTGTAGTAGTCCACGCTTTCGAAGCCTGCATCCTGCATCATCCCTTTCAGGGTTTCCTGGTCCGGATGCATACGAATAGATTCCGCCAGGTAGCGATAGCTGTCGCCATCTTTTGCCACCAGCTCGCCCACTTTCGGCAGGATATGGAAGGAGTAAGCGTCGTAGGCTTTGCTCAGCGGTTCGATAATGGGTTTAGAAAACTCCAGCACCAGCAGACGTCCACCCGGCTTCAGCACGCGGTACATCGAGCGCAGCGCTTTCTCTTTGTCGGTCACGTTACGCAGACCGAAAGAGATGGTGATGCAGTCAAAGGTATTATCAGCAAACGGTAGGGCTTCCGCGTTGGCCTGAACATACTCAACGTTACCCACGATGCCGATATTGCGCAGCTTTTCGCGGCCCATTTTGAGCATTGAATCATTGATATCAGCAAGCATAACGCGGCCGGTTTCCCCTACCAGACGGGAAAACTTAGCCGTCAAATCACCGGTCCCCCCCGCCAGATCCAGCACGGTCTGCCCGCGACGTACGCCGCTGCAGTCGATGGTGAAACGCTTCCACAAACGATGGATACCAAACGACATCAAGTCATTCATCACATCATACTTTGCGGCGACAGAATGGAATACATGCGCCACCATGTCTGCTTTCTGCTCTTTAGCGACCGTCTGAAAGCCAAAGTGCGTCGTTTCTTGTGAATCCTCAACCATCTTTATGCCTGCTTGCTTTTCAAGAAAATGTTCACTGAGTGTATCAGACTCAGCGCATTTCCCATACGTTTCAGCGTGGCGGAGCCGCCTCCCGGCTACGCACCGGCTCGGCAGAGTCGGGTGAAAATGCCTCATTTTCCGGCAGGTTATCCTCCTCTTCGAGACGATATTGATCGTCCTGAGCAATGGCTTGTTCAACTAAATCAGGATTAATCCCGCGCTTGACCTCCACGCCCAACCCGCGAAAAGCCTCCGCCTGGGCCAGAAGATTACCGCGCCCGGAAGCGAGCTTTTTCATCGCCTGGCGATAGTTCTCTTGCGCTTTATCCAGACTCTGGCCGATAGCGGACATATCGTCCACAAACAGGCGCATTTTGTCGTAAAGGCGCCCCGCCCGCTCGGCGATCTTCTGCGCGTTGCGGCTTTGGTGCTCATAACGCCACAGATTGGCGATGGTGCGCAGGGCCACCAGCAGCGTCGTCGGGCTAACCAGCATAATATTATTTTGCAGCGCCTCGCTGATAAGCTCGGGCTGACGGTCGATGGCCAGCAGGAATGCCGGCTCGACGGGAATAAACATCAGCACATAGTCGAGGGAGCGCAGGCCTGGCAGTTGCTGATAATCCTTGCGCCCCAGCAGGCGAATATGATTTCGCACCGAAGCAAGGTGTTCCTGCAGCGCGACTTCGCGGGTGTAGTCGTCCTCGGCGTTGAAATAACGCTCATAGGCGACAAGGGTCATTTTGGCGTCGATAACCACGTCTTTACCCTGCGGCAGGCGCACGATGACGTCCGGCTGCATCCGCGAGCGGTTGTCGGTCTCGATGCTGACCTGGGTTTGGTACTCATAGCCTTCCCGCAGGCCGGAGGCCTCCAGCACGCGGGTGAGAACCACTTCCCCCCAATTGCCCTGGGTTTTGTTATCGCCCTTCAGCGCTTTGGTCAGGTTCAGCGCCTCCTGCGCCATCTGCGCGTTCAGCTGCTGCAGGTTGCGGATCTCATGCGCCAGGGTGTGTCTTTCTCGCGCCTCCTGACCGAAGCTCTCCTGCACCTGCCGGCGGAACCCGTCCAGCTGTTCGCGCAGCGGTGTCAGCAGGCCATGCAGGCTCTGGCGATTTTGCTCATCGACGCGTCGGTTGCTGTGTTCGAAAATGCGGTTGGCGAGGTTTTCAAACTGCTCGCTCAGGCGCTGCTCGCTGTTCACCATCTGGCGGATCTTATCTTCCGCATGCAGCTGGGTGGATTCGAGCCGGGTGGTAACCTCACGCAGATCGGCCTCCAGCGAGGTATTGATATCCCGCAGGCTGCGCAGCTCGTTGTTCAGCAGCTCGCACTCTTCACGCCAGTGGGCTTCCTGTACCAGTTGCTGACGGGCAGCGCTCAGCTCAATATCCAGCTCCCGCCGCTCCTCGATAAGATCGGCCCGAATTTGATCGGCGCGCGCTTTGGTCGCCAGCCAGCCGACGATTAACCCGGCAGCCAGTGCGATAACCGCGCTGATAATAATGGAGAGATCCACGACGCCCCCTGCGATAACCTGATGACACAAAATAGAATTGTGCTGTACAAACGTCCAGTTTAAAAGGAATTTCCTGCGAGAGGCGACGCAAAAAAAAAGGCCGGAGGATCCGGCCTGAAGGGAAAGCGGTTTAATTACAGCAGACGGCGCGCCGCTTCGACGACGATTTTCACCGCGTGGCTTTCGGTTTGCTTCATGGTTTCGGTGTTAGGGATCTCTTGCTGGGTACGGTTAACGATAACCCCAGCCACCATCCCGGCGCGCAGGCCCTGGCTGGCGCACATGGTCAGCAGCGTAGCGGATTCCATTTCATAGTTCATCACGCCCATCGCCTGCCACTCTTCCATAGAGCCTTTGAAGCGGCTCACCACGCGACCGGAGAAGGTGTCGTAACGCTCCTGGCCCGGGTAGAAGGTATCCGAAGAGGCGGTCACGCCGATATGGGTGGTGGCGCCAATGGATTTCGCCGCTTCCACCAGCGCGGTGGTGCAGGCGAAATCTGCGACGGCCGGGAATTCCATCGGCGCGAAGTGCAGGCTGGCGCCGTCCAGGCGAACGGAAGCGGTAGTCACCAGCACATCGCCAACGTTGATGTGCGGCTGAATGGCGCCGGTGGTGCCAATGCGCAGGAAGGTACGTACGCCAAGCTGCGCCAGCTCTTCCACAGCGATAGACGTAGACGGGCCGCCGATGCCGGTGGAGCAGACGATCACCGGTTTGCCGTCCAGCTCCGCGCGCCAGGAGGTAAATTCGCGGTGGGATGCCAGCTTAACCGGCTTATCCATCAGCGCGGCGATCTTTTCCACACGCTCCGGATCGCCAGGGACGATAGCCAGCGTAGCCCCTTGTAAATCGTTCTTGGTGAGGCCGAGATGAAAAACATCAGACTTGGACATAAAAAACTCCTCTGTGGGTCGAATTATCAGCAGAAGCAAAACGGTACTGTACAGAAGCCCCAGGCAACATTTTGTGATGATAGTCACCAAGAACAATAATGATTGCAGTTGTTTTTCAGTAAATAGTGATACACATCACATTAACAAGTTATATTCATCGTCACAGAACAAAAGATAGCCGCTTTCAGGCACTGTGCTTTATTACCGCCCGAACTAAAGGTAAAGGGTCTATAGTTACTGATGCGCTAATAAATAAGGGTACGGAGAATACCATGACCACCACCAAGCAACCTGGATTCGCACCTGCAGCCTCGCCGCACGCCGCAACCGCCGTTCATACGCCGGAAGAGCATATTGTCGCCGGAGAGACCTCTATTCCCTCTCAGGGTGAAAACATGCCGGCTTACCATGCCCGTCCGAAAAACGTCGATGGCCCATTGCCGATCGTCATCGTGGTACAGGAAATTTTCGGCGTGCATGAGCATATTCGCGATCTTTGTCGCCGCCTGGCGCAGGAGGGCTATCTGGCTATCGCGCCTGAGTTGTACTTCCGTCAGGGCGATCCGAATGAGTATCACGATATCCCAACCCTGTTTAAAGAGCTGGTTACCAAGGTGCCGGACGCGCAGGTGTTGGCGGATCTCGACCACGTCGCCAGCTGGGCGGCGCGTCATGGCGGCGATGCCCATCGTCTGCTGATCACCGGCTTCTGCTGGGGCGGACGCATCACCTGGCTGTATGCCGCACATAACCCGCAGCTTAAAGCGGCAGTGGCCTGGTACGGCAAGCTGGTGGGAGAAAAATCGCTGAATTCGCCAAAACATCCGGTGGATATCGCCGTCGATCTCAACGCCCCGGTGCTCGGCCTGTACGGTGCGAAAGACGCCAGCATTCCGCAGGACACCGTCGAGACGATGCGTCAGGCGCTGCGGGCGGCTAACGCCACAGCGGAAATCGTGGTCTATCCCGAAGCCGATCACGCCTTTAACGCCGACTATCGCGCCAGCTATCACGAAGAGTCAGCCAAAGACGGCTGGCAGCGAATGCTGGCCTGGTTTGCGCAGTATGGCGGAAAAAAAGGGTAATCGCCCAAAGCATGAAAAAAGGAGGCAAATGCCTCCTTTTTGATTTTTCCGGTGACGATCAAGCGGACTGGCGCAGATTCCGCGCCGCTTGCACCATATTCGCCAGCGCGGCGCGCGTCTCCGGCCAGCCGCGGGTTTTCAGGCCGCAGTCCGGGTTGACCCACAGCCGCTCCGCCGGGATACGCTGCGCGGCTTTTTCCAGCAGCGCTTCGATCCACTCCACGCTCGGTACGTTTGGCGAGTGAATATCATATACTCCCGGCCCGATCTCATTGGGATACTCGAACACTTCGAACGACTCCAGCAGTTCCATGTCGGAACGCGAGGTTTCAATGGTGATCACGTCAGCATCCAGCGCGGCGATGGAGTCCATGATGTCGTTGAACTCGCAATAGCACATGTGGGTATGGATCTGAGTATCGTCTTTGGCCACCGCAGCGTTAAGACGGAAGGCTTCCACACCCCACTGCAGATAGGCATCCCAGTCGCTGCGCTTCAGCGGTAAACCTTCGCGCAAGGCTGGCTCATCAATCTGGATGATGCCGATACCGGCCGCCTCCAGATCCGCCACTTCATCACGCAGGGCCAGCGCAATCTGTTTCGCGATGGTTTCACGGCTGACGTCTTCCCGCGGGAAGGACCAGCACAGAATCGTCACCGGTCCAGTGAGCATTCCTTTCACCGGCTTGTCGGTCAGCGACTGCGCGTACTTCGCCCATTCGACGGTGATCGCCTGCGGACGGCTGACGTCGCCGATCACCACCGGCGGCTTCACGCAGCGGGAGCCATAGCTCTGCACCCAGCCGTTTTGCGTGAAGATGAAACCGTCCAGATGTTCACCGAAGTATTCCACCATATCGTTCCGCTCGGCTTCCCCGTGCACCAGTATGTCTAATCCTAACCGCTCCTGCTCGACGATCGCCTGCTTAATATGTTCCGCAATGCCGGTACGATAATGACTGGCGTCAAGATTTCCCTTTTTGAAGTCCAGGCGCAGGCCGCGGATCTCGGTCGTCTGCGGGAATGACCCGATGGTGGTGGTCGGCCAGGCCGGCAGGTTAAAGCGTTGACGCTGTGCCTGAGCGCGAACCTCATAGGGGCTGGCGCGCTGGCTGTCCTGAGGAGTGATCGCCGCCAGCCGTTTTTCCACCGCCGGGTTGTGTACGCGAGACGAATGGCGACGAGCATGGACTGGCGCGCTCCACTCGGTAATCGCCGCCGTATCGCCGCTGTTCAGCGCATCGCGCAACAGCGCCAGCTCACCGCATTTTTGCAGAGCGAAGGCAAACCAGCTCTTCACTTCCGCATCAAGGCGCGTCTCCACGCTCAGGTCGATCGGGCTGTGCAGCAGAGAGCAGGATGAAGCGACCCACAGCTCGCGCTTACCGACGAGGTCTTTAATTTGCGCATACTTTTCGGCGAGATCGGCGCGCCAGACGTTACGCCCGTTGATCAGGCCGGCGGACAGCAGCCAGTCGGCCGGCAGACGTTTATGCAGTTCGGCGACATCATCTTTACCGTGGACCAGATCGACGTGCAGCCCCTGGACCGGTAGCGCAGCAATGGTCTCGAGATTGTCGCTAACGCCTTCAAAATAGGTGGTCAGCAGCAGTTTGACGTGGCCCTGCAGGGCGTCATAAGCCGGTTTAAAGGCCTCCAGCCACGCTGGCGGCAGCTCCAGCACCAGCGCCGGTTCATCAATCTGCACCCACTCAATGCCGCGCTTCGCCAGTTCGGCCAGCACCTGCTGATAAACCGGCAGGATGGCATTCAGCAGGCTCAGACGGTCAAACGGTTCGCCTTTCACTTTGCCCAGCCACAGATAAGTCACCGGCCCCAGCAGCACGGGCTTGATCTTGTGGCCTAGCGCCAGCGCTTCGTCCACTTCATCCAGCAGTTGGGTCCAGGTCAGTTTGAACTGCTGGCCCTGCACGAACTCCGGCACCATGTAGTGATAGTTGGTGTTGAACCACTTGGTCATTTCCGCGGCGGCCGCTGGCTCGCCGGTGGGCGCGCGGCCGCGGCCAATGCGGAACAGGGTATCGATATCGACAGAGCCGTCTTTGTTCTGATGACGAGCCGGCACGTTGCCAAGCAGCAGGCTGGTGGTCAGAACATGGTCGTACCAGGCGAAATCGCCCACCGGCAGCAGGTCAATACCGGCCTGCTTCTGCTGCTCCCAGTGACGGGCGCGCAGTTCCCGGCCTACCGCCAGCAGCTCCTCGCGAGTGACATTGCCCGCCCAGTAGCTCTCTTGCGCTTTTTTCAGCTCGCGACGCAGGCCAACGCGAGGAAAACCGAGGGTGTGGTTAATAATTGTCATTTTTTGAGCCTCATAATTGCAATCCGAAAGATTTCGGATTTAGGGAAGGCGGCAAACTTGCTCATCCCAGGAGCTTACTGAAGTAAGTGACTGGGGTGAGGAAGTGCAGCCAACGCACCATAAATTCGAAAGATAAAGGATTTAGCCGTCCAGATGTTTACACATCCATAATTGGCAGTTACTGTATATTCCTCAAGCGCAAATTGCTCATGGCGAAGTGAAGGACTTTCATGATCGAAATTAAACATCTGAAAACGCTGCAAGCGTTGCGGAATAGCGGTTCACTGGCGGGCGCAGCGGCTGCCCTGCACCAGACCCAGTCCGCCTTGTCTCACCAGTTCAGCGATCTGGAACAGCGTCTTGGCTTTCGTCTCTTTGTGCGTAAGAGCCAGCCGCTGCGTTTTACCCCTCAGGGGGAGATCCTCTTACAGCTGGCCAACCAGGTGCTGCCGCAGATCGCCCGCGCCCTGCAGGACTGTAACGAACCGCAGCAGACCCGGCTGCGGCTGGCTATCGAATGCCACAGCTGTATTCAGTGGCTGACGCCGGCGCTGGAGAATTTCCGCGCCCGCTGGCCACACGTGGAAGTCGACTTCCATTCCGGCGTCACCTTCGACCCGCAGCCTGCGCTGCAGCAGGGCGAACTGGATCTGGTGATGACCTCCGATATCCTGCCGCGCAGCGGTCTGCATTACTCGCCAATGTTTGATTATGAGGTGCGCCTGGTGCTGGCGCCTGAGCACCCGTTAGCCATGAAGACGCTGATTACGCCGGAGGATCTGGCCGCGGAAACGCTGCTGATTTATCCCGTACAGCGCGGACGCCTCGACATCTGGCGCCATTTCCTGCAGCCGGCCGGTATCAGCCCCCAGCTAAAAAGCGTCGATAACACGCTGTTGCTGATCCAGATGGTGGCAGCCCGGATGGGCATCGCCGCGCTGCCGCACTGGGTGGTGGAAAGTTTTGAACGCCAGGGTCTGGTGGTGACCAAAACCCTGGGAGAGGGATTATGGAGCCGGCTGTACGCGGCCGTTCGCGATGGCGAGCAGCGTCAACCGGTCACCGAAGCGTTTATTCGCTCTGCGCGGAACCACGCCTGCGATCATCTGCCGTTTGTCCGGAGTGCGGAGCGACCCAGCGTCGATGGACCCACAGCGAGGCCAGGATCACCAACGCTCCGCTAATAAAGCTCGGCCAGTGCGGCTGCTCCTGCCAGATGGCAAGGTTAACCAGCAGCCCGGCGGGGACATGGACATTATTCATGATCCCCAGCGTGCCGGCATCCACCTGAGTGGCGCCATAGTTCCACATAAAGTAGCCCAGCCCGGAAGCCACCACGCCCAGCCACACCAGCACGCTCCACTGCAGCGTGGTGGTCGGCAGCTTCTGTGGGTTGCCCAGCATAAACCATGCCGCCACCGCCACGATAAAGGCCCCGACATAGAACCAGGCAAAGGCATTGTGCTGCGGCATCGGTCGCACCTCCATCAGGCGCTTATACCCCACCATACCGATGGCGAAGCAGAGGTTTGACAACTGCACCAGTAACAGCCCGGTCCAGAAATGATCGCTGACTTTGTCGTAACGGATAATCGCCGCCCCCAGCACCGCCAGCGCGGCGCTCAGCAGATAGCCCCAGCGCAGTTTCCGTCCGCTGAGCAGATCGTAGATCAGCGTGATATACAACGGGGTAAACACGGTAAACAGCAGGAATTCCGAGACCGTCAGATAGAGATAGGCGCGGAAGGCCAGCAGGTACATGATGCCAAGCTGCATCGCGCCCACCAGCATATAGAGCACGATCGTGCGCGGAGACTGGCCTCGCGTGCGCAGGAAAGGCAGGAACACCAGCGCCGCCAGGCCCACGCGCATCAGTACCGAAAAATAGCTGTCGACGCTACCGGCCAGGTACTCGCCAATCAGGCTAAAAGAAAAGGCCCACAGGATAGTGGTGATAATTAACAGCGCCACAATGGTCGTCTCGTTGGGTAAAGAACAGGCATTGTAGCGAAGAGTCAGGTTGACGACTGGGTGATTATTCGCCAGTCGTCAATCTTTGTCAGTCGAGGTACAGCTTACGCAGGTAGTGCGGGACCGCATCGTCGGCGTTGCTACCGATCACTTCCAGTTCCGGATGCAGATCCTTCAGCCGCTGGTGGGCGTTGGCCATAATGCAGCCTTTGCCGGCCATCGACAGCATCTCGGCGTCGTTCATGCCGTCGCCGAAAGCGATGCAATCTGACAGACTGTAGCCGAGCATTTTCGCCACTGCCTCCAGCGCATGCCCCTTCGATACCCCGCCCGCCATCACCTCCAGGCAGGTTAAGGTGGAGAAGCTGACGTTCACGCGATCGCCCCAGCGGGCGTTCATCGCCTGCTCAAGCGGCAGCAAATGTTCGTGATCCTCACAGGTAAAGAACACCTTGCTGATCCCCTGCGGATCCAGTTCGCCCGGCTCATACAGCTTGTAGTTAAACACCGCCTCTTTGAAAAAGCGCATCTCTTCCGGGCGATGGCGGTTCATATACCACTCATCTTCCCGATAGACGTTAGTGACGATTTTCGGGTCGTTACGCACGATCTCAAACAGGTCGGCGGCAATATCACGGTCGAGGTTATGGGCGAAGATTTGCTGACCATCGCTATCGTGAACGCGGGCGCCGTTAGAGGTGATCATGTACGACCGGATGCCGAGGTTATCGCGGATCTGCCCGACGTCGATGTAGTGTCGGCCGGTGGCGAAGACGAAATTGATCCCACGGGCGGTAAGCAGCTTCAGCGTCTCTTTGGCATAGGGGGTCAGGAAATGATCGGGGGAAAGCAGCGTGCCGTCTAAATCAGACGCAACAACCTGGTACATAAAAAAGTTAACCTCTAAGCAGGGCGACGAGCGTTATCGTCGGATTAAGTATGTCGATTGAAAAACTCGACGATGGCATTGAGCGCGACTGAGCGCATAGCGTCCTTTTCAAAAAGGATCTCATGGTATGCCCCTTCAATGACGAGCGGCTTTCCGCCCTCACAGGGATGGCCGGCGGCGGCCCGTAATTCACAATAGCGGTCGTGCATCAGATTATCGACCACCCGCTCCTCTTCCGCCTGCAGCAGCAGCGTCGGGGCCGTATCTTTCTCCACATTCGCCAGCACTTCGTCACCGGCCAGCATGCCTTCGCGCACCCAGTGCCAGGTCGGGCCGCCGACCTGCAGGCGCGGCTCGTCGGCATAGAAGCGCAGGTTACGACGATAGCGTTGTCGACTGTGCGTCAGCACGTTAACGGCAAAAGGCAGCGCCCGCCAGCGTCCGGTGCCGATGGCATACTCTTCGCGAATGCGCTGATGGCCCTCAGCCCAGTCGAGAATATGGCGCACCATCCAGTCCGGCAGCCGAATGATAATCCCGAACATCGGCGCGCAGAGCGCAATCGCATCGCAATGCGCCTGGTAGCGTTGCAGAAAGAGCGTGGCAATCGCCCCGCCCATAGAGTGAGCGAGGATAAACCGTTTTCGCCAGTGGCCGGGGACCACCTGCTGCTGCCAGAGCGCAGCCAGGTCATCAACATAATCGCTGAAGTTCACCACGTGCCCGCGGTGAGTATCAGAGAGCAGACGACCCGAGCGACCCTGACCGCGATGGTCGATGATCATCACGTCAAAGCCGCTGTGAAAGAGATCGTAGGCCACTTCAGCATACTTCACGTAGCTTTCAATGCGCCCAGGGCAAATCAGCACCAGTCGATCGTGATTTTGCGCGCAAAAGCGAACAAAGCGTACCGGTACATCATCGACGCCTTTAAATTCAGCCTCTTCGCGCTGTCGCCAGAAATCCGTAAGCGGCCCCATGCTAAAGGCCGCAAACGCGTTTTCTCGTGTTTCCCAGTCCTTTTTCTGCCCAAACATCGGGTTTACACCCCTGTTAACCGCTGAAAATCGTTTTTTTGCCGTGTATCACACAATGCTGACACAATAGCGTATTGTGGCATAAAAACAGACAATCAGGGAGTTTCTCATGACCATTGAGTGGTGGTTCGCCTACCTGCTGACATCAATCATTCTCAGCCTGTCCCCGGGTTCCGGAGCGATTAATACCATGACCACCTCCATTAACCACGGATACCGCGGCGCGGCGGCGTCAATTGCCGGTTTGCAGACCGGGCTGGCCATTCATATCGTGCTGGTCGGCGTCGGTCTCGGCACCCTGTTCTCCCGCTCGGTGCTGGCCTTTGAGGTGCTGAAATGGGCCGGCGCAGCCTATCTTATCTGGCTGGGTATCCAGCAATGGCGCGCGGCAGGGGCCATCGACCTGAATACGCTGGCGAAGGCGCAGACGCGCGGCAAACTGTTCCAGCGTGCGGTGTTCGTGAATCTCACCAATCCCAAAAGCATTGTTTTTCTGGCCGCCCTGTTTCCGCAGTTTATCCTGCCCCACCAGCCCCAGGTGATGCAGTATCTCGTTCTGGGCGTCACCACCATCGTCGTCGATATCATTGTGATGATTGGCTATGCGACCCTGGCGCAGCGCATTTCAGCCTGGATTAAAGGGCCAAAGCAGATGAAGGCGCTGAATAAAGTCTTTGGTTCACTGTTTATGCTGGTTGGGGCGCTCCTCGCCTCCGCCCGTCACGCCTGAATGATGAAATCTCGCTCGCAAAGAGAGGTTCGCCTGGCGGGCGAAGCAATCTCTCTGCGCGAGCCGGCGCGCAAAGCGGGAAATTAATTTTTTTGCCCGCTGTCGACGCTGAGCCCACCGTGCCAGGATGCCGCCAGATAGGTGATTCACGGATGAACGGCGATGGCAGAAACGGCGACCCCTCATGATGCGGTATTTAAAACTTTTCTCTCACGGATAGAGACGGCGCGCGATTTCATCGAGATCCACCTGCCTCCGGCGTTAACAGCGATCTGCAAACTGGATACCCTACGTCTGGAATCCGGCAGCTTTCTTGAAGACGACCTCAGGCCCTACTACAGCGATATTCTCTACTCGCTGGAAACCACCCGCGGTAAGGGGTATGTCCATGTTCTGATCGAGCACCAGAGCGCCCCTGATAAACTGATGGCCTTTCGCTTAATGCGCTATGCCGTCGCCGCCATGCAGCGCCATCTGGAGAACGGCCATAAAACGCTGCCTCTGGTTATCCCGGTCCTCTTCTATCAGGGACGACGCAGCCCCTATCCCTGGTCTATGAGCTGGCTGGATAATTTCGCCGATCCCGAGACCGCCCGCCAGCTCTATAGCGGAGCGTTTCCGCTGGTCGATATCACGGTGATCCCCGACGACGACATTATGCAGCACCGCAGCATGGCGGCCCTGACGCTGGTGCAAAAACACATCCGTCAGCGCGATATGGCGCAATTGCTGGATAAGTTGACCCAACTCTTAATGCTGGAGCAGATGAGCGGACAACAAATCACCGTATTGGTAAACTATATGGCTCAGGCAGGGGATGCCGAGGATACTCGGACACTCTTATACGGGCTGGCACAGCGCGTGCCGCAGCATGGAGGATTACTGATGACGCTGGCGGAAACATGGCTCGCAGAAGGTATGGAAAAAGGCATCAGGAAAGGCGTACAGCAAGGTATAAAGGAAGGTATAAAGGAAGGCAAACATCAGGCCCTGCTGCAGGTTGCCGAAGCGATGCGCAAACGCGGTATTGATGACGAAGCGATTATGGAAATGACCGGTCTGTCTGAAGACGAGCTGCAGCGGCTTCGCCACTGACACTTTCTCCACCCGGATATCGCCGGGTGGAGCATCACGCCAGGTTAACGCGAGATAATCAGGTGGATGCCGAAGCCCGCAAACAGCGTGCCGGCGATACCGTCGATCCACTTCGCCATCCGCTGATAGCCGCGGCGCATCCCCGGCAGGGCGAACAGGCTGGCAACCACCATAAACCAGGCCAGCGTCTCCATGATAATCAGCAGAAAAATACCCCAGCGCGCGCCGGCGCCAACGCTGTCACCGACGAACAGCGAGAACACCGAGCCGAAATAGATAATCGCTTTCGGGTTCGCCAGATTGGTCAGCAATCCCTTCAGGAAGCTGCGTCCGCTGCGGGCCAGCTCAACCTGCGGCTCTGGCGGGGACACCGCCTCTTTTTTCAACGCGCCGCGCAGCATCTGGTAGCCCATCCAGCACAGGTACAAGCCCCCGCCGACCATAATGATGTTGTGCAGCCACGCCATTCTGGCGAGGATCAGGTTCAGGCCGAGCAGCGCTACCCCCGCCCAGATCATTACGCCGCAGGTGATCCCCAGCACTCCCATCAACGCCTCTCTGCGCGAGCGGCTGATGGCCGTTTGTGAGACAAAGAAAAAATCCGGCCCCGGACTCATCAGCGCAATGATATGCACCAGCGCCACGGTAAGGAAAAGCATCAGCATAGTTAACTCGCAGGAAAATAATGAAGAGGATAACTATTCTGGCACTTTTATAGCCAGCTGACTACTCGTCGTCGCCATCGACATGCGACCGGATCAGCGCCATAAACGGCTTGCCGAAACGCTCGAGTTTACGTGTCCCCACGCCGTTGACGCTGAGCATTTCGCCGGCGGTTAGCGGCGACTGCTCCGCCATCTCAATAAGCGTCGCGTCGTTGAAGACCACGTACGGGGGAATGTTTTCTTCATCGGCAATCGCTTTACGTAATTTGCGCAGCTTGGCAAACAGCTTACGATCGTAATTACCGCCGAAGGATTTCTGCATCGCCTTCGGCTTCAGCGCCACGATACGCGGTACGGCAAGCTGCAGCGGGACGTCGCCGCGCAGCACCGGGCGTGCGGCTTCGGTCAGCTGCAGCGCGGAGTGCTGGGCGATATTCTGCGTCACCAGCCCAAGGTGAATCAGTTGGCGGATCACGCTCACCCAGTGCTCGTGACTCTGTTCCCGGCCGATGCCGTATACCGGGAGCTTATCGTGGCCCATCTCACGGATGCGCTGATTGTTGGCGCCACGCAGGACTTCCACCACATAACCCATCCCGAAGCGCTGGTTGACCCGATAAATAGTGGAGAGCGCCTTACGGGCGTCCATTAAGCCATCGTACTGCTTCGGCGGATCAAGACAGATATCGCAATTGCCGCACGGCTCCTGGCGTCCTTCGCCAAAGTAGTTCAGCAGCACCAGACGACGACAGGTCTGGGCTTCAGCAAACGCCCCCATCGCGTTCAGCTTATGCCGTTCGATATCCTGCAGCGGCCCGGCGGGCTTCTCTTCCAGACAGCGGCGCAGCCACGCCATGTCCGCCGGATCGTAAAACAGCATCGCTTCCGCCGGCAGGCCGTCACGCCCGGCGCGGCCGGTCTCCTGATAGTAGGATTCAATATTGCGCGGGATATCAAAATGCACCACAAAGCGGACGTTCGGCTTGTTGATGCCCATCCCAAAGGCCACTGTCGCCACCACAATCTGCAGATCGTCGCGCTGGAATTTCTCCTGCACGTCGGCGCGCACGTCGTTTTCCAGGCCGGCATGGTAAGCCGCCGCGCTGATGCCGCGGCTCTGCAGACGCGCGGCGGTATCTTCCACTTTCGAACGGCTGTTGCAGTAGATAATGCCCGATTTGCCGCGCTGATCCTGGACGTAGCGCATCAGCTGGTCGAGCGGCTTGAATTTCTCCATCAGCATATAGCGGATGTTCGGCCGGTCGAAGCTGCTGACCTGTATGAGCGGATCGTTAAGTCCCAGCAGACGGACGATATCGCGGCGGGTGGTGTCATCGGCGGTGGCGGTCAACGCCATAAACGGGATCTGCGGCATCCGCTGACGAAGCTGGCCCAGCGCGGCATATTCCGGGCGGAAGTCATGGCCCCACTGGGAGATGCAGTGCGCTTCGTCCACCGCCAGCATCGCCAGATTCCAGTTCGCCAGATGCTCAAGGAAATTGTCGAGCATCAACCGTTCCGGGGCGATATACAGCAGACGAACCTGCCCGCTGCGGCAGCCGGCCATCACGTCCTGCTGCTGTTCGCGGCTCTGGGTCGAGTTCAGACAGGCCGCCGCCACGCCGTTGGCCAGCAGCTGATCGACCTGATCTTTCATCAGCGAGATCAGCGGCGAGACCACTACCGTCAGGCCGCCCATAACCAGCGCCGGTACCTGATAACACAGTGACTTGCCGCCACCGGTCGGCATGACCACCAGGCAGTCACGGCCCTCGAGCACCGTCTCGATAATCGTCTCCTGGCCAGGGCGGAACTGCTGGTAGCCGAAGGTCTCTTGTAAAACCTGCTTAGCCAGCGATTCCTGATTTAATACTTCCGCCTGTGCCACGTTGACCCCATTTGCCTGAAAAGAAAACAGGCGCTATTTTCAGCGCCTGCGAGCCAGAGTGCAACGATTAAAACAGATCGTTGAGCATTAGCCCGACGCCGACGCGCGTTTGATTAAAGTTATAGTCGATAAGCGATTCGCCGTAGCCGCTGTAGATCTGGGTGTAAGCGCGAACATGTTTGGTGATGGGATAGCTCACCCCCAACTCCGCCCCGCCGTAGCCAGTGTTCCAGTTATATTGCCCCTGCGCGCTGAGGATCGCCTCGCCCAGATGGTAACCCACCTTCAGGCGGTAATAGCCCATATATTTGGTGATATCCGGGTTATCATCGGTGCTGCCCACCACATACCAGGGTTTCACTTCCACCAGCCAGTTGCCATTTTGCGCCATCAGGCGGGCATAGAGCCGGTTCCAGCTGCGCGAGGTGGGATCGGAGCGGCCATTCGAGTCGTGGTTATATCCCATTTCGATATCGCGCAACGTCCAGCCGGCAAACTGATAGTCGGTGGCAAAGCCAAGAAACAGCTGGGGTTCGTAGTTGGTTTCGCGAAACGGCGCCGACTCTTTGCTGTTGGAGAGCTGCCACCAGGACTTCTGGGTATAGGACGCGCCGAGCAGCGAATTATCCCCCAGGATGCCGCGCCACAGCGGGAAGGCGAGGCTCAGTTGAAACTTCACTTCATCTTTACGGGCATTTTCGGCCCAGTCATAGCTGCGAATCGCCTCTTTATTGAGATCGCTGGTCCACGTGTAGAGCAAATAGTTGCTTTCATAAGGGTAGAGCAGAAAAGGATTATCATGATCCTGTAGCAGGTTGGCGATAATACTGCCGCGCACTGCTGGTTTGTCGTGTACCGACGCATCCTGCGCCATAACACCAGCCGGTAGCGCGCACAGCGCCGCCAGGCAGGCCAAAGAGATACGCATGCTGGTCTCCTGATAAATAGTTTTTATTTTTGTTTCACCTGAAGACATTCTACCTGTTTATTAATCCCCTGCCCCCAAATCCACTCCGAAAGTGGAAATCAATATTTTAGAAGCATAAAATCAACATTTTATTAACGAATGGAACCGGTGTTATGTCTGAACTTACTGCCGAAGCAGCTCTGAAACTGGTGGGGGAGATTTTCGTCTATCACATGCCGTTTAACCGCGCCCTCGGCCTCGAACTGGAGCGCTATGAAAAAGCGTTTGCCCAGCTCAGCTTTAATAATCAGCCGATGATGGTCGGCAACTGGGCGCAAAGCATTCTGCATGGCGGTGTAATCGCCTCCGCGCTGGACGTCGCCGCAGGTCTGGTCTGCGTTGGCAGCACCCTTACCCGCCATGACACCATCAATGAAGAAGAGCTGCGCCAGCGGCTTTCCCGCATGGGAACCATCGACCTGCGCGTGGACTACCTGCGTCCGGGCCGCGGCGAACGTTTTACCGCGACCAGCACCCTGCTGCGCGCCGGCAATAAAGTGGCGGTAGCCCGTGTGGAACTGCATAACGAAGCTCAGGTATATATTGCCAGCGCAACAGCGACCTATATGGTGGGTTGATTGCCCAAAATCGAGTAACATCACTCTCTTTGGCAATGGATTTTACCGATGGATGCGAAACAGACGCGGTTGGGGATTATTCTGGCCCTCGCCGCCTACTTTATCTGGGGTATCGCGTCGGCGTACTTCAAACTTATTTATTATGTTCCCGCCGATGAAATTCTGACCCATCGCGTGATCTGGTCTTTCTTCTTCATGGTGGCGCTCATCAGCGTTAGCCGTCAGTGGCCGCAGGTGAAAAAGCTGCTGAAGACGCCGCGCAAGATCTTCCTGCTGGCGCTCTCTGCGGTGCTGGTCGGCGGTAACTGGCTGCTGTTCATCTGGGCGGTGAATAACCACCATATGCTGGAAGCCAGCCTCGGCTACTTTATCAACCCGCTGGTGAATATTCTGTTAGGGATGATTTTCCTTGGCGAACGTTTCCGTCGCCTGCAGTGGCTGGCGATGATCCTCGCCTTTTGCGGCGTGCTGGTGCAGCTCTGGACCTTTGGTTCGCTACCGATAATCGGCCTTGGTTTGGCCTTCAGCTTTGCCTTTTATGGTCTGGTGCGGAAGAAAATCGCTGTCGATGCGCAGACCGGCATGCTGGTGGAAACGCTGTGGCTGTTGCCGGTGGCGGCGATTTGGCTGTTCGGCATCACCGACAGCCCCACCAGCCATATGGGACAGAACCCCTGGTCGCTCAATCTGCTGCTGATGGCGGCGGGCGTGGTGACCACCATCCCTCTGCTGTGCTTCACCGGGGCGGCAACGCGTCTGCGGCTCTCCACGCTGGGCTTTTTCCAGTACATCGGCCCGACGCTGATGTTCCTGCTGGCGGTGACGTTCTACGGCGAAGTGCCGGGCAAGGATAAAATGGTCACCTTTGGCTTTATCTGGGTGGCGCTGGCGATATTCGTGATGGATGCGGTGTATACGCAAAGGCGGGGGCGTCGGAGCTAGGACATTGCCGGATGGCGGCTCCGCCCTATCCGGCTTACAAAAGTACAGCACTCAGGCCGGATAGGCGCAGCGCATCCGGCACAACAACTACAGCCAGTTTTTACGCTTGAAGTAGAGATACGGCGCCAGGCCAGCCAGCATCATAAAGACGATCGCCCCCGGGTAGCCGAAGCTCCAGTGCAGCTCAGGCATAAATTCAAAGTTCATCCCGTAGCTGGAGGCCACCAGAGTTGGCGGCAGGAACACCACCGACACCACCGAGAAGATCTTGATGATGCGGTTCTGCTCGATGTTGATAAAGCCCATCGCCGCCTGCATCAGGAAGTTCACCTTCTGGAACAGCGATTCGTTGTGCGGCAGCAGGGATTCGATATCGCGCAGGATCTCCCGCGCCTGCTCCAGTTGGCCCGCCGGCAGGCGCGCTTTGCGCACGAGAAAGTTCAGCGCGCGCTGGGTATCCATCAAACACAGGCGGACCTTCCAGCCGATATCTTCCAGCTCCGCCAACGTCGACAGCGCTTCGTCGTACTCATCGCCCTGGTGGCCTTCCATAATCACGCGGCTCAGCTTTTCCAGGTCGCTGTAGATGTTTTCTATCTCATCCGCCAGCTGTTCGATTTTGGTCTCGAACAGATCTAACAGCAGCTCGTAGGCGTTGCCGTCCACCAGGGTCTGGTTACGCACGCGCATGCGGTAGAGGCGAAAAGCGGGCAGTTCACGCTCACGCAGCGTAAACAGGCGCCCTTCGCGGATGGTAAACGCCACGGTAGAGTTACCCGCGTGATCGTCGGCATCTTCGAAAAAGAAGAAGGAGTGGATATGTAACCCGTCTTCATCTTCAAAGAAACGCGCGGAGGCTTCGATATCTTCCAGCTCCGGGCGCGTCGCCAGGTTCTGACCCAGTTCCGTCTGCACGCGGCTTCGCTCATCGTCGTCAGGCTCGACCAGATCGACCCACACCGAGCTGGCGAGGTGCTTGATCTCATCGGCTTCCAGGCGCGTTAAACGATTGTTTTCCAGTTGAAATGCGCTCAGCATGACCGGGACTCCCAATGCAAAAAAATTATCGGACAGTTCGGTGGGCACACAGAAACAAATTGGGTTTCAGACCATTAAGCCTGACTCAGCGCGACGGGAATGGGGCAGGTCGCTGACAACCGCTAAGGCTATCAGCATAAGAGGATAGCCTTAGGAGTTGTTCCTGAATGACAGGAAGTTGAGCCAGCATCTACTGGGTGTGTCCAAGGCGAATGTCCTCTTAGCGTAATCGTGCGCGCATGTTACGCCAGCGCAAAATCGGCGTCAACACGCAACGGAACGCGAAAGCGCAAATCAGGCGCCTTAACGTATAAAGGTAGCAGAATATTACAAAATAATGATATTTTTCTTAAAGTTACACTTCCTCGAGCCGGGCGTAAGCCGCGACCAGCCATTTGATCCCCTGACCCTGAAAAGCCACCTGCAGCCGGCTGTGCTCGCCGCTGCCTTCGAGGTTGACGATGGTGCCTTCGCCAAACTTCGGATGCCGTACGCGCTGGCCTAATTTGTAGCCGGTATCGCTCTCGGCAATCGGCGCGCCCAGTCGCTGATGGTTTACCGGGCGGCTCACCGTAGCCCGCAGACGCACTTCTTCTACGCACTCCTGCGGCAGTTCTCCAATAAAGCGCGACGGCCGATGGTAAACCTCTTTGCCGTACAGACGTCGGGTTTCCGCGTAGGTCAGCGTCAGCTTCTGCATGGCGCGGGTCACGCCGACGTAGGCCAGACGACGCTCTTCTTCCAGGCGGCCGCCTTCATCAAGGGCCATCTGGCTCGGGAACATCCCCTCCTCGACGCCGACGATGAACACCTGCGGGAACTCCAGCCCTTTCGCCGAGTGCAGGGTCATCAGCTGAACCGCGTCCTGCCAGGTATCCGCCTGTCCCTCGCCCGCTTCCAGCGCGGCGTGGGAGAGGAACGCCTGCAGCGGCATCAGATCTTCATCTTCTTCGTTGTAGCTAAACTGGCGCGTCGCCGTCACCAGCTCCTCTAAGTTTTCAATACGGGTCTGACCCTTCTCGCCTTTCTCCTGCTCGTACATCGCGCGCAGCCCGGAGTCTTTAATCACCCGATCGGTCTGGACGTGCAGCGGCATATCGGTGGTCTCCTGCGCCAGCGCGTCAATCAGCTCCATAAAGCGCTGCAGGGCGCTGGCGGCGCGACCGGCCAGCGCTTTATCTTTCAGCAGCTCACGGCTGGCCTGCCACAGCGTCAGCTGACGATCGCGTGACGTCTGGCGCACCACGTCCAGCGTGCGGTCGCCGATGCCGCGGGTCGGCGTATTGACTACGCGCTCAAACGCCGCATCGTCGTTACGGTTGGCGATCAGACGCAGGTACGAGAGCGCGTCTTTGATTTCCTGGCGTTCGAAGAAGCGCATGCCGCCATAGATGCGGTACGGCATACTGGCCTGCAGAAGCGCCTCTTCCAGCACGCGCGACTGGGCGTTGCTGCGATAGAGGATGGCGCACTGCTCCAGCGCCCCGCCGTTCTCCTGCCAGGTTTTTATCCGGTTCACTACGAAGCGTGCTTCGTCGAGATCGTTGAAAGCGCAGTACAGCGAGATCGGCTCGCCGTCGGCGCCGTCGGTCCATAGCTTCTTGCCCAGGCGACCGTTGTTGTTTTCAATCAGGGCGTTGGCGGCGCTGAGGATGTTGCTGGTCGAGCGATAGTTCTGCTCAAGGCGGATGGTTTCCGCACCGGGAAAATCGTTAAGGAAACGCTGAATGTTCTCGACCTGCGCGCCGCGCCAGCCGTAAATCGACTGATCGTCATCGCCGACGATCATCACCTTGCCGGTATCGCCCGCCAACAGGCGGATCCACGCGTACTGAATGTTGTTGGTATCCTGGAATTCGTCGACGAGGATATTGGTGAACCGCTCACGGTAGTGCTGGAGGATATGCGGCTTATTCAGCCACAGCTCGTGGGCGCGCAGCAGCAGTTCGGCGAAGTCCACCAGCCCGGCACGATCGCAGGCTTCCTGATAGGCCTGATAGACCTTCTGCCAGGTCTGCTCGACCGGGTTGCCGTAGCTCTGAATATGATGCGGGCGCAGCCCTTCATCTTTCTGGCTGTTGATGTACCACATCGCCTGACGCGGCGGCCACTGCTTCTCATCGAGGTTCATCGCCTTAATCAGACGCTTCAGCAGGCGCAGCTGGTCTTCGCTATCGAGGATTTGGAAATCCTGCGGCAGGTTGGCGTCCAGATGGTGCGCGCGCAGCAGGCGGTGGGCCAGGCCGTGGAAGGTGCCCACCCACATGCCGCCCTGGGTGGTGCCCATCAGCTGGCCGATACGGTGGCGCATCTCTGCCGCCGCTTTGTTGGTAAAGGTCACCGCCATAATAGAATACGGCGAGCAGTTCTCCACGCTCAGCAGCCAGGCGATACGGTGCACCAGAACGCGCGTCTTACCACTGCCCGCCCCTGCCAGAACCAGCATGTTGGTGCGCGAGGCCGCTACGGCTTCACGCTGTTTGTCATTAAGGCTGTCGAGCAGGTAAGAAACGTCCATTGGCACCGCCGGAAGAGAAGGGGTTACACGAACCCCTGTTAATATATACAGAGTAACTGGTGATTATATCAGCGAGGTCAGAGATGCCAACTGTGAAATTTCAATATGCGGCAGCAGGCGGCTGTCCGCGGTGTGCATCAGGTCCGCGCCTTGCGGTTTGATCCAGCAGGCCTGCATGCCACAGCGCAGCGATCCGGCGACGTCAGTGGTCAGGTCATCGCCGACGTGCAGAATATGCCCGAGCGGTAAGTTCAGGCGCTCCGCCGCCAGATGGTACATGTCGGCAAACGGCTTGGAGCGGCCATCCGGCCCGGCGCGCAGCACAAAGCGGAAATAGTCGCTCAGGCCGAACAACTCTGGTCGGGCGTTGCCGTTGGTAATCGCCACCAGCGGCCACTTCTCCGCCAGCTTCGCCAGCGTATCGTGGGTCTCCTGCGGGACATCGACGCGGCTGCGCCACTGGGCGAAGTGTTCCATCGCCGCATCGGCCCCCGCTTTCGCCGCGTCGGCGGAGAGTCCGGCGTTACGCATGCCTAACTCCAGCGCACGGTGGCGCCAGACGGTCACGTCGTGATAGATCTCAGGCTCGGATGCCAACAGCGTCTGGCGCAGCTGATTAAGCTCATGGGCGTCGAACTGGCTGAGCGACGGATGGTAGCTGCGTACAAAGGCCAGCGACTCGTGCATCGTCCGGTCAATGACCGGGCGGTTATCATAAAGGGTATCGTCCAGGTCAAACGTCAGCGCGGAAATCTGGCCCAGAGGTCGGTAAAAACGCATTATTTCCCCCGTTTTGCGCGCGGATGCGCGGCATCGTACACCGAGGCAAGGTGTTGAAAGTCGAGATGGGTATAGATTTGGGTGGTGGAGAGGTTAGCATGACCCAACAGCTCCTGCACACCGCGCAGATCGCCGCTGGACTCCAGCATATGGGTGGCAAAGGAGTGGCGAAGCTTGTGCGGATGCACATGGCTGTTCAGTCCCTGCTTAATGCCCCACTCGGCGAACCGCTTCTGTACGTTGCGCGCCGAAATTCGCTTGCCCAGTTTCGACAAAAACAGCGCGTCGTCGTCAGTACCGAACAGGCCGCGTAAATCCAGCCAGTGCTCAATCCACATCACGGCGTTGCGACCGATCGGCAAGCGGCGCTCTTTGCTGCCTTTGCCCATCACCCAGACCTCGCCGCTTTCGAGATCGAGATGTTTGATATCAAGGTTGACCAGCTCGGACAAACGCAGCCCCGCGCCGTACATCACCTCCAGCATCGCCCGGTCGCGCACCGCCAGCGGATCGTTGAGATCAATATCCAGCAGCCGATTGACGTCATCGACATCGATATTTTTTGGCAGGTGACGGGGAATTTTCGGCGCGGCAATCCCTTTCGCCGGATTGGCGCTGAGCTCGCCCTGGCCGACCAGCCAGTCAAAGAAACTGCGCAGCGCCGACAGGCGAAGCGCCAGGCTTGCCGGGCCTAATCCCGCGCGGCGACTGCGCACCGCAAAACTTCGCACCTGAGCGGCATCGCACTGTGACCAGCTTTTCAGACCCGCCTCATCCGCCAGGGCAATCAGCGCGTCCAGCTGTCGCTGGTAATTCAGTAACGTGATCGGGCTGAGCTGGCGTTCAACGCCAAGGTGGCGTAGAAAGCGGGCGACGGCGGAGAAGAGAGGAGAATCGGTCATGCGCGTTCAATCCAGCGCTCCAGCAGGCCGGGCAGCATCTGGGCGATCTCCTGCAGCAGTTGCGTCCCCTGTCCTGGCTGATAATGCTGCGCATCGCGGCTGCTAAAGAGCATCACGCCAGGGGCATTATCGCCGCCCAGCAGCGACATCGCCACTGACCCAATGGCTTTCGCCTCCGGCAATACCACCAGCAGCTCCGGACCGTTCAGCGGCCCAAGGTAGTGGCGCGCCTGGCCCAGACGCTGAATACGGATCGGCTCAAACGCCTGCCGGCTTAACGCCAGGTGGGTAAACTTCGAAGGCGCGCCCAGGCGCCAGCTGTCAGGGAACAGGCGCACCGTGGCGCCCGCCAGCCCCAGCTCGCGCGCCCAGCGGTGAAGGCGGTTAAGCATATCGTCGAGGCTCTCCGCCGCCGCCAGCCGCGTTTGCAGCTGCAGCAGGCGCTGGAACAGGCTTTCATTGGCTACCGCCTGCTCCATCAGCAGCGACATATTCTCTTCCAGCACATGGATATGGTTACGCGCCCGCATCATGTGCCACTCCACCAGCGAAATCGTACCGCGCACCGGATGCGGGACGCGGAGATGTTCGACCTGGGCGGCATTACGAATAAAAAATTCAGGATTTTGCAACAGATAGTCCACCACTGCACGATCGTTCAATGCGCTGGCGACCTCCTGCTGTTCTTCCCCGATTGGTTTCATAAATGAATAAATCCATCATAGACATGGGCCGCCGGGCCGGTCATAAACAGCGGCTGGCCCGGGCCTTTCCAGGCGATATCAAGACGACCGCCGGGTAATTCCACACGTACCGTTTCAGCGAGCAACCCCTGCTGGATCCCCACCGCCACCGCGGCGCAAGCGCCGCTGCCACAGGCCTGGGTTTCCCCCGCGCCGCGTTCGTAGACGCGCAGACGAATATGGGACCGGCCGACCACCTGCATAAAACCGATATTCGCGCGCTCCGGAAAACGCTCATGGCTTTCCATCACCGGGCCGAGGGTTTCCACCGCCGCCGTATCCACATCATCCACCTGGATAACGCAGTGCGGGTTCCCCATGGACACCACGCCGCACAATACTGTCTGCTCGGCGGCACGCATGATATAGGTCTTTTCCGCTTTGTTGGCGCGGAACGGCACCTGGGAGGGCTCGAAGTTGGGCTCGCCCATATTCACCCGCACCAGATCGTCTTCCGTTACGCTTAATACCATACGGCCGTTGGCCGTACTCACGCGGATATCACGTTTATTGGTCAGGCCTTTCAGCCGGACGAAACGCGCGAAACAGCGCGCGCCGTTGCCGCACTGCGACACTTCGCTACCGTCGGCATTAAAGATCCGGTAATGGAAATCCAGATCCGGATCGTAGGGCGGCTCCACCACCAACAGCTGATCGAACCCGACGCCAAGGTGGCGATCCGCCAGGCGGCGAATCAGCTCCGGCGAGAAAAAAACATTCTGCGTTACCGCGTCAACGACCATAAAATCGTTGCCAAGGCCATGCATTTTAGAGAACTGCATCATCTACTCCAGTTGCGCGGAACAGAACGTTATCGTTAGTAATTGACCTGGCTCGGACCACCAGTATCGCCACGATCGTTACGATCCGGCGTTGAGCTCTGAATGCCCGGGTTAACCGGTTTGGTCGGCGGCGGCGCAGTTTTATCAGCCGGCGGGAAATAGAGAGGCCCTTTCAGACCGCAGCCGGTCAGGCTGAAGATCGCAAACAAAACGGCAAGCGTAGGAAAAACGTTTTTCATTGATAGTTGCCCGTGATTCATTCTTTCTGCTTTCTATCATCGCAGGAGAAGACGTAAAAGCAAGCCTTTAGCATCCGACTGCGCGCGCTTTTGTTTCGCGCTATACTGCGACCCATCTTCAAAAATCAAAAAAGCAGAATAAAATTATGAACGACAGTGAATTCCATCGCCTGGCCGATAGCCTGTGGATGACCATCGAAGAACGCCTGGATGACTGGGACGGCGATAGCGACATCGACTGCGAAATCAACGGCGGCGTGCTGACCATTAGCTTTGAAAACGGCAGCAAAATCATTATTAACCGTCAGGAGCCGCTGCACCAGGTGTGGCTGGCCACCAAACAGGGCGGCTACCATTTCGATCTCAAAGGCGACGAGTGGATCTGCGATCGCAGCGGTGAAACCTTCTGGGATCTGCTGGAGCAGGCGGCGAGCCAGCAGGCCGGTGAGACGGTGAGATTCCGTTAATGACATGTTTCCCGGATGACGGCGCATTGCGCCTTTTCCGGGCCAAATCTACGAGTAGCGCTGCTGCAGCACCGGCGAGGCGGTAACGTCCTGGCTGGTGGGGATCGCGGCGGCAATCGCCTGGGTGCGGAAAGGGATCACCTGGGTGCGCCCGTCCACCTCGACAATCTGATAGAACTGCGGCAGGTTGAAGTTGATAAAACTGGAGCCGTAGGTAAAACGATCGTGCGATGACGAATAGAAGCGGCTGACATCGCGCACCAGCTCCTCTTTGCTGCCCTCGCAGTGGTGATAGACCTCAGCGCGGTTGCTCTCATCGAGAATATAGATGTTAAAGCCGCTGTCGTTGTTATCCGCGTCTTCAAAGAAGAACTGGATAATCCCTTCGCTGGCGAATCCGTCCACTACCGCCGGCAGCTTAACGTGATTGGTTTCAACCTGCACCGACAGGCCATGGAGCTTGTTGTGCGAGATAGCGCCGTAGAACTCAATGGCGTTTTCCAGCTTCTGCACCGAAACATTGAGACGCTCGAAGAACAGTCCCCAGGTCTGGCCGGAGACGCGCAGCGCTTTAAAGCGCCCGGTATCCTGACGGGTACTGGAGAGACGCAGTTCGATGCACTCGGAGATCATCTGCTGTACGCGGGTGCGGATCAGGCCGCGCAGATGCTGGCTATAGCAGAAGACCTCCACGCTGTCCGGCGGCGCGGCATCCTGATGCATTTTACCAAGGATCGTTTTCAGCGCTTCAATCATCGCCTGCTCGCCGTTGAAATGCAGCGTACGCACTTCATTCCACGAGTTGCGATACAGCAGGTCGACGCTGCCGATCAGGCATTTTTGCTCTTCGCCGAAGCTGAAGACATCGAGCTTACGGAAATCGAAGTGCACCACCTGATTGCGGAAGGCCGCCGTCGGGTCATATTCGAGGTTAACGATAATCGCCAGGTGGCGAATTTCGCACGGGCTGTATAGCGCTTTTGGCGTGGGCGCCGGCAGGCGCAGCGGGAAGTGGTGCGACACATCGGCCACCATCTCCTGCAGCTTCGCCAGATCGACGATGCCGTTGCCCTTAATAAACAGGCGGGTGCGTGAGGTCAGCAGGCCGTTAAACCAGGCCCAGGCCACCAGCTTATTGAGATAGCGGTTATATTCCAGCGGCTGATGGCTGATGATCGATTCCATATCCGGCGCGCGGTTATACAGATACCAACCGGTACGGTTGGCGCGACCCGGCGGCACGTGAATAAAGGTCAGATTCGGTTCCGAGAGATCCGGCGAAATTTGCGGGTTCACCAGCGTCACTTTGCCCGGCAGCGCTTCAAAGGCCGCATACAGCTTACGCGTCAGCACGCCGATATCCTGCGGACTGGCGGAGACGCTGAGGTTATTGCGCCGTGCGAAACGGATCAGATTACGATAGCTCTGCATCATCGCATCGAGCAGTTCGTTGTGCGCCTTGCGCACTTCATCAATTTTCCAGTTCGCCCGGTTGTCGAGCATCATCAGACGCTTTTCATCCCAGCCCCACGCGTTGACCAGCTGGCTGACGACTTCGCGACGCCAGCCGACGCAGGCGCGCTCGCGGCTGAGTTTTTCGCACACTTTCAGGTAGAAGCAGCGGCGCACCAGGTCGAGACGAGTTTCATCGTCAATGGCCTGGAGGTAGGTGGTCACGCGCTCCAGCATCATGCAGTAGGGGTCGAGTCCGAAGGAGACGATCTCGCCGTCGTGCAGGCGCTGTTTGATATCTTTCGCCAGCAGGCGGTTGTTGGGGTATTCCCAGGAGTAGGCTTCCAGCAGCAGCGTTTTCAGCACCGCTTTATAGGGCGAGTCGATACTCTTATACAGCTGCCACAGGCTGGCGCCGAAGTACTCTTCCGCCGACAGTGAACTAAGGCCGCCGAGATCGAGCCACTCGTTTGGCGTCAGCACGCCCTGGGCATACAGCCCCATGACGTAATCGTCGTAATGCTCTTCTTCATCGCACGGCACCATATTCCACAGAATACGCTTGCCGGCGAGACGCACCGCGGTGCGGTAGAACTCATCGAGCAGTAAAATATGCTGGGTCGAACCGCAGTCTTCGCCGCCGAGGCTGCCGCTTTCGTTATGGCGGAAGCGGTTTTCGTCGATCAGGAAGAAGCTGACTTCCACGCCGAGCGAGGCCGCCCAGCTCTCAAGCAGGCTGCATTTTCGCTGCAGCAGCTGGCGCTCTTCGCTATCCAGCCAGGCCTGGTGACATACCCAGATATCAAGATCGGAAGAACAGCTCTGGCCGACGGAGGAGGTACTACCCATCGAGTAGACGCCGGTGATCGGCAGCTCGCCTTTTGGCGGCTCCTGGGTCTGCATGCCGCGATGCAGTTCCAGTTCTTCAAGATAGTGGCGTTGGGTTTCATCAGGCGTGTAGAGGCAAATGCCACGGGGAACGTTACCGTCAAGGTAACCCGGCATCAGCGGGTGATGATAATGTAATAACGTTGGCAGTAGACTGTAAACCTGCTGGAAAGCGGGTCCCATGGCAGCAAGCGCGCGATCCACGCGCAATTGGTTGATGGCATCCAGTCTCTGTTTCAGTGTCTCAATATAGAGGTACAAGACATATCGCCTGATGTTCAAAAACCCGAGGTACAATAGTACGGAGGATTTCAGTATTTCAACAAAAACCGTCACCATTCGTCGTCGGTGTGGTTGTGATGAGCAGCGGACGGACAAATGGTTTAAAACGTGATCAATTTAACACCTTGCTCATTGACCGTAAAGAAAGATGCGCTACATACAAGTGTAGCACCGTTTATTACCTGTAAATTCCTCACTACGCCTCCGGCAACCGCCACGCGCATGAAAGGTTAAAAAAGAGTGGGCCGGAGCTATCTCCCACATAAACCGTGAAAACTAACATCCGTAAGACAACAATGTTAGGATGGTTAGTGGTCGACAATGACGGTAACAAGCATGTTAGACAAAGTTTTGAAAATTGCCACACGGCAAAGCCCGCTTGCGCTATGGCAGGCGCAATATGTTAAAGCGCGCCTCGAACACGCGCATCCCGGACTGAAGGTCGAGCTGGTGCCGATGGTCACTCGCGGGGATGTCATCCTTGATACTCCGCTGGCAAAGGTGGGTGGCAAGGGCTTATTTGTGAAAGAGTTAGAGCTTGCCATGCTCGAAGGGCGCGCCGATATCGCCGTTCATTCGATGAAAGATGTGCCGGTGGAATTCCCGGAGGGTCTGGGGCTGGTGACTATCTGCGAGCGCGACGATCCGCGCGACGCGTTTGTCTCCAATCACTATGCCTCGATTGATGAACTCCCGGCCGGCAGCGTCGTTGGCACATCAAGTTTACGCCGTCAGTGCCAGCTGGCCGCCACTCGTCCGGACCTGGTGATCCGCTCTCTGCGCGGTAACGTCGGTACCCGGCTGAGTAAGCTGGATAACGGCGAGTATGACGCCATCATCCTCGCCGCCGCCGGCCTGAAGCGCCTGCAGCTCGAGGCGAGAATTCGCCAGCCGCTGTCGCCGGAGCAATCCCTGCCGGCGGTCGGCCAGGGTGCGGTCGGCATCGAATGCCGTCTCGACGATGCATGGACCCAGGGGCTGCTAGCGCCTCTCAACCATACGGAAACGGCAGTGCGCGTGCGCGCCGAGCGGGCGATGAACACTCGTCTCGAAGGCGGCTGCCAGGTGCCGATTGGCAGCTATGCGGAACTCGTCAACGGCGAACTGTGGCTGCGGGCGCTGGTTGGCGCCCCGGATGGTTCGCAGATGGTACGCGGCGAACGGCGCGGGCCAGCAGAGCAGGCCGAAGCGCTCGGCATCTCGCTGGCGGAAGAGCTCCTGGATAACGGCGCGCGCGACATTCTCGCGGCAGTTTATGATGGAGAAGCCCCACGATGAGCATCCTGGTCACTCGTCCATTACCGCAAGGAGAAGCGCTGGTCAGCCGTCTGCGGGCCATGGGACGCGTGGCCTGGGGCTTTCCGCTGATAGAATTTACGCCTGGCCGGGAGCTTCCCGCGCTGGGCGACGCGCTTGCCCGCCTCGGGCCTGACGATCTGCTGTTTGCGCTGTCCCAGCATGCGGTGGAGTTCGCCCATGCCCGCCTGCAGCAACAGGGGCTGCCCTGGCCCACTTCCCCAAGCTATTTTGCCATTGGCCGCACGACGGCGCTGGCCCTGCATACGGTCAGCGGGCAGCATATCCATTACCCGTTAGATCGGGAAATTAGCGAAGTCTTGCTACAATTACCTGAATTACAAAACATTGCCGGGAAAAATGCGCTGATCTTACGTGGCAATGGCGGGCGGGAACTCTTAGGCGCGACGCTGACCGAGCGCGGCGCCAGGGTCACATTTTGTGAATGTTATCAACGTAGTGCAAAGCATTACGATGGCGCAGAAGAAGCGATGCGCTGGCAATCTCGCGGGGTCACCACGCTGGTGGTCACCAGCGGCGAGATGCTGCAGCAGCTATGGTCGTTAATACCGCAATGGTATCGCGAACGGTGGCTCCTGCACTGCCGCGTTGTCGTTGTCAGCGAACGTCTGGCCCTTCAGGCCCGGGAGCTGGGCTGGCAGGAGATTCAGGTTGCCGATAGCGCCGACAACGATGCGCTGCTACGCGCATTACAATAACTCTCAACATTGGAAGCCATAATGACGGAACAACAAAATCAATCCGCCGTGGTTGAAGAGACCAGGGAGGCCGTGGAGACCACACCACAGCCAGAGAACACTGATAAGAAGAAGGCTGGCAACAAAACCAGCCTGGCGCTCAGCGCGATCGCTATCGCCATTGCGATAGCCGCCGGTATCGGTCTGTATGGCCTGAACAAACAGCAGGCCTCGCGTCAAAACGAAACCACCTCTGAATTATCAAGCCAGGTCGCGGCGCTGCAAAAAGCGCAGGAGAGCCAAAAAAGCGAACTGGAAGGCATTATCAAACAGCAGGCCGACCAGCTAAACGAAGCCAAACGCCAGCAGGAGACGCTGGCCAAACAGCTGGACGAAGTCCAGCAAAAAGTGGCAGTCATTTCCGGTAGCGACGCCAAAACCTGGCTGCTGGCCCAGGCCGACTTCCTCGTCAAGCTGGCGGGACGTAAGCTGTGGAGCGATCAGGATGTCACTACCGCCGCTGCGCTGCTGAAAAGCGCCGACGCCAGTCTCGCCGACATGAATGACCCGAGCCTGATCGGCGCCCGCCGGGCGATTACCGACGACATCGCCACTCTCTCCGCGGTGAACCAGGTGGACTACGACGGCATGATCCTCAAGGTTAATCAGCTGGCGAACCAGATCGATAACCTGCGGCTGGCGGATAATAACGATGACGATTCGCCGATGGATTCTGATAGCGATGAGCTCTCCAGCTCCATCAGCGAATGGCGCATCAATCTGCAGAAAAGCTGGCAGAATTTTATGGACAGCTTTATCACCGTGCGCCGTCGCGATGAAACGGCGGTCCCGCTGCTGGCGCCGAATCAGGATATCTATCTGCGGGAAAATATTCGCTCTCGCCTGCTGGTCGCCGCGCAGGCGGTGCCGCGTCATCAGGAAGAGACCTGGAAACAGTCGCTGGATAACGTCTCGACCTGGGTACGCGCCTATTACGATACCGATGACGCCACCACTAAAGCCTTCCTTGAAGAGGTGGATAAACTCAGTCAGCAAAGCATTACCATGACGGTGCCGGAGACGCTGCAGAGCCAGGCGTTGCTGGAAAAACTGATGCAGACCCGGGTGCGTAATCTGATGGCGCAGCCTGCCGTTTCCGCGGGCGGCGCGCCCGCACCTGCACCGTCTGCACCTGCTGCACCGGCCGCCCCCGCTGCGCCGCAAGGAGAGTAACGCATGCTGAAAATTCTTTTACTCTTCGCACTGTTGATCGCCGGGATCGTGCTTGGCCCGATGATCGCCGGCCATCAGGGCTACGTCCTGATCCAGACTGATAACTACAATATCGAGACCAGCGTGACCGGGCTGGTGATTATCCTGATCCTCGCCATGGTGGTGCTGTTCGCCATTGAATGGCTGCTGCGCCGCATTTTCCGCACCGGGGCGCATACGCGCGGCTGGTTTGTCGGCCGTAAACGCCGTCGCGCGCGTAAGCAAACCGAGCAGGCGCTGCTTAAGCTGGCGGAAGGTGATTACCAGCAGGTTGAGAAGCTGATGGCGAAAAACGCCGATCACGCCGAACAGCCGGTGGTGAACTATCTGCTGGCGGCGGAAGCGGCCCAGCAGCGCGGCGATGAAGCGCGGGCTAACCAGCATCTGGAGCGCGCCACAGAACTGGCGGGCGATGATCTGATCCCGGTGGAAATCACCCGCGTTCGCCTGCAGCTGGCGCGCAATGAAAATCACGCCGCGCGCCATGGCATCGATAAGCTGCTGGAGATCACCCCGCGTCATCCGGAAGTGCTGCGCCTCGCCGAACAGGCTTATACCCGCACCGGCGCCTGGCAGTCGCTGCTGGATATCATTCCGTCGATGGCGAAAGCTAACGTCGGCGATGAAGAGCACCGCGCCGCGCTGGAACAGCTGGCGTGGGTTGGCCTGATGGACAAAGCGCTGGCCGATGGCGGCAGCGAGGGGCTGCGTGAATGGTGGCGCAACCAGAGCCGTAAAACGCGGGCGCTGGTGCCGCTGCAGGTGGCGATGGCCGAGCGCCTCATCGAGAGCGACGATCACGATACCGCGCAGCAAATTATCATTGATGGTCTGAAGAAACAGTATGACGATCGTCTGGTGATGCCGATCCCGCGCCTGAAGACCAATAACCCGGAACAGCTGGAGAAAGTACTGCGCCAACAGATCAAAGCCGTTGGCGACCGTCCGCTGCTGTGGAGCACCCTGGGCCAGTCGCTGATGCGGCACGGTGAATGGCAGGAGGCCAGCATCGCCTTCCGCGCCGCGCTTAAGCAGCGTCCGGATGCCTTTGATTACGCCTGGCTGGCCGATGCCCTGGATCGCCTGCATCAGCCGGAGGAAGCGGCCACCATGCGCCGCGATGGCCTGCTGCTGACGCTGCAGAATAACCCTCAGCAATAACCTGGTCTGGCTATCGCCTCCTGCGGGGCGATAGCGCTTCTCCCCCGCCTTCGCGTTGACGATCCCCTGAAAGAAAAAAACGCCTGCGCTGAAATCAGGGCAGGCGTTAAAACAGGTCTGTTTGACAACAAATTGGGTGCTTCACTCAACGTAATGTCCATGGTGTTTGATGAGGCATAAATGCGACATCTGTCAGTGGACGATAAGCACCGTAAGAACGGCTCTGCATCATTCCGGAGTTTATGAGGCACCAAGGCGAACATAAGAGATGGAATGAGCATCTACCCGGTTATTATCGCACAGGATCCGGGGAAATTGCATCTACCACAGTGATGAATTGAGAGTTTTCCTGACGCGTATTCTTAAGCAAAGAGAAGATTTTTTATCAGCAAGATCAGGGGAATAAGTCATGGCAGGAAGTAACAGAAAACAAAAAACCCCGCCGAAGCGGGGTTCAAAATTGGTCGGCGAGAGAGGATTCGAACCTCCGACCCACTGGTCCCAAACCAGTTGCGCTACCAAGCTGCGCTACTCGCCGAAATACTGCTTTTTGAATTTTTAGTTCAATTCGTTAAAGTCGTGGTGCGAGGGGGGGGACTTGAACCCCCACGTCCGTAAGAACACTAACACCTGAAGCTAGCGCGTCTACCAATTCCGCCACCTTCGCAAATTCACAACTCTATCAAATAATGGGGTGGCTAATGGGATTCGAACCCACGACAACTGGAATCACAATCCAGGGCTCTACCAACTGAGCTATAGCCACCACTGCAAACCTTTTACGCGGTATTAAAACCACCGCAGCTCCAGCACCGGGTTAATGGTGCGCCCGACAGGATTCGAACCTGAGACCTCTGCCTCCGGAGGGCAGCGCTCTATCCAGCTGAGCTACGGGCGCTTAGCGCCGTTGCGGGGTCGGATAATACGGACTTCCTCCCCCGCTGTCTAGTGCCTTTTTAAAGAAAATTATCGTTTGCTCATGCTTTGTTCGTTTTGACGCTTATTCAGCCGGATTATTGATTTGTCCCTGTCTTCCGAGGCCAAACACCTTATAAATCAGGGTAACGGCAGCAAGGAAAATAATACCGACAAAGAGCGACATCCGGGTTTCATCATTCAGCCCCATCCCGACCAGCACGCAGATCAGGAAAGCCATGGTGAAATAGTTGGCCCACGGAAACAGCAGCGAACGGAACGGATGGCTGGCTATCGCTGCCTGATGTACGCGACGGAAACGCAGCTGACTAATCAGGATCACAAACCACGGCACCATCCCCGGCAGGACGCTGGCGCTATAGACATAGACAAATACCCGCTGGGGATTAGGAATGATGTAATTCAGGCAGGAGCCTACCAGCAGGATCAGAATCGACAGCGCTACGCCGACGGCAGGAACGCCGTTGCGCGATACCTTACCGATCGCCGCCGGCAGCTGACGGTTCTTCGCCAGGGCGTACAGCATACGTCCGCAGCTGTACATCCCGCTGTTGCAGCCGGAAAGCGCCGCCGTCAGCACCACGAAGTTGATAATCCCCGCCGCGGCGGTAATACCGATTTTGGCAAACGTCAGTACGAACGGGCTGCCGTTGGAGCCGATTTGATCCCATGGGAAGATGGTGACGATAACGAAAATCGCGCCGACGTAGAAAATCAGGATCCGCCACAGCACTTTGCCCACCGCGCTGCGTAACGTGACCTGCGGATTTTTCGCTTCACCTGCGGTAATGCCGATGAGCTCCACGCCCTGATATGACGCGACCACGATACACAGCGCCGTCAGGAAGCCCTTCCAGCCGCCGGCAAAGAAACCGCCATGTTCGGTCAGGTTGCCAAAACCGATGGAGTGGCCGCCGTTGCCAAAGCCGAAGAAAATGACGCCCAGGCCCACGAAGATCATCACAATAATGGTGGTCACTTTAATCATGGCGAACCAGAACTCGATTTCACCGTACAGCCGGACCGCCGCGAGGTTTGCCAGCGCCACCAGCCCCACGGCAATTAATGCCGGGATCCACTGCGCCATCTCCGGGAACCAGAACTGCACATAGACGCCGATGGCGGTAATCTCCGAGATGCCCACCGCCATCCACATAAACCAGTACGACCACGCGGTCAGGTAGCCGAAGAAGGGGCTCATATAGCGATGCGCATACACCGCGAAAGAGCCGGTGACGGGCTCAAGGAACAGCATTTCGCCCATTGAGCGCATAATGAAAAAGACGAACAGGCCAGCGATAATGTACGCCAGCAGCACGGAAGGTCCAGCCCACTTCAGCGTACTGGCCGCCCCCATAAACAACCCCACGCCAATCGTCCCACCAAGGGCGATCAGTTCAATATGCCGGGCCTCCAGTCCACGCTGGAGCTCCGCTTTTTTCTCAGTCATATATCCTCTTGTGTTTGCCGTATTCCGGGTACTCCCGGTTATTGTTATTAACTGAACTCATAGCCTTGCCGACGCGCAGGTCTCCCCCGCGCGTATAAAGCCTGCGAATGGTTAATTAATTTTGCGGAAATGGCAAATAAAGTATCAGGCGAGTGAAGAGATTACACAGAATATGTATGCAAACTCGCCTGGTTGCAGTGGAATATCAGAGCTTACCGGAATAATGCCAACGTAAATAGCGCAGTAGGCGGAACTGTCTCTTGATGCGGCTCGGCTGTAAAAGCAGACGATAGAACCATTCCAGCCCCAGATCCTGCCAGAACTTCGGCGCCCGATGCACGTGCCCGGTGAAAACATCGTAAGTGCCGCCGACGCCCATATACAGCGCGTGCGGGTACAGACGCCGACAGTCGCGCATAAAGATCTCCTGACGCGGGGACCCCATGGCGACGGTGACGATTTTCGCCCCGCTGTCGCGAATGCGTTCGAATAATGCCTGGCGCTGTTCAGGAGCAAAATAGCCGTCCTGGGTGCCGACGATATTCACCTGCCAGCGCTGGCGCAGGCTGGACGCCGTCTGCGCCAGGACTTCAGGTTTACCGCCGACCAAAAACACCGGTGTGCCTTCAGCGCCGGCGCGCTGCATTAACGCTTCCCAGAGATCGGCCCCTGCCACGCGGGACACCTGGGCTTGCGGATATTTTTTACGCAGCGAACGCACCACGCTGATGCCATCCGCATATTTAAACTCCGCCGCCTCAATCAGCGCCCGCACCTCCGGGTTATCCTCTACGGCCAGCATTTTCTCGGCATTAATCGCCACCAGCGTCCCCTCGCGGAGAACGCCGTCGGCATACAAATAATCCAGAGCGTGCTGCATATCGCGCCAGCCTATGAGCTGCAGCCCTCTTAACAGGTACAACGGCGCGGAAATGGTCCCAGTCATGTCCATCCTTCTCAGACTTGCGGTTGCGAAAGCGGTTTTACGCGCTTATGAATCAGTCCCACGCTATCCAGGAACCAGTACAGCAGTTTCGCCGCCAGCAAGCAGATACCAAAGATCACGAGGAAAAACACCACGCGGGAGCCGAACGAATCCAGGCCCTCGCGCGCCAGCACTATCATGTTGAAGATAGCGCCGAAACAGAAACTGTGCAGGATAGCCGCTTTATAGCGATTGCTCTCCCGGTTGCCCAGCTCATACAGCCAGTCGAACCATTTAATAATCAACCCGACCGCCACGGCGCCCAGCGGCACAAACCAGACGCCGCCCATCACCACCAGCGAGCCAATCAGCGTCGGCGAAATCGCCAGCCCCGAATGGTTGTTTAATACTTCCCAGGTAAAGTAGTTGGCGGTATTGAGCACCATCGTCGGGCGACCGTGCCACATCCAGCTGGGGATAAAGACGTAGAAATCGCGGATCATCGGCGCCAGCCCCTGGAAATCGATCTTGTCGTAGTTTTGCAGCAGCAGCGCCAGGTTCTCCCACGGCGAGAAGGTATCGCGCGTGAGATAGAGGAAGGTATAAAACGCTTCGTCGCCGCTGACGTTCATCCCGTAGCGCTTCAGCGCCAGCCAGAACATGCCGACGATGCCCAGCACGCCCGCCGCCGCCAGCATCCACAGGCTGATCCAACCGCGAATAATGCCGATAAACAGGAAGATGGCGAAGGCGATGATGATATTGGCGCGCGTCCCGCCGACGATGGCGTAGGTCAGCAAACCAAAGGCCACCGTGCTGACGAGGAAGAAGATCCACGCCTTATAATCCTGGCGCAGGAAATAGACCACCAGCATCGCCGGAATAAAGAAGTAGAAGAAGCGCTTCAACGCCACGCCGGAGACTTCAGCAGAGAAAATCTGGCTGTAGGAGTTGAGCTTAAACAGCAGGAAACCGTTGTGGGCGAAGAAGATGCCAACGCACAGCAGCGCCAGCCCCATCAAAATGCCCCACGCCAGATGGGTTTCTACCCGGTTCATGGTGAACAGCGGCCGACGCGCAACCTCACGCGATGCCGGACGCAGCCGCGTTTTATAGGTCACGTAGTAAATCGCATAGAAGCACACCGCGATCAGCAGCGTCTGCAGCAAAATCTCCGGCGGCGCCACGCTGACGTCAAAGCGGAACACCAGAATACTGGTCAGCGGGAAACCGAAGAAGAAAGTCAGCAGAAACAGCAACGAGAAAAAGACGTTGAAGTTGAAGCGTACCCGGCGGAACTCAAACCAGGTGGCGGTAGCGATAAACAGCGTCGACAGCAGCCAGACTACCAGCAGCCCGCTAAATTGCATTAACGTCATGCCTGCCCCTCCGCCGCTAACCGTAGCGCCCGCTGCCAGCCCGTCAGATAGTTCGGCCGGAAGAAAGCGATACCCGACTTATCCACGCTCGCCAGTTGGCGCTGCGCTTCGCGCACCACGCTGACGTCCAGCGCATCGCTGGTGAACAGCACCGGCACATGCTGCTCGGTCATATCCTGCCAGAACGGGTTTTCGCGGTTGAGCACGCAGGGAATGCCCGCCTGAATCAGCAGGCACAGGGTGCCGATCCCCTGCTGACGCGCGAACAGGAAATAGCCCAGATCGCAGCGGCGCAGCAGCGCCAGATAATCATGAAACTCCAGTTTCTCGCTGAGGATCTGCAGATGCTCACCGCTAAACAGCGCCGCCCCCGCCTCACGAACCTCATTGATATAGGCCTCGTTATTCGCCGGATAGCCCATCGGCACGATGACGTTTACCGTATCGCCAAACTGCTGATAAATAGCCTTCAGCGCGGCAATATGTTCATTGCTGCGATCCCCTGAGTTACCCACCAGAATGGTCAGCGTGTCGCCGCGCGGCGCGTTTTCGGCCAGGGTATTCAGCGCCGGATCCATACGGGTCGGGAAATAGAGCAGTTCGCCCGGGACGCGCGGATGACGGTTTGCGAACCAGCTCAGATCGCCGCGGGTGGCGAAAACGCGCCCTACCCGCCCCTGCGCCAGGCGGCGCAGCGGATAGAACAGGCGGAACTTCAGGCTGGTGGCGTTTTCGTACAGATCCGCCCCCCAGATATGCCAGTTAAACTGCGACGGGCGGATACCACCGCCCAACAGCGCCAGCCACAGGCCGGTATTGAACTGGCCGTGGAAGAAAAAGCGCTGCTGGCGGTTGGCTTTGGCTTGCGCAATCACCGCCTGCGCCAGCGACTTCTTCCCCGGATAGCAGGTGATGTCCAGCGCCGGATACCCATCACGCACGCTGGCCTCATCACCGACGATCATAAATCTCCTGGCCTGCGGATCGGCGGCCAGTTCGTCGTTAAAGAACCGCAGTACGGTCTGGTTATGATGCGGGATATCTGATCCCAGTACATGTATCAGTGCTGTCATGCCCGTTTACGCCAGAGTAAAAACACGCCACTACAAAGGGCGAAATAAACAATATAAGTGGCCATATACGCCTGCGCCGCGCCAACCGCGCCGTGCGCCGGTATAAGCCAGTGTGAGAATGCGGTCAGCAGTGTGAACTGGCTGATTTCCGTCAGAATATAAAAACGCAGCGACGCTTTGGCGATCACCAGATAGCCATAGACGTAGGCGCCTACTTTTAAAACGTCGCCCACCAGCTGCCAGGCGAACAGGTCACGCATCGCGGTAAAGCGATCGGAAAACAGCAGCCAGATGGCAAAATCGCGCAGCAGCCAGACCGTCAGGCTCGCCGCCGCCACTGCCGGCAGGACGAATTTCAGCGACCTGACTATCTCGCGGGTGATATCCGTTTTGGCGCTCAGCCGCGACAGCGTCGGCAGGAGATAGACGCTGAACGAGGCGGTAATAAACTGCAGATAGGCATCAGAGATGCTGCTCACCCCCTGCCAGATACCGACCGCCTCCCAGCCATAATGCGCCGCCAGCAGATTACGCATCATCACATAAGCCACCGGCAGGGTCACTGAGGTTATCAGCGCCATCAGGGTAAATTTCGATAGCTGTCCCGCCAGACCGTTATCCCAGCGCGGACGCAGGGCGCTCAGCGGGATATTACCCCGCCGCCAGAGCATAATACCCGCCGGAACCACCACCAGCGCCGGAACTAACGCCAGCCCCAGCAGCGCGCCCTGATAGCCGCCCAACACGTAGCAAGCATAGTAAGCCGCCACGCCGATCAGGCTCCCGGCAATCAGCGAGAAGGCGTTACCCGCCGCATCGCGAAAGCCTTTCATCAGCGCCAGCAGGAAGTTCGCCCAGGCGATCCCCATCTGTACCAGCGCCACCAGCCGTACCAGATTCTGATAATGAGTATGGCCGAACAGCCCCTGGCTTATCGGCGCCGCGGCCAGTAAAAACACCAGCGCCAGCAGTGTGGAAAAGCCAAGCACCATCGCCGACGAGGTGCCCACCACCTGCTTCAGGCGCGGGGGATCGTCGTGATGCTGCGCCACCAGCTTCGTGACGCCATTAAATATCCCGGCCCCGGCCAGCACGCCGAGTACGGTGACCAGTTGCCGGAAGTTACCGGCCTGGCCAACGCCCGCGGGCCCAAACGAGACGGCCAGCAGCTTGACGACCAACAGCCCGGCGCCGATTTTGACCAGCGTCGATGCCGCCGTCCACAATGAAGCTTTTGCTAACGACATATCAGGAGAAGTAGCTCAGCAGCGAGTTAATCACCGTCCGCTGGTTCACCACAGACAGATTGTAAAACAGCGGCAGGCGTACCAGGCGCTCGCTCTCCTGGGTGGTATAACGGTCTTCACCGTGGAATTCGCCGAAGTGTTCGCCTGCCGGACAGCTGTGCAGAGGAATGTAATGGAATACCGCGAGGATCTCCGCCTCTTTCAGCCAGGCGATCAGCCTGCTGCGATCCTCGATATCGCGCAGCTTAATGTAGAACATGTGCGCGTTTTGCCCGCAGTCGGCCGGGATCGTCGGCAGTTCGATACGTCCCGCGCGGGCCAGCGGCAGCAGGGCGTCATAGTAGTTCTGCCACAGCGCCAGGCGCTGTTGGTTGATGCGCTCCGCCGCTTCCAGCTGCGCCCACAGGTAGGCGGCCTGCAGGTCGGACATCAGATAGCTGGAGCCAATGTCCCGCCAGGTATATTTATCCACCAGGCCACGAAAGAACTGGCTGCGGTTGGTGCCTTTTTCGCGAATGATCTCCGCGCGCTCCACCAGCGTGCGATCGTTGATGAGCGTCGCCCCGCCCTCGCCGCCAGCGGTGTAGTTTTTGGTTTCATGGAAGCTGAAGCAGCCGATATGGCCGATGGTGCCCAGCGCACGCCCCTTGTAGGTGGACATCACCCCCTGCGCGGCATCTTCCACCACGAACAGGTTGTACTTGTCGGCGATGGCCATGATGATATCCATCTCGCAAGCTACGCCGGCATAATGCACCGGGACGATCGCCCGGGTTTTATCGGTGATAGCGGCTTCGATTAACGTTTCATCGATATTCATCGTATCGCGACGGATATCAACGAAGACGATTTTCGCCCCGCGCAGCACAAAAGCATTGGCGGTGGAGACAAAGGTATAGCTGGGCATAATCACTTCGTCGCCCGGCTGGATATCCAGCAGCAGCGCGGCCATCTCCAGCGAAGCCGTGCAGGAAGGGGTTAGCAGGGCCTTTGCCGTGCCAAAACGCTGCTCCATCCACTGCTGGCAGCGGCGCGTAAAGCCGCCGTCGCCGCACAGCTTGCCGCTGTTCATCGCAGACTGCATGTAATCAAGCTCGGTTCCAACCACCGGCGGCGCGTTAAATGGGATCATGAGGTCACCTGTATAGCCAGTAGGCGGTGCTTTCCACATTAGCACCGCTGAGAATATAACGTTTAAGCGCGGCGGTGTTGCCCATCTGGGTCGCCACCCGCAGTGTAGAAAGTCCGCGCGAAGCGGCCCAGTACCGCGCCGCCTGCATCAGCTGCGCCCCGGCGCCGCGTCCGGCCAGCAGGCCAATACGCGCCTCGGTGGCATTGAGCTGGCGCAGGGAGACAAAGGCGCGAATATCGCCCTCAGGATGGCGGTAAATCAGGCACTGATGATCGAAGGTGCCGCGCACCGCATTTTCAATCCACTGGGCATAGAAGCGGCCGCTGGCATCGGCAGCGTACCAGGGCGCACGAAAGCGGCTCAGGGCAAAGGCCTGCGCCGCCAGCTCGCGCAGTGGCGCAATATCCGCCTCCACGGCGACGTCGGCGCCCGCATCCGCAGGGTTGCCCACCGGTAGCGCCAGATCGACCTCGCCTTCCACCAGCTGAAAACCCAGCTGCTGCAGCGCATCGAGCCGGACGGTGTCGCTGGCGGCTACCTTCGCCTGCACCCGCGACCACCCCGCCAGCGCCTCAGGCGTCAGCAGCGGCGCACGCTCGTCAAAGTGAACGACGGCGCTGTTAACGGCAAAGAAGCGGTTCTCCCACTCCAGGGGATCAATACTGGCGCGGACGGGCACGGAGCAGATCCAGCAGATATTGGCCGTAGCCGGTTTTTTCCAGCCGCTTCGCCGCGCGTTTGACGCCGTCGTCGTCCAGCCAGCCGTTGCGCCAGCCGATCTCTTCCAGACAGGCGATTTTAAAGCCCTGACGCTTCTCGACGGTCTGCACAAACATGCTGGCCTCGATCAAGCTATCGTGGGTGCCGGTATCCAGCCACGCAAAGCCGCGTCCAAGCAGTTCGACGGTTAATGCGCCATCTTCAAGGTACATCTGGTTGATGGAGGTGATTTCCAGTTCGCCGCGCTCGGATGGCTTGACCCGTTTGGCGTACTCCGCCACCTTGCCATCGTAGAAATAGAGACCGGTAACCGCCCAGTTCGACTTCGGCTGCTTCGGCTTCTCTTCCAGCGACAGCGCGCGGAAGTTGTCATCAAACTCCACCACGCCAAAGCGTTCAGGATCCATCACCTGATAGCCAAAAATCGTCGCCCCTTCCGTGCGGGCAGCCACGCTGCGCAGCTTGGGGCTGAAGCTCTGGCCGAAGAAGATGTTGTCGCCTAACACCAGGCACGCCGGTTCACCGTTAAGAAAGGCTTCGCCGATGATAAACGCCTGGGCTAAACCATCCGGCGACGGCTGTACGGCATAGTGCAGCGCAATGCCAAACTCTGAACCATCGCCGAGCAGGCGCTGGAAATCGCGCAGATCGTCCGGCGTGGTGATGATCAGGATCTCACGGATCCCGGCCAGCATTAATACCGACAGCGGGTAGTAGATCATCGGCTTATCGTAGATCGGCAACAGCTGCTTCGACACGCCGCGGGTGATAGGATGCAGTCGCGTTCCAGACCCCCCCGCCAGAATAATACCTTTCATCATTCCCCCCAGAGATGATTAGCCTTGCAGCCCAAGACGCTCGCCCTGATAGCTACCGTCCTGAACCTGGCGCCACCATGGCTCGTTCGCCAGATACCACGCCACGGTCTTACGCATACCGGAAGTGAAGGTCTCAGCCGGCGTCCAGCCCAGCTCACGGGCAATCTTCGAGGCATCAATGGCATAGCGCAGATCGTGGCCCGGGCGGTCGGCAACAAAGGCGATCAGGTCGCGATAGTGCGCCACGCCCTGCGGCTTATTCGGCGCCAGCGCTTCGAGCAATTCGCAAATGGTTTCCACCACCTCGATGTTTTTACGTTCGTTATGACCGCCGATATTGTAAGTCTCGCCGGGTTCGCCGCGGGTCGCCACCAGATATAGCGCCCTGGCGTGATCTTCCACGTACAGCCAGTCGCGGATCTGCTGTCCATTGCCATACACCGGCAGCGGCTTGCCCGCCAGCGCGTTGAGGATCGTCAGCGGGATCAGCTTCTCGGGGAAGTGATACGGGCCGTAGTTGTTCGAACAGTTGGTAATAAGCGTCGGCAGGCCATAGGTTCGCAGCCAGGCGCGCACCAGGTGGTCGCTGCTGGCTTTCGAGGCCGAATAGGGACTGCTTGGCGCATAGGGCGTGGTCTCGGTAAAGAAATCATCGCTGCCGTGCAGATCGCCATACACTTCATCGGTGGAGATGTGATGGAAGCGAAACGCCGATTTTTGCGTCGTAGCCAGCGTATTCCACCAGCTACGGGCCGCCTCCAGCAGCGTATAGGTGCCCACGATATTGGTTTCAATAAACGCCGCCGGGCCGTCAATCGAACGATCGACATGGCTTTCCGCCGCCAGGTGCATCACTGTATCCGGTTGATACTGAACGAAAATACGATCAAGCTCGCCGCGGTCGCAAATATCCACCTGTTCAAAGGCGAAACGCGCATCCTGCGCCACCGGCGCCAGCGACATTAAATTGCCGGCGTAGGTCAGTTTATCCACCACCACCACGCGATCGGCGGTGTGCTGGATAATCTCCCGCACTACCGCCGAACCAATGAAGCCCGCGCCGCCGGTGACCAGAATGGTTCTCACCGCCACACTCCTTTGGTGTCGATGATATACGCCTGGGTGACGCTATCGCCGCTAACGGCTTTAAATTCATGGTGATCGACCAGCATCACCAGCACATCGGCGCTGGCCAGCGCCGCATCGAGGGTCGCCAGCGTACACAGACCGTCGAGCTTCTTCGGCAGCGCGTTAATGTTGGGCTCAACCACCTGCGTCGTGCCGCTGTGCCAGCGGGCAATCTGCGCGGCAATTTCCATTGCCGGGCTTTCGCGCAGGTCGTCAATATTCGGCTTAAAGGCGAGGCCAAAACAGGCAATGGTCAGTTCGCTGGCCCGTTTGTTGGTGGCATTCAGGCAGTCCGCTACCTGCGTTTTCACCTGTTCGATAACCCATTCCGGCTTGTGGTCGTTAACCTCACGGGCCGTGCGGATCAGACGCGCCTGCTGCGGGTTCTGCGCCACGATAAACCACGGGTCGACGGCGATACAGTGGCCGCCGACGCCCGGACCCGGCTGCAGGATATTCACCCGAGGATGACGGTTCGCCAGGCGGATCAGCTCCCAGACGTTAATGCCCTGGTCAGCGCAAATCAGCGACAGCTCGTTGGCAAAAGCGATGTTGACGTCGCGGAAGCTGTTTTCCGTCAGCTTGCACATCTCAGCGGTACGCGAGTTGGTCACCACACATTCGCCTTCAAGGAAGATTTTATACAGCTCGCTGGCGCGAGCGGAGCAGACTGGCGACATGCCCCCGATAACGCGGTCGTTTTTAATCAGCTCGACCATCACCTGACCGGGCAATACCCGCTCCGGGCAGTAGGCGATATTCACGTCCGCCGCTTCACCCACCTGCTGGGGGAAGCTAAGATCCGGGCGCATCTCCGCCAGCCACTCAGCCATCTGTTCGGTCGACCCGACCGGCGAGGTGGACTCGAGGATCACCAGCGAACCTTTCTTTAACGTTGGCGCAATGGATTTTGCCGCCGACTCGACAAACACCATATCCGGCTCGTGGCGATCTTTAAACGGCGTCGGCACGGCAATCAGGTAGGCATCCGCTGCCACCGGGGTGGTGGTGGCGCTTAAATACCCCTGCTCGACCGCGGTCTTCACCACGCTCGCCAGATCCGGCTCCACGATATGAATCTCTCCACGGTTAATGGTCTCCACGGCATGTTGATTGACATCAACGCCGACCACCCGCTTCTGCCGGGAGGCGAACGCGGCAGCGGTTGGCAGCCCGATATAGCCAAGGCCAATCACTGAAATGGTAGAAAAACTCATAGCGTTACCTGATTATTTTTAAGTGCAGACAAAATTCGACGACATGCTTCGCCATCGCCATAAGGATTATGCGCGCGGCTCATCACCTGGTATGCGGCATCATCCTCCAGCAGACGCGTCACTTCCGCGACGATGCGCTGGCTGTCAGTGCCCACCAGACACACGGTGCCGGCGGCCACCGCTTCCGGACGTTCGGTCATATCGCGCATGACCAGCACCGGTTTCCCCAGGGAAGGCGCCTCTTCCTGAATGCCACCGGAATCGGTCAGGATGAGCCAGGCCCGATCCATCAACCAGACGAACGGCAGGTAGTCCTGCGGTTCAATCAACATCACGTTGTCGATATGGCCGAGAATACGGTTCACCGGTTCGCTGACATTAGGATTCAGGTGAACCGGATAGACAATCTGCACCTCAGGGTGGGTATGGGCTATCTCCGCCAGCGCCTGGCAGATCTGCTCAAAACCGCGGCCGAAGCTTTCCCGCCGATGGCCGGTAACCAGAATCATTTTTTTACCGTGGCTAATGAAAGGGTAGCGCTGCAGCAAGGTCTCCCGTAGCGCTTCATCGCCCAGAACCCGATCGCGCACCCAGAACAGAGCATCGATGACGGTATTACCGGTCACCGTGATGCGACTGTCGGCAATGTTCTCCCGCAGGAGATTCTGCCGCGAGGTTTCCGTAGGGGCGAAGTGGTACGTCGCCAGATGCCCGGTCAACGTACGGTTGCCCTCTTCCGGCCACGGCGAACTTAAATCGCCGGTCCGCAGCCCCGCCTCTACATGGCCCACCGGTATGCGCTGGTAAAACGCCGCCAGGCTCGCCGCCATCGTGGTGGTGGTATCGCCATGCACCAGCACCACGTCGGGTTTAAACGACTCCAGGACCGGCTTCAGCCCCTCAAGAATACGGCAGGTGATCTCGGTGAGCCCCTGCCCCGGCTTCATGATGTTGAGATCGTAGTCCGGGGTGATGGAGAATAGTTTCAACACCTGATCGAGCATCTCCCGATGCTGCGCGGTCACGCATACTTTCGCCTCAAAATGAGGATCCTTTGCCAGCGCATGGACCAGAGGAGCCATCTTGATGGCTTCCGGCCTCGTGCCAAATACAGTTAGTACTTTCACATCGATTCTCTTCGATTAGGCGATGAAGGTCATCTGCCCTTCACCACAGGCCGCAATCACAGGACACGACGACGCGATAACGCCACGCCTGCGCCGATGAGCGCACCCACAATCCCCCACATCACCATCAGAAATACACGGCGCGGGCTATCGCGTTTTACAGGTTCTTCCGGCGTTCGCAAATACCGGTAAGTCTGAAAACGCGGGTCCAACGTTGGACCGACGTTCAACGTGCTCAGCATGGCGCGATTCTGGTCGTAATCGAGGTCATATTCCGGTCCGACGGCCTGCAGGTTTTCCAGTCTGGCCTGCAGCATCGGCCTGCCCAATAAAAATAGCTCTGAATCCGGCAACTGATCGGCAGGAACATCCGTTTCGCTGCGTGAGATGTTATGCTGCTGAGCGACCTTCAGCGCTTGCTCCACGCTGTGGGTCCGGCGGTTGAAAATAGCCTCGGCCACCTCCTCCTGGCGCTTCACCTGCGCCTTCATTTGCACCGTCCGCGCCGCCCAGGCGCCTTTGAGTTCGTCGTTAAGATGGCCGGCCGCCCGCTGGCTGGCGAAAGCCACATACTGGCGCAGCAAATTATTGGCATCCTGCCCAGTCTCGGCAGTCAGTTTGACGCTGTCATTGACGCTCTTGGCCGCATCGCCGGGCATAAACTGGATATTGTTAATCAAATCATCCAGCATCGCCGCATCGGCGCGAGCATTACCCGACTGGCGCTGCTTGTAGTAGTCCGTTTGCAGCCAGAAATCACGCCGGGTGTCCCAGGAGGCCAGCTGCATGATGAACTCTTTATACGCTTCATCCATGGCGGAAGGCTGATCCACCGAGGCCAGGTCGGCTTTGATATCCAGATTGCGTAAGAACTGCTGCTGGGAATAGTACCCCCCCAACATGTTGACAGTAGGCCGATCGGTGATCGCCGTGGCGCTCCACTCCTGGCGAGCAAAGAAGGTGTACACCAACACGATAGCGGCGAAGAGAACAGCGCCGCCGACTATCCAGCCTTTTCCTGCCCATAAAGCGCGAAACAGCCCGCGAATATCCAGCTCGTTCTCAACGTTCACTGCTTGTGCTCCCGGTAATGGTTGAGTCATCACATCCCCAGCTTTACTTGGTTAGTTTCGGATTATTGCCGCTGTGTCGCCGAATTCTGCGTCTGATGCGCTTAACCAGACGCGCCACTTTCCAGGCGCGCTTAATACAGTAGCCATAAAGGAAGAAGGCCACCAAAAAGAGAATTAACATCACCCATTCCGGCACAATGCGGGTATATTCCGCCGCGACGCCAACCAGCGCCAGCAGGGCAGCGGCCAGGGTAATCAGGACGAACGCCTGGCGGGAAGTAAACCCGGCGCGCATGATCAAATGATGAATATGCTGCCGGTCCGGTGAGAAAGGACTCATGCCTTTACGCAGGCGGCGATACATAATCGCCACCATATCCATCAACGGGATAGCGATAATCCACAGCGCAGTGACCGGGCTGATGGGATGCGTTTTACCTTGGGTGGTTTCCAGCAGGATCCAGATGATGGTGAAGCCAATCATGGTGCTGCCGGCGTCACCCATAAAAACTTTATAGCGGCGGCCGAGGGCGCCAAGATTAAGAAGAATATAGGGCAGAATGGCGGCGATCATCGCAAAACACCACATCGCCAGGCTGTACTGGCCATCAAACCAAAGGATGATCCCGGTCGCCGCAAAGGAGACCGATGACAGGCCGCCGAGCAGACCGTCAATCCCATCGACCATATTAAACGCATTGATGGCGGCCCAGACGGCAAACAGAGTAAGGAAGAAGCCGAAGGGCCCCAGCACCAGCTCCCACGAGCCAAAAATAAAGCCCAGACTACTCAGATGCAGATTCCCTGCCATCATCATAATCACGGCGATCGCGGCCTGAATGACCGCGCGAATTTTCACGCTGATGTCGAAGCGATCGTCCAGCGCACCAACCAGCACCAATACCCCCGCACAGGCCAGATACAGCGAGGCGTGAGGAATATAATAATCGGCGATAGCGAAGGTAAAACAGATGCCTGCATAAACTGAGATACCACCGACCAACGGAATCAACCCCTGATGCCGTTTGCGATAGTTTGGTTTATCCACTAACCCAATCTTTTTTGCCACTTTCCGCGCGACAAAAATAAAGAGGGTCGTGAATAAGAAAATACTGATTAATTCAGTAATAGCAGTGAGTAAATTCACAACGCATGTGCTCTCAGCATAGTTAATCCGGGAAGTATAGCGATGATGCCCCAACTCCAGAAGGGGAAAAGCAGAACATTACAAATTTATTGTATAGATTTTAGTCTGTTAAAGCTGTCTCCGCCTGCTGTCCGGCGCCATTATACGACAACTTTCGTCCCGCTTTCTCTGTCTCTGGATCATACAAATCCCAAAATGAAAACGCCACGCAAAGGCGTGGCGTTTTTGGCTTTTTTTACCTTACGAGCGCTTCATCATATCGAAGAAGTCATCATTCGTCTTAGTCATTGCCAGTTTATTAATGAGGAATTCCATCGCGTCGATCTCACCCATCGGATGGATAATTTTGCGCAGGATCCACATTTTCTGCAGCTCTTCCTGAGTGGTGAGCAGCTCTTCTTTACGCGTACCGGAACGGTTGTAATCGATAGCCGGGAAGACGCGTTTTTCAGCAATCTTACGAGAGAGGTGCAGCTCCATGTTACCGGTGCCTTTAAACTCTTCGTAGATAACTTCATCCATTTTGGAGCCAGTGTCGATCAGCGCCGTGGCGATGATGGTCAGGCTACCGCCCTCTTCAACGTTACGCGCCGCGCCGAAGAAACGCTTCGGACGGTGCAGGGCGTTAGCGTCCACACCACCGGTCAGCACTTTACCGGAAGCCGGGACCACAGTGTTGTAGGCACGCGCCAGACGGGTAATGGAGTCGAGCAGGATGATAACGTCTTTCTTGTGTTCAACCAGACGTTTCGCTTTCTCGATAACCATCTCAGCAACCTGAACGTGACGGGATGCCGGTTCGTCGAAGGTGGAAGCAACGACTTCACCTTTGACCAGACGCTGCATCTCGGTCACTTCTTCCGGACGTTCGTCGATCAGCAGCACCATCAGCACGCAGTCCGGATGGTTGTAAGCGATGCTCTGCGCGATGTTCTGCAGCAGCATGGTTTTACCGGCTTTCGGCGGCGCGACGATCAGACCACGCTGGCCGCGGCCAATCGGGGAAGCCAGATCCAGTACGCGAGCGGTTAAGTCTTCGGTAGAACCGTTACCACGCTCCATACGCAGACGAGAATTCGCGTGCAGCGGCGTTAAGTTCTCGAACAAGATCTTGTTACGGGCGTTTTCCGGCTTGTCGTAGTTAACTTCGTTAACTTTCAGCAGCGCAAAGTAACGCTCACCCTCTTTCGGAGGACGAATCTTACCGGAAATGGTGTCACCAGTGCGGAGGTTGAAACGGCGGATTTGGCTGGGGGATACGTAGATGTCGTCAGGGCCGGCGAGGTAGGAGCTGTCTGCGGAGCGGAGGAATCCAAATCCATCCTGCAGTATCTCCAGTACGCCGTCGCCAAAGATATCTTCGCCACTCTTCGAATGCTGCTTGAGGATGGCAAAAATAATATCCTGCTTACGCATACGAGCCAGATTTTCCAGCCCCATATTTTCGCCGAGAGTAATCAGCTCAGAAACCGGCGTATTCTTTAATTCGGTAAGATTCATAGTGGTGTGGGTTCTTAAACTCGGGGTAAATCTCGAACTTAATGTTGTGAATGGTATGGCAGGAACTTCCATGCCTGTTAACGGCCTTCATCTCGTGTCTGTACGTTGCCTGGTCACAGGAAAGAACGCAGAACTGAAACGACTAGACGGAATGAGTGAAAAGCCCGGAATTAATAGCTTCACGCGCATTTTTTTGCGGGATGCTTCGGGTAAAACAAGATTCAAACAAGGTATGTTTAAAACGAAGTCTGTGGATTAACTTAGCACGACTCCAGCCGGGCGTCCAGAGTTCCGCAAAAAATAGGAATCCGGACGCCGGAACAGCAATTCGCTTACGCCAGGTTGGCGTCGAGGAACTCTTTCAGCTGACCCTTGGACAGGGCGCCAACTTTGGTGGCCGCCACTTCGCCGTTTTTGAACAGCAGCAGGGTTGGGATGCCGCGAATGCCGTACTTCGGCGCGGTACCCGGGTTCTGGTCGATGTTCAGCTTAGCTACGGTCAGTTTGCCCTGATACTCTTCAGCGATCTCATCCAGAATCGGGGCGATCATTTTGCACGGACCACACCACTCTGCCCAGAAATCGACGAGGGTCAGCCCGTCAGCCTTGAGTACGTCCGTGTCAAAACTGTCGTCAGTCAGGTGAATAATTTTATCGCTCATATTTAACTCCACAGGAATAAGCCTGGTGTGTTGGTGTCGTAGCCATCAACGACGCGCTGCAGCTACGTTATGCACGCTATTCTTCAGGATACCTCAATTCTCTGGTCTGCCAACTGGCGCGATCCATCATGGACCCACCTTTTGACGCCAGGGTTGCCCGAACGCGAACTGCATGCTGCAGATTTATCGCTCCCGACTCGCTTAGTGGTCTAAGCTATCCTGGATTCGTTCAGTTACCGTAGACGTACCTTGAATAATTTCGCACACCGCCAACGAAAGGTTGACGTTATTTCACCGGATACGCTTTCTTAATGCAATAGTTAGCTGATATTCTACCACACTATGAGCAAAACACATTTAACAGAACAGAAGTTTTCCGACTTCGCCCTGCACCCGGCAGTCATTGAAGCCCTTGAAAAGAAAGGGTTTCATAATTGCACACCTATTCAGGCCCTCGCCCTTCCGCTGACGCTGGAAGGCCGCGATGTCGCCGGGCAGGCGCAAACCGGTACCGGTAAAACGATGGCGTTCCTGACGTCGACGTTTCATTATCTTCTCTCTCACCCGGCTATCGCCGATCGCCAGGTAAACCAGCCGCGCGCGCTGATTATGGCGCCGACGCGTGAACTGGCGGTACAGATCCACGCGGACGCTGAACCGCTGGCGCAGGCCACCGGTCTGAAGCTGGGTCTGGCTTACGGCGGCGACGGCTACGATAAGCAGCTGAAAGTGCTGGAAAGCGGCGTCGATATTCTGATCGGCACCACCGGTCGTCTGATCGATTACGCGAAGCAAAACCACATTAACCTCGGCGCCATTCAGGTCGTCGTGCTGGACGAAGCCGATCGCATGTACGATCTCGGCTTTATTAAAGATATCCGCTGGCTATTCCGCCGCATGCCGCCGGCCACTCAGCGTCTGAACATGCTGTTCTCCGCGACCCTTTCCTATCGCGTACGCGAACTGGCGTTCGAACAAATGAACAACGCCGAGTACGTTGAAGTCGAGCCGGAACAGAAAACGGGCCACCGTATTAAAGAAGAGCTCTTCTACCCGTCCAACGAAGAAAAAATGCGCCTGCTGCAGACGCTGCTGGAAGAAGAGTGGCCCGATCGCGCCATCGTCTTCGCCAATACCAAGCATCGTTGTGAAGATATCTGGGGCCATCTCGCCGCCGACGGCCATCGCGTAGGTCTGCTGACCGGCGACGTGGCGCAGAAAAAACGTCTGCGTATTCTCGAAGAATTTACCCGCGGCGACCTCGATATCCTGGTCGCGACTGACGTTGCCGCTCGTGGCTTGCACATTCCGGCCGTGACCCACGTCTTTAACTACGATCTACCAGACGATTGCGAAGATTACGTTCACCGCATTGGCCGTACCGGTCGCGCTGGCGCCAGCGGTCACTCCATCAGCCTCGCCTGCGAAGAGTATGCGCTGAACCTGCCGGCTATCGAAACCTATATTGGTCACTCAATTCCGGTCAGCAAGTACAACCCGGACGCGCTGATGACCGATCTGCCGAAGCCGCTGCGCCTGACCCGTGCTCGCCCAGGCAACGGCCCGCGCCGCAACGGTCCACCGCGCAATCGTCGTCGTTCAGGTTAAGAAATCTATGCTATACGCTCAATCATTCAGAATGTGCCAGGGCGCGCTTCCCCGGCAACCCGCTCAGTTACACGGATTGGGCACAAGCGCCCCGTCGACCAGGGAGCCTTCTGAACGATGAAGAGCATGAGCTCCACCTCGCTGTATGCCGCCATTGATTTGGGCTCCAACAGTTTTCATATGTTGGTGGTGCGCGAGGTGGCTGGCAGTATCCAGACGCTGAGCCGCATTAAGCGCAAAGTCCGTCTTGCCGCCGGCCTGAATAGCGACAACACACTCTCCGCAGAAGCGATGGAGCGCGGCTGGCAGTGCTTACGCCTGTTTGCCGAACGCCTGCAGGATATTCCGCCGGCGCAAATCCGCGTCGTGGCCACCGCCACGCTGCGTCTTGCCGTCAATGCCGGCGAATTTCTGGCGAAAGCGCAGGAGATCCTCGGCAGTCCGGTACAGGTCATTAGTGGCGAAGAAGAAGCGCGTCTGATTTATCAGGGGGTCGCCCACACCACCGGCGGCGCCGATCAGCGTCTGGTGGTCGATATCGGCGGCGCCAGCACCGAACTGGTGACCGGAACCGGCGCGCAAACGACCTCGCTATTTAGCCTGTCGATGGGCTGTGTGACCTGGCTTGAACGCTATTTCGCCGATCGCAGCCTGACGAAAGAAAATTTCGATCTTGCCGAGGCGGCCGCGCGTGAGGTGCTGCTGCCCGTCGCCGATGTGCTGCGCTATCACGGATGGAAAGTGTGCGTTGGCGCCTCCGGCACCGTTCAGGCTCTGCAGGAAATTATGATGGCGCAGGGGATGGATGAGCGGATCACCCTGACCAAACTCCAGCAGCTTAAACAGCGCGCCATTCAGTGCGGACGCCTGGAAGAGCTGGAGATCGAAGGCTTAACCCTTGAGCGAGCGCTGGTGTTTCCAAGCGGGCTGGCGATCCTTATCGCTATCTTCAGCGAACTGAATATTCAGTGTATGACCCTCGCGGGCGGCGCGTTACGTGAAGGTCTGGTGTACGGCATGCTGCATCTCTCCGTTGAACAGGACATCCGCAGCCGCACTCTGCGTAATATTCAGCGTCGTTTTATGATCGACACCGAACAGGCCCAGCGCGTCGCTGGTCTCGCCAGCCACCTGCTCAGCCAGCTGGACGGCAGCTGGGAGCTGGATCCGCTAAGCCGCGACTTGCTCCTCAGCGCCTGTGCATTGCATGAAATTGGCCTGAGCGTGGATTTTAAGCGCGCGCCGCAGCACGCGGCCTATCTGGTCAATAATCTCGACCTGCCCGGCTTTACCCCGGCGCAGAAGAAGCTGATTGCGACGCTGCTGCTTAACCAGACTAACGCCATCGACCTCTCATCGCTTCATCAGCAGAATGCCGTCCCGCCGCGAGTTGCCGAACATCTTTGTCGCCTGCTGCGACTGGCGATCCTCTTTGCCAGCCGGCGGCGTGACGATTTGCTGCCCGCCATCAATCTTGTGGCCGATGATGAAAAACTGTCCCTGACGCTGCCGGAAAACTGGCTGGATAATCACCCGCTTGGGGCTGAGCTGATCGAACAGGAATGCCAGTGGCAGAGCTATGTGCACTGGGTGCTTGAGGTGAAGTAATACGCTGAACATTGCCGGGCGGCGGCTTCGCCTTACCCGGCCAGCTTATCGCTATCCTTTCTCTTTAGCTTTTGCCAGCATGGCGCGAATGTTCGCCACGTTAGCCTGTCCTTTATGCATTCGCTCTTCAGCGGTAATCACTTTGCGCGCCTGCTCCCAAATCAGATCGTCCTGGGGTAGCTCCAGCAGAAAACGGCTCGGTTCCGGGCGCACCACCTCACCATACTGCCGGCGCTCCTTACAGAGCGTAAAGGTCAGCTCTTTCTGCGCGCGGGTGATGCCCACGTAGGCTAACCGGCGCTCTTCATCGACATTATCTTCATCAATGCTGCTCTGGTGCGGGAGCAATCCCTCTTCCATTCCCACCAGGTAAACATACGGGAACTCCAGCCCTTTTGAGGCATGAAGGGTCATCAGCTGCACCTGATCCAGCTCTTCATCCGATTCACCGCGCTCCATCATGTCGCGCAGCGTAAAGCGGGTGACCACCTGCGTCAGGGTCATTGGCTCATCGATTTCGCTGCCTTCCAGCATCTCGGTCATCCAGGTGAACAGCTGGTTGACGTTTTTCATGCGCATTTCTGCGGCCTTCGGGCTGGGCGAGGTTTCATACAGCCAGGATTCGTAGTCAATTCCGCGGATTAAGTCGCGCACGGCGTTGACCGGCTCGCGTTCGGCCAGCTGCTGGATCTCACGCAGCCAGTGGGTGAAGCGGGTGAGTGATTCATACCCGCGCCCGGTCAGCGTCTGGCTGAGACCCATATCAAAGCTGGCGGTGAACAATCCTTTGTTGCGGCCCATCGCCCACTCACCGAGCTTTTGCAGCGTCGCCGGGCCGATCTCGCGCTTCGGTGTATTCACGATACGCAGGAAGGCGCTGTCGTCGTCCGGGTTGGTCAGCACGCGCAGATAGGCCAGCAGATCTTTAATTTCCGGGCGCGAGAAGAACGACGTGCCGCCGGAGATTTTGTACGGGATGCGGTTCTGCATCAGCATCTTTTCAAAGACCCGCGACTGGTGATTGCCGCGATAAAGGATCGCGTAGTCTTTGTAATTGGTTTTATTAATGAAGTGGTGGGCGATCAGCTCCCCGGCCACGCGCTCCGCTTCATGATCTTCATTGTTGGCGGAGAGCACTTTCAGCTCAGCGCCATATCCCAGCTCAGAGAACAGCCGCTTTTCAAAAACGTGCGGGTTATTGGCGATCAGAATGTTAGCGGCTTTCAGAATACGCCCGGAGGAGCGATAGTTCTGCTCAAGCTTGATAACCTGCAGCGCCGGGAAGTCCTGGCTGAGCAGCACCAGGTTCTGCGGCCGCGCGCCGCGCCACGAGTAGATCGACTGGTCATCGTCGCCTACCACGGTAAAACGCGCACGCTGGCCCACCAGCAGCTTCACCAGCTCATACTGGCTGGTGTTGGTATCCTGATACTCATCCACCAGCAGGTAGCGGATCTTATTCTGCCAGCGTTCGCGCACCTCCTCGTTGCGCTGCAGCAGCAGCGTCGGCAGCAGGATCAGATCGTCAAAATCGAGGACATTGCAGGCCTTCATATGCGCATCGTACAGCCCATAGCAGTGGGCGAAGATGCGATCCCGTTCGCCTTTCGCACCCGCGGCGGCCTGCGCCGGGGTTTTCAGATCGTTTTTCCAGTTGGAGATCGTCGAGATCAACTGCTGGAGCACCACTTTGTCATCTTCGATCAACCCTTCGGTCAGCTCTTTGAGCAGCGCCACCTGGTCAGTATCGTCGAATAAGGAGAAGTTAGACTTCATGCCCAGCGCGGCGTATTCCCGCTTGATGATATCCAGCCCCAGAGTGTGGAAGGTGGAAATCATCAGCCCGCGCGCCTCTTTGCGCCCCAGCGTTTGCCCAACGCGCTCTTTCATCTCGCGCGCGGCTTTATTGGTAAAGGTCACGGCCGCGATATGGCGCGCCTGATAGCCGCAGCCGCGGATCAGGTGGGCGATTTTATTGGTGATCACGCGGGTCTTACCGGAGCCGGCGCCCGCCAGCACCAGGCAAGGTCCGGTTACAAATTCGACGGCTTGTTGTTGGCCAGGGTTTAAACGCATGGGAGTCTTGCTCAATCTTCGAACGGGGTGGGGATTGTAGCAGAAAGCGGAGCCGAGATTTACCGACTGATGGTAAAGTGAAGAAATCGCGATTAACCCGTAGAGCAGAACCATGAAAAAGACCGCAGCAGCCCTGCATATCCTGGTCAAAGAAGAGAAACTGGCCCAGGAGATCCTTGCCAAACTGGAACGCGGCATCAGCTTCGATCATCTGGCGAAGCGCTATTCGAAATGCCCGTCCGGGCGTAACGGCGGCGATCTGGGGGAGTTTCAGCAAGGCGCGATGGTCGGCCCATTCGATCAGGCGGTCTTTAGCTGCCCACTTCTCAAGCCCTACGGTCCGGTAAAAACCAAATTTGGCTACCATATCATTAAGGTGCTTTATCGCCGCTGACGCGTGGTATATTGCGCCCCGATTTATCTCAACCTATTCAAGGCACGATCATGGCAAAAACAGCAGCAGCACTGCATATTCTTGTTAAAGAAGAGAAACTGGCTCTGGATCTTCTGGAGCAGATTAAAAACGGCGCCGACTTCGGTAAGCTGGCGAAGAAGCACTCCATTTGCCCATCAGGCAAACGCGGCGGTGATTTAGGTGAGTTCCGCCAGGGCCAGATGGTGCCGGCGTTCGATAAAGTGGTTTTCTCCTGCCCGGTGCTGGAGCCAACCGGCCCGCTGCATACCCAGTTCGGCTACCACATCATCAAAGTGCTGTACCGGAAATAATAAAAAACCCGGGGATCTTAATCTCCGGGTTTTTGCCTGATGGCGCTTCGCTTATCAGGCCTATTAAACAAATCCATTCCTCTATGGATTTCGGCTTGCCGGAAGGCGGCAAGGAAGTACATCCCCGTGAACATAGATTACTATGTGACTGGGGTGTACGTACCGTAGCCAACGCATCGGCAAGTCGAAAGACGACGAGGAATTAGCCGGCTACCGCGATACGCTTCATATCGGTCATATAACCGCGCAGTTTCTTACCAACCTGCTCAATAGCGTGGCTGCGAATGGCTTCGTTAACATCACGCAGCTGAGCGTTGTCTACCGCGCCTTCGGCAATCGCCGTACCCAGGTCGCCAGTCTGCAGGGTGGTCATGAACTCTTTCAGCAGCGGTACGCAAGCATAAGAGAACAGGTAGTTACCATATTCAGCGGTATCAGAGATAACCACGTTCATCTCGTACAGACGCTTACGGGCAATAGTATTGGCGATCAGCGGCAGCTCGTGCAGTGATTCGTAGTAAGCGGACTCTTCGATGATGCCGGAGGCCACCATGGTTTCGAAGGCCAGCTCAACGCCCGCTTTCACCATCGCGATCATCAGAACGCCTTTATCGAAGTACTCCTGCTCGCCGATTTTACCTTCATACTGCGGCGCGGTTTCGAACGCGGTTTTACCAGTCTCTTCACGCCAGGTCAGCAGTTTCTTATCGTCGTTCGCCCAGTCCGCCATCATACCGGAGGAGAATTCGCCGGAAATGATGTCGTCCATGTGTTTCTGGAACAGCGGCGCCATAATCTCTTTCAGCTGCTCGGAGAGCGCATAAGCGCGCAGTTTCGCCGGGTTAGAGAGGCGATCCATCATCAGGGTAATGCCGCCCTGCTTCAGCGCTTCGGTGATGGTTTCCCAGCCGAACTGAATCAGTTTTTCTGCATACGCCGGGTCGGTACCTTCCGCCACCAGCTTGTCGAAGCACAGCAGAGAACCCGCCTGCAGCATGCCGCAGAGGATGGTCTGCTCGCCCATCAGGTCAGATTTCACTTCGGCAACGAAGGAAGATTCCAGCACGCCCGCACGGTGGCCGCCGGTCGCCGCTGCCCATGCTTTCGCAATGGCCATGCCTTCGCCTTTCGGGTCGTTTTCCGGATGTACCGCGATAAGCGTCGGTACGCCGAAACCGCGTTTGTACTCTTCACGCACTTCGGTACCCGGGCACTTCGGCGCCACCATCACCACGGTGATGTCTTTACGGATCTGCTCGCCCACTTCCACGATGTTGAAACCGTGGGAGTAGCCCAGCGCCGCGCCGTCTTTCATCAGCGGCTGTACGGAGCGCACAACGTCAGAGTGCTGTTTGTCCGGAGTCAGGTTAACCACCAGGTCCGCCTGCGGGATCAGCTCTTCATAAGTGCCGACTTTGAAGCCGTTTTCGGTCGCTTTACGCCAGGAGGCGCGCTTCTCGGCGATCGCTTCTTTGCGCAGCGCATAGGAGATATCCAGGCCGGAGTCACGCATGTTCAGACCCTGGTTCAGGCCCTGCGCGCCGCAGCCGACGATGACCACTTTTTTACCCTGAAGGTAGCTTGCGCCATCGGCGAATTCGTCGCGCGCCATAAAGCGGCATTTGCCCAGCTGTGCCAGCTGCTGGCGCAGGTTCAGTGTATTAAAGTAGTTAGCCATGTCTGTAACTCCGTGATGTTGTGTCGTGCTTATTGTTCGGTTCGCTTTTGCGAGAATGAACTTACTATATGACAGGAATTTTATTGCGGAAATTGATATATTCACAACGTCACGTTGCATTTTATGAAATACAAAACCGGGGAGTACGCGCCGTGGATTTACGCGATCTGAAAACCTTTCTGCATCTGGCGGAAAGCCGCCATTTTGGCCGCAGCGCGCGGGCCATGCATGTCAGCCCGTCGACGCTTTCGCGCCAGATCCAGCGTCTGGAAGAGGACCTCGGCCAGCCGCTGTTCGTGCGAGATAATCGCACGGTGACCCTTACCGAAGCCGGGGAAGAGTTACGTACCTTTGCCCAACAGACTTTACTGCAGTATCAGCAGCTTCGTCACGTCATCGATCAGCAGGGCCCTTCGCTCTCCGGCGAGTTGCACATCTTCTGCTCCGTCACCGCCGCCTATAGCCATCTGCCGCCGATCCTCGACCGCTTTCGCGCCGCGCACCCCTCGGTGGAGATCAAGCTGTCGACCGGCGACGCCGCCGACGCCATGGAGAAGGTGGTCACCGGCGAAGCCGACCTGGCGATTGCCGGTAAGCCGGAGACTCTGCCAGGGTCGGTGGCGTTTTCGATGCTGGAGAACCTCGCCGTGGTGTTAATTGCCCCGGCCCTTCCCTGCCCGGTGCGCAACCAGGTGACCGTCGAGCGCCCCGACTGGTCGACAGTGCCCTTTATCATGGCCGACCAGGGGCCGGTACGTCGGCGCATCGAGCTGTGGTTTCGGCGGCATAAAATCAGCAATCCGTCGATCTACGCCACCGTCGGCGGGCACGAAGCGATGGTGTCGATGGTCGCCCTGGGATGCGGCGTGGCGCTGCTGCCGGAAGTGGTGCTGGAGAACAGTCCGGAGCCGGTACGCAACAGGGTGATGATCCTGGAGCGCAGCGATGAGCAAACGCCGTTTGAGCTGGGCGTTTGCGCACAAAAAAAGCGGCTGCATGAGCCGCTTATTGATGCTTTCTGGAAAATTCTTCCCAACCACTAACCCGCGAGGAAAAAGCGGAATGCCGGGTTATGCGTTTCGTCGTGGCACTCATAGCCCAGCTCATTGAGACGAGTTTCAAAGTCCGGCTCGTGCTCGCCCAACTCGAAGGCCGCCAGTACCCGACCATAGTCAGTGCCGTGGCTGCGGTAGTGGAACAGTGAAATATTCCAGTGGGTGCCAAGGGTATGCAGGAATTTCAGCAGCGCCCCCGGCGATTCCGGAAACTCGAAGCTGAACAGCCGCTCCTGCAGCGCTTTTGACGGCCGGCCGCCGACCATATAGCGCACATGCAGCTTAGCCATCTCATCATCAGAGAGATCCACCACGCTGTAGCCGCCGTCGTTCAGTAACTGGAGGATCTCTTTGCGCTCTTCCAGGCCACGACTCAGGCGTACCCCGACAAAAATACAGGCGTCTTTGGCATCGGCAAAGCGGTAGTTGAACTCCGTCACCGAGCGGCCCCCCAGCAGCTGGCAAAACTTCAGAAAGCTGCCCTTCTCTTCCGGGATCGTCACCGCCAGCAGCGCTTCGCGCTGTTCCCCGAGCTCGCAGCGCTCAGACACGTAGCGCAGACCGTGGAAGTTGACGTTGGCCCCGGACAGGATGTGAGCCAGTCGCTCACCGCGAATATTGTGCTGAGCGATATATTTCTTCATCCCCGCCAGCGCCAGCGCGCCGGAAGGCTCTGCCACCGCCCGCACATCTTCGAACAGATCCTTCATCGCCGCGCAAATAGCGTCGCTGTCGACGGTGATGATGTCGTCCAGATACTCCTGGCACAGACGGAAGGTTTCATCGCCGATGCGTTTGACCGCCACGCCTTCGGCAAACAAGCCGACGCGCGGCAGGTCCACCGGATGACCGGCGTCCAGCGCCGCCTTCAGGCAGGCCGAATCTTCCGCTTCCACCGCGATCACTTTGATCTGCGGCATCAGCTGCTTGATCAGCACCGCCACGCCTGCCGCCAGGCCGCCGCCGCCCACCGGGACGAACACGCGGTCGATGTGGGCATCCTGCTGCAGCAGCTCCAGCGCCAGGGTTCCCTGACCGGCGATGACCATCGGGTGATCGAACGGCGGCACCCAGGTAAAGCCCTGCTGCTGCGCCAGCTCAATCGCCCTCGCCTTCGCTTCGTCAAAGTTGGCGCCATGCAGCAGCACTTCGCCGCCAAAGCCGCGAACGGCATCCACTTTGATGTCGGCGGTCGCTACCGGCATCACGATCAGTGCCTTAACGCCCAGCCGCGATGCGGAGAACGCCACGCCCTGGGCATGATTGCCCGCCGAGGCGGTGATCACCCCGTGGGATTTCTGTTCCACGGTCAGGCTGGACATCATCGCGTAGGCGCCGCGCAGCTTAAAGCTGTGTACCGGTTGGCGATCTTCGCGCTTCACCAGAATAACGTTATCCAGGCGAGAAGAGAGTTTGTCCATTTTTTGCAGCGGTGTTTTCTGCACCGCTTCATAAACCGGTGCGCGCAGCACTGCTCTCAGGTATTCGGCGCCCTCAGGGGCACCGGACAGGGGTTGTGAATCCGCCATGATTAGCCACCCAGTTTCGATTTATCGCGAACCGCGCCTTTGTCGGCGCTGGTCGCCAGGCTGGCGTAGGCGCGAAGGGCAAAGGAGACCTGACGCTGGCGATTTTTCGGCGTCCACGCCTGGTCGCCACGCGCTTCCTGGGCTTCACGACGCGCCGCAATTTCCGCATCGCTCAGCTGCAGCTGAATGCTGCGGTTCGGAATATCAATCGCGATCATGTCGCCATCTTCAATGAGCGCGATGTTGCCGCCGCTCGCTGCTTCCGGTGAGACGTGACCGATAGAGAGCCCTGAGGTGCCGCCGGAGAAACGGCCATCGGTGATCAGCGCGCAGGCTTTGCCCAGCCCCATCGACTTCAGGAAGCTGGTGGGGTAAAGCATCTCCTGCATCCCCGGCCCGCCTTTCGGCCCTTCGTAGCGGATCACCACGACGTCGCCTTCAACGACTTTACCGCCGAGGATGGCCTCAACCGCATCGTCCTGGCTCTCATACACTTTCGCCGGACCGGTAAATTTCAGGATGCTGTCGTCCACGCCGGCGGTTTTCACGATACAACCGTTTTCCGCGAAATTGCCGTACAGTACCGCCAGGCCGCCGTCCTTGCTGTAAGCGTGTTCCAGAGAACGGATACAGCCTTCGGCGCGATCGTCATCCAGCGTATCCCAGCGGCAGTCTTGCGAGAACGCCTGGGTGGTACGGATGCCCGCCGGCCCGGCGCGGAACATTTTTTTCACCGCGTCGTCCTGGGTCACCATCACATCGTACTGTTCCAGGGTCTGCGGCAGCGTCAGGCCGAGAACGTTTTTGACCTCGCGATTCAACAGCCCGGCGCGGTCCAGCTCGCCCAGAATGCCCAGCACGCCGCCGGCGCGATGCACATCTTCCATATGGTATTTCTGCGTGCTCGGCGCCACCTTACACAGCTGCGGCACTTTGCGGGAAAGCTTATCGATATCGCTCATGGTGAAGTCGATTTCAGCTTCCTGCGCCGCCGCCAGCAGGTGCAGAACGGTGTTGGTGGAACCGCCCATGGCGATATCCAGCGTCATGGCGTTCTCAAAGGCCGCCTTGCTGGCGATATTGCGCGGCAGCGCGGAAGCGTCATCCTGCTCGTAATAGCGTTTGGTCAGCTCAACGATACGTTTCCCGGCGTTAAGGAACAGCTCCTTACGATCGGCGTGGGTCGCCAGCAGAGAGCCGTTACCCGGCTGCGACAGGCCCAGCGCTTCGGTCAGGCAGTTCATGGAGTTGGCGGTGAACATCCCGGAACAGGAGCCGCAGGTCGGACAGGCGGAGCGTTCCACCTGATTACTCTGCTCGTCGGACACTTTCGGATCCGCCCCCTGGATCATCGCATCCACCAGGTCGAGCTTGATGATTTTATCTGACAGCTTGGTTTTCCCGGCTTCCATCGGGCCGCCGGACACAAAGATCACCGGAATGTTCAGGCGCAGGGAAGCCATCAGCATCCCCGGGGTGATTTTGTCGCAGTTGGAGATACAGACCATCGCATCCGCACAATGGGCGTTAACCATGTACTCCACCGAGTCGGCGATCAGCTCGCGGGATGGCAGTGAATAGAGCATACCCCCGTGGCCCATGGCGATCCCATCATCCACTGCGATGGTGTTGAATTCTTTGGCCACGCCACCGGCGGCTTCAATCTGCTCGGCAACCAGTTTGCCGAGGTCGCGCAGGTGCACGTGCCCAGGAACAAACTGGGTAAAGGAGTTAACGACGGCGATAATCGGTTTGCCGAAATCGGCATCGGTCATCCCGGTTGCGCGCCACAACGCGCGGGCGCCCGCCATATTGCGGCCATGTGTGGTGGTGGCGGAACGGTACTTAGGCATGCTCTTTTTACTCCCATCTGTGTTTATTAAATGGGACGGTGCGTGCCGTCCCATTTTTAATTACTTACTTACCGGATCCAACCAGCCCCATTTATCTTCTGTTTCACCGGTGAAGAGGCCAAAGAAGGCTTCCTGAATGCGTTTGGTGACCGGACCGCGACGGCCTGCGCCGACCTGGATGCCATCCACGCTGCGTACCGGGGTGATTTCCGCCGCGGTGCCGGACATGAAGACTTCATCCGCCAGGTACAGGGATTCACGGGACAATACCTGCTCGCGGACTTCAATACCGAGATCTTTCGCCAGCTTGATGATGGCGTCGCGGGTAATGCCCGGCAGCGCGGAAGAGGTAAACGGCGGAGTGAACAGCACGCCGTCCTTCACTTCAAACAGGTTTTCGCCAGCGCCTTCAGAGATATAGCCGTTAACATCGAGGGCGATACCTTCCTGGTAGCCATGGCGACGCGCTTCGCTGCCAACCAGCAGCGAGGAGAGATAGTTGCCGCCGGCTTTCGCCGCCGTCGGGATTGTGTTCGGCGCCGCGCGGTTCCAGGAAGAGACCATGGCATCGATCCCCTGCTCCAGCGCTTCTGCGCCGAGGTAGGCTCCCCACGGGAACGCCGCGATGATCACGTCAGTGTTGTAACCCGGAGGCGGGTTTACCCCCATGCCGACATCGCCAACAAACACCAGCGGGCGGATATAAGCGCTGGTCAGATTATTAGTGCGAATGACTTCGCGGCAGGCTTCCATCAGTTCGTCGACGCTCTGGGAGACCGGGAAACGATAAATTTTGGCTGAGTCATGCAGACGCTGCATATGTTCGCGATGACGGAACACCACCGGGCCTTTGTGCGAGTCGTAGCAACGGATGCCTTCGAATACCGAGGTGCCATAGTGCAGCGCATGGGACATCACATGAACTTTCGCTTCGCCCCACGGAACCATCTCGCCATTGAACCAGATGTAATCAGCTTTTTTCGTCGTCATTTTTCTTCCTTTGCGCTCAGGCGCGGATTTGTTGTGATGTGGGTTGCTGGATCTCGACGCAGGCAACGTCGACCAGTTTACTTAATTGACTAAACAGTAATTCGACGGGCCGCGGGCTGGCAACGGTCAATTCGATATTTATGTTCTGTGCGTCCGCTGCGGTTTCCATGTTCATTGCGCAGATTTGAAAACCACGGTGACGGACAACGCGCAGCACGCGCTCTAAGGTTTCCGGGTTGAAACGTGCCTGTAAAGCGACCTGATGTTGCATCATGATAATTTCTCCAGCATTTCAGAGTTACTGGCGCCGGGCGGCACCAACGGCCAGACATTCTCAAGTTCGTCGATTGAGACATGAAGCAGGTATGGCCCCTGGCTCGAAAGCATGGTGTCGAGTGCCGCTTCAACCTGGTCTTTACGGGTGATGTGTTGGCCAGGAATACCGAAGGCGCTGGCCAGCGTGAGGAAATCAGGGTTATCAGTCAGAGTGGTTTCGCTATAACGTTCCTGGAAAAACAGCTGCTGCCATTGTCGAACCATCCCTAACCGCTGGTTGTCGAGTAATACGATCTTCAGCGGTAACTGCTTGCGTTTTACGGTGCCCAGCTCCTGCACATTCATCATGAAGGAGCCGTCACCAGAGATACAGATCACCGTATCGTTAGGGCGCGCCACCTGGGCACCAACGGCGGCCGGCAGGCCAAAGCCCATGGTGCCTAAGCCGCTGGAGGTGATGAAGTTTTCCGGGCGGGTATAGGTCATATGCTGAGCCGACCACATCTGATGCTGGCCTACGTCGGTTGTCACCACGCTGTCCGCCGGCTTGCGGTCGGAAAGCTGTTTCAGCAGCAGCGGCGCGTAGATAGCCTCACCGGGATGATCGTAACGCCAGGCGTGATCGGCACGCAGTGCGGCACTCCGCTCGCGCCAGCCATCGATCGCTAACGGCTGCTGCAGCGCCGGCAGCAAGCGGTTCAGATCGCCGGTCAGACCAATGTGCGCCTGGCGCAGCTTGTTCAGCTCCGCCGGATCGATGTCCATATGGATCACTTTGGCATGCGGCGCGAAGGTGTTGAGCTTGCCAGTCACGCGATCGTCAAAGCGCGCGCCGACAGCGATCAGCAGATCGCACTCCTGTACCGCCAGATTGGCCGCCTTGGTGCCGTGCATTCCCAGCATGCCGAGATAATACGGGTAATCGGCGTCCACCACGCCCAGCCCTTTCAGGGTGCAGGTCGCCGGCATCCGGGTCACTGCGAGGAATTCGCGCAGCGCCGGTACCGCCTGCGCCATGCCGACCCCGCCGCCAACATACAGCATCGGTTGCTGCGATTGAGCCAGCATCTGCAGAGCCTGAGCCACTTCCGCCTGCGGGAATGCCATCTCATCGGCGACCATAGAGAAATGGGGATCGAGATCGCCCTGCGCCATCTGAATATCCTTAGGGATATCAACCAGCACCGGGCCTGGACGGCCTGAGTTTGCCACCTGGAAAGCTTCAGCAATGACCCGCGGCAGCTCGTCCAGAGACTGCACGAGGAAACTGTGCTTAGTACAGGCCAGTGACAAACCGAGAACGTCTACCTCCTGGAACGCATCCGTGCCGATGAAGGGTGCGGCCACCTGGCCGGTGATAGCGACAATGGGGATGGAGTCAAGCAAAGCGTCCGCCAGGCCGGTGATCAGGTTGGTTGCGCCCGGGCCGGAAGTCGCGATACATACCCCGGTTTTACCGGTTGCTCGCGCATAACCAATGGCCGCCATGGCTGCCCCTTGCTCATGCCGGCACAGCAGGTGCTCCACGCCGCCGTCATACAGTGCATCGTAAACCGGCATAATTGCGCCACCCGGATAGCCAAAAACGGTGTCGACCCCCTGTGTCCGCAAAGCATGTACCACCCACTGCGCGCCATTCATAGTTAGTTCCCCGTCATAAATCGGGAGAAACAGAATTTTATGCTAAAAGTCATCATCTGCTCCTCGCTTAGGTTATTTCAGTTATAAAAAAACCCCCGGACCTTTCGGTGCGGGGGTCTTAGTTCGTTAAGGCTTGATTATTAAGCCTTTCCTCGTCCAAGTGCAGCCCCGCACGGTGGGATAATAATCACCACCACGCTAATCACGACCAGGCTAATCACTCGTAGAAGGGCTGTCATTTTCTGTACTTTCTGGCTTCTTGTTCGAAGGAATACCTAAAGAGGTACCACAGACATCACATAAAACACAAGATTTTTTTATATCTCTGTTGCTGAGCAGCCTAACAGTTTCAGCAAAAATAATTGTTTTATATGAAAAAATTCGAAGATGAAAAAAACTCAGTTTTCTCTCGCCTGCCGCGCTCTTTTGCGCCCTCCTTCCCAACGCCGCTCTGTTTTGCGAGCGAACTTCCAGTTTCGGCTAAATGTAACAATATGGCGCGAAAAGTATGGATTTATGGTCCTAACTTCTGACTATTACCGATCCCGTTTTAACACAGGTCAGCCATAATCCTGCCTGGTCCAGGAGGTTTTATGTCGCTCGCCATCGTCTATACCCGCGCGGCGCTCGGTATCGAAGCGCCATTGATTACTGTCGAGGTTCATCTCAGCAACGGTCTGCCCGGCCTGACTATGGTCGGACTGCCGGAGACCACCGTGAAAGAGGCCCGTGACCGGGTTCGCAGCGCCCTGATCAACAGCGGCTACGCTTTCCCTGCGAAGAAAATAACCATTAACCTGGCGCCAGCGGATCTGCCTAAAGAGGGCGGGCGATACGATCTACCTATCGCTCTCGCGCTTCTCGTTGCCTCAGAGCAGCTCAACACGACGCGACTGAATCAATATGAGTTTGTGGGCGAACTCGCCCTCACAGGTGGGTTACGCGGCGTTCCAGGGGCGATCCCCAGCGCAATGGAAGCCATCAAAGCCGGCCGGCGCATCGTCGTCTCCTCTGATAATGCGGCTGAGGTCGGCCTGATCGGCGGCAGCGATTGCCTGGTCGCCGACCATCTGCAGGAGGTGTGTGCTTTTCTCGCGGGGCAGACATCGCTTTCGCCGCCTCTCGCCGAGGCACCCACCGTTGATGAACGCGGCGAAGATCTGCGCGATGTTATCGGCCAGCAGCAGGGCAAGCGAGCGCTGGAGATTGTGGCCGCCGGGGGTCACAACCTGCTCCTGATCGGCCCACCCGGCACCGGGAAAACCATGCTTGCCAGCCGGCTACCCGGTCTCCTGCCGCCATTAAGCAATCAGGAAGCCCTGGAGAGCACGGCCATTCAGAGCCTGGTCAATCTGCATACCGCGAAGACCCGGTGGCGTCAGAGGCCGTTTCGCGCACCTCATCATAGCGCTTCGCTGGCAGCGATGGTGGGCGGCGGCTCGATACCGGTCCCCGGTGAGATTTCCCTGGCCCATAATGGCGTGCTGTTTCTTGATGAGCTGCCGGAGTTTGAGCGGCGTGTACTGGATGCGCTGCGCGAACCCATTGAGTCAGGCAAGATCCATATATCACGCTCGCGCGCCAAAATTGACTATCCGGCGCGCTTTCAGCTTATCGCGGCAATGAACCCAAGCCCGACAGGGCATTATCAGGGCAAACATAATCGTACATCGCCTGAGCAGACATTACGTTATCTGGGACGTCTGTCAGGCCCCTTCCTTGACCGCTTCGATCTCTCCTTAGAGATCCCGCTGCCGCCGCCAGGGATACTGAGCCAGGGCACGCAGGGCGAAGAGTCTAGCGCAACGGTCCGACAACGGGTGCTGGCGGCGCGCGAACGGCAAATGCTCAGACAAAATAAGCTCAATGCGCATCTTGAGAATCGTGAAATGAAGAGCTGCTGCCACTTACGGCGGGAGGACGCTGTCTGGCTGGAACAGACGCTAACGCAGCTGGGGCTCTCTATACGAGCCTGGCAGCGTCTGTTAAAGGTGGCGAGAACCATTGCCGATCTGGCAGAGGCTGAAGAGATTGAACGCCGTCATTTGCAGGAGGCGCTCAGCTATCGGGCGATAGACCGGATGCTAAACCATCTGCAGAAAATGATGGCGTAAAAAAAGGGCTTACGCCCTTTTTTCTTAGTCATCGCTTTCGGTGTAATCGTCAGCGCCTTCCATCTGCGGTTTGCCGCCGGAAAGAGTATGGAAACGCTTCGGCCGCTTGATGCGCGCCATATACTTAATCCATACGCGTTCTGCTTCCGTTACCGGCTCACGCTCACCACGGCACACCGAGACAAACTGTTTTTCATCATCGGTAACAGGTTCGCGTTTACCCAGTTCCAGTTCGTTAAAGGCATAACCATGACGTTCCAGCAGTTGCGCCTCTTTGATGGTGAAATCACCGTGACGGGAGAACCCGCGTGGATAATTTTTATTGTCGAAAAAACGATTAGTCGTCGTAAAGCTTTCCGCCATCCTACACGCTCCTGATTCTTTGGCCGAGCTATTTATGGCGCGGAGTATTAGTTACGCTTGACAGAGCGTCAAACAAAACATTTAAATCATCACGACAAATAATTTTGTGGAGAACGGTGTGGATACGGAATTGCTCAAGACTTTCCTGGAAGTGAGCAGAACTCGTCACTTTGGGCGAGCAGCAGAGGCGCTTTACCTGACGCAGTCAGCGGTCAGCTTTCGTATTCGTCAGCTGGAAAATCAACTTGGTGTGAACCTGTTCACCCGACATCGTAATAACATTCGCCTGACGACCGCCGGAGAAAAGCTCCTGCCCTACGCCGAAACGCTAATGAATACCTGGCAGGCTGCGCGCAAGGAGGTCGCACACTCTTCGCGACATAATGAATTCTCCATCGGGGCCAGCGCCTCGCTGTGGGAATGCATGCTTAACGGCTGGCTCGGCACCCTCTACAGCGCACCTTACAATCTCCAGTTTGAAGCGCGTATCGCGCAGCGGCAGTCGCTGGTTAAACAGCTTCACGAACGCCAGTTGGATCTGCTGATCACCACCGAATCGCCGAAGATGGATGAATTAAGCAGCCAGCTGTTGGGTAATTTTACTCTTGCCCTGTATTGCACATCGCCTGCAAAAAACAGAAATGAATTGAACTACTTGCGCCTTGAATGGGGGCCCGATTTTCAGCAAAACGAAGTGGGTCTGATAGGAAGCGATGATGTTCCGCTGCTCACTACCTCTTCAGCTGAACTGATCTATCAGCAATTATCGCGTCTGAGCGGCTGCTGTTGGCTACCTGTTCGCTGGGCGAAAGAGAAGCATGGGTTACATACGGTCATGGACAGCGCTACGCTGTCGCGCCCACTCTATGCGATCTGGTTACAAAATAGCGATAAGCAGGCGCAGATCCACGAGATCCTGAAAAGCCCTATCCTGGAATAAGCGGTACTCTCCATGGACGGAGAGGAGCAAGGTATTTTGAATAGGGATATTGCAGATGGATAGTAGAGATAAAAAAAAAAATCCTTTGCCTGAGCAAAGGATTCTTATAAATGGCAGGGGCGGAGAGACTCGAACTCCCAACACCCGGTTTTGGAGACCGGTGCTCTACCAATTGAACTACGCCCCTAAAGCTTTCTTACCACTAAGCCTGCTATCTGAGCAGGCTTAATGTTAAATAAGTGGCGGAACGGACGGGACTCGAACCCGCGACCCCCTGCGTGACAGGCAGGTATTCTAACCGACTGAACTACCGCTCCACCGAATTTTTTCGCTTTATGACCACCGGTTGT
>NZ_JBKIUP010000016.1:0-61440 GCF_046602535.1 Klebsiella sp. 1SOBk10mer
CCAGTTGGTGATTTTGAACTTTTGCTTTGCCACGGAACGGTCTGCGTTGTCGGGAAGATGCGTGATCTGATCCTTCAACTCAGCAAAAGTTCGATTTATTCAACAAAGCCGGCGTTGATATGTGATGCGCTGATATTGACGCCGATATGAAACCCGTCCGGCAGCTTACTGAAGATCGGCCTCATCTGGGCGGCGACCTGCGCCATCAGGCTACAAGTGAGTGGGATAATCAAGCCGGTACGCTCGGCCAGCGGAATAAATTCAGCGGGCGAACGCCACTGCGCCGTGGTGTTTGGCCAGCGGGCGAGGATTTCCACGCCATAGATCTCTCCGGTTTTGCCGTTCACCAGCGGTTGATAGTAGGGAACGATAGCGCCCTGAGCGATGGCGTAGCGCAGCCTCTCCTCTTCTGAGGTATAGACATTGAGGTATTTGCGCAACAGAAAATAAAACAGCAACGAAACAGAGAAAATAAAAATCAGCAGCCCGGACCCATTATGAAACAAGCGGCCGGGGCTAAAAAAAGGCGACTCAGGATAGGCAATATGAAATGGATAGTCTGGTGAGCTAAAAATATCCTGGTTCGGACCAGCGTTGAGTGGCTTCACATCGCCATATCTGGCAATCATTTGATTGTGAACCAAAAGCGCCAGCCCGCCGTTATCCTCATCGCTATACAAGGCATCGCGCAAATGGATATCGCTGATGCTGACAATGACTCTTACCTGCGCCGAACGAGTGTGATAGATCAGCACTGGCCGCTTATTCACCATCATTCTGGCGGGCAGCAGCTGCAGTGGCTCATCGGGTAAAGACTCAGGATGGAGCGTCAGTACCCGATTGCCCGGCAGCGACGAGCACCACACCTGGCCATCTTTTACCAGCACGATCGTGCGCAGATGCGGCTGCAGGGCGGCCTCGGTCCCGAGCTGAAACTGGCCCTGCACGGAGCAACCGCCGCGGCTAACGTTCATCGCCGTCATCGTTGCTGCGCGGGCCTCATCCAGAATAACGGCGATTTTCTTTGCCGCCTGACGGGCGGTGGCGACATGCGAGGCCTGATCGGAATGCCACAGTTGCCAGTTGATAACGAACACGCCAGCCAGAAATACCACCAGCGCCAGGGAAAAGGCAATCCATGCGTTTCGTCGCTTTATCTCTTTCATTTGTTGGGCATGCAATGGTGTTTGTGCATAAAGTGAACCATCTCTCTGGCAGTAAAGGCTTTTCTATGATCGTAGAAGGGAGATAACTTCCGCGATGACGGCGCATCATAAAAATATGATCGCTATCACAATACCTGCCGACAAAGGCCGGTTATATCGCGTTGACGCTACGTACCTCTTCTGCCGGTAATAAAAATAAAAAATTAATGTTTTCTTAATATATTTTTCTGGGCCGGCTGGTTATTAGCATTTTCCAGTCCGTAGTGGCGTGCTTGCGCTATTTTTTGCTTTTTTAAGTTTATGATAATTGTTTTCATTATCATTCTTTTTTTGCTGTGATTTAATCCTCTCCGCTCAGGCTATTTACCATTAATTTCCCTGGTTCATTAAGGATGCGTTCATGAAATCTCGCTTATCGCCCCTCTGTAAGGCAGCGCTGGTTGCCGCTTCTCTGTTTCTGGCGCCGCAGGGGATGGCGGCTGACGGTCAGGACGGGATTGTGGTCTACAACGCCCAACACGAAAATCTGGTGAAGTCGTGGGTGGATGGATTTACGAAAGAGACCGGTATTAAAGTCACGCTGCGCAATGGCGATGACAGCGAGCTGGGTAATCAGCTGGTTCAGGAAGGCGCCGCGTCGCCAGCCGATGTGTTTCTGACCGAGAACTCACCGTCGATGGTGCTGGTTGATAACGCCAAACTTTTTGCCCCGCTGGATGCGGCCACCCTGCAGCAGGTTCCGGCACAATATCGCCCTCAGCACGGTCGCTGGATTGGCATCGCCGCGCGTAGTACCGTGTTCGTCTATAACCCGGCCAAAATCAGCGAGGCGCAGCTGCCGCACTCGCTGATGGATCTGGCAAAACCGGAGTGGAAGGGCCGCTGGGCGGCTTCGCCATCGGGGGCTGATTTCCAGGCTATCGTCAGCGCGATGCTGGCGCTGAAGGGTGAGCAGGCGACCCTCGACTGGCTGAAGGCGATGAAAACCAACTTTGTCGCCTATAAAGGCAACAGCACGGTGATGAAAGCGGTCAACGCCGGGCAGATCGACGGCGGAGTGATCTACCATTACTATCGCTTCGTTGACCAGTCAAAAACCGGCGAGAACAGCAAAAACACCCAACTGTATTACTTCAAACACCAGGATCCGGGGGCCTTCGTCAGCATTTCCGGCGGCGGCGTGCTGGCCTCCAGCAAACATAAAGCACAGGCGCAGGCCTTTATTAAATGGATCACCGGTAAGCAGGGACAGGATGCGCTGCGCACCAATAACGCCTTCGAATATGCGGTGGGGGTAGACGCGGCCTCTAACCCGAAACTGACCCCGCTGAAAGATTTGGATGCCCCGAAGGTGGAGCCTTCCTCGCTGAACAGTAAAAAGGTCATTGAACTGATGACGCAGGCTGGCCTGCTCTGATCCTGAGGAAGTGATGTTGCTATGTCTGTTCTGAGTCTGTCGCTCGGAAAGAAAACAGGACGCCTGCCTGAGCGCAGGCGTCCTGCATTTCCGATGGTTGCCTTAGCGCTCCTGTTTTCATTGCTGGCGCTGTTGCCGTTAGGGTTTGTGGTGGCGGTCGGATTCGATACCGGCTGGCCGACAATCAAAGCGCTGGTCTTTCGCCCGCGGGTAGGCGAACTGCTCAGCAATACCCTGTGGCTGACGGTGCTGACTGTCCCCATCAGCATTGTGCTTGGCGTGACGCTGGCCTGGCTGACGGAACGTACCGCGCTTGCCGGGCGGCAGCTGTGGTCGGCGCTGGCGGTGGCCCCGCTGGCCATTCCGGCCTTTGTCCAGAGCTACGCCTGGATCAGCGCTGTGCCCTCGCTGCATGGCCTGGGCGCTGGGGTGTTTCTCTCGGTGCTGGCCTACTATCCGTTTATCTATATGCCGGTGGCGGCCGTGCTGCGCCGACTCGATCCCACCCTTGAGGATGTCGCCGCGTCGCTGGGCACGCCGCCGTGGAAAGTGTTTTTCCGGGTGGTGCTTCCGCAGCTGCGGCTGGCCGTCTGCGGCGGTGCGCTGCTGGTGGCCCTGCATCTGCTGGCGGAATATGGTCTGTATGTGATGATCCGCTTCGATACTTTCACTACCGCCATTTACGATCAGTTCCAGTCGACCTTCAGCGGTCCGGCCGCCAATATGCTGGCGGGCGTGCTGGCTCTGTGCTGTCTGGCGATCCTGCTGCTGGAGAGCGCTTCGCGTGGTAAAGCGCGCTATGCGCGTATCGGCGCCGGGGCGGCGCGCGAGCAGAAGCGCCTGGTGCTGGGGAAAGGGGCCGCCTTCGGCGCGCAGCTGCTGCTTCTGCTGCTGGTGCTGCTGGCGATGGGGGTGCCGTTGCTGGTCCTGGGGCGCTGGCTGTGGCTGGGCGGTATCGATAACTGGCTACATGCCGATCTGTGGCATTCCCTGCGCCAGACTCTGTTGCTGGGGGCGGGCGGGGCGCTGCTGACGACGGTCTGCGCGATCCCCATCGCCTGGCTCGGCGTGCGCTATCCGCGTCCGCTGTTCCGCCTGCTGGAGGGGTGTAATTACATCACCAGCTCGCTGCCCGGCATTGTGACCGCGCTGGCACTGGTCACCGTCACCATCCACTATGCCCGTCCGGTGTACCAGACCGAAGTGACGCTGTTTCTGGCCTATTTGTTAATGTTTATGCCGCGGGCGCTGATTAACCTGCGCGCCGGTATCGCCCAGGCGCCGGTGGAGCTGGAAAACGTCGCCCGCAGTCTCGGACGCAGCCCGGCCCGCGCCCTGTGGAGTATCACCATGCGACTTGCCGCCCCGGGGGCGGCCGCCGGCGCCGCGCTGGTGTTCCTTGGCGTCAGCAATGAGCTTACCGCCACGCTGCTGCTCTCGCCGTTAGGCACCCGCACGTTGTCGACCGGCTTCTGGGCGTTAACCAGCGAGATCGACTATGTGGCGGCGGCGCCCTACGCGCTGTTGATGATCATCATTTCGCTGCCGCTGACGGCGGTTCTCTATATGCAGTCGAAAAAAATGGCAGGGTTGTAACATGCTGGAATTGTCTTCTGTTTCGAAATCCTTCGCCGATGCGCAGGTCCTCGATAATATTCATCTTCAGGTGGCTCCGGGTAGCCGGACGGCAATTGTGGGTCCGTCGGGTTCGGGAAAAACCACGCTGCTGCGCATCCTTGCCGGTTTCGAAACGCCCGACAGCGGACGCATCGTGATGCACGGCGCGCCTCTGTTTGCTGAGGGCGTGTTTGTTCCTGCCCACCAGCGACGGATCGGCTACGTTCCGCAGGAGGGGGCGCTATTTCCTCACCTCAATGTCGCGGACAATATCGCCTGGGGGCTGGACGCCAGCCGCGAGGAAAAACGTCGCCGGGTAGGCGCACTGATGGAGATGGTCGCCCTTGACCATAGCCTGGCGCGCCACTGGCCGCATGAGATCTCCGGCGGCCAGCAGCAGCGTGTGGCCCTGGCTCGCGCCCTGGCCCAGCAGCCGGCGCTGATGCTGCTCGATGAGCCCTTTTCTGCCCTGGACACCGGACTGCGCGCCAGCACACGCAAAGCGACCGCCGATCTGCTGGCGGAGACCGGCATCGCCTCGATTCTGGTGACTCATGACCAGACCGAAGCGCTGTCGTTCGCCACACAGGTGGCGGTGATGCGCCAGGGACGTTTCGCCCAGGTGGGTACCCCGCTGACGGTTTACTCGCAGCCGGTGGACGAAGAGACGGCGCTGTTTCTCGGCGATGCCCTGATCCTCCCCGCACGGCTGAGCCCCGGGCGGGCCAGCTGCGCGCTGGGCGACCTGGCGACAGACGCAGCGCATCCTGCTGGTGAAGGTAAGGTGATGTTGCGTCCGGAGCAGCTGAGCGTCAGCGTGAGCGGACCACAGGAAAGTACTGCCACCATCCGCGATGTTGATTTCTCCGGCCAGCTCTCCACGCTGACGCTGTCGATGTCCGGGCACGATCGGCCGATTGTTCTGCGAACCGTAAGCCAGCCGGCGTGGCAGCCAGGCGCGACGGTGCGACTGACGGTCAGCGGCAAGGCGCGCGTGTTCAGCGGCTAATCTCTGAGCAGGCGCCGCCGGATATCGGTGGCGCCGCACGGAAAGCTAATCAACTGACGGATTAAGCCGATAGTATCCGCGCCACTGACCTCGTCGCCATGGAGTGGTAGTACGTTGGAACAATTCCGCGGGGTCAGTCTACCTCACCGCCGTTTTGTCGGCGCGTCGCTTTTTCATTCGTCCCGCTGCGCTTAACTGCTATCCTGTCCCGCGATCGGCCCTGTTGTTACCGTGAGACATCGTTATGCCTGAATGCCATACTCCTGCGAATCGCTCCATTCCGTCCGCTTTGGCGCGGGGTACGTTGCTGCCTGCGCTGCTGGTCATCGTCGCCGTCGCTGTCGGCTGTGCGCTGGTGTCGCCGCCGATCGGCACGTGGCGTGAGATCCTGGCCAACCCCGGGCTCTATATCGATTTGCTGGCGCTGCTGTTTCTGGTGTTTATGCTGTGGAGCTCAGCAAAGGTGCGGATGAGCCATATCGCCGTCAACTGGGTGCGCTATGGGCTGCTGCTGTGGATTGCTGGCGGCACGTTCGATGTGATGGATGAGATAGTGGTTCAGCCGCGCTGGATGGGTTATTACTGCGAAGATCTGCTGCGCCTCTCCGGGATGCTGCTGACCGTGGTGGGCGTCTACAAAATTATTGAGCGCATCAACCTATTGTACGTTGACGCGCGCTCGCAATCACTGAAGGACGAGCTCACTCAGTTGCCCAATCGCCGTTTTTTCATCGATACCATTCGCGAAAAGTCCGGGCATGCGCTGGGGCTCATGATTCTGGATATCGATTTTTTCAAGAAAATCAATGATACCTGGGGCCACCTGGTGGGGGATGAAGTGTTATTTTCCCTGGGGAAACAGCTGGCGAAACTGACCAGCGAGCAGGTCCTGCCGGCGCGTATTGGTGGGGAAGAGTTTGCCATTATCGTCGATGGCCTGTCGGAGCCTGAACTGCACGCCCTGGCGCAGTCGATCCTCGACAATGCCCGCACCATCCTGATCAATCATCAGGCGCCGCTGTCGATCAGCATTGGCGTGGGAACCTGGCGGCCGGGCGAAGCGCAGGAGACGTTTATCCGCAAAGTCGACGAGGCACTGTACAAGGCCAAGCACAACGGGCGTGGGCGCGTGGAGTGGGCGTAATATTCCGACACGGCAGGTTAGGTCTGCTGCGTGCTGCGGCAGTGTCGCCGATACTCTGACGGCGAACGCTCGGTGTAGCGTTTGAAGACCCGGCAAAAATAGTTGCTGTCGACAAAGCCGCAGTTATGGGCGATCTCTTTCACCTTCAGGTCGTAGCCGCGCAGCAGCTGTTTTGCCTTTTCCAGACGCACCCGGGTCAGATATTCGTTAAATCCCACCGAGCCTGATTTCTGAAAAATATGCGAAAGATAGTTGGGCGTGATGTGAAAACGTCTGGCCACCGATTCCCGCGTCAGCGGCAGGCTAAGATTTTCCTCGAGGTAGTCCTGAACGGCGAGAAACAGATCCCGGCTGCGACTGACGCGCATTTCCAGCCCAACCAGCTGTTCGCGACAGTGACTCAGCAGCGCGGCGACCACCAGCCGCGCGGTCAGCGGATCGGGCTGCAGGCTGACTTCGTTCAGGCTCAGCAACAGGTAAGAGCCCACGCGCGGTCCAAGGCGGGCAACGCTTTGCTTTTCCGTGTGCAGGCTTTTCCCGTCCCAGCGCTGAATACTGAACCCCAGCTTCTGTCGACCAAACAGAATACTCAGGGTGGTGGCCGGGCCGGTCCACTGCGGCAGCGTCCATTTTCCCGCCTGCACGTACAGCACCTGTAAAGTGGTTAACGTCGAGGCGGCCAGTGGCAGCCCCTGTTCACTGAGCTGGCCCTCCAGCACTATTTCCAGACGCGGAAACGGCACGTTGAGGGCGAGGGCAGGGACGGAGATATCCGGCTCAGGAAATCTCACCTGTAAATGATCTTTTTGACTGATTAACCGATGCAGAATATCTGGCAGATCTTCAATCATTCTTTGCCCTCAGCATGCGCATTATCCTGTTGATGGTAATCTATTTTTTATCCCCAGACAGCGTTTGTTTCGTCAATTTGCGCAGCGAATTCCCTGCCAGGCGCCGCGCATGCATCGCCGGAGAGGAGATTGTTGATGCCCATCACACTTCGGTGGCTCGCGTACGTATGTCCAGTTTTTCGTAGCGCTCGCCTCCTGTCATGCCGCGGATGGACCAGTAGAGTTTGTTTGTGTTATCGGAACGTTAAAAAGGAACGCAAAATGAACTCACCATCGGCTAGTTTTCTCGATGCGTTAGGCGCCAGTCAGGCGCTTAGTGCGCAAATGAAACATGAACTCGACACCCTCGGCTACACCGTCGTGCATAACGTCGTTGACGCCCAGTGGCTGAGCGAAATGCGCCGGCTAATTGATACCCTGGTTGAGCGTGAAGGCGACAATCTGGCGATGGAACACCATCAGGAAGCGACTGCGACGCGGATCGCCAACCTGGTGAATAAGGGGGTTATCTGGGAGAAAGTCTGGTCCCACCCGCTGATCCTCTCCGCCTGCCGCTATATCTTCAACGGTGATTTTAAAGTCTCCAGCCTTAATGCGCGTGAGGCGCTGTATAACGGCGGTCACCAGCCGCTGCACGCCGACTGGAAAAAGCCGCGCCCGGATTTTCCCAAAGTCCACCTGGTGAATACCATCTGGGCGATAGACGATTTAAGCGCCGCTAACGGCGCGCCGCGGATTATCCCTGGAACCCACCTGCGGCCGGAGTTGCCGGAAGAAGTCTTGGACGACCCGGAACAGGCCCACCCAGACGAGATTGTGTTTGCTGCGCCGGCCGGCAGCGTGATGATCTACAACGCCCACGCCTGGCACGGCGGTACCCGTAATCGTGAGGGTAGCCGACGACGCGTGCTGCATGGGTTATATATCGATCGCGCGGATACGCCGCAGCAGGACCAGCGGCGCTGGCTGACGCCGGAAACGGCAAGCCGCCTGACGCCAGCGCAAAAGTGGCTGCTGGATGTAGAGTAAGACTCGTCGCCGGTCAGGGAAGTTCTACATAGACGACCGGCTTTTTCATGATGCTTTTCACGGCCTCGACGATCTGCTGCGGCTGCAGCAGGAAGCTCTTGATGCTGGTTTTAATCGTCCGCAGGCCGCTAAAGCGCTGGGCGTCGTCAATTTCGATATCCGTCACCAGCAGCACCACTTCGGCGCGGGCGATATCTTCTGCGGTAATGCGATTTTCAACGCCGAGCGCGCCCTGGGTTTCCACCTTCAGGTGCCATTTTTCATGATGACCGACCTTTTCCAGTCGTTCGGCAGCCATATAGGTGTGCGCCACCCCGCTGACGCAGGCGGTGACGGCGACAATATTGAAGTCCATAACATCCTCCTGGCGTTAACCGCCGATAGTGACGTGGAATCCGGCCGCTTCGGCCATTATCCGATAAGGTTGAATGTCCGCTTCGCCAGGCGCTTTCACGCTGGCCAGCGTCCAGGGTTTGCCCAGCAGACGGTATTTTGGCTCGCCATATTGATGAAACGGCAACAGGTGCATTTCTTTTAGCGCGAACGGCGCGAGAAACGCCAGTATCTGGCGAAAATTATCCACGCTCATGGTGTAACCCGGGATCAGCGGCACCCGCGGGATCAGATTGATGTTTCTTGTCGCCAGCTGGCGAAAATTGTCCAGTACCCGCGGCTGATTCATTCGCAGCAGCGACCGCGCCAGCTCAGGATCCATGATTTTAAAATCAAACAGCACTTCGTCGCTGGATTCAGCCACCGGCAGCAAACGGTCAAAGGCGCCGTCGCCGGCGGTCTCGATGGCGGTGCGGATCCCCCACTGGCGCAGGCGCTGAAGAAAACGGGCGGCAAACCCGGCCTGCATGAGCACCTCCCCGCCGGAGAGGGTGACACCGCCGCCGGAGGCGCGGAAGAAGACTTCATCTTTGAGCACCTCCTGAAGGAGGTTCTCCAGCGTCACGTCGCGACCGATCTGCTCCCATGCCCCGGAGGGACACTCGGCGACGTCCTGCAGACAGCGGGCGCAGCCCAGACATTTGCTCTGCCGGCGCAGGGTCTGGATCTTCGGCGACATTGACTCCGGGTTGGCGCACCACGGGCAGGTGTGGGGGCAGCCTTTGAAAAAGACCACCGTGCGGATCCCCTGGCCATCGTTGAGCGAGTAGCGCTGCAGGTTAAAAATACGCGCCCGATCGGCGCGCGTCTCCATCACCTCACAGCTGATGCGCGGTGCGGCGGATGATGTCATCCTGAATCTCCTTCGACAGCTCAACAAAGAAGGCGCTGTAGCCCGCGACGCGCACCACCAGGCCGGCAAAGTCCTGCGGCCGCTGCTGCGCTTCACGCAGGGTGTCGGCATTGACCACGTTAAACTGAATATGCTGCAGCTTGAGCTTGCAGAAAGCCTGTAAAAAGTCTGCCAGCTTGTTCAGCCCGCCGTCGCCGGCCAGCGTTGCCGGGGTGAATTTGACGTTAAGCAGCGTACCGTTCGACAGCAGATAGTTATCCAGCTTGCTGACCGATTTCAGCACCGCCGTCGGCCCCTGAGCATCCTGGCCGACCATCGGCGACAGGCCGCCGTCCGCCAGTTGTTCGCCGGCCAGCCGCCCGTCCGGGGTAGCCCCCACTACCGAGCCCAGCGGCACATGCGCCGAGACGGTATAGGAGCCGGGAGTAAAATGGCCGCCGCGCGGGTTCAGGTACTGCTCCACCTCTTTGCAATAAAAGCGCAGCAGATCGGCGCTAATATTATCGACTTCGTCGATGTCGTTACCGTACTTCTCAAAACGGTTAATCAACCGGGCGCGGATCTTTTCCCCCTCCGGCGTGCGGAAGTTGGCCTTCAGGACCGCCATCAGTTGGTCAAAACTGAGACGCTGCTGATCGAAAACCATCCCCTTCAGGGCGTGCAGTGAATCGCTCAAGTTGGCGATCCCGATGCCCTGGACGCCGGAAAAGTTATAGCGCGCGCCGCCGGCGGTGATATCTTTGCCGTGCCGGACGCAATCTTCAATGAACGAGGAGAGCAGGGGGACCGGCGCCCAGTCGCGATGGCCGATATCGCAGATATTGCTGCCCTCGACCATCAGCTTGATGTAATAACGAATTTTGTCACGGATCTGACTGATAAGTCCTTCCCAGCTGACCTCCGGTTGCCCTTCATTTTCCAGCAGGACCAGTTCCATAACCTTCAGCAAGTTGAACATGGCGATATCATGCAGGCCGTAGGTGCGGCCAGGGATCGACAACTCGACGCAGCCGACCACCGCGTAGTCGCGGGCGTCTTCCAGCGACACGCCGCGATTGAGGAAGGCGGGGACCACCACCTCGTCGTTGAAAATCTGTGGAATGCCGGTGCCCAGGCGGATGGTTTCAGCGGTTTTACGCAGGAACGGGCGGTCAATCAGCTCGTTGACCCGCACGCCAAGATTCGGCTGCGGCAATTGCACGTTCTGATAGGCATCGAGGCATAAAAACGACAGCGCGTTGACCGCGCTGCGTCCGGTTTCCGTCAGTCCGCCGAGCAGAGCGGTGTAGCCGGTGGGAAAACCAGCGAAATAGCGCGCGCTGCTCGAGGAGCGCAGCAGCACGATATCGTTGCATTTCACCCACAGCGACTCCAGGAGCTCCCTGAGATACGCCGGATCCTGACCCTGATTCAGCGACGCCTGATAAAACGGCAACATATACTGATCAAAACGCCCCAGTGAAATTGAGCTGGCGTTGGATTCGTACTGCAGAATGATGTTCATATACCAGAACAGCTGGCAGGCCTGGGGGAAGTCCGTTGGCCGGTGCTCCGCGTTGTGGCGCGAAATAGCGGCGATGGTTAACAGCTCCTGCTGACGCTGCGGGTCCTGACAGTGCCCAGCCATCTCCTCGGCCAGCGCGGCGTAGCGCAGAATATGGCGCCGGGAGGCTTCCAGCAGGATCAGCACCGCCTGATAAAAGTGGTTCCCGGGTTGTTGCTCGCAGTGGGCTTTTAGCTCCGCCACCAGCGCCCCGAGGCCATGATTGAGCAGACGCGGATAGTCGATGATGATATGGCCCTGGCCCTTATCGGTCTGGTTCACGCTGAATATCTGGGTGCTGACGGCGGCCTTGACCTCGTCGGTCATCTGGCCGTTGATAAAATCCTTCATTGAGCGCTTTTCCCAGTAGGGGAACAGCGTTTCGCGGTATATTTGCTTATCTTCTTCGCTTATCGCGAAGCGGTCCTGCGGCCGGGTCGGAAAGGCGTCGAGTTCGTTGAGCAGCCAGTAGGGATCCATCTCCGGCGACATAATGCCTGCCCGCGGTTTGATGGTCCGGTTGCCGGCAATCAGTTCATCATCACGAATCGAAATGTCTACCTTATCGAGGATCCAGGCGGTGGCCTTCGCCCGGCGAATAATCACCGGTTCGCCCTCCGTTTGCTGATGACTGGCGGTATACAGCAGAGCGCGCTCCAGGGAGATTTCGCGCGGCTGGGCGAACAGGCTGGCTTTCAGGCGTTGAGTACGATTCGTCATGACAAACTCCATGTGGTGGCGAAGGGCGCGAGGGCGCCCCTTGTAAGGCTTCAGGTACGCTGAGAAAGATGGCTGTCTATCTTGTTCATGATGGCGTCGGCGCGCTTGACTGCATCGCTGATATTGACGCGCACGATAGTTTTCCCGGCAAAACGCTCTTCGAATTTGATACCGATATCTTTGGTCAGGATGACCATATCGGCGGCGGCGATCTCTTCGGCGGTCAGTTCGTTTTCAATGCCGATTGAGCCCTGGGTTTCGACTTTAACCTGCCAGCCTTTGGCTTTGGCGGCGCTTTCCAGCGACTCGGCGGCCATGTAGGTGTGAGCCACGCCCGACGGGCAGGCGGTGACAGCGATAATGTGGGTCATAATCTGTTCCTTCCAGTCTGTTAGTTAATTTCGAAATCAAGATCTAATTCGTCGTCGGCTTTAGCGTCAGACGATTTCTTTTTAGCCAGCGCTTTCAGCACAATGACGCAGGCGGCGCTGACGCAGGCACCGACCAACAGCGCGGCGATAAAGCCAAGTTTGCCCTGGACCACCGGCAGCACGATGAGCCCGCCCCAGCCGGCGTAACACTGGGCCCCCAACAGCGCCGCGGTGACGCAGCCGCTGGCAGCGCCAATCATATTGGCCGGAATAACGCGCAGCGGGTCGGCAGCGGCAAAGGGAATCGCCCCTTCAGTGACCCCGACGCAGCCCATCACCAGCGCCGCTTTGCCGGTTTCCCGCTCTTCGGCGGTGAAATATTTACGGCCGATCAGCGTCGCCAACCCCATCCCCAGCGGCGGCACGGCGATGCCGACGGCGGCGATAGCCACCACGCTGTAGATCCCCTGCGAGACGCAGATCAACATGAAGGCGTAGGCCACTTTGTTCACCGGGCCGCCCATATCAAAGGCCAGCATCAGGCCCATAATGATGGCCAGCACCACGATGCTGCCTTCACGCATACCCTGCAGCCAGCCGGTCAGGTTAGCGGTTAGCGCGCCCACCGGTTCGCCGAGCCCCCACATCATGATCCCGGCGGTAATAAAGGTGCCGATGATGGGAATAATGAAAATCGGCATCACCGAGCGCAGCACCTTGTGGACCGGTATTTTTTTCAGGTAGTAGACCACCAGGCCGCCGATCATGCCGGCGATCAGCGCGCCGAAGAAGCCGGCGCCGAAGCTGTTGCCCACCCAGGCGCCGATGGCGCAGGGCGCCAGCGCGGCGCGGTCGGCGATGGAGTACCCGATGTAGGCGGCGAGAAAAGGCACCATCAGCGTCAGCCCGGCGACGCCGATGTCAAACAGCTTCTTCAGGTTGGGATCGGTGGCGGCATCGGGAACTGCGCCTTTGCCATACAACATGACGGACACCGCCAGCAGGATCCCACCGGAGACCACAAAGGGGATCATGTGTGACACGCCGGTCATCAGATGCTGGCGGGTATTTTTTAGTATTTGCACCAGTTCGTTCATTGTTTGCTCCTGAGCGCTGTAGGGCCCGTGACAGTATTGATGGCTCAACATTAGAAAAAGGGCGCCGCATAAAACAGTAGAGAAAAAGTGCATTTACTGGACATTTGTAATGTTAGAAAGGAATTGCGATCCACCTCAAATCTTAATGATGGCAGGAAGGATGAGCGCTAAATGGATGGAATTGTGATGGCGGGCATAAAAAAGTATCGTGTGTACAATAGTCCAGTAATTGCCAGTTTTATCACCTAGTCCCCGGCCCCTTCATTCATTACCTTTTGGGTAAATAATGGATTGCTCAGGAGGAAGGCGATGGCTCTGGTCATTGAGTTTACATGTGATTTGCCAAACGGCGTGCATGCGCGTCCGGCCAGTCTGGTCGAAACGCTGTGTAACCGTTTTTCATCGGCGATTGAGTGGCGCAATCTGCGCCGCGAGACCAGCGGAAATGCCAAGAGCGCGCTGGCGATCATCGGCAGCAATACCCTGAAGGGCGACGCCTGCCAGCTGGTCATTCACGGCGAAGATGAAGCTGAGGCATTCGCCGCGTTAACGGCCTTTATGCGCGATGAGTTTCCTCACTGTGACGCGCCGCTGCCCGCTGCGCATACGCTGGAGATCCAGCCGGTGCCAGAGTCGCTTTCACGGCTGAACCCGACGCTGTTTCATGCCCATCCGGTGTGCGCCGGCAGCGCGGGGGGCAGGCTAATACACCTGAAATCCCGCGATCTGCATGCGCTGGGGGAACTGCCGGGCGCCGTCGCTCCCGAACAGGAGCAGGCGGCGCTGGATAATGGCCTGCGCCTGCTGGTAAAAGACATTGAGCTGCGGCTGCTGGACAATGACGGTACCGCCAGCGCAATCCTCGATGCCCACCGCTCGCTGGCGACGGATGCCTCGCTGCGCCAGCACCTGCTCGACGGCATTCTTACCGGCCTCAGCTGCGCGCAGGCGATTGTCGCCACCAGCGACCACTTCTGCGCACGGTTCCGCGACTCCGGCAACACTTATCTACAGGAGCGGGTGCTCGATGTGCGCGATGTCTGCTTCCAGCTGTTGCAACATATCTATGGCGAAGCCCGCTTTCCGCCCCCGGGCCAGCTGCGGGAGGCCACCATTTGCCTTGCCGACGAGCTGACCCCCAGCCAGTTTCTCGAACTGGATAAAGCGCATCTCAAAGGGCTGCTGCTGCGCGGCGGCGGCACCACGTCGCACACCGTGATCCTCGCCCGCTCGTTCAATATTCCGACCCTGGTGGGGGTTGACCTCGACGCACTGTTGCCGTGGGAGGGTACCCAGGTGCAGATCGACGGCACCGCCGGACTGCTGGTGGTGGATCCGAGTCCGGCGGTGGCGCGCTACTATCAGCAGGAGGCGTGGGTTCAGGCGCAGATCCAGCAACAGCAGCAGGTATGGCTGGATAAGCCAGGGCAGACGGAAGACGGTATCCGCGTCGAGATCGCGGCGAACATCGCCCATTCGGTAGAGGCGGTGGCGGCATTCAACAATGGTGCGCAGTCGGTTGGCCTGTTCCGCACGGAGATGCTGTATATGGACCGGCCCGGCGCGCCATCGGAAGATGAGCTTTACAACATCTTCTGTCAGGCGCTGGAGCCTGCCGCCGGGCGCAGCATTATTGTGCGGACTATGGATATCGGCGGTGATAAGCCGGTGGCCTATCTCAACATTCCTGCGGAAAATAACCCCTTCCTCGGCTACCGCGCGGTGCGCATCTATGAAGAGTACCAGGCGCTGTTTCATACTCAGCTGCGGGCGATTCTACGTGCCTCGGCGCACGGCGCGCTGAAGATCATGATCCCGATGATTTCCTCCATGGAAGAGATCCTGTGGGTGAAAGAGCGGCTGGCGGAGGCCAAACAGTCGCTGCGCGTTGAACAGATCCCGTTTGATGAAAAAATCCCGCTGGGCATCATGCTGGAGGTGCCGTCGGTGATGTTCATCATCGATCAGTGCTGCGAAGAGGTGGACTTCTTTAGCATCGGCAGCAATGACTTAACGCAGTATCTGCTGGCGGTCGACCGCGATAACGCGAAAGTGACGCGCCATTACAACAGTCTCAACCCGGCCTTCCTGCGTGCGCTGGACTATGCCGTGCAGGCGGCGCACCGGCAGGGGAAATGGATCGGCTTGTGCGGCGAGCTGGGGGCCAAAGGTTCGGTGCTGCCGCTGCTGGTCGGCCTCGGCCTGGATGAACTGAGTATGAGCGCGCCGGCGATCCCGGCGACCAAAGCGCGTCTGGCGCAGCTGGACAGCCGCGCCTGCCGTCAGCTGCTGAATCAGGCGATGCAGTGCCGTACCTCGCTGGAGGTGGAGCATCTGCTGGCCCAGTTCCGTATGCGCCAGCAGGAGGTGCCGCTGGTGAGCGCCGAGTGCATTACGCTCAACAGCGACTGGCGTAGTAAGGAAGAAGTGCTGAAGGGGATGACGGATAACCTGCTGCTGGCCGGTCGCTGCCGCTACCCACGCAAGCTGGAGGCTGACCTGTGGGCCCGTGAGGCGGTGTTCTCCACCGGGCTTGGCTTTAGCTTCGCCATACCGCACAGTAAATCCGAGCATATTGAGCAGTCGACCATCAGCGTCGCCCGGCTGGCGCAGCCGGTGATGTGGGGCGATGAAGAGGCGCAGTTTGTGATTATGCTGACGCTAAACAAGCACTCGGCGGGCGACCAGCATATGCGCATCTTCTCGCGGCTGGCGCGGCGCATTATGCACGCGGAGTTCCGTCAAGCTCTGGTATCCGCAGAGAGCAGCGAGGATATTGCCGACCTGCTGCGCCGCGAGCTGGAGCTATGATCGGTTTTCCGGCCAGCGGCGCTGGCCGGAGAGCGAGCTATAAATCCAGCACTAACCGGCCGCCTTTGGCGCGCGAGCAGCAGATCAGCATACTCTGTTGGCTGGCTTTCTCTTCCTCGCTGTAATACTGATCGCGGTGGTCCGCTTCCCCTTCCAGAATCATCGTTTCGCAGGTGCCGCACACCCCTTCGCGGCACAGACATTCCACCTTCGCCGCTTTGTTATTCTCAATAACCTGCAAAATGGTCATGTCCTGCGGTACGGTAAATTCGCGTCCGGAACGCGCCAGCACCAGGGTAAACGCCTCTCCGCCTTTATCCTCAACGATAAACTGCTCAAAGTGCAGTTGACTGGCGGGCACCTGATGGCGTTCGGCGGCGGCTTTCACCGCCTCGTTAAGCGCCGCCGGGCCGCAGGTATACACGTGGGTTCCGGGCTCGAGGTCGGCGAACAGGCGCGGCAGGTCGAGACGGCTGCCGAGCGCTGATACATGAATATTGACCCGATCGCGCCACGGCGCGGCGCTGAGCGCATCGACGAAAGCATTATTGTCGGCGTCGTGGAAAGAGTAGTGCAGCTGCCAGTCGGCCTGCTGTTGTTCCAGTTCCGGAATATGCGACAAGAATGGCGTAATGCCGATACCGCCGGCGATCAGCAGATGTTTTCGCGCCTGTGGTTCGATGGCGAACAGGTTGTTGGGCGTGGACACCGTCAGGGTATCGCCCGGGCGCACCTGCTGGTGCATAAAGCGCGAGCCGCCTTTGGAAGGCGACTCAAGACGCACCGCAATCTGCCAGCTGGTGGTATCCAGCGGAGAGCTCATCAGCGAATAGGCATTGCTGTAGCGCTGCTCGCCATCCTGCATCTGGACGATAATATGGCTACCGCCGCTGAATCCCGGCAGCGGGGCGCCGGTCGGCGACACCAGCGTAAAACGCTTCACCTGGGCGGTGATCTGTTCAACATCGCGAACGATCGTCTCAAACATTTGATAATCAGACATCGCTGAACTCCATCAAAAATCCCGGCGTGGCCAGAGCCGCCACCGGGAGAATACATTTATAACCCCTGGCAGAGATACTTCATCTCCAGGTAATCTTCGATTCCGTGTTCCGAGCCTTCGCGGCCAAGACCCGACTGTTTCACCCCGCCAAATGGCGCGACTTCGTTGGAAATCAGTCCGGTATTGATGCCGACCATGCCGTATTCCAGCAGCTCGGAGACGCGCCAGATACGGGCGGCATCGTTGCTGTAAAAATAGGAGGCGAGACCGTAGATGGTGTTATTCGCCTGCTCGATGACCTGCTGCTCATCGTCAAATTTCACCAGCGCCGCCACCGGGCCGAAAATCTCTTCCTGCAGCAGCAGTGACCCCGGTTGTACGTCGCCGATCACCGTAGGGGTGAAGAAATTACCGCCCAGTGGGTGCGCTTTACCGCCGGTTAACAGCGTGGCGCCGCGGCTCAGGGCGTCGTCGAGCAGGGACTGGACTTTGCGCCCGGCGTCGGCGTTGATCAGCGGGCCAATCTGGACATCGGACTCGCTGCCATCGCCCACTTTCAGGGCGGCGACGCGGGCGACGAATTTATCGCAGAATTGGTCGTAGACGGCGCGATGAATATAGAAGCGATTGACGCAGACGCAGGTTTGCCCGGCGTTGCGGAACTTGGCGATCAGCGCTCCCTCGACCGCTTTATCGATATCGGCGTCATCAAAGACGATAAACGGCGCGTTACCCCCGAGCTCTAAAGAGAGCTTTTTGATGGATTCCGCGCACTGGCGCATCAGCACGCGGCCAACTTCGGTCGAGCCGGTAAAGGAGAGCTTACGCACCCGTTCATCGCCGGTGAACACCGCGCCAATCTCACGCGACTGTCCGGTGACAACGTTAATAACGCCCTGCGGGATCCCGGCCTGATTCGCCAGTTCCGCCATCGCCAGCGCGGTAAACGGCGTTTCGTTGGCGGGCTTTATCACCATCGTACAACCCGCGGCCAGCGCCGGGCCGGCCTTACGGGTGATCATCGCCGCCGGGAAGTTCCACGGGGTGATCGCCGCGCAGACCCCCACTCCCTGGCGGATCACCATCAGGCGTTTATCGGCGCCGGGGGAGGGGATTATCTCGCCGTTGGCACGTTTCCCTTGTTCGGCAAACCACTCGATAAATGAGGCGGCATAGGCGATTTCGCCTTCCGCTTCCGCCAGCGGCTTGCCCTGCTCGGCGGTCATTATCTGCGCCAGCGCGGTCTTGTTTTCGAGGATCAGGCGGTGCCAGTTCTTCAATAACGCGGCGCGCTGGGCGGCGGTAAGCGCGCGCCATGCCGGCAGCGCGGCAGCGGCAGCATCCACCGCCTGCTGCGCTTCCGCCCGACCCATATTGGGGATCTGGCCGAGCGTCGCGCCGGTGGAAGGGTTGCTGACGGCAAGCGTCGTGCCGTCGGCGGCGTCGCGCCAGCTTCCGGCAATCAGCGCCTGCTGGCGAAACAGATCTGAGTGAAACACGGACATAGCCAACTCCTTCAACGATTACGGCTGGAACACCTGGGCCACCAGATTGTGGAAATGCGCGATACCGTGCTCGGAGATACCGCTGCCGCTGTTATCCGCCATAATGCGCCCCTGGCCGCGATAGCCGCGGGACTTCAGCCCCTTCTGCACGCTTTCCACCAGGCGTAAATCTTCCGGGCGGAACACGTCGCGATACCACTCAATCAGCGCTTTCTGATCGTCAGTCAGCTCTTCGTTGGTGAAATAGATGTCGTAATTCTGCAGAGTGGTCTCTTCATCCACCGGGAATTCATAGATCACGGTCATCATGCCCTTGATCGGCGTCACGTTGAACATGGTGCACGGCCACAGCCAGAAACCGTGGAACGCGGCGTCGGTACCTTCTTCGAATTTAAACGACTGCTCGGACGGCTTGGCGAAGCCATACTGCAGCGTCCATTTGCCGTGCATGGTGTGCCAGTAACGGTCAACCTGTACGGAATCCGAGAAGCCCGGGTGCGCCGGGCCGCAGTGGTAACATTCCAGATAGTTATCGACGATATTTTTCCAGTTCGCCGGGGTGAGAGTGGTAAAGCGCGCCGCCAGTTTCAGATCATGCACGTCCGGGCAGGCTTCCAACACTTTGTCCTGCAGGCCCGGCAGCTGCGTTTCCACGCTCTCTGCTTGCGGGTTCATATTGATAAACACAAAGCCGGCATACTCTTCCAGGCGAACCGGCACCAGCTGCGCCTTTTCGCTATCGAAATTCGCCACGTTTTCGCAGTTGCGGGCGTGGGCGAGATTGCCGTCAAGCTTGAAGGCCCAGGCGTGATAGGGGCAGGTAATCACGTTTTTGGCTTTACCTTCACCGCTCAGCAGCTGGTGGCCGCGGTGCGGGCAGACGTTATAGAAAGCGCGCAGAATGTTGTCGCGGCCGCGGACGATAACGATATTTTCGCCAATGATCTCCCGGGTGATGTAGTCGTTCGGCCGGGCGACCTCGCTGCCGTGGGCGACGCAAATCCAGCTATTGGCGAAGATGCGCTCTTTCTCGTGTTCAAACGCCTGGCTGTCGGTATAAAAACGGGCCGGAATGGTCCAGGCATCCTGCGGATTGGCGCAAAAGTTAATCGGCAGAGTAAAGTCAGGGCTCAAATTGCTCATGTAAGGTCACCTTGTGATTATTGTCAGTAAGCGATTTTTACAGCGACTGGCCGTCGCCTTTGAGTACCGTGCCAACCGGTAGCGTCTCGGCTTTAATCATTGGCTCGGGCGTATGGGTTTCTATCTGATTGACCGGCACGTGGGCGTAGTCCTGTTTTAGCCAGCGCACGAAGCCGCCGGTTTTAATCAGTAAAATGGCCAGGAATGGTAGGGCGGTCAGCACCACGGTGGTTTTCATGGTCTCAAGCGAAGCGCCGGTAAACAGAATCGATAGCGGGATGAGGGTAATTACCACGCACCAGAACAGGCGCATGCCGCGATCCGGATCGTCGCCTTCGCGCAGGTTGCGGGTGCTGGTCGCCGCCATGGTGTAGGCCACCGCATCCATATGCGAGGCGAGGAAAACAATCATCACGAACAGATAGGCGGCGAGGAACAGCTTACCTGCCGGCAGCGACATCAGGACCTGCTGGACGGCGGTTTCGCCGCCAAGAGTCTGCATCACCTGCGGTACGTTAATCACGCCGTTAACGAACTGGTGCATGGCGTAGCTTTCCATCACCCCAAAGAAGAACCAGCAGCCGGCGGTGCTACCAAGGAGCAGTCCCCATATCACCTCTTTGATTTTGCGCCCGCGGGAGACGCGGGTGACGAACATCGCCACGCCCGGGGTATAGGAGATCCACCACAGCCAGTAGAAGACGGTCCAGTTGCGGGTAAAGGCGCCGTCGCCGAGGGGATCGGTAAACAGGCTCATCTGCAGGAAGTTCTGAGTCGTCAGGCCGACGGCGTTAATGATGTTATTGGTGATGAATTCGGTTGGGCCAACCAGTAATACCACCAACGGCAGCAGAAATGCCCCCCAGCCGACCATTTTGCTCAGGCGCTGCAGGCCGTTGTTGATGCCAATCCACGAACTCATGCAGAAAATACCGCCGGAGAGCAGGATCACAAACGCCTGCACGGTGAAGTTATCCGGCAGCCCGGTCAGCGCTGACAGGCCGCGGGTGAAGGTGGCGGCAGTGACCACCAGCGAAATGGTTAACGCGCCGACGGTAGCGATCAGGAACATCAGATCGACCAGACGGCCCCAGAAGCCCTGCGGACTCACTCCGGTGATCGCTGAAATGATCCCGGAGAGGCTGAGGCCTTTATTTTTCCGCACGTGGAAGTGATAGGCCATGATCAGCGAGGCGAGAGTGTAGGTCGCCCAGGCGCTAACCCCCCAGTGGAAGAAAGAATAAGGGATGCTGTATTCCAGCGCTTTCGGCGATTGCGGGGCAATGTTCAGGCCCGGGGTCTGGTAGTAATAAGCCCATTCGGCGACGCCCCAGTACAGCGTGGAGGAGCCGAGCCCGGCGCAGATAAACATAAACAGCCATGAGAGGGTACTGTATTCGACTTTACCTTCGCCGAGACGGATATTGCCGTATTTGCTGGTCGCCAGATAGAGCACCAGTCCCAGCGCCAGCAGCACCAGTACCTGTACCGTGGAACCCAGCAGGCGGGTCACGCCGTTAAAAATCGAATCAGCCGCCTGCGCGGTTTGCTGCGGGAAGAGACTTAATGTAGCGGCGATGAAAACAATGGCCGCCAGGCTGATGGCAATCAGCGGCACATCTTTTTTCTTTACGTTGCTCAACATGGGTGATCTCCTGGGCATGATTGCCCGTCGGTGGCTTTAGCCTGTCGTTGTTATCACGCTGTAGGGTCAAGGTTCGTAGCAAAAGCTATTAACAATCGGATTATTTCTTCGTTACATGAATTAAACAATTGGCCGTTTCGTGAAGCAATAAAACACGGAACGGAAATAATAAAAGGTGAATTGGCGCAGGTTCTGTCTTTTCAGGAATTAATAAAGTTTGACGCTGTGATGCGGTCCACTTGTCAATCGTGGGGGATTCTGCATAGCGAAAAGAGAGGGAAGTTGGCGCAGGTCTTCCCGGGTAGCGGCTGCGCCTTACCCGGGCTACGGTCCGTGCGGCCTGCCTTTAATTTATTCACCATTGTTGCTGAAACTGCCGGTGTTGGTGGCCTCAACATCGCTGAGACGTTCCCGGCAGGTCGGGGCAGCCCGCAGGGATGCGGGCTGAGGGCCGTGTTTTTACATTATTGTGCCTTTTGTAGCCCCGGTAAGCGCCGCGCGACCGGGGAGCGGCTTGGGTAATTACGCCAAAATGGCTTTGCAGATAGCGTCGCTGACCTGTTGCGTTGACGCGCTGCCTTTCATATCCGGGGTTTTCGGCCCGCTGGCAATCACCTGCTCAATCGCCGCCAGAATGCCGTTGTGCGCGGCGTGATAGCGCTCATCGCCGTTGCCGAGAAAATCGAGCATCATCGCCCCGGCCCATATGGTGGCGATCGGGTTGGCGATATTTTTACCATAGATATCCGGCGCCGACCCGTGAACCGGTTCGAACAGCGACGGGAAGGTGCGCTCCGGGTTGAGATTCGCCGATGGCGCAATACCGATGGTGCCGGTACAAGCCGGGCCGAGATCGGAGAGAATATCACCGAACAGATTGGAGCCGACGACCACGTCAAAACGCTCCGGCTGCAGCACGAAGCGGGCGCACAGGATATCGATATGCTGCTTGTCCCAGCGAATATCCGGATAGTTTTTGGCCATCTCTTCCACCCGCTCATCCCAGTAGGGCATGCTGATCGCCAGACCGTTGGATTTGGTTGCGGAGGTCAGCGTTTTGCGTGGGCGGCTTTGCGCCAGTTCAAAGGCGTAGCGCAGGATCCGGTCCACGCCGCGGCGGGTAAAGACCGACTCCTGAATCACCACTTCATGCTCGGTGCCTTCATTGGCGCGCCCGCCGAGGGCGGAATATTCGCCTTCGGTATTTTCGCGCACCACGTAAAAATCGATATCGCCGGCCTTTTTGCCCGCCAGCGGGCAGGGGACGCCGGGGAACAGACGCACCGGACGCAGGTTGACGTATTGGTCAAACTCACGGCGGAACTTCAGCAGCGACCCCCACAGCGAAATGTGGTCGGGAACGGTATCCGGCCAGCCGACGGCGCCGAAGTAGATGGCATCGAAGCCCTGCAGCTGCTCGCGCCAGTCGTCCGGCATCATCTTGCCGTGATGGGCATAATATTCGCAGCTTGCCCACTCCATCTGCTCGAAGCTCAATGACAGATCCCAACGCTGTGCGGCGGCTTGCAGCACGCGAATCCCTTCAGGCAGAACTTCTTTGCCAATTCCGTCACCCGGGATGGCGGCAATACGATAGTTTTTTTTCATTCCGGTTCTCACTTTTTAGCGATGATGTTTGACCACCTGCCTATCCTATAATTGACTGGTTCATAATTAATCACGCTAACTGGTGAAACATAAAACACAGATCATGAATAATCTGCCGCTGCTAAATGATTTACGCGTCTTTATGCTGGTCGCTCGCCGGGCCGGGTTCGCCGCCGCCGCCGAAGAGCTTGGCGTATCACCGGCGTTCGTCAGCAAGCGGGTTTCGCTGCTGGAGCAAACCCTGAATGTGGTGTTGTTGCACCGGACCACCCGCCGGGTCACCATTACCGAGGAGGGGGAGCGGATCTACGAATGGGCGCAGCGCATTTTGCAGGATGTCGATGAGATGATGGACGAGCTTTCCGACGTGCGCCAGGTGCCGCAGGGAACGCTGCGTATTATCAGTAGCTTCGGCTTTGGCCGCCGGGTGGTGGCCCCGGCGCTGTCGGCGCTGGCCCTTCAGTACCCGCAGCTGGAACTGCGTTTCGATGTCCAGGACCGGCTGGTGGATTTAGTCAATGAAGGGGTGGATCTCGATATTCGTGTGGGCGATGATATCGCGCCGAATCTGATTGCCCGCCAGCTGGCGGCCAACCACCGCGTGCTCTGCGCCTCGCCGCAATTCCTTGCCCGCCATCCACCGCCGAAACAGCTGAGCGATCTGGCCGCCTTACCCTGCCTGGTGATTAAAGAACGCGATCATCCGTTTGGCATCTGGCAGTTGCACAGCAAAGAGGGGCAGCATGCGATCAAGGTGACCGGGCCGCTGTCGTCCAACCATGGTGAAATTGTGCATCAGTGGTGTCTGGACGGGCAAGGAATTGCGTTACGTTCATGGTGGGACGTCCGGGAGAATATCGCCAGCGGCCATCTGGTGCATGTGCTGCCGGAATTCTTTCAGCCTGCCAACGTCTGGGCAGTCTATGTTTCCCGGCTGGCGACGTCGGCTAAAATTCGCACCACTGTGGAGTTTCTGCGCCACTACTTTCAGCAGCACTATCCGCAGCATGAGCCGACGGCCAGCGCCGTCGGCAGAGGCGATTAAACCCCCAGGCGGTCGCGCAGACTGTAGTAGGCGGCGCCCATGGCGGTGAAGGGAATGCGCAGGCTGCGGCCGCCCGGGAACGGGTAGTGCGGCAGTTTGGCAAAGGCGTCGAAACGCTCAGCGTCACCGCGCAGCAGTTCCGAAATCAACCGTCCGGCGAGGTGGGTACAGGTGACCCCATGCCCGCTGTAGCCCTGCATGTAGTAGATGTTGGTATCGAGGCGACCAAACTGCGGCAGCCTTGAGAGGGTCAACAGGAAGTTGCCGGTCCAGCGGTAGTCGATTTTCACCCCTTTCAGCTGCGGGAAGGTTTTCAGCAGCTTCGGCATAATCAGCCGTTCCACATCGTCCGGGTCGCGGGCGCCGTAGACCACGCCGCCGCCATACAGCAGGCGGTTGTCGCCGGTGAGGCGGTAGTAATCCAACAGATAGTTACAGTCTTCCACACAGTAGTTTTTCGGGATCAGCGAGCGAGCGACCTCCTCCGACAGCGGAGCGGTGGTGACCACCTGGGTGCCGCAAGGCATGCTGCGCTTCGCCAGCTCCGGCTCCAGTTTGTCGCCGAGATAGGCGTTGCCGGCGACGATCACATAGCGGGCAGTGACCTGGCCGCGGGCGGTGCTGACCACTGCCGGAGTGGAGTGCTGAATGCGGGTGACCGGCGACTGCTCATAGACCCGGCCGCCGTTCAGGCGAATGGCGGCCGCTTCGCCGATGGCGAGGTTGAGCGGATGAATATGGCCGCCGCTGTGGTCGAGCAGGGCGCCGACGTAGCGGTCGCTGTCCACTTCGCGACGAATCGCCTCTCTGTCCAGCAGCTCCAGCTGCGTGTTGCCGTAGCGCTCCCAGTTGGCTTTCTGTTCTTCCAGCGTCTCCAGCTGTTTGTGATTCATCGCCACGAACAGGCCGCCCGGGCGATAATCGCACTGGATCTGGTAGCGCTGGATACGTTCGCGAATAATATCGCCGCCTTCGAACATCATGCTGCCGAGCATTTTAGCGGCATCCGGGCCGTAGTTTTTTTCAATCACGTCGATATCGCGGCTGTAGGAGTTAACCAGCTGACCGCCATTGCGGCCGCTGGCGCCGAAGCCGATGCGCGCCCCTTCCAGCACCACCACGTCGTAGCCCATTTCGGCCAGATGCAGGGCAGACGAGAGTCCGGTGTAGCCGCCGCCGACGACGCAGACGTCGCAGCTTATCGATTCGTCCAGCGTCGGAAAGGGTTCATATTTGTTGGCGCTGGCGGCGTAATAGCTGGTGGTATGTTCGGTCATGATTAAGACTCCAGGGCAATCCAGATGGTTTTCAGTTCGGTGAATTTTTCCAGCGCGTGCAGCGACTTATCGCGTCCGTTGCCGCTCTGTTTGTAACCGCCGAAGGGGACGGTCATATCACCATCGTTATAGTTGTTGACGAAGACCGAACCGGCCTTCAGGCGGCGGCTCATGCGGTGGGCGCGTGAGAGATCGCGGGTCCATACCGCAGCGCCGAGGCCGTAGTCGCTGTCGTTGGCAAGCCGCAGCGCCTCGTCTTCGCTTTTGAAGCGAGTCACCACCAGCACCGGGCCGAAGATCTCTTCCCGGCTGAGGGTGGAGGCCGGGTCGACGTCAACAAAAATGGTCGGGCCGACGGCGGCAGGCCACGGATTTTTCCGCCCGTCGAGGAACAGCGTGCTTTTGCTTTCGCCGCCGCGAATAAAACTGTGCACGCTGTCGGCATGGGTGTTGTCAATCAGCATGCCCATGGTGGTGTTTGGGTCGAGCGGGTTGCCCGGCTGCCAGTGTTGCGCTTCGGTTTTCAGTCGTGCCAGGAACTCGTCGGCGATGCTCTCCTCCAGCAGCAGGCGAGTGCCGGCGATGCACACCTGCCCCTGGTTGTAGAAGATGCCGCCGGCGGTGGCGCTGACCGCTTTTTGCAGATCAGGGCAGTCGGCGAAGACGATGTTGGCGCTCTTGCCGCCCGCTTCCAGCCACACGCGCTTCATATTGCTGTCGCCGGCGTCTTTCAGCAGCTGCTTGCCGGTGCGGGTGGAGCCGGTAAAGGTAAGGACCTCCACGTCAGGATGCAGGGCCAGCGCCTGTCCGGCTTCGTGACCAAAGCCGCTGACCACGTTCAGCACGCCGTCCGGCAGGCCCGCCTCTTTCGCCAGCCCGGCGAGGCGCAGCGCGGTGAGCGGCGATTTTTCCGAGGGCTTAAGGATCACGCTGTTGCCCGCCGCCAGCGCCGGGCCGAGCTTCCAGCAGGCCAGCAGCAGCGGGAAGTTCCACGGCACCACCGCGGCGATGACGCCAATCGGTTCGCGGACGATCATCGCCAGCTCGTTGCTGCCGGTAGGAGCCACTTCGCCATAGACTTTATCCAGCGCTTCGGCATACCAGCGGATGGCGCGGGCGGCGCCGGGAATATCGTCGCGCAGGCTGTGGCGAATCGGCTTGCCGGTATCCAGCGTTTCCAGCAGCGCCAGCTCTTCGCAGTGGGCCTCCATCAGGTCGGCAAAGCGTGTGAGAACCGCTTTACGCTGCGTGGGAGCGGCCTGTGACCAGTCGCCGTTATCAAAGACCCGACGCGCGGCCTTCACCGCCAGCTCAACGTCGGCTTTTTTGCCGCGAGCGACATGGGCTAACGTGTGCTGCGCGGCAGGGTCAATGGTTTCAAAGGTGGTATTATCGACCGCGGCGCAATATTCGCCGTTAATAAATAATCGTGTTTCAATGGCCAGGCTTTTCGCTTTTTCCTGCCAGTAAGCCAGGTGCTGAAAATTCATCATGACTCCTTAAAAAACATTATCGGCAAATTAATCACATCGGCGTTTTCAGGCTGCACGGGGGCGCTGCGCCAGGCGCAGGGCATAGTGTATCCCCGGAGTTGAATACCGTTTTATCACCCTAAATTTCGACAGGTTGTCTGCATGCCGAATAATTCAGGGGTGAGTCGCCATTCACGGCGTTAATTATTTCAGGGCCAGCAGAAAATAAGATTCCCTTCCGGCACCAACGTTATGACTGCGAGTTTTTCGCGGCGACGAAAATAAAATTTCCGCCGCCGCAGGTCTGAAGAAAGCCTGAAGCTCGTTCAGGCTAAATATTCAGAATGTGGTGGGGGTGTGGGCACTGATGATGCGGCAGATGCCTGCCGAGGTGTTGCTGAAGCTGTGCGGGATGCCGGTATTAATGGCATAGCTCTGTCCAGCCACCAGGTGGTACGACTGACCGTTAATCGTCAGCACAATCTCACCCTCCAGTATGGTGCCTATCTCCTCACCCTGATGCTTAATCCTCTCCCCGGTCGTGGTTCCAGGCTGGTAAGTTTCAAAAATCATCGCCAGCGTACGGTTCGGATTTCCGTTATGAACCAGCTTCATGGAAACGCCCTGACTGCCCATTTCGATAAGGTCATCCTGATTAATGACCACCTGGGGTTCGTCCGGCTTTTCGGGTTCAGAAAAGAATTCCGAGAGCGACAGCCCATAGACTTTCAGCAGCTTTTGCAGCGTACTGATGGCAGGACTGACTTTGTCCTGCTCTATGGTGCTGATGGCACTATGTGTTAACCCAGACAGTTCGGCGGCACGACGCTGCGAAAGACCCAGCTGTTGGCGGATCTCTGACAGACGTTTCCCTGGCGCCAGTCCGTCATCGCTCATATTTGCATTTCCTTAACGGTAGTGGTCAGCGCCGCCGCTTTTCAGCATGATGGCCCTGACAGGCGGTGATAAAACCATCAAACAACATACGCGACAGGGCGTATTCGCTACTGTTCCATTCAGGATGCCACTGTACGCCCAGCGCGAAAGGGTGATCGTTCACGCTGACCGCTTCCACCAGTCCATCCGGCGCTCGCGCCTCCACGCGCAGCTGCGGACTGAGGGTTTTTGCCCCTTGCCCATGTAGCGAGTTTACCCAAAACGTGTTGCAGCCCGGTATCAATTGCGACAGCAATCCTCCTTCCTGAACCTCAACCTGATGGGACGGCGCATACTGCTGCTCGACGGGCAGTTCAGGATCTTCGCGATGCTCCAGCAGCTCAGGCTGCTCGAACAGACGACGATACAGAGTCCCACCGGTGGCGACAACCAGTTCCTGCAGTCCACGACAGATGGCGAAAATGGGGATGCGCCTTTCGAGTGCGGCGTTAATCAGCGCCATGCTCAGAAGATCACGCCCGGGGTCGGCGTCAGGCTCATCGCCGTTTTCACCATACAGGTGCGGCTGCACGTTACTGGGGCTGCCTGGCAGGTATATCCCATCCAGTTTATCGACTAACGCGTTCAGCAGATCCGGCTCTGCCAGCGCATGTGGCAGGGCGATCGGCAGTCCGCCGGCGTTAACAATTGCATTTAGGTACTTTTCTTGCAAGGTTTGGGTCTGGTGACCCTTAAGCCTGTTTCTACACATCACGACGCCAATAACTGGCTTGTACATTATATTTTCCATGATCGCCCTCACAAAGTGGACTAAATTATGACCGCTATAGCGGGGTTAACGGCCATATCGTTCAATATTTTCTCAATCTAGCAGTGGAAATAGCCCTTTGCAAACTTAATTTAACATTTGACAAACAATTTATTTGCATACACAGTCGATGGGGTGGACATTATATTTAACGGTCTGAGTGCAGGACCGAAACCAAACCAACGGCGGTGAATCATGGAAACCAATATCGTAGAAGTTGAGAATTTTGTTCATCAAACGGAAGAGAGACGGGTCAGCGCGTTCGCGAAAGAAGTGAAGCGCTACCTCGAAACCTACCCTGATACCCAATATGTTGATGTCCTCCTCACTGACCTGAACGGCTGCTTCCGCGGCAAGCGCATCCCGGTTGCCGGCCTGAGCAAGCTGGAGAAAGGCTGTTATTTCCCGGCTTCGGTGTTTGCGATGGATATTCTCGGCAACGTCGTGGAAGAGGCCGGTCTGGGCCAGGAGATGGGCGAGCCGGATCGCAGCTGCATTCCGGTGCCCGGCACCTTAACGCCTTCAGCGGCCGATCCGCAGTCGATAGCCCAGGTACAGTTGACCATGGTTGATGAAGATGGCGCTCCCTTTGACGTTGAGCCGCGGAACGTACTCAACCGCCTCTGGCAGCAGTTGCGCCAGCGCGGGCTGTTCCCCGTGGTAGCGGTAGAGCTGGAGTTCTATTTACTGGACCGCAAACGCGATGCCGAAGGCTACCTGCAGCCGCCGTGCGCGCCGGGCACCGACGATCGCAACACCCAAAGCCAGGTCTACTCGGTCGATAACCTGAACCACTTTGCCGACGTGCTCAACGATATCGACGAGCTGGCGAAACTGCAGCTGATCCCCGCCGACGGCGCGGTGGCCGAAGCCTCGCCGGGCCAGTTTGAAATCAACCTCCACCATACCGATAACGTGCTGGACGCCTGCGATGATGCGCTGGCGTTAAAACGTCTCGTGCGTTTAATGGCGGAGAAGCATAAGATGCACGCCACTTTTATGGCTAAGCCTTATGAAGAGCATGCGGGCAGCGGAATGCATATCCACATCAGCATGCTGAACAATAAAGGGGAAAACGTGCTGGTGGACAGCGACGGGGAAGACTCCGCGCTGCTTAAACGCGCGCTGGCCGGGATGATCGATCTGATGCCGGCCTCGATGGCTCTGCTGGCGCCGAACGTGAACTCGTATCGCCGCTTCCAGCCGGGGATGTATGTCCCGACGCAGGCTTCCTGGGGGCATAACAACCGTACCGTGGCGCTGCGGATCCCGTGCGGCGAGCGGCAGAACCACCGCGTGGAGTATCGCGTGGCGGGGGCGGACGCCAACCCGTATCTGGTAATGGCGGCGATTTTCGCCGGCATTCTGCACGGGCTGGATAACCCTCAGCTGCCTTTGCAGGAAGAGGTGGAAGGTAACGGCCTGGAACAAGAGGGTCTGCCGTTCCCGATCCGCCAGAGCGATGCGCTGTGGGAGTTTATGCAGAACGATCACCTGCGTGAGCGTCTCGGCGAGCGTTTCTGCCACGTTTTCCATGCCTGCAAGCATGATGAATTACTGCAGTTTGAGCGTCTTATCACAGAAACTGAAATTGAGTGGATGTTGAAAAACGCCTGATGGTCGCCCCGCAAGGGGCGCATGAGTTGAGTCATGAGTAGCATCATACGGCCTGAGCGGAGCCTGGTCGTCCTTTTTGCTGGGAGCCCAGCCATTTCCCGGATGTCGCGTTAAGGAGCGCAGGCGGCAACGGGGCTTCAGTTAACGACACAGTGTGTGACGAGGAAATGAGATGATGCAGATGTTCAAATATCCGCAGGGAGAGGGAGGCCGCTCAGGCCGCATTGGATGCCAGCCAGCAACCGCTCACCGGTCCGTCTTACCCTTTTATTTATGCCTTATCCCCTTGCTAAGCAGGTTTGTTACGCGAACGTTGTGTCCGCAAACTGTTATCCGCAAGGGGGGAATGGGCGATGGCTATTAATCTTCCTGCGCATAACGCCGCTCAGGCGGGCAGACCGCGTCTGCGTAAATCCCTCAAACTCTGGCAAGTGGTGATGATGGGGCTGGCCTATCTGACGCCGATGACGGTGTTTGATACCTTCGGCATCGTCTCCGGTATCAGCAACGGCCACGTCCCGGCGTCGTATTTGCTGGCGCTGGCTGGCGTGCTGTTCACCGCCATCAGCTACGGCAAACTGGTGCGCCAGTTCCCGGAAGCCGGCTCCGCCTACACCTACGCGCAAAAATCCATCAGTCCGCACGTCGGCTTTATGGTCGGCTGGTCCTCGCTGCTGGATTATCTGTTCCTGCCGATGATCAACGTCCTGTTGGCGAAGATCTATCTCTCGGCGCTGTTCCCTGAGGTGCCGCCATGGGTGTGGGTGGTGACCTTTGTCGCCATTCTGACCGCCGCAAACCTGAAAAGCGTTAATCTGGTGGCGAACTTCAACACCCTGTTCGTGCTGGTGCAGATCTCGATTATGGTGGTATTCGTCATTCTGGTGGTTCAGGGGCTGCACAAAGGCGAGGGGGTAGGGACCGTCTGGTCGCTGCAGCCGTTTATCAGTCAGAATGCGCATCTGATCCCGATTATTACCGGGGCGACCATCGTCTGCTTCTCGTTTCTCGGCTTCGACGCCGTGACCACACTGTCGGAAGAGACGCCTGACGCCGCGCGGGTGATCCCGAAGGCTATTTTTCTCACCGCGATGTACGGCGGCATTATTTTCATCGTCGCGTCGTTCTTTATGCAGCTGTTTTTCCCGGATATTCATCGCTTTAAAGACCCGGACGCCGCGCTGCCGGAGATTGCGCTGTACGTGGGCGGTAAGCTGTTCCAGTCAATATTCCTCTGCACCACCTTTGTTAACACCCTGGCGTCCGGCCTGGCGTCCCATGCCAGCGTCTCCCGTCTGCTGTACGTGATGGGTCGCGATAACGTCTTCCCGGAGCGCATTTTCGGCTATGTGCATCCGAAATGGCGCACCCCGGCGTTGAACGTGATTATGGTGGGTATCGTCGCGCTGTCGGCGCTGTTCTTCGACCTGGTGACCGCCACCGCGTTAATTAACTTCGGCGCGCTGGTGGCCTTCACCTTCGTTAACCTGTCGGTGTTCAACCACTTCTGGCGTCGCAAGGGGTACAACAAAACCTGGAAGGATCGACTGCACTATCTGCTGCTGCCGATGGTCGGGGCGTTGACGGTAGGGGTGCTGTGGATCAACCTCGAGGCCACTTCCCTGACGCTCGGCCTGGTGTGGGCGGCGCTTGGTCTGCTGTATCTGGCTTATCTGACCCAACGTTTCCGTAAACCGCCGCCGCAGTTCGATGCCGCCAAGGCGGAGCAGGCCTGGGAGTCCTAGAACCTGACGCTGAAACCGAACAAAGGCAGGCCTGCAGGCCTGCCTTTGTTTTTGGTTCGGTAAGGGACAGTACAGGATGGTAAAGCAATCAGCAGAAAACGGCGGAGAACGGAAGGTATTATTTCTTCTTTTTATGGACAGGTAACTGACTGGCGCGCCGCTCTTTGAGGTACGACACCAGGCTGTAGATGGCGACGCCCAGCAGCGCCACCGCGACGATAAAGAGAATAAGACCCGACATAGACCAACCTAATATTCTGTTTAGAAAGGGAAAAAGATACAGGGCTCTGTGTGAAGATAACATCGGGATATGTCTGAAAGATGACGCCTCATCGCGAGAATATCTGCTGTCGGGGTTGTGATAAAATATTTCCCGCAGGAATGTGACAGCCTGGCTTTCAGCTGAAATGGCGTAACACTCCGTTAAGTGATTTTTCAGAAGTGCGGCCAGCAACGGGTTACGCTGACCGCGAATAAGAATGATCTGAGAGTAAGACATGTATAAGACAACCCTCAGCCTGCTGGGCGTGGCGCTGGCGCTGACGGCCTTCGCCAGTCAGGCTGAAAATGAACGTCAGGCGAGCCGCGAGCGGATCGTGGAGCAGGTCCTGAAACCCTGTGAAGGCAAAAAAGCGGGCGATAAGGTAGTGATCACAGATCGCCGCGGCGGGGAGCACGAGGCGATCTGTACCCTGGCGGCGGTTCCGCTGCCGGAATAATGCCCGCCGCCGGGGCGAGTTAGCGATACCGCGGCGCCGGTTGCCCGGTTCGCGCACTGGTAAACAGCGCCAGTCGCGTCTGCTCGAAAGCCTCCCACAGTCCCAGATCATGCACCGGCGGTAAGGTGACCTTTTCCCCCATCTCGAGTCCCCTGAGAGCGGCGTCAACCAGATCCTCGGTGGTCATTACCGTACCGGTGGGCAGGGCGTCGAGCGCCACGCCGGAGGTCGGCCACAGATCGGTGGCGGTCGCCGCCGGCAATACTGCCTGAATACGCATGCCGCTGTCGGCGAACTCATCCTGCAGGCCACGGGTAAAGCTCAACACCCAGGCTTTGCTGGCGCTGTAGACCGCGCTGCCCGGCAGCGTATGCAGCGCAAGAATAGAGGCAATATTGATCAGCGTTCCGCGGCCCCGGGGAGCGAAAGCGGCCAGTGCGGCATAGCTCAGGCGCAGAAGCGCGGTGGTGTTGAGCGTATGAATCGCCTGGTGCTCGCGCGACGTGCTGGCGAGAAAGCCCGCCATTTTTGCCGTTCCGGCGTTGTTGATGAACAGGTCAACGGCGGGATCCTGCTGCAGACGCTGCTCTACGGCTTCAATGCCTTGCTCCTCGCTCAGGTCGGCCTTGAGGATGCTGGCCCGGATGGCGTAGCGCGCCTGCAGTTGCCCGGCGAGCGCCTGCAGCCGATCTTCACGACGGGCGGCGAGGATCAGATCGTAGCCGCGGGCGGCAAGTCGTTCGGCATAGATCGCGCCGATACCTGAGGAAGCGCCGGTGATAAAAGCAGTGTGCGATGACTGGGACATGAGTATTGCCTCTTAAAAGGTTGCATTATTAAACCAAATTCAGCATGAGATATATGGTTTAATAATGCAACCATTTTGCCGGGCTTTTTTTATTTCTGCCTGCCGCGGGCCGCGTTTAGTCGTTCAGCGGAACGGCGATGGTGATATCCGTCGGGGCCAGCTCACGGCCATCCGCCGCCTGCAGGACCAGCTTACGCAGGGGCTGGCGCTGCTGGCGGTCAATGAGCCGCGTCGCCGGTTCGTCCGGGTCGAACAGATAGTCGTCCGCCCACTGGGAGAGGGCGACCAGCACGGTCTGCAGGGCGCGGCCCTTATCGGTCAGGACATACTCCTGCCAGGCGCTGCCGTCGGAGGCCGGCTGCAGGCGCAGGATGCCTTCATCCACCAGCATTTTCAGCCGCCCGGCGAGCATATTTTTGGCAATGCCGAGGTTTTTCTGGAATTCGCTAAAACGGCGTACCCCGCGGAGGGCATCACGGACGATAAGCAGCGACCACCAGTCGCCGATAACGTCGAGGGAGCGGGCGACAGGACAGCAGCTGTTTTCCAGACGGGTACGTTTCACGAAAGCCTCCAGGTTAGTTGTTTCATTATAAAACTATTTGGCCGGCAGAGGAAATTTTCGGCTCCGGTCTAAGTTTGCGAGCGAATGCCAGGAAAAATGGCCTAAATCCGTCACAATTAACCCGATGATAATAAATGACTAAGGATGAAGGGATGAAAATACGTCTACTCGCCGCCGCCGTAGCCGGCGCGGTCATGTTATCCGCTGGCGCCCAGGCTCAGGACACGGCCGCCCCAGAGGGGTATCAGCTGCAGCAGGTGCTGATCATGAGTCGTCATAACCTTCGCGCGCCGCTGGCCAATAACGGCAGCGTGCTGGAGCAGTCCACCGCCAAAGCCTGGCCGCAGTGGGATGTGCCGGGAGGCCAGCTGACCACCAAAGGCGGCGTGCTGGAGGTGTATATGGGCCACTATATGCGCGAATGGCTGGCGCAACAGAAGCTGGTGACCAGCGGGGAGTGCCCGCCGGAAAACGCCGTTTACGCCTACGCTAACAGCCTGCAGCGCACCGTCGCCACTGCGCAGTTCTTTATCACCGGCGCGTTCCCGGGCTGCGGCATTGCGGTGCATCATCAGCCGCAGATGGGCACCATGGACCCGACCTTCAACCCGGTTATCACCGACGACTCCCCGGCGTTTCGCGAGAAAGCGCTGCAGGCGATGGAAAAAGAGCGCCAGGGGATGCAGTTGACCGAGAGCTACAAGCTGCTGGAGACGATGATCGATTACCGCAACTCGCCCTCCTGCAAAGAGAAGCAGGTCTGTTCCCTGAGCGAGGGTAAAGATACCTTTAGCGCCGGTTATCAGCAGGAGCCGGGAGTGTCCGGACCGTTGAAGGTGGGCAACTCGCTGGTAGACGCCTTCACCCTGCAATACTATGAAGGCTTCCCGAAAGATCAGGTGGCGTGGGGGGAAATCACCAGCGATAAGCAGTGGCAGGTGCTGTCGAAGCTGAAAAACGGCTACCAGGATAGTCTGTTCACCTCGACGGCAGTGGCGCAAAACGTGGCCAAACCGCTGGTTAAATATATCGATAACGCGCTGGTGGGCGAGGGAGCCAGCAAGGCGAAAGTCACCCTGCTGGTGGGACACGACTCGAATATCGCCTCGCTGCTGACGGCGCTGGACTTTAAGCCCTATCAACTTCCTGGCCAGTACGAGCGCACGCCTATCGGCGGCAAACTGCTGTTTCAGCGCTGGCACGACAGCGGCAGCAACCGCGATCTGATGAAGATTGAGTATGTCTATCAGAGCACTGAGCAGCTGCGTAATGCCGACCCATTGACGTTACAGACCCCGCCGCAGCGGGTCACGCTGGCGCTTAACGGCTGCCCGGTCGATGACCAGGGATTCTGCCCGCTGGAGACCTTTAAAAAGGTGATCAACGAGGCGGCGAAATAATGAAAAAACCCGGAGCAATCCGGGTTTTTAGCAGGTTAGGGTGAGACTCGGCAGGGATAAACGCCCTATACGTTTTTACGCTCAATCGTCTGTTCACCCCAGAACAGCGCATCTTTATCGGTTTTGGCAAAGGCCAGCGCCAGCACTTCGTCGCTGCCTTCCTCCCAGATTTGCTCAGCCAGTTTTTCATCGTAGTGGGCAACTTCGAAAATTGCCTCGGCGATCTCCGGCGAGGTGTTACGTAAACTTGCCCATTCGCCGACGCGATGTGCTTTTGCTTCTTGAGTTGGCATAGTGCTCCTCCTGCGGAAGATTAGCCGTGCAGTTTAACGGCCAGTTTGGCGACATGTTCACCCTGATAGCGGGCGATGGCTAACTCTTCCTCGCTTGGCTGACGCGAGCCGTCGCCGCCGGCAATAGTGGTGGCGCCATAAGGCGTCCCGCCGCGGACCTGGGAGATGTCGAACAGCTCCTGTGCGCCGTAGCCGATCGGGACGATGATCATCCCGTGGTGGGCCAGCGTCGTCCAGGTGGAGGTAATGGTTTGTTCCTGGCCGCCACCGGTGCCGGTTGAGCTGAATACGCTGGCGATCTTGCCGTACAGCGCGCCGGATGCCCACAGGCCGCCGGTCTGATCGAGGAAGGTGCGCATTTGTCCGGACATATTGCCGAAACGAGTCGGGGTACCAAAGATGATGGCGTCATACTCAGCCAGCTCCTGCGGCGTGGCGACAGGCGCGTTTTGCGTTTTCCCGCCTGCTTTGGCAAACGCTTCTGCCTGCATGGTTTCCGGCACGCGCTTCACAACCACCTCAACGCCGTCCACCCGGTTCGCCCCATCGGCGACGGCGTGAGCCATGGTTTCAATGTGTCCATACATGGAATAATAAAGCACCAGAATTTTAGCCATTTCCATCACTCCTCGGTTGCATTATAAGCCAGCCAAATAGCTGGTACCTTTAAAGATAAAGCCTCTGCCGAAGAGTGCAAATCCAACGGGCATTTATTTGATTTATAACAAAATGACAAAACATTATTTACTTTTCCTTGCGCAGCGCGGCCTGAGCGGCTGAGAAGCGGGAAGCGATGCCTACGCTATACTGGCCGGTGCGGCGAGGATGTAGCATCAGGATACATTTTTTGCTGACTATTTTTTCTTCGGCAGCAGAGCAGGTTAGCGCCATCAGGCGGCGCGAGGGGATTTTTTTCGCCAGGCTTTGTTTCTGAATGTGACATTTGCCATCGTCACCGGCAGTCATTCACTAACCTTATAGATACGCGGCAGAACAGCGGCGTCGCCGCTCCCGCGTAATGCACTATGATGTCTAACCTAATGGAGGTCAGTAATGGCAAACCATCGTGGCGGTTCTGGCAACTTTGCTGAAGACCGTGAAAGAGCATCAGAAGCAGGACGTAAAGGTGGCCAGCATAGCGGGGGGAATTTTAAAAATGACCCTCAGCGCGCCTCAGAGGCTGGCAAAAAAGGGGGTAAAAACAGTCATGGTAGTCGTGAGAGTTAACGCGCGACTGGCACTGTTCTCTTTGATGCGGTGTTAATCTCCCCGACCCAACCGCATCGCCCTCGCCGCCGGCATCTGCCGGCGGTTTTTTTTAGCTGTCGGAGGTTGCGCTCCCGCCGGGCCGATTGCACACTGGTCGCCCGTTTATCGTCATGGCTGTCTTATGTCTTCGTTAAAATTCTCCGTTAGCCGCCAGGAAGCGCTCCTTATCATGATCACCATGTTCTGGGGAGGGACGTTCCTTGCCGTACAGTATGCGGTCAGCCTCAGTGGGCCGCTGTTTTTTGTCGGCCTGCGTTTCGCGACCGCCGCGCTGGCGGTGGGCCTGCTCTCGCTCCGCACCCTGCGCGGCCTGACGTGGCTGGAGGTGAAGGCGGGGGTGGCGATTGGCGTGGCGATTGCGCTGGGGTATGGCCTGCAGACCTGGGGGCTGCAGTCGATCTCCAGCAGCAAGTCTGCCTTTATCACGGCGATGTATGTGCCGCTGGTGCCGCTGCTGCAGTGGCTGTGTCTGGGGCGTATGCCAGGGTTGATGTCCTGCGTGGGGATTGTGCTGGCCTTTATCGGTTTGATCCTGCTGGCCGGGCCGGAAAACAATCTGTTGGCGCTTGGCGTGGGGGAGATGATCACTCTGGCGAGCGCGCTGGCGATCGCCGCGGAGATTATCCTTATCAGCGCCTGGGCCGGAAAAGTGGATGTCCGACGGGTGACGGTGGTGCAGCTGGCGACCGCGTCGCTGGTGGCTTTCGCTGCCATGAAGCCGGCCGGTGAGTCGGTGCCGCCGTTGACGCCGACGCTGCTCGGCGTGGCGCTGGGGCTGGGCATTTTCAGCGCGATCATTCAGGTGACCATGAACTGGGCGCAGCGCAGCGTCTCGCCGACGCGGGCCACGCTGATCTATACCGGCGAACCGGTATGGGCCGGTATTTTTGGCCGACTGGCCGGCGAGCGTCTGCCGCTGCTGGCCCTCCTTGGCTGCTTCTTTATCCTCGCGGGAGTGCTGGTGAGCGAGCTGAAGTGGAAGCGCAAACCGCCGCCGCAGATGTCAAAGAATGACGATGTGCAGCCGCTTCCGGAGCTGGTCGATCGACGCGAGCCGTAATTTTACGCTTCTGATCCTACAGCGGCGCTTAGCCTGGCTGGCCTACTCGTCCGGCTCTGATCGTCTCCAGGCCCGCGCAAGCGCAGCGCCGCCGGACGATAGCATCAGGCACGGCGTCGTTTTTATGCCGGGTGGCGGCTGCGCCTTACCCGGCCTACGTTCGTACGACCTGTTATTAATTTAACCACTTGCGCGACTGAAACTGCCGGTGCTGACGGCCTCAAAATCGCTGAGACGTTCCCGGAAGGCCGGGGCAGCCCGCATGGATGCGGGCTGAGGGCCGTGTTTTGCAGGGACGCTGCCTCGGCCCGACCCGCAGCCTGCAGGGATAAGTCGAAGGCACCACGCAGTGGCGATTTTGCTGGCCGGAGCCCGGGGGTACAGGGGGCGGCGGCGACTGGCCGCCCCCTGTGCGCTCCCTGCGCTATGGAAAACAGAGTGCAGAAAAATTAACCGGGAGCGCAATCTGCCCGGCATTAACATAGAAGTTGTAGCCCTGCTAAGCGCAGCGCGAGCAGGGAAATATTCGGTTGTACCGTTATTTCGCCGGGTGGCGGCTGTCGCCTTACCCGGCCTACGTTCATACGACCTGTCGTTAATTTATTCACCATTGTTGCTGAAACTGCCGGTGCTGACGGCCTCAACATCGCTGAGACGTTCCCGGCAGGCCGGATGGCGGCATAAATGCCTTATCCGGCCCACCCGCTCCCTGCGCCAAGGCCGCGCTAATGTGGCTTAAACCGGCGTTACTCTGGCCTCCTTCGCCTCCCGCGTCCCGCGATGAAGCAGCGCGTGCAGCAGGATCGCCCCGAAGGTGGCGGTACCAATCCCGCCCAGCGTAAAGCCGCCCAGCGACAGCGCGAAATCGCCGGCGCCCAGCACCAGGGTCACAGACACCATGATCAGATTGCTGTTCTGGCTGAGGTCGACGCGGTTTTGCACCCAGATCCGCGCCCCGGCGACGGCGATCAGGCCAAAGACCACGATCGAGGCGCCGCCGATCACCGGCCCGGGAATGGTGTGGATTAATGCGCCGAATTTAGGCGAGAAGCCCAGCAGCATGGCAATCAGCGCCGCGGCGACAAACACCAGCGTCGAGTAGACCTTGGTCACCGCCATGACGCCGATGTTCTCCGCATAGGTCGTGACCCCGCTGCCGCCCACCGAGCCGGAGAGCATGGTCGCCAGACCGTCGCCGACGAAGGCGCGCCCCATGTACGGGTCCATATTGCGCCCGGTCATCCCGGCGACGGCTTTCAGGTGCCCGAGGTTCTCGGCCACCAGGATCACCGCGACCGGGGCAATCAACATCATCGCCTGGCCGTTAAAGGATGGGGGGGTAAAGTGCGGCAGCCCGAACCACGCCGCCTGGGCTAGGGGGGAGAAGTCCAGCGGTTTGCCGAGGCCAAAGCCGTTAGCCAGCAGGGCGTACAGCGCGCAGGCGACGATCAGGCCGACCAGGATCAGCAGACGCTGCAGCATCCCGCGGGTAAATACCGCGACTATGCCGATACAGAGCACGGTCAACACCGCCATCCAGCTGTCGAAGGCGCTGGCGGACACGCTGCGCACAGCAATCGGCGCCAGGTTCAGGCCGATAGCCATCACCACCGCCCCGGTCACCACCGGCGGCATCAGGCGCTCGATCCAGCGGGTGCCGATCTTCATCACCACCAGACCGATCAGGGTGTAGACCAGCCCGCAGGCGATGATCCCGCCAAGGGCGACGCTTAGATGAGGGTTCAGCCCCTGGCCATTAAAGCCGGTAATGGCGATCACCACCCCTACAAAGGCGGCGCTCGAGCCGAGATAGCTCGGCACCCGTCCGCCGGTGACGACAAAGAACAGCAGGGTGCCGACTCCCGACATCAGTATCGACAGGTTAGGGTCGAGCCCCATCAGCAACGGCATCAGCACCGTCGCGCCGAACATCGCAACGGCGTGCTGCACGCCCATCACCAGCGTTTGCCCGGCCGATAAGCGTTCATCGGGCGCGACGACGCCGGATTCGGCGGCGGGGGAGGTCAGCTTCCAGCGAGGAAAATCGAAGAGTGCCATGATGATATCCCGGGTTAGAGGTTAACAAGCGGGTCGCATAAGCGTGTGATAGCCGCGGTCAAACCACATCAGACCCCGGGGTTCCGGGTGACGGGTAATGGCCACGACGTGACAAAACAGGATGTCGTGCGTGCCGACGCTGACGCGCTGGTCGATGCGGCAGTCAAAACTGACCAGCGCCGCCTCCAGCCGCGGGCAGCCGGTGGCGCCGGTCTGCCAGTCGGCGGCAGCAAAGCGCTCGTCCATCGCCGTTTTTCCGCCAAACAGCGTCGACAGCGCCTCCTGTCCCGCCGCCAGGGTATTGACGCACAGCGTGTGATGTTCGCTGAACACCGGCCACACCGAGGCCGAGCGGTTCAGGCAGACCAGCAGGGTCGGCGGCGTGTCGGTAACGCTGCAGACCGCGCTGGCGGTAAATCCCGCCCGGCCCGCCGGGCCATCGGTGGTAATAATGTTAACCGCGGCGCCGACGTGGGCCATGGCGTCACGGAAACTCGCTTTGTCCGCTAACTCCATCGTAAACTCCTTATGCCAGCAGGCAGGCTTCATCAAAGGACAGACGCGGCAGGCGGCCGTACAGTTTGCCGGGGTCGCCATAGCCGATGTTCACCAGCAGGTTGCTTTTCCAGCCGTTGTCGGCGAAAAACGCCGCATCGACTTTTTCCCGGTCGAAGCCGGACATTGGCCCGGTGTCGAGGCCCAGCGCCCGGCAGGCGAAAATCAGATATGCCGCCTGCAGGGAGCTGTTGCGAAACGCGGTCTCCTCCGCCAGCTGCGGGCTGGAGGTGAACCAGCTGCGGGCGTCACCGTGGGGAAAGAGGGTCGGTAGCCGGTCGTAAAAGGCGCTGTCCCACGCCACGATGGCGGTCACCGGCGCCTGCATGGTTTTTTGCAGATTGCCGCTGGAGAGCGTCGGGCGAAGTTTCTCTTTGCCTTCCGCGCTGCGCACAAACACGATGCGCGCCGGCGAACAGTTGGCGGAAGTCGGCCCCATTTTCATCAGGTCCCAGACTGCCTGCAGCTGCGCATCGCTCACTGGCTTATCCAGCCAGCCGTTGTGGGTTCGGGCCTGGGTAAACAGCGTCTCGCAGGCCGTCTGGTTTATCGCGTCGTTCATCGGGTCTCCGTGGCGACCGGCAGCATAGCGGCCAGCCCGTCGCGTAAAATGGTATTAAAGGTATCGGCGTCGGTGACGTTACAGGCATGGCCGCCCCATGGCATTTCCACGTGCTGGCTGCCGGAGATAGCCGTCTGCAGCACGCGGGAGCAGGAGGCCGGGACCAGCAGGTCGTCAGCGGCGCTGATAATCAGCGTCGGGCAGGCGATGGCCGCCGCGCGACGCGAAAAATCAGCCTGCTTCAGGGCCTGCAGCCGCTTCAGCAGGTTCTCCTTGCCCTGAAAATGGCTGATGGCAAGCGCATCTTCCGCTTCGAGGCGCGGCAGGCGCGCGGCCATCCATTCCGCCGGGTAGAGAAACAGCGGCTGTGCTTCGACCCACGCCTGCGCGCCGCCGGCATGCAGCAGACGCTCGCGCACCAGGAAGCAGCGGCGGGTGTGCGGCGACAGCGACAGCCAGCCGTTGACCAGCACCAGGGCGCTCACCGCCTCGGGGCGATCGAGCGCCAGCTGCAGGCCAATTAGCGCCCCCAGCGCGTGGCCCACCAGCGCGAAGCGGGCGATCCCCGCCGCCTGCAGAGCGCTGAACAGCTCTCCGGCCATCGTCGCCATGCTGTAGTCGGCGGGCAGCGGACCGGCGTTCTCCCCGGTCCCGTTATGGTCATAACTCACCAGCTGATACTGTTCCTCCAGCGCCGCGCGCTGCGCCAGCCAGTAGCCGCCGCCGCCGCCCAGACCGGCGCTGAGGACCACCACCGGCGCGCCGGGCCATGGGGCTGGAGCAATATTGAGCCTCATCATGTCGGGGTGCCGATATGGGCGACGCTGGCGATTTCCACCAGCGCATCGGGCTTCACCAGACCGCACTGAATGCAAAAGCGCGCGGGTTTATCGCCGGGGAAAAACTCGGCGTAAACCTCGTTAATCGCGGCGTAATTTGTCCAGTCGGTGATAAAGATGCTGTTGAAAGTCACATCCGCCATACTCCCGCCCGCCGTTTCGATAACGCTCTTGATGGTCTCCAGCACGTGGCGGGTTTGCGCCTTTGGGTCGCCGATGTGCACCACATTATTTTGCTTATCAAACGGCAGAGTACCGGAGACGTAGACCACGCCATCGGCGAGCGTCCCCGGAACAAAGGGGGCAATCGGCGTGGTGGTGCCTGGCGGAATGATCACCTGTTTAGGCATAACGTTTCTCCTTGGCTAAAGACAGCGGGGTGGCAGGGGATAGCGCGCGGCAGAAGCTCTCGACGTCGCTGACCCAGCCGAAAAAGGTTTCAATATTGAACAGTGCCGCCTGCTGGGCGAAGGCCGGGCCGGCCTGATGGGTGGCATCCTCCAGCACCACGCCGAAGTATTCGAGGAAGAAGCCGTCGCGCAGCGTCGATTCGACGCAGACGTTGGTGGCGATCCCGGTGAACACCAGGTGGCGTATACCGCGGCTGCGCAAAATGCTGTCGAGCGGGGTGTTAAAGAAGCCGCTGTAGCGCGGTTTCGGCAACACGATGTCGCCTTCCTGCGGCGTCAGTTCGTCCACCAGCTGATAATCCCAGCCGCCTTTCGCCAACAGCTTGCCCTGCAGCTCCGGGCGCTGACGCATCGTTTTCAGCGCATTGGACTTGTGGTAGTTCGGCGAGCCCGGGCCGCCGGCTTCAACATACTGGTCATCCCAGCCATTCTGGAACCAGATAATCAGCATGCCCGCGGCGCGGGCGGCGGTGACGGCGGTATTAATATTGTCGATAACCGGCCGGGTGGCGGAGACGTCAAAGCCGGCAAGATCCAGATAGCCGCCCTGGCTGGCGTAGGCGTTCTGCATATCGACAACAATCAGCGCGCTCTGCTGCGGCGCGAAGGTCAGGGATTCCGGGCGAGCGGGAAGGGTAATCATCAGGCCACCTCACGGGTAACAGGAGCAATGTGGTCCCGGCAGCGCATCAGCGGCTGAATGCGTTCGCCAAAGGCGTCAATGCCGGCAAGAAAATCATCAAAGGTCAGCAGCACGCCGTCGGTGCCGGGCACGCTCGCGACTTCATCAAGCATACGGGCGACGCTGGCATACGATCCGACAAGGGTGCCCATGTTGATATTGACCGCCGAGGTTGGGTCGGCCATCTGGCGCACGTTGGTATCGCTGCCGGAGCGGGTGTCTTTCTGACTCTGCTCGGTGAGCCACGCCAGCGCTTCTTCATCGGCGCCCGCTTTGTAGTGCTCCCATTTGGCGCGCGCCGCTTCGTCGGTTTCGTCGGCGATCACCATGAACAGCACATAGGAGCCTACGTCACGGCCGGTTTTTTCCGCCGCCTGCATCATGCGCGCTGCGGTCGGCGCGAAGGCCGTCGGCGTGTTGACCCCTTTGCCAAAGCAGAAGTTGTAGTCCGCGTGCTGGGCGGAGAAGGCCATACCGGCGTCGCTCTGCCCGGCGCAGATCACCTTCATCGGCTGCGAAGGGCGCGGGCTGACCCGGCAGTCGTTCATGGTGAAGTAATCGCCTTTGAAATCGCTGCGCCCGGTGCCCCACAGGTCGCGTAGCACCTGAACGTATTCGGTGAGATAGTCATAGCGGCTGGCGAAATAGTCATCCCCCGGCCACATGCCCATCTGGTCATATTCCGGTTTTTGCCAGCCGGTCACCAGATTGACGCCAAACCGGCCGCCGGAGATGGAATCGATGGTGGAGGCCATCCGGGCGACGATCGCCGGCGGCAGCGTAAGGGTGGCGGCGGTGGCGTAGATCTGGATCTTCGAGGTCACCGCGGCCAGGCCGGCCATCAGGGTGAAGGACTCCAGGTTGTGATCCCAGAATTCTGTTTTCCCGCCGAAGCCGCGCAGCTTGATCATGGAGAGCGCGAAGTCGAAATGGTAGTGCTCGGCTTTCTGCACGATAGCCTTATTCAGTTCGAAGGTCGGCATATACTGCGGGGCATGGGTGGAGATCAGCCAGCCGTTGTTGCCAATGGGAACGAAAACACCAATTTTCATACCTACCTCTCTACAGTCATGGAAGATGGGTTGCGGTGGTGCGGCATCCTGCCTCTCCCTGGACCACCTCGCAGAACAGGTAAAGCAAACGCGATGCCAGTTTTATAAATGCTAATGTTATTAATGTGTTGCTATTGGGTTGCTAAAAAGGACGATAAAAAAGTGGACTGGATGGTCAAAATCAGTGCACGAAAAAACGGCAGTCATGCGCAATCAGGGTGCATGGGGTCGTGTCGGCGAAGGGCTTTTGCTATGCTGGTGGCGTCAACTGAAGGAGAGGATGTATGGCACAGGGCGCGGTGAAGAAAAACGGCAAACGTTCACAAGCGGTCAGCGCCAAAAAGGAGGCCATCCTGGCCGCCGCGCTGGAGGCATTTTCGCAATTTGGTATTCACGGTACGCGGCTGGAGCAGGTAGCTGAGCGCGCCGGGGTGTCGAAAACCAATCTGCTTTATTACTACCCTTCGAAAGAGGCGCTGTACGTGGCCGTTCTGCAGCAGATCCTCGCCATCTGGCTGGCGCCGCTGAAGGCCTTTCGCGAGGATATCAGCCCGCTGGTGGCGATCCGCGAGTATATTCGCCTGAAGCTGGAGGTGTCCCGCGATCACCCCCAGGCCTCGAAGCTCTTCTGTCTCGAGATGCTGCAGGGCGCGCCGCTGCTGATGGGTGAGCTGACCGGGGATCTGAAAGCGCTGGTCGATGAGAAATCGGCGATTGTCTCCGGCTGGATCGACCGCGGCAAGCTGGCGCCGGTCGATCCGCAGCATTTAATCTTTATGATCTGGGCCACTACCCAGCATTACGCCGACTTCGCCACCCAGGTAGAGGCGGTCACCGGCGCCACGCTGCAGGACGCGGCCTTTTTTGAGCAAACGGTCGATAATGTCCAGCGGATGATTATCGAAGGCATTCGCGTCCGTTAGTTAATTGGCCGGCGGCAGCGGGCAGCTTTGATCGCCGTCCTCGCACTGCAGCAGCGAGGCGAGGAAAGATTCCCGCTCCACGCTCTTATCGGTCATGCACTGGCTCAGCAGCATCGGCTGCATGCTGCCGCCTTCGGCGCCGGACGCGAGGAAGGCGCAGTCGGCGTCGCGCAGAGCAATCCATGCCTGCTGCGCCTGTTTCAGTAATGTTTGCTGTTTACCCACCGCCCGCTGCAGAGCCTGCTGCCAGGTGTCGTTCAGTTTTTTGTCGGCTGCCTGAAACTGCGCGGCCGCGCACTGATTCATTTCGGTTTGGGTGTTGGCGTTGCTGCACTCGTCCGCCAGCGCCGCGCCGCTGGCCAGAAGGGCCGCCACGGCAAATAACATGCGTTTCATTGTTCTGCTCCCATAAAAAAGGCTCCCGTCAGGGAGCCCTAATTAAGCACAGCTGACGTCGGCTGTCATTAGCTGATCGCATCGCAGATTGATTGCCCGGATGGCGGCGCACAGCGCCTTATCCGGGCTACCCTTTGCGGTGTTATGTAGCCCCGGTAACACAGCGCCACCGGGGGGCCCGGGTTAGCCGATGGTCATCAGGCTGGCGTTACCGCCTGCCGCCGCGGTGTTGACGCTCAGCGAACGCTCGATATACAGCCGCTCCAGCAGCAGATTGGTTTCGCCGCGGGCGAAGCCCTGCACGGAGACAATCGCCCCGTCGCGCGCTGCCACCTGCTCGCACAGCTCGCGCAGCTGGTCGGAATCGCCGTGATAGATAACCGCGTCGAAGGCCTGACCGGGCAACTGATCCGCTTTGGCAAAACGGATCCGCTCGCTGACGTCCCGCGGCAGTTTCTTCGCCAGATCGCGCTGCAGGGCACTGTCCGGCCACAGCACTTCACAACCGACCGCCAGCACAGCCGCCAGCTGGATCAGCGCATCCTGCTCATTATCCGCCACGCACAGCACGCGCTCGCGGGGCATCAGCGTCAGGGTGTTGCGCTCGCCGGTTGGCCCCGGCAGCAGGCGTTGGGTGCCGCTTTGCGCCTGCTCGCTGTACTGCTGGCACAGCGCCTGCAGCTCAGGTCGGCCCGCCGCCCACTGCTGCAGCGCCTGCAGTGGTTTTTCCAGCAGCGTTTTCAGCTGGGCGTCCAGCGGACGCTCTGCATCCTGGCGGGCGAAGGTCACGCCAACGGCGCCCTGCGGACGGCTGGAAAGCAGACGGTAAAGGTACAGCGGGCCGCCGGCTTTCGGACCGGTACCGGACAACCCTTCGCCGCCGAACGGCTGCACGCCGACCACGGCGCCAACCATATTGCGGTTGACGTACAGGTTGCCCACCTTCGCGCTGCCGGTGACCTGGGCGATGGTCTCGTCGATGCGGGTATGCACGCCGAGGGTCAGGCCGTAACCGGAGGCGTTAATCTGCTCCACCAGTTTATCCAGCTCGTTACGGTTATAGCGCACCACGTGCAGCACCGGGCCGAAAACCTCTTTTTTCAGCTCGTCAAAGCTGTCGAGTTCGATAAGCGTCGGCGGCACGAAGGTCCCGTGGTTCCATTCGCGGGCGTCTTCGCTATTCTCGCGCACCGCCTGATAGACGGTGCGGCCTTTGGCGCGCATCGTCTGAATATGGCGTTCGATATTCTCTTTCGCTTCTGCATCGATAACCGGACCGATATCGGTGGTCAGGCGGCCCGGATTGCCCATGCGACACTCGCTCATCGCGCCGCGCAGCATGGTTAAGGTGTGGTCGGCTACCTCTTCCTGCAGGCAGAGGACGCGCAGGGCGGAGCAGCGCTGGCCGGCGCTGTCGAATGCGGAGGCCAGGACGTCGATCACCACCTGCTCGGTGAGCGCCGACGAGTCGACGATCATCGCGTTCATCCCGCCAGTTTCGGCGATCAGCGGCGTCGGGCGTCCCTGAGCGTCGAGGCGGCTGGCGATATTGCGTTGCAGCAGGGTGGCCACTTCGGTGGAGCCGGTGAACATCACGCCGCGCACGCGCTCATCGGATGTCAGCGCGGCGCCGACGGTTTCCCCGCGGCCCGGCAGCAGTTGGATCACCCCTGGCGGCACGCCGGCTTCCAGCAGGATCGCCACGCCCTGGGCGGCGATCAGCGGCGTCTGCTCGGCCGGTTTCGCCAGCACGCTGTTGCCGGCCGCCAGCGCGGCGGCAATCTGCCCGGTGAAGATCGCCAGCGGGAAGTTCCACGGGCTGATACAGACCACCGGACCCAGCGGACGGTGGGTTTCATTATCGAAATCGTCGCGCACCTGGCCGGCATAGTAGTGGAGGAAGTCAACGGCTTCGCGCACTTCGGCGATGGCGTTGCTGAAGGTTTTACCCGCTTCGCGCACCAGGATCCCCATCAGGGTCGGCATCTGGCTTTCCATCAGCACCGCGGCACGCTCGAGAATGGCGGCGCGCTCCTGCGGCGGGGTGGCGAACCAGATTGGCGCGTTGTTGATAGCGCTGGTCAGCGCCTGCTGCACTTCGTCATCGCTGGCTTCGCGGACGTAGCCGACAATGTCCTTTGGCTCAGCCGGGTTGACTACCGGCTGCATCTCGCCTTCGGCTACCGGCTGCTCCAGCATCGGCAATGCCTGCCATTTATGCAGGGCGCTGTTGAGCAGGGAAGAGGAGAGGGAGGCCAGACGATGCTCGTTAGCCAGATCCAGACCGGCGGAGTTGCTCCGGCCGCTGCCGTAGAGATCGCGCGGCAGCGGGATTTTCGGATGCGGCAGGCCGGCCTGGCCTTCCTGCTGCGCCAGTTTTTCTACCGCGCTGACCGGGTCGGCCACCAGCTCGTCCAGCGGCAGGGTATTGTCCGCAATACGGTTGACGAAGGAGGTATTGGCGCCGTTCTCCAGCAGACGACGCACCAGATACGCCAGCAGCGTCTCGTGGGTGCCCACCGGGGCGTAGATCCGGCACGGCCGGTTCAGTTTGCCGTCGGCGACTTTGCCCACCACCTGCTCGTACAGCGGTTCGCCCATGCCGTGCAGGCACTGGAACTCATACTGGCCAGGGTAGTAGTTCTGGCCCGCCAGCTGGTAGATAGCCGCCAGGGTATGGGCGTTGTGGGTGGCGAACTGCGGATAAATCAGGTTCGGCACCGCCAGCAGCTTTTTCGCGCAGGCGAGATAGGAGACGTCGGTGTAAACCTTGCGGGTGTAGACCGGATAGCCTTCGAGACCTTCCATCTGCGCGCGTTTGATTTCGCTGTCCCAGTAGGCGCCTTTCACCAGACGGATCATCAGGCGACGGCGGCTGCGGGTGGCGAGGTCAATCAGGTAATCAATGACAAACGGACAGCGCTTCTGGTAGGCCTGAATCACGAAGCCAATCCCGTTCCAGCCCGCCAGCTCCGGCTCGAAGCACAGTTTTTCCAGCAGGTCGAGAGAGATCTCCAGACGGTCCGCTTCTTCGGCGTCGATGTTAATGCCGATGTCATACTGGCGCGCCAGCAGGGTCAGCGATTTCAGACGCGGGTAGAGCTCTTCCATCACCCGGTCATACTGGGCGCGGCTGTAGCGTGGGTGCAGAGCCGACAGCTTAATGGAGATGCCCGGCCCTTCATAAATGCCGCGGCCGTTAGAGGCTTTGCCGATGGCGTGGATCGCCTGCTGATAAGAGACCATATAGGCCTGGGCGTCGGCGGCGGTCAGGGCCGCTTCGCCTAGCATGTCGTAAGAGTAACGGAAACCTTTATCTTCCAGCTTGCGGGCGTTGGCCAGCGCTTCGGCGATGGTTTCCCCGGTGACGAACTGTTCGCCCATCAGTCGCATCGCCATATCCACGCCCTTGCGGATCAGCGGTTCGCCGCTCTTGCCGATGATGCGGTTCAGCGAGCGGGAGAGGCTGGTTTCGTTGTGGGTGGAGACCAGTTTGCCGGTGAACAGCAGCCCCCAGGTGGCGGCGTTGACGAACAGCGACGGGCTGCGGCCAATGTGCGACTGCCAGTTGCCGTTGCTGATTTTGTCGCGGATCAGCGCATCGCGGGTGGCTTTATCCGGAATACGCAGCAGGGCTTCCGCCAGACACATCAGCGCCACCCCTTCCTGTGAGGAGAGGGAGAACTCCTGCAGCAGACTCTGCACCATGCCGGCGCGGCCGCTGGCGGTCTTCTGGTTGCGTAGTTTTTCCGCCAGTTGATACGCCAGCTTATGCGCCTGCTCTCCCAGCGGCTGCGGCAGTCGGGCCTGCTCCAGCAGCATCGGCACCGCGTCGGTTTCCGGGCGACGCCAGGCGGCGGTGATCGCCGCGCGGCTTACCGACTGCGGCAGGATCTGCTCGGCGAATTCGAGGAACGGCTGATACGGCTCTTCCGTTAATACGCTGGCGTCATCGCTTTCGTTGGCGGCCCCGGAGAGCAGCGCCGGTAGCTCGGGCAGCGTCTCATCGTTCTCCAGTTTTTCCAGATAATTGAAGATGGCCTGCTTAATCAGCCAGTGCGGCGTGCGGTCAATGCGGCTCGCGGCGGACTTAATGCGCTCGCGGGTTGCGTCGTCAAGCTTAACACCCATGGTGGTGGTGCCCATGCTCAAAACTCCTGTCATTTATCGTTAGCTTATGCGGTTGCATGGAAATATCCACTATGTTGCAACTTTGTGCAACCATGTTAATTATGGCTTGTGACGAAAGCCGTGAAATGGCTGATTTGTTAAAAATAATGCCTAAAATAGCAGAATTTTAACCCCGGGCTCATAGGGTATTTGTATGCGTGAGTTAACACTTTTGTTTGGTGCAACCTTTAAAAACGTGAGAGAGTGCAACCTCTCGCAAATTGACGTTTTGCGCCGTCGGATTTTCGTGTAAATGCTGTGTTAAATCGTTTGTGAAAAACCGAAGCTTCCGTCAGGATACGGTCGCCCAATTAAACAATGCGCCATTACCCCGTTCCGGTAGTGGAAAAAAACGACGAAGTTGGACGCTGTCGATAAAAATTCTGGAGACTTTGCATGGCTATTAGCACACCGATGCTGGTGACATTTATTGTTTATATTTTTGGTATGGTATTGATAGGGTTTATTGCCTGGCGTTCGACCAAAAACTTTGATGATTATATTCTCGGGGGGCGGAGTCTGGGGCCATTTGTGACCGCGCTTTCCGCCGGCGCCTCGGACATGAGCGGTTGGCTGCTGATGGGCCTGCCGGGTGCCATTTTCCTCTCCGGGATTTCCGAAAGCTGGATTGCCATCGGCTTAACGTTGGGGGCGTGGATTAACTGGAAGCTGGTCGCCGGGCGCCTGCGCGTGCATACCGAGGTGAATAATAACGCCCTGACGCTGCCTGATTATTTTACCGGCCGTTTTGAAGATAAAAGCCGGGTGCTGAGAATTATTTCGGCGCTGGTTATTCTGCTGTTCTTTACTATCTATTGCGCCTCGGGAATTGTGGCGGGGGCGCGTCTGTTTGAAAGCACCTTTGGCATGAGTTATGAAACCGCGCTGTGGGCCGGCGCGGCGGCGACAATTATCTATACCTTTGTCGGCGGCTTCCTCGCCGTCAGCTGGACGGATACCGTGCAGGCCAGCCTGATGATTTTCGCGCTGATCCTTACCCCGGTAATCGTGATTATATCCGTCGGCGGTTTTGGCGATTCGCTGGAAGTCATTAAGCAGAAGAGCATCGAAAATATCGACATGCTGAAAGGGCTGAACTTCGTGGCGATTATTTCGCTGATGGGCTGGGGACTGGGCTATTTCGGTCAGCCGCATATTCTGGCGCGCTTTATGGCGGCGGATTCGCACCACAGCATCGTCCACGCGCGTCGCATTAGTATGACCTGGATGATCCTCTGCCTCGGCGGGGCGGTGGCCGTCGGCTTCTTTGGCATCGCCTACTTCAATAACAACCCGAGCCTGGCGGGCGCGGTTAACCAGAACGCCGAACGCGTGTTTATCGAGCTGGCGCAAATCCTGTTTAACCCGTGGATTGCCGGGATCCTGCTGTCGGCGATTCTGGCGGCGGTGATGTCCACCCTGAGCTGTCAGCTGCTGGTTTGCTCCAGCGCGATTACTGAAGATCTGTATAAAGCCTTCCTGCGCAAAAACGCCGGTCAGAAAGAGCTGGTCTGGGTGGGCCGTATGATGGTGCTGGTGGTTGCCCTGGTGGCCATTGCCCTGGCGGCCAACCCGGAGAACCGCGTGCTGGGTCTGGTGAGCTATGCCTGGGCCGGTTTCGGCGCCGCCTTTGGCCCGGTGGTGCTGTTTTCGGTGATGTGGTCGCGTATGACCCGTAACGGCGCGCTGGCCGGGATGGTGATTGGCGCCCTGACCGTGATCGTCTGGAAGCAGTTTGGCTGGCTGGGCCTGTATGAAATTATTCCGGGCTTTGTCTTCGGCAGCATCGGGATTGTGGTCTTTAGCCTGCTGGATAAAGCGCCGTCAGCCAGCATGCAGCAGCGCTTCGCTGAAGCGGATGCCCACTACCATACGCCGCCGCCGGTACGCGCCACGGCTGAGTAAGCTCATCTGACGCTCACGAGCCCGCCGCTGGCGGGCTTTTTATTGCCTGTTGCCGGGCCGGAATATTATAACCCTTGCTAATTATTTGAAAATCCGCTGATATTTCCTGACTAATAACAATGAGGATAGCAAAGATGACGTTCAGACAGGGTGTAATGGCGCTGGTGCTGGCAGGGTTACTCAGCGGCTGCGCGGCGGGTGGAAGTTCATCGACCAGCGCGCCGAAGCCCGGCGCCTGCCCGGCGGATCAGTCCATGGTGCAAACCACGCTTTACTTCGGTCTGAGCCGCCCGGCGGGGAAAGACATCACCGCTGAAGAGTGGCAACAGTTTGTCGACCGCGACGTCACGCCGCGCTTTCGCGACGGGCTGACGGTGTTTGATGCCCACGGCCAGTGGCTTGGCCAGAATGGTCAGGTGGTGCGGGAGCAGAGCAAGGCGCTGATGGTGATCCATGGCCACGACGCGCAGAGCGAGACCGGTATTGAGGCCCTGCGCGAGGGCTATAAATCGCGCTTCGCGCAGGAGTCGGTGATGCGTGTCGACCAGCCGGTCTGCGTGCAGTTCTGAGTAAACGGCGGGGGCAGCCCCGCCGTTTGTCTTACAGCACCAGCCCGGCGAAGCTGGCGGAAAGCAGGCTCACCAGCGTGGCGCTAAACACCAGCCGCAGGCCGAAGCGGGAGACGATATTGCCCTGCGGTTCATTCAGGCCTTTGATCGCCCCGGCGATAATGCCGATTGAAGCAAAGTTAGCAAACGACACCAGGAAGACCGAGAGAATGCCGAGCCCGCGCGGCGTCATGCTGGCGGCAATCTTTTGCAGCTCAATCATCGCCACAAATTCGTTAGCGACCAGCTTGGTGGCCATGATGCTGCCGGCGTTCAGCGCATCGCTCAGCGGAATGCCGATAAGCCAGGCTAACGGATAGAAGACGTAGCCGAGGATCTGCTGGAAGCTGAGGCCAAACAGGGTAGCGAACAGCGCGTTAATGGCGCTGATCAGGGCGATAAAGCCGATCAGCATCGCCAGAATAATCATCGCCACTTTAAAGCCGGCCAGAATATATTCCCCGAGCATTTCAAAGAAACTCTGTGATTCATGCAGCTTCTCCAGCTTTATTTCCTGCTCGCTGCCCGGCCGCGTCGGGTTAATCACCGACAGCACGATAAAGGTGCTGAACATATTCAGGATCAGCGCCGCGACGACATATTTGGCGTCCAGCATGGTCATATAGGCGCCGACGATCGACAGCGATACGGTTGACATGGCCGTCGCCGCCATGGTGAACAGGCGCCGTGAGGAGAGGTCGCCCAGTACGCCTTTGTAGGCGATGAAGTTTTCCGACTGGCCGAGGATCAGTGAGCTGATGGCGTTAAAAGATTCCAGCTTACCCATGCCGTTGACCTTCGACAGCAGGGTGCCAATCACGCGAATAAAAATCGGCAGGATCCGCCAGTGCTGGAGAATACCAATCAGCGCGGAAATAAACACAATCGGACACAGGACGCCAAGAAAAATAAAGGCTAAGCCTTTTTCGCTCATGCCGCCAAAGACGAAATTGGTCCCCTCGGCGGCAAAGCCTAACAGCGAAGCAAAAAAGCCGGAAATATTTTTTACCAGCCACAGGCCGCTTTCGGCGTGCAGGAAAAAGAAAGCGAGCGCTATTTCTATAATAATCAACTGAAGAATATAACGAATACGAATTTTTTGTCTGTCGTAGCTGACAAGCCAGGCCAGGGCGAGGATCACCGCCAGCGCCAGCAGGAAATGAAAAAATGCAGTCATGTTGTTCTTTTCGCAGGTCAATAAGGCCGCCATTTAGCCATAGCCGCCGCGACGGGTAAATATCTGGCGTAAAAAATCCTTTGCTTATTCTTTTCCCTCATAACAGGCGAATATTTTCATAAGTCATTATTTGCCAGCGATTTATTTACAGATAGTCATCATTCTCTAAACATTTCGCTTGTGTTTCTGAGTATTGTAATGATAATCACTATCATAAATATTACCTGTTTTTGCATTCGTTGACGGTGCTTTACATTTAAGGGTATTGGCATGTTTGTCCCATTTCTCATTATGTTACGCGAAGGCCTGGAGGCGGCGCTGATTGTCAGCCTGATCGCCAGCTATCTGAAACGCACCCAGCGCGGCAACTGGATTGGCGTGATGTGGATTGGCGTGATCCTCGCAGCGGCGCTGTGTCTTGGCTTAGGCATCTTTATCAACGAAACCACCGGGGAATTTCCTCAGCGCGAACAGGAGCTGTTCGAAGGGATCGTCGCGGTCATTGCGGTGGTGATCCTGACGTGGATGGTCTTCTGGATGCGCAATGTCTCACGCAACGTCAAGCAGCAGCTGGAGCAGGCCGTGGATAAGGCGCTACAGCGCGGCAATCACCACGGCTGGGCGCTGGTGATGATGGTCTTTTTCGCGGTCGCCCGTGAGGGGCTGGAGTCGGTCTTCTTCCTGCTGGCGGCATTCCAGCAGGACGTTGGCATCTGGCCGCCGCTGGGGGCGATGCTGGGGCTGGCCACGGCAATCGTGCTGGGTTTCCTCCTCTACTGGGGCGGTATCCGTCTCAACCTTGGCGTGTTCTTCAAATGGACCAGCCTGTTTATCCTGCTGGTGGCCGCTGGCCTGGCGGCGGGGGCGATCCGCGCCTTCCACGAGGCGGGCCTGTGGAACCTGTTCCAGGAGACCGCCTTCGATCTGAGCACTGTGCTGTCGACGCATACGCTGTTCGGCACGCTGCTGGAAGGGATCTTCGGCTACCAGGAGACGCCAAGCGTCAGCGAAGTGGCTGTCTATCTGCTTTATCTGATCCCGGCGCTGGTGCTGTTTGCGCTGCCGCCGCGAAATAATACGACTGCCTCGCGGGCTGCCTGACCAGGCGCTGCGAGCTTATAAGCGACACTCTACTTACCGAAAGGGATGATCATGATGATTCATTTTCGCCGTAATGCGCTGCGGGTGACCGTGGCCGCGCTGCTCAGCTCTGCATTCGGTGCTCAGGCTGCGGATATCCCGCAGGTCAAAGTCACCGTCAACGACAAACAGTGCGAGCCGATGCAGGTGACCGTTAACGCGGGTAAAACCCAGTTTATTATTCAGAACCACAGCCAGAAAGCGCTGGAGTGGGAGATTTTGAAAGGGGTGATGGTGGTGGAAGAGCGCGAAAACATCGCGCCGGGCTTTACCCAGAAGCTCACCGCAAACCTGCAGCCGGGCGAATATGACATGACCTGCGGTCTGCTCACCAACCCGAAAGGCAAACTGATCGTCACCGGCGCCGCCACCAAAGACGCGGCGAAAGCGGATGCGGTGCTGAGCCTCGGCGAAGCGATCACCGCTTATAAAGCCTATGTGACGGCGGAAACCGCGCAGTTGGTCAGCGGCACCAAAGCCTTTACCGACGCGGTGAAAGCTGGCGACATCGAAAAAGCGAAAGCGCTGTACGCCCCGACGCGCCAGCATTACGAGCGCATTGAGCCGATTGCTGAGCTGTTCTCTGACCTTGACGGCAGCATCGACGCCCGCGAAGACGATTTCGAGAAAAAAGCGGAAGATCCGAAATTCACCGGATTCCACCGTCTGGAAAAGGCGCTGTTTGGTGATAACAGCGTCAAGGGCATGGAAAAATATGCCGATCAATTGAACAGCGATGTGCTGGAGCTGCAAAAGCGCATCAGCGAGCTGGCGTTCCCACCGTCAAAAGTCGTGGGCGGGGCGGCAGGATTAATTGAAGAAGTCGCAGCCAGCAAGATCAGCGGTGAAGAAGATCGCTACAGCCATACCGACCTGTGGGACTTCCAGGCCAATATTGACGGCGCGCAGAAAATTGTCGATCTGCTGCGCCCGCAGCTGCAAAAAGAGAACAGCGCACTGCTGGCTAAAGTGGACGCCAACTTTAAGAAAGTGGACAGTATCCTCAGCAAATACCGCACCAAAGAGGGTTTCGAAACTTACGATAAGCTGACCACCGCTGACCGTAATGCGCTGAAAGGGCCGATCACCACCCTGGCGGAAGATCTGGCTCAGCTGCGCGGGATCCTGGGTCTGGACTAAGTCGATGGCACAACAGAAACCACACGACGTGAACGAGCCGTCACGTCGTCGCTTACTGAAAGGGATCGGCGCGCTTGGCGGCGCGCTGGCCATCACCGGCGGCTGCCCGGTGGCGCATGCGGCAAAAGCGGAAAGTTCCCCCGGGACGCTCACACCTGACGCGCGCCAGGAAAAACAGCCATTCTATGGCCGGCATCAGGCGGGTATTCTGACGCCGCAGCAGGCCTCGATGATGCTGGTGGCGTTCGATGTGCTGGCGTCAGATAAAGCCGACCTCGAGCGTCTGTTTCGGCTGCTGACCCAGCGTATCGCCTTTTTAACCCAGGGCGGCCCGGCGCCGGATACGCCTAATCCGCGTCTGCCGCCGATGGATTCCGGCATCTTAGGGCCGTGGATTGCCCCGGATAATCTGACCATCACCGTCTCGGTCGGCCATTCGCTGTTTGATGAGCGCTTTGGTCTCGCGGAAAAAGCGCCGAAAAAGCTGCAGCCGATGACTCGCTTCCCCAATGATTCACTGGATGCCGCCCTGTGCCATGGCGACTTGCTGCTGCAGATCTGCGCCAATACTCAGGACACGGTGATCCACGCCCTGCGCGATGTCATCAAACATACGCCGGATTTGCTCAGCGTGCGCTGGAAGCGGGAAGGGTTTATCTCCGATAGCGCGGCGCGCAGCAAAGGCAAGGAGACCCCCATCAACCTGCTGGGTTTCAAGGACGGTACCGCTAACCCGGCGAGCCATGACAGCGCGCTGATGGATCAGGTCGTGTGGGTCACGGCGGATCAGGACGAGCCGGCCTGGGCGGTGGGCGGCAGCTATCAGGCGGCGCGCATCATCCAGTTCCACGTCGAGTTCTGGGACCGGACGCCGCTCAAGGAGCAGCAGACCATCTTCGGCCGCGACAAGCACACCGGTGCGCCGCTGGGGATGAAAAACGAACACGATACCCCGGATTACAGTAAAGATCCTAACGGCGAGACGATCGCGCTGGATAGCCATATTCGTCTGGCCAACCCTCGCACGCCGGAAACCCAGTCCAGCCTGATGATGCGCCGCGGCTACAGCTATTCGCTGGGAGTCACTAATGCCGGGCAGCTGGATATGGGGCTGTTGTTCGTTTGCTATCAGCACGATCTGGAAAAGGGTTTTCTGACGGTGCAGAAACGGCTAAACGGCGAGGCGCTGGAGGAGTACGTCAAACCCATCGGCGGGGGCTACTTCTTTGTTTTACCCGGCGTGGTGGATGATAAGCACTACCTGGGACAGACGCTGCTTCAGGCTTGATACCGACCCTGTCCGCAAGGGCAGGGCGTTTTCTGCTGTTTTTCTCTTTTTTATTATATTTCCTGCCATGTGTTATATTTCTGTAATACAAATGACCGATAGTCTCCTACACTTGCTTAAGAACTATTTGTTGCGTCATTGTGAAAAATAAGTTGCATTAAGAATCTTTTTTGATGTACTTATTACATACGCGGTAGTTCCCGGCAGTGTGACGTTTCACTATGGAGATCGCGAATGGTAAGGTCCCGTACCGGACAACGTAAAACCACAGACCGTACTCTTCAGCACGGAAGCCCCGCTTCCGGCAGCGATTTTCTCACTCTTTCTCCCTCCGCTTCGAATTATTACCACCTTGGCAGGGTACGCGGTGCGCGTAGCCGCGACTCGTTGTCAGTTCTACCGGCAAGCAATGGCTTACAAGGAAGCCAAACCTCAATCGTTCGTGCGCATAGTCGCGTCGATGTTGACGCGTGTGATGTAAACCTACAACGCAAGGTGCTATCCATGGGAAGACAAAAAGCAGTGATCAAAGCTCGTCGTGAAGCAAAACGTGTGCTGAGACGGGATTCACGCAGCCATAAGCAGCGTGAAGAAGAATCGGTCACATCGCTTGTGCAAATGAGTGGCGTAGAAGCAATTGGCATGGCGCGGGACAGCCGTGATACTTCCCCAATTGAGGCGCGCAATGAGGCTCAGGCGCATTATCTGAATGCCATCGACAATAAACAGCTGATTTTCGCCACCGGCGAAGCCGGATGCGGCAAGACCTGGATCAGTGCGGCGAAGGCAGCTGAAGCGCTGATCCATAAGGATGTGGACAGAATTATTGTTACCCGTCCCGTTCTGCAGGCCGACGAAGATCTCGGCTTCTTACCGGGAGATATCGCCGAGAAGTTCGCGCCCTATTTCCGACCGGTTTACGACGTGCTGGTGAAAAGGTTGGGGGCTTCCTTTATGCAGTACTGCCTGCGTCCGGAAATCGGCAAGGTGGAAATCGCGCCGTTCGCCTATATGCGCGGACGTACTTTTGAAAATGCGGTGGTGATTCTGGACGAGGCCCAGAACGTGACCGCAGCGCAAATGAAGATGTTTTTAACCCGCCTCGGGGAGAACGTGACGGTCATCGTCAATGGCGATATCACCCAGTGCGACTTGCCCTCAGGGGTGCGGTCCGGCCTGAGCGATGCGCTGGCGCGTTTTGAGGAAGACGAGATGATCGGCATCGTGCGTTTCACCACCGATGACTGCGTGCGCTCGGCCCTCTGCCAGCGGACGCTGAAAGCCTATTATTAATCGTCATACTGTGAGCAAGGCCCGGGCGAGCCCGGGCTTTGTTGTTTTTGGGGGCCTCCCGGCGGCGCTGCGCATAGCGGGCTACCTGGCGGATACGGTCTGGTAGCCCGGGAGAGGCATTGATGCCGACCCCGGGGATGTCTGCGGTGCCACATGCGAAAAAAAAGCCCGTACTTGCGTACGAGCTCTTCTTAAAATATGGCGGTGAGGGGGGGATTCGAACCCCCGATACGTTGCCGTATACACACTTTCCAGGCGTGCTCCTTCAGCCACTCGGACACCTCACCATATTGTCTTGCTGCTCACCTTGGGTGGGCAACGGGGCGCTACTATAGGGAGTTGCGTTAAAACGGTCAAGCATATTTTCTTCTTTCTTTACCGACCGCTCACGCAATGAACAATGCCCCGCTGCGACGCAGTGGGGCGGGTGTTTTAGCGCTGGGAATCAAGCTGTTCGTTATTCTTCACCACGTCCTGCGCTTTGCTGTAGCTTTCAATCAGCAGCTGGTAGGCCGGGAAGACTTTGGTGTACACCTCCGCCCATTCTGCTGCGTCCGGGCGATTCCAGGTGCGCTGCAGCTCAGAGGCGACGGCGGCGGTATCCATCGGCACTACGCCAGCCTGTACCACGCGAGCCAGGGTGATCTCCTGCGCCATTTTGCTGTAGGTGCCGGAAGCGTCAATCACGGCAAACACTTTATAACCGTCGGCGACGGCGGCAATCGCCGGGAAGGCCATGCAGACGCTGGTGATGGTCCCGGCGATAATCAGCGTTTTGCGACCGGTCGCTTTCACCGCGGCGACGAATTCCGGGTTATCCCAGGCGTTGATCTCGCCTTTACGGGCGATGTATTGCGCATGCGGCGCGTTCTCATGAATCTCCGGGATCAGCGGACCGTTCGGCCCCTGCGGCACGGAGGCGGTGGTGATCACCGGGATCCCGGCAAGCGAGGCCATCTTCGCCAGCGCGGCGGCGCGAGCGCGCAGCTCTGGCATCGGCATATCGCCGACGGTCTGGAACAGGCCGCTCTGGTGGTCAATCAACAGCATTGCGGTATCGTTGACATCAATCACCGGACGAGCACCGTTAAAATTAGCGGGAGTAGACATAGTATTCACCTCAATCAGTTAGATTTGGCCAAAGCGGCCGCTGTTAAAATCGCGAACGGCTTCTGCGATCTGCGTTTTGTTATTCATGACAAACGGGCCATACCCCACAATCGGCTCCTGCAGCGGTTCGCCGGCCATCAGCAGAACTTTTGCCTGGGCGGTCGCCTCCAGATGCAGTGCGTCTCCTGCCTGGCTCAGGACGGCGAGCTGTCCTTCGCGGGCGGATTCGGAACCGTTGATGATCACTTCCCCTTCCAGTACCACCAGCGCGGTACTCCAGCCTTCCGGCTGGCGCAGCGTGAGGTCGCGCCCCTGATTCAGCTGCATATCCCACACGTTAAGCGGTGAGAAGGTATGGGCCGGGCCGCTGACGTCGTCATACTGGCCGGCAATAACCCGAACCTGTCCGGCGCCATTCGTCAGCGCGACGGTGGGGATCGTCCCGGCGGTAATGCTCTGGTAGCCGGGGGTCGCCATTTTGTCTTTGGCGGGCAGGTTGACCCACAGCTGGATCATCTTCAGCTCGCCGCCGCTGCGGGTGAAGGCCTCCGAGTGGAACTCTTCGTGCAGGATCCCGGCGCCCGCCGTCATCCACTGCACGTCGCCTGGACCAATCACCCCGCCACGGCCGGTGGAGTCACGATGTTCTACCTCTCCGGCGTAGACGATGGTGACGGTTTCGAATCCGCGATGCGGATGCTCACCGACGCCGCGTTTATTGCTGCCCGCCGGGAAGGTGTACGGCCCGGCATAGTCGAGCAGTAAGAAGGGGCTCAGCTGCTGGCCGTGCGTCTGATAGGAAAACATCGAACGAACCGGGAAGCCGTCGCCTACCCAATGCTGCGCGGGCGCGGTGTAGACTCCTGTAATCTGTTTCATGGCTTTCTCCTGTGTATCGGTATCTGATGCGAATAAGCTTATATCCGGGACGACATGTGCGGTAGTAAGCAAAAATGGCCTATACTGTTCCAAAAATGGAACAATGGAGGAAGGATGCAGGATCTCAATGACTTCGCCTGGTTTGTCCAGGTCGTGGACCATGGCGGTTTCGCCGCGGCAGGGCGAGCGCTTGACCAGCCGAAATCCAAGCTCAGCCGCCGCATTGCGCAACTCGAGGAGCGGCTGGGCGTGCGTTTGATTCAGCGAACCACTCGCCAGTTCGCGGTTACCGAGGTCGGGCAGACCTTTTACCAGCATTGCAAAGCGATGCTGATAGAGGCCGAGGCGGCGCAGCAGGCGGTCGACACGCTGCGCGCCGAGCCGCGCGGCAGCGTCAGGATCACTTGTCCGGTCACCTTGCTGCATGTCCATATCGGACCGATGCTGGCGCGATTTATGGCGCGCTATCCCGGGGTCACTTTGCATCTTGAGGCGACCAACCGCCGGGTGGATGTGGTCGGGGAGGGCATTGATGTGGCGATCCGCGTTCGGCCCCGGCCTATCGAGGACAGCGATTTGGTGATGCGCGTGCTGGCGGACCGAGGGCACCGGCTGGTGGCCAGTCCGGAGCTGATTTCCCGGCTCGGACGTCCGCAGGCGCCGCCTGAGCTGAGCGCCTGGCCTGGGCTCAGCCTGGGGGCGAACAAGCATCAGCATAAATGGCAGCTTACCGGGCCTGAGGGGGCAAGGGCGGAGGTGTATTTCACGCCGCGAATGGTGACCACCGATATGCTGGCGCTGCGCGAGGCGGCGATGGCCGGCGTAGGGGTGGTGCAGCTTCCTTTATTAATGGTGCGCGATCAGCTGGCGTCAGGGGAGTTAGAGGTGGTACTGGATGAGTGGCAGCCGCGGCGGGAAGTGATCCATGCGGTATTTGCCTCACGGCGCGGGCTGCTGCCCTCTGTCAGGGCGCTGGTGGATTATCTCAGCGAAGAGTATCAGCGAATGGAAGAGGATTAGCTTCGGGATTGGCTTTTCTCGGGGGGCTCCCCCCGGGGAGAATATAAAAGAAAAGAGCCCGCGCTTGCGTACAGGCTCTCATCTCGAATATGGCGGTGAGGAGGGGATTGACTCGCTTCGCTCGCCCCTGCGGGGCAGCCCGCTCGCGGGCTCGCGGTCTGTCCAACTGGCGTTGCCAGTTGTCGAACCCCAGTCGGGGGTTCTCTACCCCCCCCGGTGGGTGCCACATGCGAAAAAAAAGCCCGTACTTGCGTACGAGCTCTTCTTAAAATATGGCGGTGAGGGGGGGATTCGAACCCCCGATACGTTGCCGTATACACACTTTCCAGGCGT
>NZ_JBKIUP010000017.1:0-53034 GCF_046602535.1 Klebsiella sp. 1SOBk10mer
TCTGGTCAACGACCAGTTGAGCGGATTCGCGTTTAAACTCTGCGCTGAAATTTCTTTTTTTCATTATGACACCTGTGTTGTTCTGAGGTGAGCATATCACCTCTGTTCAGGCCGCCAAATTCAGTAAACCACTTCATTAACAGTAGTAGGAAAAGCTGGAACAGGAAAGTGATTACCTATTAAGTGGAATGTGTGGTGCCGGGTGCCTCCCGGTGAACTGCAGTGTAACCAGCTACGGTCCGCATGTTGTCAGCCGATAATGATTGAACATTATTTGGTTACATTGCCCCTCCGCTCAGGGGGATTCACCACAAAAAAAAACTAACATTATGATATCCAGTCTTCAAGACTATCGTCAGTGAATCAGAACGCTGCTTGGCGTTTTGGCCAGTAAGATGAAACTGATTGAGATAAGCATGACTGAACGAATAAACCCTACTGGTTCATGCATATTGTCTGACGCCCCTTGAATGAGCTCATTACTCTAAACATCTCAGGAAGGTGATTTTGCGTAAATATCTGGCTCCCGGATGTTTTTTATCAAAAATTCAATGAAAACCTTTACCCTGGGGGCCACATGTTGCCTGTGAGGATAAATGGCATGCAAGGGGGCAGCTTGTGACTGATATTGCTTGAGGATCTGGCATAGCCTTCCGCTTTCAATATCATCCGCCACGTCCCAGATTGATTTTAATGCAATACCGTAACCATCTAGAGCCAGTTGTCGAATAACCTCCCCGTCATTTGAAGTGAAGGGGGAGTTAATCCGCACTGAGAGGTCTCCCAGTGACCAGTCAACGGATGACTCTGTGCCAGAATGGAGACATCGATGCCTGATAAGGTCTTGAGGTGTTTCGGGAACGCCATGAATTTGCACATAGTCTGGTGAAGCGCAAAGGATACGATAATTGTTGGCCAGCGGTCTGGAAATATAAGATGAATCCTCAGTCGCTCCGTAGCGGATAGCAACATCCATACCCGAGGCCACAAGATCAAGCACCGTATCGGTAAGTTTTAAATGAACTGATAACCTTGGATACATTGCCCCAAACTGCGCCAGCAACGGGGCTATTCTTCGACGCCCCAGCGACACAGGTGCGGTTACACGTAAAACACCGGCCACTTCCCTGCTATTTTGTCTGAGCATATCTTCCAGTGTTTCAAGATCCCCCAGGATACGAACAGCCTGTTCATAAAGTATTACACCTTCCTCCGTCAGTGATTGCCGTCTCGTTGTCCGCTGTAACAACCTGACTCCAAAGAGATGTTCAAGCTGCCGCATTTTTCGGCTTGCCGCTGGTATCGAAATATTGTGAGTGCGTGCTGCTCCGGAAATCGAACCTTCATCAATCACATCAATAAAAAATCGTAGCAGAGCGAAATTTCCGAAGTTCATTTGTGGTTACCATTTTTGTTAATAATCTATTGCATTGTAGGTCAATTGTTATTCATAGAGGTAACTATTAAATTGAGAAGACCAGCCGGAACCGGTGTTCTTCATTCAGGAACCGTCTCAGCGTGGGTCATCGATTTAAAAAAAGTGAGTACATCGGGGTAAACAGTCCGGGCAGATTACGGCTGTACCTCTGAAAGTATACCTAGTCAGACTGACTCAGATTTTAACTGGTTGTTGCCATGTATGAGGGAAGGCAAGGCGACGACGAATTCAATATTAACGAGGTAACCTCATGAAAAATCACTTCACTGATAAAAAAATTCTGGTCATTGGAGGAAGTTCCGGAATTGGAGAGGCAACGGCCCGGGCCTTTGCTGACGTCGGTGGACGAGTGACCATTGCGTCACGTAATATGCCGAAGCTTCAGGCTGCAGCTACACGGATTGGATTGGATATCGAAGTGGCAGAACTGAATACTACCAATGATGAATCAGTACAGCGTTTTTTCGAGGGAGCCAGTGGATTCGACCACGTTGTTGTCAGCGCTGCCCAGACGACTTCCGGGCCCGTGCGGGAGATGGCGCTTGAGGATGCGCGGCAGGCTATGAACAGTAAATTCTGGGGTGCCTATAACGTCGCAAGACACGCACGCATAAATAAAGGTGGCTCCCTGACTTTTGTCTCCGGATTTCTCAGCGTTCGTCCTTCCAAGCCAGTGTTACAGGGAGCCATTAATGCAGCAATTGAATCACTGAGCCGCGGTCTTGCCTTAGAACTTGCCTCATCTAACGTCAGGGTTAATACCGTATCACCCGGGCTGATTGCCACTCCCCTGTGGGACACTCTGGAGAGTTCAGCACGTCAGTCTATGTATGAAAAAGCCGCCTCAACACTTCCAGCCAGAACAATGGGGCTGCCTGAACACGTGGCAGATGCCATCCTCTATGTTGCAGGAAACCCTTATGCCACAGGTTCCACTGTTCTCATCGATGGTGGTGGGGCGATTGCATAAGGCCACACATCACTAAAAGCAGGCCTCGCCAGACTGGCTGGCGAGGTAATTTATAGTGAGGAAGACTCACCAGCCAGCATAAGGCTGTATTTCTTCACGTGTGACCTTCGGGGCATTCCGTATTGCGAGCGATAGTTTTTCTACCGCGCAGGTTATCTCATCCCGGGTAATAATTAACGGTGGCGTTATTTCCAGCACATTCCCCCCGACGTAGTACACCACCAGGCCCTCTTTCCATGCCTGATATACGACTTTTTGCGCGAGCGCCCGGTCCGGATTTTTGCTGCCGTCAGGAACGACTAACTCGATGCCAATAGCCAGACCATGCCCACGAACATCGCCGATCTCGGGTAAGTCCTTCGCCAGCTCACGCAGAAGTTGAATGAAGTAAAGCCCAGCCTGAGCCGCTCGTTCAGGCAGTTCTTCGTGCTGCAGCACACGCAACACAGAACGGCCTACGGCTGTACAAATAGGATTTCCTGCGGTGGTAAGCAATGCATGCGCTGCGGGACCACCAAGGATCTCTTTGGGGCCCACAGTGGCAGAAAGCGGCAAACCTCCACCTAACACTTTGCCAAAAGTGACGATTTCCGGAACGATGTTCTCATGCTGGAAGGCGTGCATCAGCCCGGGGCGCCCCAGACCCATTTTGACTTCATCGCATATCAGCGGCACACCCGCCTTTACGCATAATCGATGTAACCCACCTAAAAAACCTTTTGGTGGCACGACCATTCCACCATCCGACAGGATGGGTTCAACAATCACACAAGCCACATCACCTTGATCGAGCTGTTCTTTAACTTCGTGAAGGCTTGCGCTGACTGCCGCAGCGCCTTCATCATTGGTTCTGAATGGATTTGGATAAGTTGCCAGGTAGAGGTCTGGATCAGCTGCGTTACCTGCCGATATATGTACTCCGGATACTTCCATCGCCAGCCCGATACCTCCATGATACCCATGCGCAAAAGCCACCACCTTACGTTTTCCGCTGGCGAGCCGGCAGGCGCGAAGCGCCACGTCATTGGCATCGCTACCGGCATGTCCGAGATAGACGCAGCGATCCCCGTTGCCCGGGGTAATGGCCAGCAGCTCCTCTGCAAGTCCGACCGAATCCGGGTGTACCGCTGAAAGGCCACCGGCCCCGGCTGGATTCTGTGCAGCCCTGGTGATGGCCGCGGCGATTTCCGGGTGACCATGACCCAGTCCTGCCGCGGTCCAGGTGGCTGACAGATCGAGCAATTTCCGGCCACCTGCTTCAGTTAACCAGCATCCCTTGCCAGCGGTAACGGCTAACGGGAAGAAGCGTAACTTCTCAATCCCAGCTACGGACCGGGTGTCACGCTGATACAAACTGGCTGCTTCGTCAGGAAAGATCTGCTTGCTCATATCCACTCCTTTTGTACTGTCCTGGTTGCCACTTTATCACCTGGGGTTGCAAACTCTGACGCCAGGGACAATCCGATATTTCGTACGAGCTTGGGTGCCGAAATGATGGTGATCAGGCCGGCGATGCACCAGTAAAACGCCACCAGTGCCGGACTAAAGAGCTCTTCCTGGCCTGCCACATTGAAATATAACGACATCACCATAATGACGATGCCCAGCGCTGGCATGATCAGCTCCCATTTAGGGATGTTCTGACCCATGCGGGCGATAAAATTAATCACTCCAATCTCGATCATCAGATAGGCAACCATCAGGCAAACGGAGCCGATGATCGCAAAATAAAAGTATGCATCTATCGCGCTGTTACCCGTTCCCATTGCCGGTTTACCACTCAGCCAGGCCACAACATCAACCAGCAGACTGAGAATAAGTATCAGAGTTAGGGCGTTACGAGGTTGATGATTTTTATCTGACATTTTCGCAAAACACGCTGGACCAAACCCATCGCGAGCGAGCGCAAATAACAGACGGCTGGAGGTGGCGGCGGCAGATAAATTTGCCGCGAAAGCAGACATCATGGCGGTAAACAACATCGCTAAGGTAAATGCGGTGCCAACGTATGTTTGTGATAATGTACCCAGGGAGTTCGCTGAATTTTTGAAGGCATTCAGGCCCGACTCACTAAGGCCAAAACCAAGGGTTTGCACATACATCATCCCCACAAACAGCACACCGGTTAGCAGAATGGAACCCAGCAGTGCCAGCGGAATATTGCGCTTGGGGTTTTCTGTCTCTTCCCCGAGGGTGGCACAGGCTTCAAAGCCAGCCCAGGAGAGGAAAGCGGCGACGACGCCAGCCATTACCGCCTGAAAACTGACGCCATTCAAACTGAACAATGAAGCATGTTCTGCCCCTGTCGCCGGTTGATGTACGACAATCACTGCAGCCAGTACCAGCATCAATACAATGCCGAGCCCCTCAATCACCATCAGTACGCGAGCGACCGTCTTTCCATCATGAGAATTCAGGATCCAGCTAGATATCACTCCAACTGTCGCAGTGATAATCCATGGGATCTGAAAACCAGAGGAGGGGAATAATGCGGCCAGAAAAGCATTGGTAAATGCACCCAGTGCCGCAAGTGTGCCAATCGAAAAGAAAAGATACGTTCCCATAATGGCAAAACCGGAAAAGAACCCGGCGCGAGGACCGACAGTTTTTCCGACCAAACCGTAGGCACTACCAGCGTGATTATAAAATCGGGTCAAACGGATAAAACCATAGGCAATTAATGCTACCCCGATCAGACCTAATACAAACACAATCGGCAATGCCTTGCCAACTGAGTCGATCAACCCCTGCGCATTACCTGACATAGCCAGTGTTGGTCCAACCATTCCCAAAGAGAGCGCCAGAGCCTCCCAGAGTTTTAAACTTCGCTTTTTATTTGATGCATGACTCATCTTCATCACCCTCATAAGCGCAATTAATTAGCGAGATGTGTTATGGGTTGCCCCGAAGTTGTTCAGACTTAAACCGACCATGCGAAGCGGAATGTCTCCGTGATGGTTTCCAGCGGTAGATGTCCCCAGGTATCCTGTTCATGCTGGCGTACGGCGATCAGCGCGCCCAGTAGCTCCGGAGGTAACATTGACTGCGCCAGTGAGCTTTGTGCGAGACGGGTTAAGGCCTCGCTGTGGTTTGTTATAAGTCGCTGGATATTCTGCTCATTGCGTTCAGCTTCTGAGAGATCGGCTGGAGCAGATTGTGTAGGCTGCGGTAGGGGAAGTTCGTCTTTCAGACCAGCCAGCGCCATCCCAAGCACTGCCCCACAGGCAATGTAGGGGTTGGCAGCAGGATCTATACACTTAACTTCAAGATGTGCGCCATAAGGGTTGCCCCGATTTGCCGCACAGTAACGTACTGCGGCTTCCCTGTTTTCCAGTCCCCAGCAGGCATACGCGCCCGACCAGTGGCCGGGTTGCAGGCGTTCGGCAGACAATACTGACGGGGCAAGTAATGCCACCAATTCCGGCAGATATCGTACGATCCCCGCTATCAGGCTCCCGCCCTCAGCGGTAATACCGTAGATACCGGTACCGCCGGCCAGCAGAGGTTGCCCCTCACGTGTAAAGGAGTAATGCAGATGAGCACCGTTACCTGCTTCATTCGCAAATGGCCTTGGGGAGAAACTGACACGTAAATGGTGTTTGCGTGCAATGCGGCCCAGTAAAATACGTGTCAGCACCAGGCGATCCACCATCGTCACGGGATCGGCCGGTGCCAGTGAAAGCTCAAACTGACAGGAGCCATATTCAGCATGAAATTGTTCCAGGCCGACATTCGCTTCTTCAAGCGTTCTGACGAGATCATTGATCATCGACTCATGAGCCAGTAGCCCCCCTATACCGTAAGCGTGCCATCCGCTATGCCCCGGTACGTCCTGCTCTGGTAACAAATAGAATTCAAGCTCACCGGCTGCCAGAGTTTCGATACCCTGTTTTTGCAGCGCTGCGACCTGCTGGCGTAGAAAATGACGGCTGCACCAGGCGGCGTGCTGTCCTTCCTGTTCAAAAACATCCACCGGAGCCCAGCAAAAACCATCCTGGAATGTCACCAGTGAACTGATATCGGCGCGCAGGCGATGATCACCAACAGCCGTGAATGCCGGGATCCAGGCAATCGCGTTATCGGCACAGAACAGAGCCCAGGAAGGCGATGCTCCCACCCCTGACTGACAAAGGGTTTTGAGCCGGTTTACCGGGACAGATTTGCCTCGGATTACGCCCGCAGAGTCGACCAGCGAGGTAAAAAGGGTCGTGATCCCCAGAGCTCTGAGGTTTTCACTTATGCTTTGTAAATCAATGACTTCATCATCGACACCTACAGATTGCTTGCCCATTAAATCGAAAACTCCCGTTAAAGTTGGAATAAAAAACACCGCTTGATTCTTTTTATGTATGTTACATTCGTTGAAAAAAAGCAAGATGTGTAATATATATTAAATCCGTATGATTCAGACGTAACGCTTGTGGTAATGTTATTTGCCTGAAGTGGAATGAAGGAGAGCCAGGTGCTGGCACAACAGATAAAAGACAACATGGCGGAGCTAAGTCCTGTAGAGCGTAAAATTGCCAGGGCCATGCTGGCTGACTATCCCGGTGCTGGTTTAGGTTCGGTGCAAATGCTGGCCGATCGAGCTGGCGTCAGTCTGCCTTCCGTGGTGCGTTTTGCACGTCGAATGGGATATGGTGGTTTCGTTGATTTTCAGCAGGCGCTGAGGGATGAAATATCGGAACAGGCTAAAGGCCCTTTACAGCGCCTGGATAACTGGGTAACGACAGAAAGCGCATCGTCGTTGATAGAGGCCGCCATAACATCCTCGACACTGGCGATACAGTGTTCCTTACGTGACATAGCGGAATATGAGATCGCTGAAGCCACCCGTCTCATCGGTGCTAAAGAACATCATATAATCCTCGGTGGCGGTCGTATCAGCCAGTCTCTGGCAATGTATTTTGGCCGCAACCTGCAACAGGTGAGACGCGGTGTTGAAGTGCTCGCCGAAAACCATCACGATCGTATTCAGCAGATCATCGACGTTAATAAAAATGACGTATTCGTGTTGTTCGATTTTCGTCGTTACCAGCAGGATATGTATCAACTGGCACAGGAGATTGTGGCACGCGGTGCCACACTCATAGCCGTAACGGATACCCAACTTTCCCCTATAGCTTCTCTCGCTAAAGTCGTTCTGGCTATCCATGTCGAAACGCCATGGCTTTTTGATGGGTACGCCGCCGGTATTGTCCTCATTGATGCCATTATCGCCAGCATTATGGAAAGCCAGGGTGATAAAACCGTGCAGCGCCTGCAGCAGTGGGAAGCACTTGGCCCCCTATCTTTAAATGCAAAATCCAAATGAGGTAATAGAGACGTGAGCGCCCCCCTTCTTTTTTCAGATGAACCTGCTCCGGTAATGGTGGAAAACCAATCGGGCATTTCTCCTTTTTTGATCCTTTGTGACCATGGTGGAAAACGTATCCCGCGCCAGCTTGGCGATTTAGGTTTACCGCAGCATGAAATAGATCGACATATCGGCTGGGATTTGGGCGTGCTGACTGTGTCCCGACATATGAGTCGTTTACTCAACGCCCCACTGGTGCATCAGATATATTCCCGACTGGTGATTGACTGTAACCGGCAACCAGGTATCCCCAGTTCCATCCCGGAGGTATCTGAAGCCACTACCATTCCGGGAAATATCGGCTTGACCCAGCAGGAGCGTGACCAGAGGCGTGACGAAATTTTCACTCCTTATCATGATGCTATACGCGCGATACTGACTGAAAGGAAGAAACACGGTATTCCGACCTGTATCCTCGCGATGCACAGCTTTACACCGGTATATCATGGTGAATCGCGGCCATGGGAGATCGGTGTTCTGTACCAGCATCAGGCTGAATATGCTCTGACGGTACTGGAGCGATTAAAACAAACCCGGCGATGGTGTGTTGGAGATAATCTGCCTTACTCCGTTTCAGATGTGACTGACTATGCTGTTCCTCAGCACGCCATTAAAAATGAACTCCCCTATGTTGAAATCGAAATTCGTCAGGATTTGATTACAGAACCAGAAGGACAACGAACCTGGGCTGAAGATCTGGCTCAAATATTTACAGATAGCTGGGACATTCTCACCAGTCAACAATATAAAAAAGAGGCATAACGAATGTTTAAACCGTCCAGCCGTGAGATCCCAATTGAGAAGCAAGCCGCAACGCTGTTATTTATTGATGTACAAAATTACAATGCTCGCCGTGATGGTGGGGAATATGTCGGGATGTCGACAACCGAACTGAATGAGAGGTTCGGCTACTTCTTTGATATAATTGAACGCGAAACAATTTCTAATATGCAAAAAATCCAGACTGCATGTCGTGCAAGTCAGATTGAAGTGATGTATACCGTTATAGAAAGTCTGACCAAAGATGGCCGTGACCGCAGCCTAGACTACAAAATTACCGGCTTTAACGTGCCGCGTGACTCCTGGGACGCGCAGGTTCTGGAAGCTATTGCTCCTGGTGATGATGAAATTGTTCTGTCGAAAACCTCTTCCAGCGTATTTATCTCGACCAACATTGATTATGTACTACGTAACCTTGGTACCCGTTATCTTGTGGTTGCGGGTTTTCTTACCGACCAGTGTATTGAAAGCGCAGTACGTGACGCCTGTGATCTGGGATACTTGGTAACCTTAGTGACTGATGCTTGCGCGACACTGTCGGCTGAACGCCATCAAAACTCTCTCAACGCTATAAAAGGTTATTGCAGGCAAATCACTACACAGGAGTTTCTCAATGAACTCTCCGCTGGATAAGCGGCAGCCGGCTTTGTTGAATAAATCGAACTTTTGCTGAGTTGAAGGATCAGATCACGCATCTTCCCGACAACGCAGACCGTTCCGTGGCAAAGCAAAAGTTCAGAATCACCAACTGGTCCACCTACAACAAAGCTCTCATCAACCGTGGCTCCCTCACTTTCTGGCTGGATGATGGGGCGATTCAGGCCTGGTATGAGTCGGCAACGCCTTCATCACGAGGAAGGCCCCAGCGCTATTCTGATCTCGCCATCACCACCGTTCTGGTGATTAAACGCGTATTCCGGCTGACCCTGCGGGCTGCGCAGGGTTTTATTGATTCCATTTTTGCCCTGATGAACGTTCCGTTGCGCTGCCCGGATTACACCAGTGTCAGTAAGCGGGCAAAGTCGGTTAATGTCAGTTTCAAAACGTTCACCCGGGGTGAAATCGCACACCTGGTGATTGATTCCACCGGGCTGAAGGTCTTTGGTGAAGGCGAATGGAAAGTCAGAAAGCACGGCAAAGAGCGCCGTCGTATATGGCGAAAGTTGCATCTGGCAGTTGACAGCAACACACATGAAATCATCTGTGCAGACCTGTCGCTGAACAATGTGACGGACTCAGAAGCCTTCCCGGGTCTTATCCGGCAGACTCACAGAAAAATCAGGGCAGCATCGGCAGACGGCGCTTACGACACCCGGCTCTGTCACGATGAACTGCGGCGTAAGAAAATCAGCGCGCTTATCCCGCCCCGAAAAGGCGCGGGTTACTGGCCCGGTGAATATGCAGACCGTAACCGTGCTGTTGCGAATCAGCGGCTGACCGGGAGTAATGCGCGGTGGAAATGGACAACAGATTATAACCGTCGCTCGATAGCGGAAACGGCGATGTACCGGGTAAAACAGCTGTTCGGAGGTTCACTGACACTGCGTGACTACGATGGTCAGGTTGCGGAGGCTATGGCCCTGGTACGAGCGCTGAACAAAATGACGAAAGCAGGTATGCCTGAAAGCGTGCGTATTGCCTGAAAACACAACCCGCTACGGGGGAGACTTACCCGAAATCTGATTTATTCAACAACAAAGCCTCGTCGAATTTTCCTGTTCTATTACCCCCATCCACGGGACGGGGGAATCTGTTTTGCTTTCCGTTGTGTTTATTATAATATATTGGTCTTTTGTACTAGTTTATAGGATCGATTTCGTGGAATATAGCTCTATAACTGATGTCAGAAATCATATCGATCAGATAGACAGTGAGCTGGTCAAACTCATAGCTCAGCGTGCTCAATGCGTTAAAGCTGCAGCGGCGTTTAAAACTGATCAGGCATCCGTGCGTGCACCTGACAGAGTACAACAGATCATCGACCGGGTACGTAAGCAGGCCACTGAAGCAGGACTTCCCGAAACGATTATTGAAAAAACCTATCGGGCGATGATTGGCGCATTCATTGATTATGAACTCGGGCAACACCAGCAGCTGCAGAAGACGAAATCCGGCCCTGAATAACCCGCCCCTTCACATAACCAACGTTTTCTTCTCCATCGCTGTCCAGCACGTGACGGCTGTGAAGTCCAGCGGAGTATCGCTTAGGCAGCATTCCGGTGCCAGGCTACACAGCATGTTGCTGTGTAGCTACATCGTGCCGTAACTCAGGCGTAGGCGGGTACCTTCCACTCCCCCTGTTCCGCACAGTAGAAAACCAGCTCATCCCTTTTAACCCGGAGAACGGACGTGTCAGCATTCTTCAGCCTCCACAGGCACAGCAAGTTGGATCTTCGTCTTTTTTTCTGGTGGGTTTTATTCTGCTCCCCCCTCTACCATCAGAGTGGGGAGCATCCTCACAGGATTTGAATGAGACGACGAAGAGGATGGCCAGCATCACCATTCTGATAAGAGGTTCCTCTCACAGGCAGCAAAAGAACATGCGTAAGACAACATACCCTTGAGGGTCTTGACCTTCAACGTGCCCGACCCGGCCCCCGCCGCGCGGACGAAAAAAAGAGAAAAAATAAAAAAAAGAAAAAAAGAATATGCCGAAAATGTGCACAGTCGCGACCCACGCAGAGCGTGGCACTCCGGAGCAAAGGCTTTGTAGGGCTATAGGGCATGTTGTCTTACGTTTTGAGTGTGATGGTCCGTTCCCACCAGCTTTCATGAATTGTCCCGCCGGGTGGACTGCTATAAAGTGCATACCAGCACTGCAGCCCCTGCCGGTGATGATGAATAATTCCGTCCGGCGAGTATTGAGCAAGACCTTCACTACGTATTAAAACCTGGAACTCCGGGATGACGATGCCTGAGGTGATTTACCACCGGGAGTAAAAATTCGTTTATGGCGCCAGCAGCTGGTACCTGGCAGAGTTAAGTTCTTATCGCAAAGGATGATAAAAATGAGCCATGGCAAATGTGAGCCGACAAACACGAATGCCGCCGATTACAAGCTGTACGCGCGATTCGATGCTGGTGAAACGCTTGAAAGCGTTTTAGCCTCTCCACCGACCACGAAGCACAATAAAGTAACTTCTGAAGGAAACATCAGGACAGAACACAGAATGTGGATGGCGTGGAGAAAGAAGCATCCCAGACCACTCTGATTATCAGTGACGATTAATAAGGATAAAACATGCGAACGACAAGTATCACCCTGTGTCTGGTTTTGGCGAGTTTTGGTGTATCCGCGAAAATCCTTGCAGGGCCAGACCTTACTAACCAGGCAAATAAAACGTGTGCTAAACGAGATGTACTGGAACTGAAAGTCCCTTTAGAAGCCAATAATCCCTCCTCCCCCACATGGGGTTTGGACAAGGGCATGGTGCAGGCCACAATTGACGCACTGAAAGAAAATCCAGACATCGCCCCGGCTGACTCCGTAGCCTGCCAACAGGCTGCAATAAAACAGTATCGGGCTGGGCAAAAACACTACAGTAAGCTCAAGTAGCTGCCGTGATGCCCACCAGCTGAAACCTGTGTGTGGTATAAAAAACCCCGTAGCGCTGGTGCAAAACAGACCAGCGCATTCCAGTTCTCAATCCCGTTCTGTGCTGTAGGCCCCTGTCGCATTCAGGCCTGAATTACCGTGCAAGGAAACATTTCAGTAAGCCATCTGGATACAAAAACTGGTGGTATAGCCACTTTAGCTTAATGCTAATGTATGCGTACATTAGCTTTAAATTTATGTTATTTACCCTTCTCCCTTCCTGGATGCCTTAACCTGGGTCTGATAGTCGCGCTTTACCCGCTCAATTTCCGCCAGAGTTGCCGCCCAGTGCAGCCCTGCGGCGTGACGATATCTGGTTGCCATTTTTTCAACGGCCTCCGGAGTGCTGTCATCGCTGCGGTGCTGCCGTCCCTTCACCCCGAAAATTTCCACTATAAGCCACTGGCTACCGGTTCTGCCGAACAAGGCCTGACACAGCCGCCTCACGGCAAGCGGGGTCAGATCCGGGTCGGGATCATACGCGATGGTTGCAAAAATAAAACGCAGCATCTCAGAGGTTTTGTAGCGTTTTACCGCTGCCGCCAGCCGGGCAGCTCTTTGCGGCGCTTCCCAGCGGTCGTCGCTGTAACCTGCCACTTCAGAGAGATAGTCCTTTTCGAGCTGTTTAGCCGTGTAGCAACGTCCCCCCAAAAACATCCGCATAGCTTCTTGCGTTTCAGCTCTCACGTATCTTTTCCCCAGCCAAAGCTAATGTACGCATACATTAGCATTAAGTATCAGGTTAAACAAAAACCAGGAAACCGATCTGATTTAGTGCATGTGGCTGTCTCTTTTGAATTATAGCTTTTGCGTTCTGGTATACAGGTTACCCCTCCCCCCTCTTTTCCCGCTGGTCTACTGTAGTCGACACAAAAGACAGGAACTGCGGTATGTCCTGATAATATTGTTTGAGTTTTAATCACGAAGCAGAGGGTATCGCATACAGTAGACACAACGCAGCCAGAATAACGCTCGATGTAAAATTTAGATCGTTGTCGCCTGCAGAAGACATTCCTGGTATCGACTCTGGTGCATCCAATACTGACACGTTCCCGGATCATGGCAGAGCATCCAGTAGACACGGTATGGAAGGACGTCAGTCCTCACCTTTCCGTCTGTTTTGACTGTGTCGGAGACGACGGTTGCGGTTATTGTTGATGCCTTTGGCCGTCAGGTGAATACCTGTCAGTCAGGTAACTCTGTCGTTACATTTGATGCCCGAAAATCATAATTACCACATATTAATCCGGGCATTCCGGAAAATTGTGCCTGCCTGAAGAGTATCAAACGATACCTGTCTCCCCTCCTCTGAATTATCTGCTCAGTCGAGAACCTTGACGATCGGGTGATTCAGTTTCGGCAAATGGCAGCATGATAATGTCAGCCAACAGCGTGCTGGTGAATTTATTGTCGGGCCAGACGAATTCTGTTTGTCACTGCATACTGCATGCCGGGCAGAGGAGTGAACAACGACCGAACTGAAACAGTTGCAGCGTCGTATGGAGAAAGAATGGGTTGGTTTCAGGCGGTGCTTCGGCCGGTTTCAAACAGTGTCTGACCGACTTCTGGTAAGTTTCTCCCTTGCTGTCTGGTGATTCTGTCTTGCCCGGATTGTTGACTATTGATGATGGTGTTTATCCACAGCTTAGAATAATAACAGAAGCTTAACTAAAGCTAAGAAAAGGACAAAAAAGACTAATAAAAGAATAACGTTTTAGTGAGGCCTTGAACTACGGGGATCTCAGGCCATCTCTGTCAACGCTGGCGGGTATTCTATCATTGCTGGCGGGTGAACCATCATCGCCAGAGGGTATACCATCAACGCTAACGGGGCAATTATCATCGCCAGAGGGTAGATTTTATCAACGCCAGCGGGTAATCTGGTAAAAATATCCACATCCGGGATTTTATAAAATGGCCAATGATAACAATCAGTTAGCGCTAATTATCACTGAGCAAGATAAAAGTTCTGGTGAAGTTATACATTTGGTTCCTAACTCAAAACAGAGTATTCAACCTAAATCGCTACTGCGATTGGGGGTCTTTGTTCCGACAGTCAAGGATGGCAGCGACCCTATGGCACGAGGTCATGTCATCGATGCAACGACTGAGTTGTGTCGTCTTTCTTCTATCGCTGGAGAGGGGTACGAAAAGATTAGTATTTTTGGGCCCAGGCTTGATATGGATACGGATTTCAAAGTCTGGCTAGGGATCGTGGACACACTCGCCAACACGTTTCTTGAGCCTGATGGGACTGTTAGGGTCAATTTTATTGATTTTGCTTTCAGTTGTGGGCTTGCTACAAAACGAGTTGATTCAAGGTTAAGGAAACGTTTTAGCGACTCACTGACACGGATCCAGCACACCCATTTCCAGTTCATCAAAAACTCAACAGTAGAAGGGAAAAAAGTAAAGATCGACATGAGCCTGGTGTCTACTTCTTACTATGATGAGGGAACCGATGAGGTCATTATCAGGCCAAATCCGGATTTGAATACTCTGTATCGTGTCGACGGGAAGACCCGACTTTACTTAAAAATATTGAAGACCCTGTCTCGAAAAGAATCAGCCCAGGCACTGTATCTTTATCTAGTTGAATTACCTGACCATTTTTATCGCATTGGATTCGACCGCTTAAGAGAACGGTTGCAGCTGACTTCACACAAAGGTGCTCAGAATGCGACGATAAAAAAAGCGTTAGAGCAACTGGATGAAGCTGGTTTTTTAAAATACACGATAGAAAAAAATCGTGGGGATTATGTACTGGTCATTCTTAGTCGAAACAAAAAAGTTACCTGAGTTATTTAGGTAAAATCAGTCATTTACATTACACACTGACTCCAGAGTGTAGTTTCAAGAGTTCGGGTTTTTAGCTAACGCAGCAAACCGCACCAGGTAATTACGCTCCAGGGATGAGGCTTTACACCAGCAGCACCCTGTTTACCCGCCAGCGTTGAGGATGACCACCAGCAGCGACCACGCTTACCCGTCAGCGTTGAGGATGGTCACTGGTATCGCCCCTGTTTACCCGCCAGCGTTGACGGTGACCACCGACAGCGGCCACGCTTACCCGCCAGCGTTGAGGATAGCCACCGTCAGCGGCCACGTTTACCCGCCAGCGTTGAGGATAGCCACCGTCAGCGGCCACGTTTACCCGCCAGCGTTGAGGATGAGCACCGGCAGCGGCCCCTCTTACCCGCCAGCGTTGAGGATAGCCACCGTCAGCGGCCCCGTTTGCCCGCCAGCGTTGAGGATGAGCACCGGCAGCGGCCACGTTTACCCGCCAGCGTTGAGGATAGCCACCGTCAGCGGCCACGCTTACCCGCCAGCGTTGAGGATAGCTACCGTCAGCGGCCACGCTTACCCGCCAGCGTTGAGGATAGCCACCGTCAGCGCCCCCGTTTACCCGCCAGCGTTGAGGATAGCCACCGTCAGCGGCCACGTTTACCCGCCAGCGTTGAGGATGAGCACCTGCAGCGGCCCCTCTTACCCGCCAGCGTTGAGGATAGCCACCGTCAGCGGCCCCGTTTGCCCGCCAGCGTTGAGGATAAGCACCGCGGCGGTCCCGTTTATCCGTCAGCGGTCACGTTTGCCCGCCAGCGTTGAGGATGAGCACCTGCAGCGGCCCCGCTTACCCGCCAGCGTTGAGGATGAGCACCGTCAGCAGTCCCGCTTACCCGCCAACGTTGAGGATAAGCACCGTCAGCGCCCCCGTTTGCCCGCCAGCGTTGAGGATAAGCACCGGCAGCGGCCACGTTTACCCGCCAGCGTTGAGGATAGCCACCGTCAGCGGCCACGCATACCCGCCAGCGTTGAGGATAGCTACCGTCAGCGGTCACGTTTACCCGCCAGCGTTGAGGATGAGCACCGGCAGCGGCCCTGTTTGCCCGCCAGCGTTGAGGATGAGCACCGTCAGCAGTCCCGCTTACCCGCCAACGTTGAGAATGATTCCCCTCCACCGACCCCGTTAACACGCCAGCTTTGACACTACCAGCGACTACAGTCGACATTAAAATCGCCGTGACCTGCTGCAGCGTGATATACGCCCGGCTGGCATCAAAAGAATCTTAACCAAACAGCACACATCCAGCGGTACAGGAGGCCAGATTTAACCCGGGGCAGAAACAGATTGATCTATAGCGACTTGTTAGGATCATTTAGCAAAAACCAATCCCGAAAGGCCTGCTTGCTATCGAAGGTGGGAAGGTTATGTATGGACAAGTTCCAGTTAATGATTTTCACTATAAAAGACAAAAATTCAATTTCAGCCTCATTCAGTACACCCTCTCCTTTTTTCCGTATATAGAAGTCATACCATCGTTCGTAGGCGGCAACATTGATAGATTCAGATGCTTCCAGAAGCCGGGGGATATAATAAACCAGTTCTTCAAAGGCAATACTGCCTTGAGGGATATCAGAACGGCTCAGGCGACAAAGAAGGTTAATCGTGGCTCGAAGGTGATGCCACTGCTGTGCCGGGGAGGATGGGAGGGCGTTCATGCTTATCGGAAGTTCATGAGGAATTAAAGCAAGGATCTGATTTCCACTGGTAGACAGCTCACGCCGGTACTGGTGTAAAGTATGGTGTTTAACCTTCTTCATCATAGGATGGTAGATCCATTTTTTCGCTTCCTCAGAAACGAAAAGTAACTTTTCTATCGCATCCATCATCTTTATGCCTTCCCCATTCTCACGATATGGAGCGATGATACTTTCAATCCGAACGGCATCGATCTCCACCAGCGCCAGCTGGTCTGTTTGCGCTAACAGGTCTGGATTGGGCTGGATATCCTCCGACGTATCATTAATAAATATCCCGATTGTCGTATCGTTACATATCCCTGTGAGGTCAGCATTAAGGCCACAAACAATCCCACCACCAGCGAGATTTTTGAGGTTAACTATCCCTTTCTCCTTACCCTGCAGAAGATGAGGGAGAGCAAGGTATTTTTTTTCCTGTATTTTCACCTTTATGTATTTTTTTATATGTTGTAGTGTGAGCTCACTACAAACCCCTTTTACTTCTGTGCTGTGGCTAAAATGCCATTTTTTATTTTGACCCTGCCTGGCAATCAGGGAGGTCCCACAGATGAGGCAGATACAGTTACACGAAAGCCCATTTTCAACGCTGGCGATATCAACAATTTTATTTGAATCCGTATCAAATCCAAACGGGATCCATTTTTGTGCATTACGTCGCATGTATATTCCTCGTTAAAAATGAGTAAAGGAATTCTACATCATCCGTTTTTATCAAACCTGGAATAACAGCTTCTAATTACATTATTCATATCTCATCGGGGATGAGATGCCACACGGAAGCAGGTATTTTGTCATAGTTTTTTTTCATGTAGATCTCAGCCCTGCGGTGATCATAAGCTCCGTTCAGGCTGGTTATCTTATTTATATCCCCACCTTCATCATTTAATTTATCCAGGATACGCTCAAACACTCGGTCAAGGGTTTCAGTCGTACTGCACTTTCTGAACTTCAGGAGATAGGTTTCTCTCAGGCTACTGTGCGCATTTGGGCTTTTCAACAACGACGCTCCGGGGCATGTTCAAAAACACTGGGTATTTTCGAAAACAGTAAACGAAGTTCCACGCACAGGCAAGAGAAGCCATTTGATTAATTCACGTTCTGCCTGGATTTGAAAAAAAACAATGTTACTATACTGGTTATAAAAACAGTATCAGTGAAAAGACATGAGATCTTCCCATGACAGATAAAACCAAACTGGTTGCTATCTCACGAACCGATGACATGAGTGCTCTGGATGCACTCAAGCTGTTGCGGTTTCGCCGGTACAATACGGCCAGAAGTCAGTTAAGGGTCACGAGTGTCTGGTCTGCATGGTGCGCCAGGCACGGTCTGACCCCCTTCCCGGTCACAGCGGTTGATGTCGAGCGCTATATTAATGGGCTGAATGGATCCGTTAAAATGGCGACTATCTCTCATTTTATTGCATGCCTTTCAAGCGTTAACAGCAGCCTGGGTTTTCCAGACTTCCGCAACGTTCTGATAAAAGCACTGGTTCAGGTATGGCGGGCGCGGGAGAATGAGAAAAAAATCGTCACCGGTCAGGCCCTTCCATTTCTTATATCCGATCTCAATATTCTTCGCCGGTCGCTGCATAAAAGCGATGACCTGAGAGACATACGGGACCTTGCAATGATATGGGTTGGGTTTGAAACCCTGCTGCGTAACGTGGAAATTCGAAGGATTAAAACCGGCGACCTGAAATGGCAAAATGACACGTCCTGTTACCTTCTGGACGTCATGCGGACCAAGACAAGCCTTTCAAGTAACCTGACATTTCAGCTCTCACCACAATGCAGTCAGCATGTCAGACGGTTGATTGAGACGGTGGAATACACCGATACCGAAACCTTCGGGCACCGTTTTCTTTTTCAGCCTGTAAACATCCATACAAACCGATATTTCCCGTCCACCAGCAGTAAGCTATCACGGGGAAAATCCATAGACAGGATGCTGGTCAAAGCAGGATTCAGTGAGGGGTTACTGACGCAGCTACAGAATGAATCAAAGGTATCACGGGAAGATGTTGGTATGCTGTCCTCTAATTCACTGAACCAGGCATTTGCACGCCTCTGGGGGATTGCCGGGAAGGTCGGCGACAGTAACCGACAGTCCGGGCGGTACCGGACATGGACAGGACACAGTGTGCGTGTGGGGGGAGCCATAGAGCTGTTTAAGGCCGGGTACTCCCTGGAAAAGATTACCGAGATGGGGAACTGGTCTGATCCAAAGATGGTCTTCCGTTATATCCGTGGATATCTTGCCAGTGAAAAAGCCATGGTAAGCTTTATGCGTAATCATCTGGACGACATATAGATTTTACTGAGAGAAACGCCAGCACTCAGCAACATGTTTCTGAGCGCTGGTCACTTATGAACTTTTCAGATATTCAGTTCTTTCAAATCTGTCACAACAAAATCCCCTTTTCCTGAAAGACTGTCAAAATCATCGAGTGTAAATTCATGGGTGTGATACCAAATGACCCTGCATGTGGGGCAGGTAACAGGTAACAAATCTTCCGCTAACTTTTCGCTGTTATGGATAACCTCACCCATCTCGTTATGTTCGACAATATAACCACTTATGCAAAGGGTTTCGTACCCATGAGCACCGGTAACAATATGGGTTGCTGTTCTCTCACGAATTTCCCCATTAATTTTAATCTGCTCTCGAGTGGTAATCGTTCTTTTATTATTCATGAAAACTCCGGATGATATTTAAAAACGGTTGACATTGCTCCCTGCTCGGAATAATTGCGAAGGCAGCCAGGAAACCGGAAAATACGTTACCCTGTGCCTGAATCAGTTCTGGTGCGTCTCACGAAGGAAAATGAGAGGCGATATCATAGATTATCCTTTTTGAGCAGCTTTTTCTTCTTTTCTTTGTTTTTTTAATCTCCGTTTTTCCCGGAAATTTGCAACGGTATAGAGAGTGACAGATGCAATAAAATTCACCAGTGCAGCAAACTCTACTGCCAGATTGATCACGGCAGGTTTGACAGGAAGCCAGAGTGAGACAAGGAGAAGGAGGAACGATGTGATACACCGTAAGGCGTGTACATTAGAGCCTCCACTCTGGTTAATCATACCCGTACCGGAACAGATTTTGTTTGTCAGATAATTTAATCCGAATGCACAAACAGCAGTTACTAACAAGAAAATCGCGTAAGTCATTTTTCCTCCAGAGGTTTTAATCTTAATTTGACCACGTTAACCAGTTTCATTATTCCCGCCTCATCCGGTACGAAAATGTAACGACATCTCGGCCATGTTGCGTGTGTAAATATCTTACCAGCGGTGTTGATATTCAGAGGCATAAGCCTTTCGGTCTTGCTCAACGGCATTTTCTCTATCGGGATCAACGCTGACTTAAAACTTTTTATCATTAAGTCGAGAGGGGTTTTACAATCTTTATTGCTCATCGTTTCTGTGTAACGGATCATCCCGGCAATCGTTACCTGTATCGTTCCTATATCAGATTCGAATTTCGGCAGCACCGGCCTGTAAGGAATTTCAAAATCCACACTGGTAAGCGCCTGTTCGTAACCCTGCTCATTTGTTTCTGCAACCGTTTTAAGGCCTGGAAACCGGGCGTGCATAAATTTGATAATCTTTACCACATTGGGCGTGCTGGCCTGACGCTGATATATCTCTGGCAGCCATGTGGACGTGGTGGCCCATGTCGTGGTGCATGCATAAGTTTTTTGCTCCATATGCCATAAAATAGAGGTGTCAGCCAGGAAGTGATGAACAGTCAACAGCTCGGCCAGCAGCCGATCTTCATCTGGATGTGTTATGGCATTTTTGAAACAGACCTGTACACGGAAACGTTCTTTTGCAGACAGAAAAGTGTTTCCCCTACTGACGGCCACTTTGTATAACCTCCTGGCCGGATCAGTTTCACAAATCCCGGTTAGAATCCGGCTCATTTTGACTCCCTGATAACTTCCACCAGCCCTATACGGGGCAGGACAGAACGATATTTTTCATTAAAATCGCCGCGCTTCTGCCTTTCACCTTTTACGTAATTTTTTAACGGATTAAACCGGCCCGGTTCGCTGAACAAAATTAATGGTAAAGGCGCGCGAAAGTTGAGTTTGTACGGCCCATGAACATCATCTGGATCTTCAGGACTGGTGTACCGGATATTGACGTTAACAGCCGGAAAGTTACTTTCCCGGATGAGCCGAAATTTTCTCAAATTTTCATCGTCATGACTCACTTCGTCATTGAGCAACGACAGCATCATGATTTCTTCGGTTCGTTCCTGTTTCAGCCGTTCAACATCCTGTTTTGTCAGACTGATATCCGGCTGGAGCTCAATTATCTCCCTGCGTAAGCGGTCGATAACCGTTTCCAGACGGGTAAATTTATGAATGACAGGGATTTGCCAGGTGAACCCCAGGGAGCGAATTTGCTCAGTAACGATCCGGATATTACGGGACACCTGTAAAGTCACCAGCCACGGGTAAACCTGGTGCAGAATTTCTGACCGGGAGTCCTGGTAATGAGTGATAGCTTTTACAGCATCAGCAAATTTGTCGCGAAGCCGGTTGATTTCGCCCACCAGCGACATCACCTGATCATGATTGTTTCTGACCACAACGAACCCGGGATATTTTCGGGTGATTTTGGTTGAATAATGCTCATCTCTGACATGGACTTTATCAACCCGCTGCTGCCGATAAATATCCACCAGGGTGTCGACGTCGGGTACCGAATGAGTCACATTGATTTCCTGTGGAGGATTCAACTCCTCAACACTACGGGGCTCCGGGAGCGTGGCAAGGTAAGATGAGCCGATATCGCTGTGACGGAGTAAACTGTGCAGCTCACCGAGTTTGCGTAGTTGCTCTTCGTTGTAATGGGCAAAGTCAGTATTCATATCGTCTCCCGTATCGTATTCCTGAACGTGCGACGGTAATCGTTAAACAAACTCTGGTAAAGACTTAAACGTCAGCCATACAGGCTGGCGTCGCCCGTCCCTGCATACTCTGACGAGGCGATAACGGTTTTTCTCCATCGTGACCAGCCAGTACCCATCGGAGACAGGGCGATCGAGAGTGAACAGTTTTAACCCGTAAAAACCCATCGAGGTAAACAGACGCCCTTCCCGCTCCCGGAAAGAGACCGTAAAGGACGGGAACAGAAGCCAGAATGCAGTGAAGAAAACATACCAGGTATACGGAACAGTCAGTTGTAGAATTTCATAGTTCCTGACGGTAGCTGTGACCAGGCCAAGGCTGAATACAGCAGCAATGCTGGCATATACTTTGAAAGACGCGCTATCGGAGTTTTTCCAGGTAATACCACTAATACAATGCACTTTGCTCATCGCCTTGCCTCAATGTAGTTGTCTGCGCACTTTCATCCGGGGAAGAATTTCTTTCTCCCACAGAGACCTTGCATTCCCATGCCCCCCCAGGAGTTGCATTGCACAAACCCTGTTAAACACGGTTACTTCTTTCCTGATTGCCTGGGTTTGGCTGTCTGTGAGCTCAATGCATTCCGGTACCAGCTGCATAACACCGTTCATCATTTCGGCCTTTATGAGGCCTGGACCGTCTTTAGGGTCGGCCTCACAGGATTCCTTTACATTAAACCCGAATGAACAAAGAAGCTGGCCCTGTGCCTTAGGCCCCATCTGGACCCCCCGGCTATCGACGGTAAAGCGGACGATCGCGTAATCCCCTCCCTGATCGCTGGTTATGTTTCTTACCAGCATGCTGACCGGAGTCATATGAAGCCAGCTGTAGATACCCAAAACAATTTCTTCTTTTAAAATCATATTCAATTTTGGATTGGCCCCTATATTTCCATACACTTTTTATCACTTAACCTATTACTGGTTCGCCGCCGCAGATATTCCCGTGGCGAACGATACCCCAGTGCACTGTGCGGATGCCATTCGTTGTAATGTTCGAAGGCCTCCGCAAGGTTCTTTACCGCTGTTAACCCGTCAGGTTTTGGCATGATGCTGATGTAATCGCGCTTCATCGTTTTCACGAAGCTCTCTGCCATCCCGTTGCTTTCCGGGCTACGTACCGCCGTATGTTCAGGCTCCAGTCCTACCATTCTGGCGAACTGACGCGTCTGATAAGAACGGTAGGCTGAACCGTAGTCTGTCAGCCGCTCAACTGGGGATGTCGGCAGGCTGTTACCGAAACGACGCTCCACGGCACCCAGCATGACGTCCTGCACGGTTTCACTGTCATATCCACCGTTACTGGCCGCCCAGTAAAGTGCCTCGCGATCGCAACAGTCCAGCGCGAACGTGACCCGCAGTTTTTTACCGTTATCACAGCTGAACTCGAAGCCGTCAGAGCACCACCGCTGGTTACTTTCTACAACGGCCACTTTCCCTGTATGCGCCCGCTTCGATGGCGGTATTTCCGGTTTACGCTCAAGCAGCAGCGCATTCTGACGCATGATGCGGTATACACGTTTGGCATTGATCACCGCCATGTCGTCAGTTTCTGATTGTCTGCGCAGCAGTGCCCATACCCGACGATAACCATAGGTGGGCAGATCGCCGATAACGGTATGGATACGTGCCAGCGCTTCAGTATCATCAGGCTTGCGCTTGCGTCGGCGATCCTGCCAGTTCTTCGACCTACTGACTATGGCATGCAGTTGCGCACGTGAGATCCGAAGGCAACGACTGACGAGGCCTATTCGCCATCCTCCGGCAACAAGGGCACGTGCGCTATCCACTTTTTTTGTCGGCCATATTCAACGGCTTCTTTCAGCAGCTCGTTTTCCATGGTTTTCTTGCCCAACAGGCGCTGCAGCTCTTTAATCTGCTTCATCGCAGATGCCAGCTCCGACGCGGGTACAACCTGTTCACCCGCGGCAACCGCAGTGAGACTGCCTTCCTGATATTGCTTACGCCACAGGAACAGCTGACTGGCAGCAACACCATGCTGACGGGCGACCAGCGACACGGTCATTCCGGGTTCAAAGCTCTGCTGAACAATGGCGATTTTTTCCTGAACACTTCGCCGCCTGCGCTTCTCTGGACCTAAAACATCAATCATCCGGACTCCAACGACTGTAAGCGTTAAGTGAGCGCCGTATTGACGGTTATTTATCGGTAAGAACCACGTTCCATGGCAGCAGTTCGGCCACTTTGTTGCTGGGCCACTCCGGCAGTACGCTCAGGATATGGCGAAGGTAGGCTTCCGGATCGATACCATTCAGCCTGCACGTCCCGATCAGTCCGTACAGCAGGGCTCCGCGCTCACCACCGTGGTCGCTGCCGAAGAAGATAAAATTCTTTTTCCCAAGACAGACGGCACGAAGGGCTCGTTCGGCAGCGTTGTTATCAGGCTCTGCCAGGCCATCTTCACAGTCGTAGCACAGCGCATCCCACTGGTTCAGGACATAAGCGAACGCTTCGCCCAGACGGGACTTTTTCGACAGCGTCTCATTTTTTTCTACCAGCCATTCATGCAGCGATGCCAGCAGTGGTTTGCTTTGCGATTGTCTGGCTGCCAGACGCTCTTCTGTCGTGAGGCCGCGTATTTCTTCTTCTATCGCGTACAGCTCACCGATACGTTTCAGGGCTTCTTCTGCTGTCGCTGTGTGAGTGCTTATATAGACATCATGGATTTTTCGGCGGGCATGCGCCCAGCATGCGGCTTCTGTCAGCGGCCCTCCTTCACGTTCCGGACTGAACAACCGATCGTAGCCTGCGAAGGCATCCGCCTGCAGCACACCATGATAGTGGCGAAGGTGTTGCTGAGGATGTTTTCCCTGCCGGTCTGGCGAGAAGGCGAACCATGCCGCTGGCGGATCTGATGAACCTGCGCTTCTGTCGTCACGTACATACGTCCAGATACGCCCGGTTTTCGTCTTCTTTCTGCCCGGTGCAAGCACCGGAACCGGAGTGTCATCCGTATGCAGTTTGCGGCAGTCCATCACGTAGTGATAAAGGGCCTCATCCAGCGGGGCCATTAACCGGCAACATGCATCCACCCAGTTGGAGAGCAGAGCCCGGCTCAGATCCACGCCCTGACGGGCAAAGATTTCGCACTGGCGATACAGCGGCAGGTGTTCGCAGTATTTGGCCGTTAACACGCGGGCCAGCAGACCCGGCCCGGCGATACCCCGATCGATGGGACGTGATGGCGCAGGTGCTTCAACGATACAGTCACATCGGGTGCAGGCCTTTTTCACCCTGACCGTGCGGATCACTTTCAGGGCGCTGGAGACCAGTTCCAGCTGCTCCACGCTGACTTCGCTGAGGTACGCCATACCGCTGCCGCATTCCGGACAGCTGGTTTCCGCAGGATCCAGCCGATGTATCTCGCGGGGAAGGTGTGCCGGTAACGGGCGACGATGGCGGGACTGACGTAACTGGCGAGGTACCTGCGGATCGTCTTCCCGTCCGTTGTAGCGATCGCTTTGCTGCTCCTGCTGTTTCAGCAGGGCTTCGGCTTCTTCAACCTGTCGGCGAAGTTTTTCGGAGCGGGTACCGAACAACATTCGACGCAGTTTTTCTATCTGTGCCCGCAGATGCTCTATCTCGCGCTCTTCGTTCTCTATTTTCTCTTCTGCGCGGGCCAGTGCAGAACGCAGGAACGACTCAGTCTCTGCAACGAGACTGAGCTGACTGTCTTTCTGGCGAAGCGCGTCTTCCAGCGCAGCGATACGGGCGAGATAGTCGTGATTCATAACCGCTTTTATAATGCGGTTATGATTTTTTTACAACATTGTCAGTGCGTTAAGGCGGGATATTTTTGGCTGGCGCCAGTCCAGCTTATCAAGGAGCATGGCAAGTTGTGAGCGGGTGATCGCGATTTTGCCGTCGCGTACAGCAGGCCAGACGAACTGTCCCTCTTCCAGGCGTTTGATAAACAGGCACAGACCATCAGCATCAGCCCAGAGTATTTTCACGGTATCGCCACGGCGTCCCCGGAAGATAAACAGATGGCCGGAGAAGGGATCCTCATCCAGAACGTGGTGTATCTGTTCGCCCAGCCCGTTGAAGGATTTACGCATATCCGTGGCGCCGGCGACCAGCCAGATGCGGGTGCCTGACGGGAGGGATATCATTGTGTCCTCCCGGTCAGTTCGCGGATCAGCACAGTCAGCAACTCTGACGACGGGTTCTCCAGCGTCATTTTGCCGTGGCGGAACTCAACATGACAGGAAGTGGCGCTGGCGTGAGCGGAGGAGAACGTACACAGAGTGTCATTCTCTGCTGCGGGCAACGGGTCGTTGATAACGTCGACGGACAACAGAGTCGGAGAAGCCGGAAGAGATTGAGGTACCACCGGCCCCACGATAGTTGCAGGCATTCGACGAGAGATTCGCCCCTCTCTCTGCCAGAGGCGTAGCCACTTAAAAATGAGATTATTATCAACGCCATGTTCCCGCGCCAGTTGTGCGACGTTGGCATCTGGTCGTGAAGCCAGTTCGACCATCCGAAGTTTGAAGTCACTGGAATAGACGGTACTCGATTCAGTTCGCCAGTTGGCAGCATTTTCCATGAACAGAACTCCTTCTAAATTAGACGGAGCTCTAAGCTAGCGATCCCGGGACTGGAATCACAGGCGGCAGTGACTTGACGCTTACGGCATATTTCCGTTTCCATCAAAACGTCTCCGTTCGCCGTTAAAGAGCCTTACTACGGCAACGTGGCCACGGAGAAACTGCTTACACCCACTCAGGACACCAGGGACATCATTGCTGCCGCCACGGCCTCACAGTGCTGAGCTGATGATGGTTCTGGACGGGATCAACAACTCAGGGCTGGGTAAAGTATGGTTTGCCGGTAGAGGAATTGCCAGGAATGGCCGATGAAACGTGAGATGCCTTCATCGGCATATACCACCCGCAGGAAGGAGCTGCCGGTTGCCCGTTTCTGACCGGCGAAATGACAGACGGAACTTGCTGCCAGATCATACTTTACCGATCATGCAGATGACTTGTCTCAGGGGGGAACCATGACAAATATCATTCTGTGTGATGTAACTGCCAGCGTCAGCGAACTTAAAAACGATCCGGTGGCCAGCGCCGGTGCCGGCTGCGGCTACCCGGTCGCTATTATTGACAGCAACCGGCCTGTTTTTTTATTGTGTGCCCGCGGTTCTGTATGAAAAAATGCTCGATCTTCTGGACGAAAAAGACCTGGCGCAATTGATAACAGAACGTCAAAACCAATATATTTTGTGATCGGACAACGTGACAAACGACATCACAGTGGAGACACTGCTGACGAGGTGATCCCAAGGTCGTAAAACGGCCGGAACTGGTTACCGGCCGAACGAAGGACCGGCCTACGCGCAGCGGCGGCAACTGGCTTTAAAAATGCTGGCGGAAATTTAAAATTAAGCCGCATACCCTGCGAAATTTTGCAGATTTCACTCAACATGCATGCTTCGTTCATTTCCCAACAGAGCTCTCACCATCGCCTGTAATAGCAGTCCTGCTGCGTGATTACTCCGCTCAACGGGTCACCGGCGCCATGCCAATACCTGTTCGTGACAGGCATTGATGGAACTGCGATCCCAAACTAATAATGTAACGACGATGCAGGTGGGACCGTGGTCCCAGGCTGAAAACCTAAACGACGATACAGGTGGGACCGTGGTCCCAGGCTGAAAACCTAAATGACGATGCAGGTGGGACCGTGGTCCCAGGCTGAAAACCTAAACGACGATGCAGGTGGGACCGTGGTCCCAGGCTGGAAGCCTAAACGACGATGCAGGTGGGACCGTGGTCCCAGGCTGAAAACCTAAACGACGATGCAGGTGGGACCGTGGTCCCAGGCTGAAAACCTAAACGGCGATGCAGGTGGGACCGTGGTCCCAGGCTGAAAACCTAAACGGCGATGCAGGTGGGACCGTGGTTCCAGGCTGAAAACCTAAACGACGATACAGGTGGGACCGTGGTCCCAGGCTGAAACCTATACGACGATACAGGTGGGACCGTGGCCCCAGGCTGAAAACCTAAACGACGATGCAGGTGGGACCGTGGCCCCAGGCTGAAAACCTAAACGACGATGCAGGTGGGACCGTGGTCCCATAGAGAGTATTCAGGCCAGTTATTTTTTTCTGGCCTGTGAGAAAGGAAATGAAGTAAAGGGAGATAACCGTAGACTAAAGCGTGTCCGCATCAAACTCCTAGTTTCTCAAGCTCCTTAAGAATGGCTTCTATTTTCTCTATACACTCCGCAGGAATGCGGGACCTATCCAGGTTAAGCACCATTTTATCGCCCTTGTACAATGCTGTTGCCCCTGGAGCAAACTGATGACGTGAGCTCAGATTAACTCTTGATGCGGAAGATTGTTTCAGTACGGATGTTAAAAGACTAATGACCTCTTCAGCTTCGAAGATTAGTCCCGCTTTCTTCTGATCGTGGAGAGTCTCAGCCTGCTGCTTCAGTAATTCTTCTTTATCTGCAAAAGCCTTCTGAAGGGCTTCACCTGACCGGGCAGACAGTTCTCCAGGATGTGCAAACAGGGCAACAACGGATTTAGGCAGTTTGGCCGTATTGATACAGCGGGTAATGATCTTACGAGAGATGTTTTCCGCATCGGCAAGTGCAGAAATATTTCCAGCAAACTCATTCTGCAGCCGGCTTGTATAACGCAGACCACGTTCATAAGCACTCGTCGGCCGATAATCGTTACCCAGTCGGGACAATGCTGCCATCTGCTCATCGTCCAGTTCACCAACCAGAATGCGATAATCACTTTCCGTCAGGATTGCGGCTTTACGGCGACGGCTGCCGTCTGCAATTTCAATGACATCGGAAACCCGGCGGCCGAAAGCTGGAGTCTGCTGACCAGTCAGTAAAAATGAAGGAATGAGATCATCCAGGGCATCTTCGGTAAGTAGTTCCTGATCGCGCTCATTGCCTGACCATACGCGTGAAGCGCTCTCAACAGAGTCTCCCCGGAGCACTTCAAGGGTAAATTTTACTTCCCGTCCACATACCGGAAGAGAGATGGCATTACCGCGGGCCATAGCACCCACGCGCGCAATTAATGAATCCACCATCGGCGCAGCCGGCGCCGGTGATGAGGTATCTTCAGTCGATTGAGTATGTGTGGTATGTCTTGGAATGACAGGGGCACGCTTCATTATCTAATCTCCCAGCGTGGTTTAATCAGACGATCAAAAATCTCATCGCAAACAGGCTCCCAGATAGAGAGGGCATTACGCCAGGCACCTGTTGAAGAACGTTGATCGATAGCCTGTTCAAAAACGGTTCTCATACGGATCTGACCTTTACCGACTTCATCCGTTTCGCGCACAACATTTTTAAGGACCATGCTTCCCCAGGCATCCCGAATTTGTTCTTCCATCCACGGGGACTGCGAGCCGTTATTATTACTGTATTTGGTAAGCAGAATACGGACATCTGGCTCGAAGCCTTTAAGATCCACGTTCTTAAGCAGGTCACGAAGCATATCGAAAAACTGCAGTGCGGAGGTGTAGTCGAACAGCTCTGCCGGAGTAGGGACAATCAATACATCAGCAGCGCATACAACATTTATCGTACCGATACCAAGGTTGGGTGCACTGTCGATAACAATCACGTCATAATCATGAGCGACCGTTTCAATGGCCAGACGGAGCATCAGGTGCGGGTCAGCAGGTAATTTGCCTTCGTCAAATTTCCCCATCAGCTCAGTTTCAATGCGGTGCAGTGCCAGACAGGACGGGATGATATCAAGGCCAGGCCAGCAGGTGGGCTTTATAGCGTAGCTGGCATCATCCTTTTCCCCAAGATAAAAGGGCAGGAGAGTGTCCTCAGCATGAATATGAAGATCGGGCACCCATCCGTGATACATAGAAGCCGTTCCCTGTGGGTCATTGCCTTCAACGAGAAGAACACGGAGTCCTTTCAGGGCTAGGTCCTGAGCTAGGTGAACAGAAACGGAGGTTTTGTAAACCCCCCCTTTATGAGCCGCAACCCCGATCACCGGAGGGAAAGCATCTTCTGCACGCCGCAGTCGGGTACCGAACACATCCCGCATATGATTGATTTGTTCGATGGTATAACCAACACGTTGTTCAACTCTGCCACGGGTTTCCATATCAGGGTGAGGTAACCGGCCGGCTTTCTCTGCATCCCTGATTGCCTGAGAAGAAACGCCAACCAGATCCGCCGCTTCACCAATTCTCCAGCGGCGGGTGATCTTCCTTGCTTCCGGACTGTCGTCATTAAACTGCGCAATGGCGATAGCCTTCGTCATCTCATGTCCAGCAGTAATGCACTGGTTAAGTATATCCATCAGTCCCATTCTGAGCATCCTTTAATCATCACTTTGCATCATTTTATTAAATCTTGGGATTATTTGCAAAGCAACAATAAAATCGCAAAGTCATCTGAAAATTGCAAAGCTGACTGTAATGAAAGCTGTAAACCGGAGAAGAGAGGCTCAATCACATACCGCAGTCAATATTTCTCACTGCCGCTCGCCGCAGTAAGCGATCTCACGCAGTGAGGAAGTGGAAAAGCACAGAGACTGCACAAAGCACGAACGCTACGATGCCGGATACTTCTCCGGATTAGTCTATCTTCATGAAGTTGACTGTGATATGTGAAAAATTGACTATGGTATGAAACTAAAAGCCGAGGGCTGGTCAACAACAAAAGAAGATTCTACATATCGCAGTCAATATTTAATGTTAAATCAGGGAGAGTTACTCATGCGGCATTCAGATTACCCTTGCAGAACCCTGAATGTGGTGGGGTAGATCTGGCTGGGGATTAACGTTATTCATTGCTTCGATCCAGTAATTGATCCCAAAGAGATCATATTGAGATCCTAAAGAGATCCCCGGATCGCTGCAGCAGGCGCTGTAACTGGCTTGAACGTCATACTGGATCGACTGTGGAATGTAAAAAGTTGACTGCTGTATGCGAAATCTAATACTGTGATATGCAACGGTATTTACTGAGGTATGTATATCCGTTGACTGCGATACGTATAACGACATTCTTTTGTGGATAACCGTTGAGGATCAAGATGACGAGCGAAAATAACAGCTTACCTCTCAATCTTCAGGAAGTGGACAAGACAACCGGCGAAGTTGTTAAGCTGGATGTCAACAGTACCAGTACTGTGCAGCCGGTAGCGCTCATGAGGCTCGGTCTCTTCGTTCCAACCCTGAAATCAACCTCCAGGAGTAAGGCAAACCGTAAAAACGTCACAGATGCCACTGAGGAGCTCGTACAGCTGTCCATCGCCAAAAGCGAAGGGTACACCGACGTTAAGATCACCGGTTCGCGTCTTGATATGGACACGGATTTTAAAGTCTGGCTCGGGATCATTCGCTCGATGTCTGAGTATGGGGTAAAAAGTGACACTCTGGAGCTGTCGTTCGTTGAATTCGTTAAGATGTGTGGATTTGACTCACGGCGCTCAAACAAGAAAATGCGGGATCGCATCAGCAATTCCCTGTTTAAACTCGCCTCGGTTACCCTGAAGTTCCAGAGCGAGACCAAAGGATGGACCACCCATCTGGTGCAGTCAGCCTATTATGACATCAACGAGGATATCGTGGAGATCAAGGCTGAACCCAAGCTCTTTGAGCTTTACCATATGGACAGGCGGGTCCTGCTTCGGCTGAAAGCCATTGACGCCCTGCAGCGGAAGGAATCTGCCCAGGCGCTGTATACCTACATCGAGAGCCTTCCCCAGAATCCCGCACCTATCTCCATGAAACGTATGCGGGACCGGCTGAATCTTACCTCAAATGTCTATACGCAGAACCACACGGTCCGAAAGGCTATGGAGCAACTTCGGGATATCGGCTATCTGGATTACACCGAGTTTAAACGTGGCCGGGCGACTTACTTTAGCGTTCATTATCGCAATCCCAAACTCATCAGCGGGACGGTGAAGGTACCGCGCAAGGAGGAAGAAGAGAAGGCGCCGGAGCAGAATTATGACGAAGTCATCAAGGCACTGAAGGCTGCAGGCATCGATCCGCAGAAACTTGCTGAAGCGCTATCGGCGATGAAGCCGGAAAATTGACTGCGATATGCATTACCATGACTGCCGTATGCATACGCAATTAGTTATTGACTGTGAGGTGCATCACGCATACTACAGTCAATATTCGCTCTCCTTCCTGCAGGTAAAGATCGGACAATATTGACTGCGGTATGTCATTTATGGCCAGAATATGCTGATATTGACTGAAGCATGCAAGTTTGACGAGGGTGTTACCCGACCAATTGAGAGCTCTCCACGTGACTGCATCCCGCAGTCAATATTTCAGTAAATCCCCGGTGCGCACTGAATGAAGCCACTCAGCAGAGCGTTGATTCCGGCATTGCCATACAAGAGCTGCTAAAACCAGTCCTCCGAAGTTCGTTAATCCTATCGTACCCTCAGCCAGCTTCGCACTGATATCTGCAATCATGAAGAGGAAACCTGATGGCTGTCAGAAATGGCCCGGGACGCAGTCACCGACGATATACTGAATAACGACCTGGCTTACCCGGTTGGAAAGGCCCTCAGGTATATCCCCTGTAACTTGCTGATATCCGGATCGCAGTAAGTTTTATTGTCTGCGGTATGAAGATGTCAGCTGGTCACCAGAGGACCGGGGCTCCTTAATACGAATGATGTCATGGTGCAATGAGAAGGTGAGGGGACACGGGATGCGGTATGAATATTTCTCTCCAGACCCGGACGGAATGATGCCTGGGTCATACTGGATAAGCGTAACGCTTCTGCAGCCGGCACGGTGAGAGACTCAGAAGCGACTGACTGACTCTGCCTCGTCTGGAATGCGTTTGTCTTTATCTCCTTCACTAAGTGGCAAAGCCCCGGCCGCCTGCCCGACAATCTCAGCCGGCCGGTGGCAGGGAGCGAAGGATCTCCGCGGCATCTCGACCGTCAGCGGTAAAGGGAACGGCCAGGGTGGCAGCCATGTCCAGCGCAAATACCCGGGTATAGACTTCCATCGAGCGCGGATCCTTATGCCCGGCCAGCGCCTGGATGACCTTCCTAAGCTGCCGGTGATAAAGCATGTGCATGATATAGCTGTGCCGGAAGGTATGCGGCGTCACGGCGATCGAAAAATGCACGCCATCAGCTTCAGTCCGCTTCACCGCCTGTTTCAGCCAGTTGCGCATTGTCTCATCCGTGACCGGCCATAACGGCTCCCGCCGGCGGGGCGGGTGGTGACCATCCAGCTTTCCATCTGACGCACAAAACTGCCATCCGTCAGCGGCACCAGGCGCACTTCATCTTTTGGCGGCCGCCCGCGGCGCGCCCGCACTTTCTCCGAAAGCACCTTAACAAAAGGGCGCAGACCATCCAGGTCGAAGGATTCCGGGGTGAGCGTCCGGGCTTCACCGATACGGCTCCCGGTATTCCACATGGTGGCGAACAACATGTGGTGACGCTGGTCCGGCATATACCAGAGGAGGGCGCTCACTTCCGGCGCCAGGAGGTAAGCCGGCGTGGCACCTGTTGAGGTGGCCATCCGCCGGAGTGCCACAGCGGTCGCAAAATCAACGCCCGGGGCGGATCGGCAGCAGGGAGACGCGATCTGGTGAATTCTGCAGGGGAATGATGCTGTTCATGAGTTATTTTTCACGTAGCGCACAACGGGTTTGGATACAGCTATTCTGGCCTGAAGCGGCTGATCCTGCCATGACAATAAATCGCAGCGCGCGGATCCTTTTGTTGTCTTATCCCACATTATTGCGGGTAAAACCAAATGCGTAAAGGATCCTTTTGCGGTTAAGATCTATGTTTAAGCCAGTTATGACGCGGCCTGCAGGCACTTTCGTCGTTTTTGGGAGAAATGGGGTAATGCCAGGACAAACAGCTATGTTGACACTGGCATTAATGGAGACGAGAAACGGCTACCTTCCAGATGCGATCGGCAGGAATGATCTTTAACATGTTCCGTCTGTGGTTGTGTAAGGGCAGCCAGTACGGCAGTGACGACTGGCACCGCTTCTGCGGGCCAATAACCTGGCACCGAGCTTGAGCCGGCGTGGCAACTGCCAGGATAATGCGGTGGCCGAATTGTTCTTCAGTTCACTGAAAAAAGAACGCATTAGTAAGAGAACATACCAAACCGGGATCTGGCCCGGGCGGATGTCTTCGATTACATTGAAGTGTTCTACAATCGGACCTGGCGCCACAGTCATCCCGGCGGCGTCAGTCCGGAGGCCTTCGAACAGGCCTCGTCGTGAGGACAGAATTTGTCTACAGGCATGGGGTCAGTCCATAGTTACATCTAATGTATCCTATGAACCGAGCGTATTTTCCCCATTAAGGGAAGTATCTTTTTTTGAAATTCCCGTAAAACGGGAATGATAAGATAGAAAAGTTACTTTTGTAGTTGAGCATTTGCATTAAGACGCATGCACGTTAGAACCGCGTCAGATGGGACCCCTGGATTTCGGGCCAGTATGACGGACAAGAGGAAAAGACCTAAGCGAAGGCAAGCGGCAGGATCAATAATAATTTTATGTATAAAATTAATGTCTCTCTCGTCTTTGTTGATAGCTACAACTCCCCCCTCCATCATTGCTGTGGATTTACCATCAAAAGTAACTTTTACGTTTTTGTAGACTTGCTTATTATGGTGCTTTGTTTTTTTATGTTTCAGAACAGCCTCATGAGTAAGGCGAAGAAACGCCATACACAAGGTGATCACTTCATCATCACTCAGCTTTGTTGAAAAGGCCTTTTGACCAGTCCAGTCAAAACTTCCCGGCTTCGATACTAAAGGCCCCGCAAGGATAAGATTCACACTGCCATTTGTCTCAGAAAAATTGAGCTCAAGTGCTGTCTTACCGGAATTAAATACCTTTTCATTTCGGTAAGGTTGATGCTGTGGTACATCGTTATTTATATTTTCCACCAAATATGTCCTTCACCTTCGTTGATTAAATTCTTCACCAGACCAATGTAGGTATACCCTCTAGGTTGCTTCATCGCAAAAATATAAGCACTGGTCTCCAGCATTAGATAGTCTCCCGAGGGAGCACCAGGAGGAACCTCTGTAGAGCTAAAGCTTTTAGTGTGCTCCTTTTTAACTTTGACCCTGGCCCAAATTCAGTGCAGTGCTAAATCAGAGAGCTTCGTCTTTCCGGAGACTTCGGATGAATTCAGCCGGAGTCATGTCATTTAATGATGAATGCGTTCTCTCATGATTATATTCCCTGCGCCAGTTGTCGAGTTTGTCCTGCGCATCTTCCAGCGACAGGAACCAGTGAATGTTCAGGCATTCATCCCGCAAACTGCCGTTAAATGATTCAATAAACGGGTTATCCGTTGGTTTTCCGGGGCGGGAGAAGTCCATTGTAACACCGTGCTCATACGCCCATTTATCCAGACTTTTCGAGATAAACTCGCTGCCGTTATCTGTCTGAATACGTACCGGCAGGCGCTTGCCCGGCACCCGCAACCTTTCCATCACACCGACCACATCCTCACCTTTCAGCGACTTTCCGGCATGGATCGCCACACACTCCCGACTAAAATTATCCACTACAGTCAGCGCCCGGAAACGTCGTCCGTTAAACAGGTTATCCGACACGAAATCCATACTCCAGCACTGATCGACTCCGCTCAGGACCGGACGTTGCTGACGATGTGCTGCACTGACATGCCTGCGGGGGCGCTTTCTGCGCAGGTTGAGGCCTTCCAGACAGTAAATCCGGTGTGTTTTCTTGTGGTTAACAGGCCAGCCTTCCCGCCGCAGCTGAATATGAATACGCGGGCAACCGTAGCGGATCCGGGTTTCCGCTATTTCCCGGATACGCAGGGTTATCGCCCGATCATCCCGCCAGCTCTGCCAGTGGTAAACGGTTCTGCTCTGCATCAGCAGTTCGCATCCCCGCCGGACACTGATACGGTAAGCCTCCCGCAGAAAATGCACCGCCTGACGCTTCTGAGCCGGCCTCAGAACAGTACCTCCTGCAGCATCTCCTTGTCCAGACTCAGGTCTGCCACCAGTTTCTTCAGCCGCTGATTTTCATCCTCCAGTTGCCGCAGACGCCGCAGTTCGGTCACGCCCATGCCGCCAAACTTTTTCTTCCAGTTAATGGGATGGACTACCTCCTCCCGCTGCGGTTAACTGTACGAAATGTGCTCACCAGGAGAATCACCATGAATATCGTATTTCTGGGTATTGATCTGGCTAAAAATGTTTTTCAGCTCTGTGGGTTAAACCAGGCCGGCAAACCGGTTTATACGAAACGAACTGGCCGAAAAGAATTGCTCCAGACGCTGGCAAATATTCCTGCATGTCTGATTGGGATCGAAGTGTCCACCGGGGCATTTTACTGGCAGCGTGAGTTTGAGAAACTGGGGCACAAAGTAAAGGTCATCAGTCCTCAGTATGTAAAACCCTTTGTCCGCGGGCAAAAAAATGATGGTAATGATGCACAGGCCATCGCAGTGGCTCTGATGCAACCGACAATGCAGTTCGTGCCACCAAAAAGCCCCGAACAGCAGGATATCCAGGCTTTACACCGGGCAAGGCAGCGTATTGTCAATCACCGCACTGCTACAGTTTGTCAAATAAGAGGGCTGTTACTTGACCGGGGGATCCCCATTGGCAGTGCTGTCTCCAGAGTTCGCCGGGCTATTCCTCTTATCCTTGAAGATGCAGAAAACGGTCTAAGTTCCCGTATGCGCAGAACAATTGCCGAGCTCTATGAGCTCTTTAACGATCTCGGGCGTCGGATCCATTTTTTTGATAAGGAAATTGAAACAGTATTCAGGCAATCAGAAGCCTGTCAGCGTATCGCCAGAGTTAAAGGCATTGGCCCTAAAACGGCCACGGCCGTTGTTGCTGCTATTGGCAAAGAACTGAATTTAAGAATGGCCGCCACTTTGCTGCATGGCTGGGTCTGGTTCCACGCCAGCATTCGCGTGGTGACAGACAGGTGCTGATGAATATGACGAAAAAAGGCGACAAGCATCTGCGGACACTTTTTATTCATGGTGCCCGCGCTGTCGTCAGGGTTGCCACGAATAACAATGATGGCCATATGAATCAGTGGGTTAACCAGTTAAAGGAACGGCGCGGATTTAATAAAACGACCGTGGCGGTCGCTAACAAAAACGCGCGAATAATCTGGTCGATGCTGAGAAATGAGACCGAGTATCAGGTAGTGTGAAATTAATCCCCTGCCAGAAAAAGTTGCAGCGTACTGAGAAATGGTGACAGGTTGCACCTGCACAATCGGAACCTGATTTTTATACTGGCCTCAGAGGCCGTCCAGTTGTTGAGGCGATTGTGTGCGAATTACCCATTTGGGCACAGATTTTCCTGATGCCGGATAGATGTAAGCAACAACCCAAAACCAGGTTCAGTACTTGCAAAACGGAGGTAGTCCATAGATATAAAAGGTGGCGTCGGAAATAGCGTGCTTACGGCAGAGCTCACGGGCAGAAACCCCGGCTTCAGCCTCGCGGAGGATACTGATGATCTGTTCGTCGGAAAAACGCTTCTTCATGGGGATGTCCTCATGTGGCTTATGAAGACATTACTAACATCGCGGTGTATTAATCAACGGGGAGCAGGTCAACGACGCTTCATGCTGCCGTTACAGCAGCATCAGCAAGTCAGCGAAGCCGGTTAATGTCCGTTTTAAAACACCCACCCGGGGTGAAATCAGCCCTATAGTGGTTGGCTACACAGGCCCGAAAGTCTTCGGAGAAGGCGGGGGGAAAGTTAAAAGCATGGCAAAAATCGCCGTCGTAGTCCGGTAGCGTCAGCGAACCGCCAGACATGGGTTATTTAACCGTCGAAGCGCGTAGTCGGGCTATGCCGCATGGCAGATCCTGCCGCAACGGCGTAGCCGGTGCTCAAAGTCGTGAAAGCGCATATTCCGCAATAGCGCTATCTAATACGCCAGTGCCGGATAAGCAGCACAATGATATATCCGTTGGTTTTCTCTGGCAGGCGATTTCCCCGGCAATGATTTTGCCAATTTCGTATACCGGCCAGGGCGTTTCCTGATGTCTGTTTTTGAAATATTTCAGTTCGCCATGGCTTTCGCTTTGCGACTGCAGGTCGCAGCAAAAGATATCCACCATAGTGAGCAACTCGCCGCTAATTTCCCGTTTGAATTCATTATCCGATCCGATCGCCGTAATATGGCTGCCGCGACTCACGTGCTCCGCCAGTAACACCGGCTCGATCGCCGGCGTTGTCGTGACAATAATATCAGCATCGCGACAGGCATCTTCTATCCTCTCGTATGCCCGTACCTGAGGGGCCACATCCTGCATCTCCTGCGCATATTCCACAGCATGGTCATCGTTGCGCGACCAGACATTAACCTGTTCAAGCGGAAATAGCAGTTTTAATGCTCTGACCTGCAACCGGGCCTGTTCCCCGGAACCGATGACGGCAACCCGTGTGCTGTCGGCGCGGGCCAGATATTTCGCGGCGATAAGGCCGGATAACGCCGTTCTGACGGCCGTCAGATAGCCATTATCAGCCAGAATGGCCTCCGCACGGCCCGTTTCAGCGTCGAACACGATCATCATCCCGCTCAGGCTGGGCAGACCATACGTATGATTATTAAAGAACCCGGTGCTGATTTTAACGGCGAAATTATGCGCGCCATGGATATAGGCGGTTTTAATATCAACTTCGCCGTGATATTGCGGAAAACTCATGGAAAGAATATCCGGCTGAATCACTTCGCCCTTGCCTAACGCGCGCATGGCAGATTCGATCACTGCCGCAGCATCCATATCGATGGCGACCGACCGGGAGATGGCTGCCTGATCAACAAGTTTCATTGCCCTACCTCATCCACATTCACTGCCCGTTGCCGTAAAGCCGGCAACGTCGCGGTGGCAATACTATTGCCGCTTAAAATCAGGACGACCTTACGGCCTTTGATGTCCGGACGATATTGCAATAGCGCCGCAAGACCCACCGCCGCCGCCCCTTCGACCAAAATTTTCTCTTTTTCGAACAGCAACAGCAGCGCGGCGGCGATATAATCGTCGCTCACCTGGAAATGCTGATCCATCACCTGTTTCACAGCCGGCAACGTCCAGCGGTTATCCATGCCAATGCCGCCGCCCAGCGAATCTGCCACGCTGGCGACCTCTTCAACCATCACCGGTTTGCCCGCCTTCAGGCTTTCCCACATCGCCGCGCCCTGCGCCAGGCTCACGCCGACGATATGGGTTTGTGGAGCAAGGTGTTTCATCGCCAGACCGATGCCACCAAGCAATCCGCCGCCGGAAAGTCCGCTAAAGATATAATCAATGTCGTTGAGCTGTTCATTCAGTTCAAAGGCGATGGTTCCCTGTCCGGCAATAATCGACGGATGATCAAAGGGCGGAATTTCTATCATGCCGAATTCCGCCACCGCGCGTTTCACTTCGGCCATCGCATCATCCTGGCTGGCGCCAACACGCACTACCCGGCTGCCTTCCAGTTCGATATTGCGGACTTTATTTTCCGGCACCAGAGAAGAAAGATAGACCGTCGCCGGGATCCCCAGCTTTTTCGCCACATAAGAAACGGCTCGCCCGTGGTTGCCAGTCGACGCGGTGACCACGCCATTGCGCCTGATCCGTTGCTCATTTTTTTGCAGCTCGCCGAGAATCGTATTGGCGGCGCCGCGAATTTTAAACGCCCCCGTCGGCTGAAATTGTTCGCATTTCAGATAAATTTGCGCAGAAAACAGATCGGATAAACTGCGGGAATAGATCAACGGGGTGGCCAGCGCCAGAGGATAAATACGTTCCCGGGCAGCATAAAACTCCGCGATATCAATGTCTGAAGAGACGTTATTTGCCATATCAACTCCCGTCGGCAATCACGCCGACGCTATACGAATTAAGCTAAGAGAAAAAACGGCCATTTGCAACAGCGTTTTTTGTCCACGCCAAAAATTACAATACCATCGACAGGAAGCGCTGGAGTTCAGGCGTCGATGGATGATTAAATAACATTTCCGGGCTACCCATCTCATGTACTTTACCGCTATACATAAACACGACTTTATCGCTAATTTTTCTGGCAAAGGCCATTTCATGGGTAACCATGATAATCGTCATCCCTTCTTTGGCTAATGCTTCAATCACTAATAACACCTCGTTAACTAATTGGGGATCGAGGGCGGAGGTGATTTCATCACATAATAAAATTTCCGGGTTTATCGCTAACGCGCGGGCAATGGCGACACGTTGTTTTTGCCCGCCAGATAATTGATCGGGATATTCATCAAACTTATCCGCGAGGCTCACCCGTTGTAGTAGCCGTAAAGCTTGCTCTTGCGCTTTTTCTTTCGTCAGATAATTCGTCAGGCGCGGGGCCAGCATAATGTTTTCGGCGACGGTCAAATGCGGGAATAAATTAAAATTCTGAAAAATCATCCCGACGTTACTGCGTAATTGCTGCAAAGCCCGTTTATTGCTGCAGTCCACCAGTTCGCTTTCTACCCGCAGTTCGCCGGACTGATAACTCTCCAGGCCATTGATGCACCGTAGTAAAGTACTCTTCCCGGAGCCGCTCTGCCCGATGATGCTGACAATTTCACCGCGCGCAATCTGCAGATCCACGCCGTTAAGCACATGATTCTGGCCGAAATGTTTATGTAAGTTGCGAATATCGACAATAGAGAATTTATTTTCCTGCTGATTCGCCGCCATTTGCATAATATCCTCATATTGAAAATAATTAACTTACTCAGAAAGTTACCGCGATGGTTAGCGTGCGGATATTATTCATTTAGAAATTGCTGTAACCGTTCGCTTTGCGGGCGATTGAATAGGTCATCCGGCGTTCCCTGTTCCAGAATATTGCCATGGCAAAAAAAACAGACTCGATCGGCAAACTCTTTCACGAACCCCATCTGATGCGTCACCATAATCATCGTCAACTTATGTTGTTCGCCTAATTGCCGAATGACATTCAGCACTTCGTTGCATAATTCCGGGTCCAGCGCCGATGTCACTTCGTCAAACAACATGATTTTCGGGCGCATGACCAGCGCCCGGGCGATCGCCACCCGTTGCTGTTGCCCGCCGGAAAGCTGCGAAGGATACAAATCGGCTTTACCCATCAACCCGACCATTTGCAGCAAACTGACGGCGCGTTCTTCCGCTTCCGCTTTCGATAAGCCCAACGCTTTGATCGGCGCTTCGATGACGTTTTTCATAACGGTCATATGCGGAAACAGATTGAAGCTCTGAAACACCATGCCGATCTTTTTTCTTATCTGCCGAATATGCTTTTCCGGCGCGGTCACCAGTTGCCCATTTTTGTGGATATGCGTCAGTAACTCCCCCTCCACCTCAATGGTTCCGGAGTTTATTTTTTCCAGGGTCATCAAGGCGCGCAATACGGTGGATTTCCCCGAACCGCTGGGGCCAATAATCGCCAGTTTTTCCGCCGGGGCAACCGCCAGATTGAGATCGTTTAATACCCGCAGGTCGCCAAAATATTTATCGACATGATTAAAGCGAACTAACGGTTGGCTGTCTGGTTTTTGTGCAACATTCATCGTTACGCTCCGCTTTATGGTAAGGCGACTTTCTTTTCTATCTTATTAAAAAGAATGGCCAGCACGATGCTAATGGTCAGGAAGAAGCACCCCACCAGGGTTATCGGTTCGAGGTAACGGAAATTCTCTGAACCAATGTTTTTTGCTTCTTGCATAATTTCCACAACGGTTATTGCTGATAACACCGGGGTATCTTTAAACATCGCAATAAAATAGTTACCCAGCGCCGGCACTACCGGCCTGATAACTTGCGGGAAAATGATATCCAGATAGGCGGCTCGCCCCGGGATATTCAGCGCTTTAATCGCTTCCCATTGCCCGGTCGGGATGCCATTAAATCCTGAACGATAGACCTCGGCGGTATAACAGGCATAATGCAGCCCGATACCGATGATCCCAGCCTGGGTTGCCGAAATATTCAGGCCATAGTTAGGCAGAACATAGAATATAAAGTAAACCTGAATTAATAAGGGCGTACTACGAATAAACTCAATCACCCCGGTCGCCGGGAATGCCAGCCAGCGGTAAGCGCTACGCCGCGCCATCGCCAGAAATAACCCCAGCACTAACGCGATGACATAGCCGATGAGGGTGATATAAATTGTCTTGATCGACGCCTGCATCATCAGCGGGAAAATTTCCCATGTGTATTGCCAGTCAAAAAAGTTCATGCCGCCTTCCTCTTTTTACGCCCGGGCTGAAACCGCCGGTCAACCAGGCGCATCACCGCCACCAGTATTTGCGCCATGACAAAATAGAACAGCAGCGTCAGCCCCATAATTTGCAGCGTATTGCCGGTGAGCTGATCGAGTTGCCCGGCGCGAAAAGTGAGATCCGACAGGGTAATTAATGAAACCAACGAGGTATTTTTTAACAGTTCGATAAGAAGATTGGTCCCCGGCGGAATCGCATGGATGATAGCCTGCGGTAAAACGACATGGGTAAAGCACTGTAACGGAGAAATATTCAGCGATAATGCCGCCTCGGTCTGGCCTTTGGGGACCGCAAGAATCGCGCCGCGAAGAATTTCCGCGCCATAGGCGCCAATATGCAAGCCAAGACCAATAATAGCGACGACATACGGCGTCAACGTGATATTAAACGGCGGCAGCGGCAAAACATAAAACAGCCAGAACAGTTGGACCAGCAACGAGGTGCCGCGAAACAGTTCGATAAAGCCGATAGCCAGCCATTTCACTCCCGGCCACCGGGAGAGTTTGCCTAATGCCGCGACGAGCGCCACCACCACCGCCAGCAGCGATCCAAACACGGTGATTTGCAAAGTAACTAAGGTGCCATCCCATAGCAAAGGCAATAATTCATGCATAAACACACCCGCTGATTTCACTAAAATCATTATGCAATGGCTTCTGCGCATAATGATAAAACATCAAATGATAAGGAAGAGGTTGTTTCCCCCTCTTCCTTGCGCTATTGCGCCGCTGCGGCTGTCACGAGCCCTTACAAATTTCAGCGGCGGTTTTATGGGTGATGTTGCTTTTATCAAAGCCAAATGGCGCCACGGTCCGCAGGTGTTCTTCCGAACCCAACCATTTTTTCAATTCCGCATTCACCTTATCTCTTAATTCCTTATCCTGCGGACGGAATGCCAACGCGCCATAGCCGATGTGCGAAGGATCGTCCACAAAATCCGTGGTCGCCTCTACCGACGATCCGCCTTTTTTCGCGAGATCCTTCATGGTCAGCGCGGTACCTATCGCCGCATCAGCCCGGCCCGCCTTGACGGCCTGCAACTGCGCCGTGGTATTTGGCACCTGAATAATCTGATCATCAGCAATACCGCTGTCCCGGGCATATTTCAGCTCAACCGTACCGGCGGTCACCGCAAGACGCAGGTCGTGGTTTTTGGCAAAATCAGCATAACTATGCAGTTTCTTTGGATTGCCGGGTTTAACCAACAACGTATCGCCAAGCTGATATTGCGGGTCGGTGAACAGCACCTGTTTGCAACGTTCCGGAGTGATATACATCCCTGCCGCGATCACATCAAAGCGTCCGGCATGCAAGCCCGGAATCAACGCCCCCCATTCCGTGAGCACGGAATCGACTTTTTTGGCGCCGAGTTTTTTGAAAATGATCCTCGCGATTTCCGGAGACTCGCCAGTCACCTTTCCTGACGCATCCGCATAGGCGAATGGCTCTTCATTGGAATAACCGATGGAGATTTCGCCTGTCTTGTTTAGCTTGTCGAGGGCCGTATCTGCATGACAGGAAAAGTTGATGAATAAAGCCAGCGCCCCAATCCCCAAGGCGGTTCGTTGTGTTTTCTTAAGCCATTTTTTCATTTACCCGAGCCTCCAAAATGATGAGTGATTCTTGTGCTGATAAACCATAATCCGACAAAGAAAATTGTCATTGCCAATGTTGTTGATGAGAGCGTGTTTTATCCTTATCACACAAAACAAAGTATACCAAGCCAAAAAAAATTGCTACGTTGTACTAGTGCATATAAATAAACAAAGCTTGAGGATTGACAATGAAATCATGGGGTACGGCGCTCAGCAAAATTCGTCCTGGCGAGTTCAAATTTAAGGTGCTTGTCGACACCATCATCCATGAAATTGAGACCGGGAAGCTTGTCGATGGGCAACGCCTTCCCCCGCAAAGGAAAGTAGCGGATGATCTGAACATTGGTATTCAAACGATCACTAATGTTTATAAGGAATTAAAAAGACAGGGATTGATTCGTGGAGAAACCGGCAGAGGCAGTTTTGTCACCCGGCGGGCTACCGATAATGTCAATTACGACATATTGGATCAGCAACAGCAAACCATGCTGGACTTTTCCAATGCTTGTCTTATCCGCAATGCCGAGCAGGAAAAGGCATGGCGAGACACCTGCCTGCAACTGAGCCAGGAACAGTTTCAACCCTGGATTCATACGTTCAGGCCCATCGCCGGTCTTGAGCCTCACCGGCAAGCCGCCACCCAGTGGTTAAAGGAGAAAACCGGGCTTGATGTCGAAACCAAATCCCTACTCATCACCAACGGTTGCGCAGAAGCTATCGATCTGGCGCTGTCATCGCTGGCGGGGCCGAATGATCTTGTGCTGTGCGAAAGGCTTACCGATCATGGCGTTATCGGTATGTCGCAGGTGTTGGGATTTAAATTAAAGGGTTTGGAAATAGATGAACACGGCATTATTCCCGATCATTTTGAAGAGCTGTGCGACGACCAGAAAGTGACCGCTTTGGTCTGCACGCCAAACCTCAATAACCCCACCGGAGCGATTATGCCGGAGCACCGCCGGCGGCAAATTGCTGAAATTGCCGCACGTTACAATGTTTATATCATTGAAGACGATGTCTACGGCGCGCTATTAAGCCAGCAACAACGCCCGCGCCCCATCGCCACCTGGGCGCCTGATCTCACTTTTTATTGCACCAGCTTCACCAAAACGGTCCTTACCGGATTACGCATTGGCTACCTCGTCATGCCGCCGAAACTGGCCTTACGCACCGAAAGTATATTGCGCGTAACCAGCTGGATGGCCTCGCCGATACTGGCGGAAATCGCATCGCGTTGGGTAATGGATGGCACGGCAAACCATCTTATTGAAGGACAAAAGAAATTAATCAGTAAACGGCAGGCGCTGGTCAGGAAATATTTTGCTAAATATTTGTCAGGCGGCAGCCCTCAGGCATTGAGTTGCTGGATAAACATCCCCGAACACTGGCAGCCCGATCATCTCACGGCAGAACTACGCAAAAGACAGGTCGCCGTTTCGTCATCCTCGCCCTTTTCGGCCGATAAAACCGCCATCACTCATGCCATTCGGGTATGTATTGGTGCAGACTGCAGCGATGCGCAATTCGAGCAAGGGCTATTGACGATTTACGACTTGTTCAACCAATATCCGCAGATACAACCTGCCGACGTTGTATAATGACAATCATATTTTTTTCATATGAAAAACCATGACAAATAAAATGCACTAGTACAATGCAATTCATTGCCAATCATAAATATCCTATTGTCATGTTTACAGAGAAGGGAAACGCAATAAATGTTGTTCTCGACATTGCCGCTCCCGCTCTGTTCAACACTGACTATCTTGTGCGGCAAGCCATAGGTAATCAAATATAAGCATCTATCGTGCCAAAAAAACCGATAGTGCGGGATACGGCGCATTTTCGTGCCGCATAAAAAAGATTGTTGATGAACAGCAGGTTACTGAACCTCTACTCTGCCCTAAACGGCGACAGCAGAAAAACGGTCATCGTGTTACGACGGAGAAACGTCCGTCATGCACCTTAATGGGGCAGATGCTGGCGACAGACGTCGGGGTGAACGCTTACGGATTTTTCAAACGGCAGGTTATGCAGTACGACAAATAGCCTGACTATTAATTTAAGTAGTTGTTTATAAGAGAGATGACTATGACCGAGGCTAACATCCAGCTTCCCTTTACCCGCGAAGAATACCAGCGGCGCTTAGCCAAAACCCGTGCAGCTATGCAGGATAAGGGAATCGAATTACTGATCGTAACGGACCCATCGAACATGGCCTGGCTGACCGGTTATGACGGCTGGAGCTTCTACGTTCACCAGTGCGTGCTGTTGCCGCTGGAAGGCGACCCCTATTGGTACGGGCGGGGGCAGGATGTTAATGGTGCGAAACGCACCGTTTATATGCAGGAAGATCACCTGATTGGCTATCCCGATTTCTATGTTCAGTCGCCTGTCCGCCATCCCATGGATTATCTGTCCAAAGAGGTGATTGCGGCCCACGGCTGGGAGAAAATGACCATTGGCGTAGAAATGGATAACTACTATTTCAGCGCGAAAGCTTTTGCCTCTCTGCAAGCGCATCTTCCTGCAGCTCGCTTTGTGGATGCGACGGCGCTGGTAAACTGGCAACGGGCAGTGAAATCGGCACAGGAAATCGAATATATGCGGGTCGCCGCGCGTATTGTCGAAAGTATGCATACCCGGATTTATGAACGTATCGAGCCGGGCATGCGTAAATGCGACCTGGTGGCTGAAATTTATGATAGCGGTATCCGCGGCGTCGGCAATTTTGGCGGCGACTATCCGGCCATCGTCCCGCTATTGCCATCGGGAAAAGATGCCTCCGCACCTCATTTGACCTGGGATGATTCGCCGATCCTGAATAATACCAGCACCTTTTTCGAGATCGCCGGTTGTTATAAACGCTACCATTGCCCGATGTCGCGCACCATTTATCTTGGCAAGCCGCCGCAATTTTTCCTTGATGCGGAAAAAGCGGTTCTCGAAGGTACTGAATGCGCTCTCGACGTCGCCAGAGCTGGCAATACCACCGGGGATATCGCGCGGACATTCTTTTCCGTCTTAGAAAAATATGGCATTCATAAAGATAACCGTTGCGGTTATCCGATCGGCATCAGTTATCCTCCTGATTGGGGCGAACGGACCATGAGCTTACGTAGTGATGATCATACAGAACTTCAGCCAGGAATGACCTTCCATTTCATGACAGGACTGTGGATGGATAGCTGGGGTTTAGAAATTACTGAAAGTATTTTAATTACCGATACTGGTGTCGAAACTTTCTGCAATTATCCGCGTAAACTCTTTATTAAAGATTAATGGGTATTGACTATGTCAGCTAAAAATCCAATATCTTCGACCATCGACTTTGCTGCTGATGGTATTCATCACGGTTATTTAAAACTGCCTTATTCCTGTGACCAATCGGCCTGGGGTGCGATTATGATCCCCATCACCGTCATTAATCATGGTCAGGGGAAAACGGCCTTATTAACCGGTGCCAATCATGGCGATGAATATGAAGGACCGGTTGCATTAAGTAAACTTGCCAATACTATCGATATTCAGAATGTTAACGGCCGCATTATTATTGTGCCGTTCATGAATACACCGGCATTTTTGGCGGCAACCCGCACATCGCCGATTGATCATGGCAATATGAACCGCAGTTTCCCTGGCGTCCCTAACGGTACCGTCACACAAAAAATTGCTGATTATTTCCAGCATACTTTATTGCCGTTAGCCGATATCGTCATTGATATTCATTCCGGCGGTAAAACCCTCGATTTTCTGCCGTTTGCCGCCAGCCATATTCTGCAAGATAAAGCGCTGCAACAGGAAACCGAACAATTAGTTGCGGCGTTCTCGGCGCCCTATTCGTTGCAAATGCTGGAACTGGATTCCGTCGGTATGTTTGACACCGCCGTTGAAGACGCCGGGAAAATTTTTGTCACCACCGAACTTGGCGGCGGCGGCTCCAGTTCCGCGAAAACCGTCGCGATTGCGGAACGTGGGATTACCAATGTGCTTATCCGTGCGGGAATTCTGAATGGCGAATTACAATTATCGCCTACCGTATATTTGAAACAAGATGATAGCGCTTGTTTCATTACCAGCGAACATGACGGATTATTTGAGATTTGTCATGACCTTGGCGCCATGGTGAAGAAAGGTGATGTCGTGGCTCGTGTTCATGATATGAAACGTACCGGCGTTAAGCCAATCGAATATACAGCAAAATGCTCAGGGCTGGTAACCGGTAGGCATTTCCCCGGGGTGATCCACAGCGGCGATAATATGCTGGTTATTAGTGAAATCGTCAGCGCGTAAAAATTTACCCGATACTCATGTATTAGACTGTGATAAGGAGTCTATTATGCAAGATAATATTCATAAAGGAACCACCGCCATCTGGGGCGGCGAAGCCGAAGCCTTTGCCGAAGGCGCAATTTGCGTTCCGGTTTTCAACTCCGTTACCTTCAATTACGATGATATGGCCGAATGGTTCGACGTTGCCCTTGGCAAAAAAGCCGGCCATATTTATTCCCGGAATACTAACCCAACCGTTCGTCCCTTAGAGGAAAAAATTGCCCTGCTCGATGGCGGAGAAGATGCCACCAGTTTTTCTACCGGTATGGCTGCAATCAGCAACACCTTATTTTCCTTATTAAAAGCGCATGATCGTGTCGTAGCGATTAAAGATACTTACGGCGGCAGCAATAAAATTTTTATCGAATTCCTGCCACGGCAGAATATTGACGTAAGCCTGTGCGATACCACGGATTTTGATACCATTGAAAATGAAATTAAAAAAGGCTGTCAGGTTCTGTATCTAGAATCGCCGACTAACCCGACGTTAAAAATTGTCGATATCCAACGTCTGGCAAACGTCGCCCATGAACACGGGGGTATCGTTATCGTCGATAACACGTTCGCCACGCCTATCAATCAACGTCCGTTGACGTTGGGTGCGGATTTAGTGGTCTACAGCGCCACGAAATATCTGAATGGCCATTCGGATGTCATGGGCGGGCTGGTGGTCGGCAAAAAATCTCTGATCCGCACCATCTTTCATTATCGGGAAATTACCGGCGCCACGCTCCACGCCCATTCGGCCTATATGATCCTGCGCGGCATGAAAACGCTGGAATTACGTATGCAGAGACATAACGAAAACGGCATGAAGATCGCCAGCTGGCTGTCGGCGCATCCGAAAGTCGAACAGGTCTTTTATCCCGGACTGCCGACGCACCCGCATTATGATATCGCGAAAAAGCAGATGCACGGTTTTGGCGGGATGATGAGCTTCTCTCTTAAAGGGGGATTTCCCGCCGTGATTACCGTTCTGGAAAACATGAAGCTGGCTCATAAAGCCGCCAGTCTTGGCTCGGTTGGCACGCTGGTTGGCCCTCCCTGTACAACCAGTCACGTGGAATTAACGGCCGAGGAACGGGCTAACGCCGGCATTCCCGAGGGATTGATCCGCTATTCCGCCGGGATTGAAAATCTCGAAGACTTGATTGAGGATCTGCGCCAGGCACTGGATCGGGTTTAGTTTCCGGGAAAAACATGCCGAAGGGTAATTTCCTCAGTATCGGTAAAAAAACAAGGCCCATGGATGGGCCGGGCACAGGGCTAACAAGTACGCAACCTGAAGTATGATACTGGTCACTGTAATCAGGAGTCATCTTATGGAACCAGATTGTAAAATATCCATTATCACCTCGACACACATCGCCAACACAATTCTGCCTATTTTTTACGCGAAAGATGATAAAAGAGGCATATCGGCAAAACGCATATTAAAAGAAAAATACTCAGGAAAGGAAACCAGCGTGAATCAGTTGGTAGCCGTTGCGATTACCATAGAACCTGATAACGATCTATTGGCAAGCATTGCCGAATGCTTACATCAGTGGGCAGCAACGCATCAAGATCACACGATGCGAGCGTTAGATTTTAAAACCAAAATCATTTACTTATCTACTGCTGATATATTCAGACTTCTGTTAATGTCCAGGAAAATCTGCCTGTTTTAAACGTCAATGATGCCGGGATTGGTAAAGATGCTCAGGGTTCAGGGCTCCCGCCAATATATCCGCAAGGCGATCTACACGACTAACGCCATAGAATCACTCAACAGCGTGATCCGACAGGCGATAAAAAAGCGGAAAATATTCCCAACGGACGATTCAGTTCGGAAGGTGATTTACCTTGCGATAGGCTTTGTTGAATAAATCAGATTTCGGGTAAGTCTCCCCCGTAGCGGGTTGTGTTTTCAGGCAATACGCACGCTTTCAGGCATACCTGCTTTCGTCATTTTGTTCAGCGCTCGTACCAGGGCCATAGCCTCCGCAACCCGGTGGTGATGGCGAGATCAGAATAGCGCTGAGGTCTTCCCCGTGATGAAGGCGTTGCCGACTCATACCAGGCCTGAATAGCTTCATCATCCAGCCAGAAAGTTATGGAGCCACGGTTGATGAGGGCTTTATTGTAGGTGGGCCAGTTGGTGATTTTGAACTTTTGCTTTGCCACGGAACGGTCTGCGTTGTCGGGAAGATGCGTGATCTGATCCTTCAACTCAGCAAAAGTTCGATTTATTCAACAAAGCCGTGGAGAGGGTAATGAACGGGTAACATCTACCCATCGTACACAACAGGAAGCAATAGATGCGGCTCGTTCAATCTCCCGCAATCAGGAAAGTGAACTGGTTATTCATCGACCAAATGGACAAATCAGAGATAGAGACTCCCATGGAAAAGATCCATTCCCCCATAAAGGATGAGAAGTGAGGAAAAAAAAAGGCTATGCAGCCTCTTTTTTCTATCAATTTCAATAGAAAGCCTAATCTATTCATTTAATGAGCACAATCTTTTTCTTGATGTTTCGGGCAGCGTATAACAACGTATGAATCCATGCGGCAGGCAATTTGCCAGTATGCTGAACGTGCTGCGGAAAAATTGCGCCAGGAACGTCAGTACTGCGGTCAGGTATCAGCTTTCATAAAAACCTCGACTTTTTCAAAACATGAACCCTATTACAGCAAAGTCTCCAGCGAACAGCTCTGCATTCCATCACGTGATACGCGGGACATTATCGCGGCGGCGGGCCGGGCTCTGGATAAAATCTGGAAAGACGGACATAACTATGCAAAGGCGGGAGTCATGCTCAACGATTTCCGTCCCTGCGGAGTTACCCAGCTATCGTTATTTGATGAAGGGAGGTCGTATGCAAACAGTGACGCGCTCATGAACGTACTGGATACGATAAACAACTCAGGCAAAGGCAAAGTATGGTTTGCCGGTCGGGGCATCGCACCGGCGTGGTCAATGAAGAGAGATATGCTCTCTCCAGCCTATACAACGAGGTGGGACTCGATACCGATCGCTACACTCTGAGTATCGCAATCAGGAAAAATGCCTTCCGTCTGCTGGTGGTTGATATTTGCTCTGGTGCTACTATTTGGGTATAATGAGAAGACCAAATGGAGGTTTGCTATGAAAACATTTAGTTTGTCCTCAACTCCAGCCAGACCACAGCGCCTCTGGCAGGTTGCCGGGTTAAATAATGCTGATGGCGTAGCGCTTCTGGGCCAAATAAATGAAGGTCTGGACGGGAAGGTGGCGAACCGGATAACTGACTGGGCCAGAATAACCCAGAATGACCTGAGAAAAATGTCCGGTATCCCGTCAACCACATTTAGCCGCAGTGTGAAGGCACGTTTTAACCCGGAACAAAGTGAACGTCTGGTACGTATTATCCGCGTCATTGATCGGGCGGTAGATTTGTTTGAAGGCGACAGGGAAGCCGCACAGAAGTGGTTGAACGAACCTAACCGGGCATTGAGCTGGAAAGTGCCAGCAGACCTGATGGCATCCGAAACGGGAGCCTATGAGGTCATTAAGCTGATTACGCGTCTGGAGCATGGGGTGTACTCGTGATCCTCTACAGGCTGACGAAAACAAAGTATCTTTCTACGGCCTGGACCGGATATGGTGCGAAAGAGGCTGGTGGGCGCTGGAATAGCGTGGGGGTGTCAATGGTATATGTCTCCGAAACAGCATCACTAACGATGCTGGAGACGCTGGTACACCTGCATGCGGCACAGATAATGGACTCTTTCACGCTACTGAGTATCGATGTGCCTGATGAACTGATCCAAAGCGCAAACATGGATGAATTACCGGACAACTGGGCTGATGAGGATGCGCCTCAGGAACTGGCTGATTACGGAGATGCCTGGTCATTTACCAGGAGCTCGGTTGCACTGCGTGTTCCCTCAGCCTTATCGCCGGTAGAGTTCAACTATCTGTTAAATCCTGAGCACCCTGAGTTTTACGGGATCGTGCAGAAGGCTCAACAGATAGCGTTCCGGTTTGATAGTCGTCTTAAACCTGACAGGAAGTGAAGCAAAGGAGGAGAGGGCGTTGTCATGATGCCTGGCGCTCCTGTCCGGTGTCACATAAAAAAGCCCGTCAGCGGCGGGCAAAGACTACACACAGCTATTACAGGATGATTCAGGCAGTTTCTTCGTAAACGTTGTAATCCAGCTTTGCTCCACTGTAATTCTGCAGGCTACGGGCTTTATTCATCGCGCAACTGAACGCATTCGAACGATCGCCTGCACTCCCGTTATGCCCATAGCGGGCAATTTCATACGGTTTCTCATAACTGCTTTCTTCCAGCACAATAAAGGCTCCCGGTTCACTGGTCAGCAATTCGAAACCAAGACCTGCGGCCTTTGTATTCCTTAGCTGGTAATATGCAGTGAGTGTCATAATTGATTCCTTAAAATAATACCGATACAAAGATATTTCTACAGGCATTGTTGAGCCTGTAAAATTGCTGATAGTTCAGAGTGACTGTAAGTAATAATAACTTATTCAAGTGGCGCGTCAATTGGCTAAATAACCTTACCTTCATTAAATTTTGAAAGAAATACAATCAGGAAAAGTGACTTTAAAAATCTCTTTCGGATATGACGCTACTGATATCTGATATTGCCTGGAGAATTTTGTCATAAGCGTAGACCTCTATTTTGGCGTAAATCTTCAAACAGGTAGCTGAGTCGTTTGGTTAACATCAGACATGGGCGCAGCTGGCGAACAAGGGGGTTGTCCTGGCACTGCATTGCGTCTGCACAGAACCGTTACATTGGTCGGCGCAGAAGTGGTAACCGGAGCATATCGACAGAGGGGAAAATTCATGACTGAACTCCAGCAGATGCCGGGATGCAGGGCAGAAACACGGCGGAAACCATCTTAAAAGTTATTAACTTACCAGCTTATTAGCCCTGGGAGGATGGGAGTAAACACGGTATAATGGTGTCGGCGCTTGAGGCTTTTTGCCTCATGATGTTTGAGTGTTTTGATGTTGTGAGGCAGAAAGAAGAAAGCCCCGTAGGACGTTAATTTTCATTAACCAACCACACGAGGCCATCTGCTTGACTAGACACCAACAGAGTAGCCTCTTAGCTGCCGTAAGGCAAGGAGATGTATGGGTCCACCACATATTGCAATTTTTACTCTCACGTAAAATATAGTCCACTGGCGTCATCAGTTCGAGTGATTTATGTGGCCTTTTGCTGTTATACAGCACCAGATA
>NZ_JBKIUP010000018.1:0-34508 GCF_046602535.1 Klebsiella sp. 1SOBk10mer
TACAACTGACGTGACTGGCACCATCGAACTGCCGGAAGGCGTAGAGATGGTAATGCCGGGCGACAACATCAAAATGGTTGTTACCCTGATCCACCCGATCGCGATGGACGATGGTCTGCGTTTCGCAATCCGTGAAGGCGGTCGTACCGTTGGCGCGGGCGTGGTTGCTAAAGTTCTCGGCTAATCGCTGATAACATTTGACGCAATGCGCAATAAAAGGGCATCATTTGATGCCCTTTTTGCACGCTTTCACACCAGAACCTGGCTCATCAGTGATTTTATTTGTCATAATCATTGCTGAGACAGGCTCTGAAGAGGGCGTTTATACACCAAACCATTCGAGCGATAGTGCGACGGCAATCAGCATCCTCCTTTGCGTTAGCAGGGCAGGGGCGACAAAACCGTCAGCGTTGAAGCAATTTGAATAGTTAAGTGTATAATCCGAAACTTAATTTCGGTTTGGATCGCCTCGCCCCCGCGGGGTGAAATTGTTTGTAGAATACTTCTGACAGGTTGGTTTATGAGTGCGAATACCGAAGCTCAAGGGAGCGGGCGCGGCCTGGAAGCGATGAAGTGGATTATCGTTGCCGTGCTGCTGATCGTGGCGATCGTGGGCAACTTCCTTTATCGCGACATTATGCTGGCGGTGCGTGCGCTGGCCGTGGTTATTCTTATTGCTGCTGCCGGTGGCGTCGCGCTGTTGACGACGAAAGGTAAGGCGACCGTTGCTTTTGCTCGCGAAGCGAGAACCGAAGTTCGTAAAGTGATTTGGCCGACTCGCCAGGAAACGCTGCATACTACGCTGATTGTTGCTGCTGTGACTGCAGTAATGTCACTGATCCTGTGGGGACTGGATGGTATTCTGGTTCGCCTGGTCTCCTTTATCACTGGCCTGAGGTTCTGAGATGTCTGAAGCTCCTAAAAAGCGCTGGTACGTCGTTCAGGCGTTTTCCGGTTTTGAAGGTCGCGTAGCCACGTCGCTGCGTGAACATATCAAATTACACAACATGGAAGAGTTATTTGGCGAAGTCATGGTCCCGACCGAAGAAGTGGTTGAGATCCGTGGCGGCCAGCGTCGCAAAAGCGAACGTAAATTCTTCCCAGGCTACGTTCTGGTCCAGATGGTCATGAACGACGCAAGCTGGCACCTGGTGCGCAGCGTGCCGCGCGTGATGGGCTTCATCGGCGGTACCTCTGACCGTCCGGCGCCGATCAGCGACAAAGAAGTCGACGCCATCATGAATCGTCTGCAGCAGGTTGGCGATAAGCCGCGTCCGAAAACGCTGTTTGAACCGGGCGAAATGGTTCGCGTTAACGACGGTCCGTTCGCTGACTTTAACGGTGTGGTTGAAGAAGTGGACTATGAGAAGTCCCGCCTGAAAGTTTCCGTTTCTATCTTCGGTCGTGCGACTCCGGTAGAACTGGACTTCAGCCAGGTTGAGAAGGCGTAAGCCGGCGATCAAAAAAGCAGCGATTTAATCGTTGCATAGGGCGCGAAATTGGCATACAATTTCGCGCCTTTTGTTTTTATGGGCCCGGCCCGTAAAACGATGTTTAATCACGGGGAGCTTCTCTGAAGCGTTAATACCCAATTTGAGGATTTAAGAATGGCTAAGAAAGTCCAAGCCTACGTCAAGCTGCAGGTTGCAGCTGGTATGGCGAACCCGAGCCCGCCGGTCGGCCCAGCACTGGGTCAGCAGGGCGTGAACATCATGGAATTCTGCAAAGCGTTCAACGCCAAAACTGATTCCCTGGAGAAAGGTCTGCCGATCCCGGTTGTTATCACCGTTTACGCTGACCGTTCCTTTACCTTTGTTACCAAGACTCCGCCGGCTGCTGTTCTGCTGAAGAAAGCTGCAGGCATCAAGTCTGGTTCCGGTAAGCCGAACAAAGATAAAGTGGGTAAAATCTCCCGCGCTCAGCTGCAGGAAATCGCGCAGACCAAAGCTGCCGACATGACTGGTGCCGACATTGAAGCGATGACTCGCTCCATCGAAGGTACTGCACGTTCCATGGGCCTGGTAGTGGAGGACTAAGAAATGGCTAAACTGACCAAGCGCATGCGCGTGATCCGTGAGAAAGTTGATGCAACTAAACAGTACGACATCAACGAAGCCATCGCTCTGCTGAAAGAGCTGGCCACCGCTAAATTTACCGAAAGCGTAGACGTTGCCGTTAACCTCGGCATCGACGCTCGTAAATCTGACCAGAACGTCCGTGGCGCAACTGTACTGCCGCACGGTACTGGCCGTTCCGTTCGCGTAGCCGTATTTACCCAGGGTGCAAACGCTGAAGCTGCTAAAGCTGCAGGCGCTGAGCTGGTAGGTATGGAAGATCTGGCTGAGCAGATCAAAAAAGGCGAAATGAACTTTGACGTTGTTATTGCTTCTCCGGATGCAATGCGCGTTGTTGGCCAGCTGGGCCAGGTTCTGGGTCCGCGTGGCCTGATGCCGAACCCGAAAGTGGGTACTGTAACTCCGAACGTTGCTGAAGCGGTTAAAAACGCGAAAGCAGGTCAGGTTCGTTACCGTAACGACAAAAACGGCATCATCCACACCACCATCGGTAAAGTGGACTTTGACGCTGACAAACTGAAAGAAAACCTGGAAGCTCTGCTGGTTGCGCTGAAAAAAGCAAAACCGACTCAGGCGAAAGGCGTGTACATCAAGAAAGTTAGCATCTCCACCACCATGGGTGCAGGTGTTGCAGTAGATCAGGCTGGCCTGAACGCTTCTGCAAACTAATGCCTTTACGTGGGCGGTGATTTTGTCTACAATCTTCGCCCACGTTTGCTAACTAAGGTTAGCAGGTAACCGAATTGTTCGTTGGAGTCTGGCCTATCCAGACCTCCGTCGAAGACCGCAGGTGTTTCGCAAGAAACTTAATGCCCTGCGTAGACGGTGACAGAACGCTAAGATTCTTTTTGGATATTCTGGCTTGTTTCTGCTCACCGTATTTAGACGCTCTTTTCGTTGAATTGAGTGAAGTGAGTTCCAGAGCATAGGCTCTGGCAAACATCCAGGAGCAAAGCTAATGGCTTTAAATCTTCAAGACAAACAAGCGATTGTTGCTGAAGTCAGCGAAGTAGCCAAAGGCGCGCTGTCTGCAGTAGTTGCGGATTCCCGTGGCGTAACTGTAGATAAAATGACTGAACTGCGTAAAGCAGGTCGTGAAGCTGGCGTATACATGCGTGTTGTTCGTAACACCCTGCTGCGCCGCGTCGTTGAAGGTACTCAGTTCGAGTGCCTGAAAGACACGTTTGTTGGTCCGACCCTGATTGCATACTCTATGGAACACCCGGGCGCTGCTGCTCGTCTGTTCAAAGAGTTCGCGAAAGCGAATGCAAAATTTGAGGTCAAAGCCGCTGCCTTTGAAGGTGAGCTGATCCCGGCGTCGCAGATCGACCGCCTGGCAACTCTGCCGACCTACGAAGAAGCAATTGCACGCCTGATGGCAACCATGAAAGAAGCTTCGGCTGGCAAACTGGTTCGTACTCTGGCTGCTGTACGCGATGCGAAAGAAGCTGCTTAATCGCAGTTATCTTTGTAAAGCATTCGCTTACGTATAAACTTATTCTGATATTCAGGAACAATTTAAATGTCTATCACTAAAGATCAAATCATTGAAGCAGTATCCGCTATGTCCGTAATGGACGTTGTTGAGCTGATCTCTGCAATGGAAGAAAAATTCGGTGTTTCCGCTGCTGCTGCTGTAGCTGTAGCTGCTGGCCCGGTTGAAGCTGCTGAAGAAAAAACTGAATTCGACGTAATTCTGAAAGCTGCTGGCGCTAACAAAGTTGCTGTTATCAAAGCAGTACGTGGCGCGACTGGCCTGGGTCTGAAAGAAGCTAAAGACCTGGTAGAATCTGCTCCGGCTGCACTGAAAGAAGGCATCAGCAAAGACGACGCTGAAGCTCTGAAAAAATCTCTGGAAGAAGCTGGCGCTGAAGTTGAAGTTAAATAAGCCAACCCTTCCGGTTGCAGCCTGAGAAATCAGGCTGAGGCTGGTGACTTTTTGGTCACCAGCCTTTTTGCGCTGTAAGGCGCCAGTAGCGTTTCACGCTGTTTGACTACTGGTTTGCCTCTCAATGCTTGTTTCTATCGACGACTTAATATACTGCGACAGGTTAGGGTTCCTGGGCTGTGTAAATCGCAATGAAATGGTTTAAGCGTGATAGCAACAGGCATTGCGGAAAGTGTTCCATTTTCCGGTCAACAAAATAGTGTTGCATAAAAAACTGCCCTCTGCGGGCAGATGGGTCGACTTGTCAGCGAGCTGAGGAACCCTATGGTTTACTCCTATACCGAGAAAAAACGTATTCGTAAGGATTTTGGTAAACGTCCACAAGTTCTGGATGTGCCATATCTCCTTTCTATCCAGCTTGACTCGTTCCAGAAGTTTATCGAGCAAGATCCTGAAGGGCAGTATGGTCTGGAAGCTGCTTTCCGTTCCGTATTCCCAATTCAGAGCTACAGCGGTAATTCCGAGCTGCAATACGTCAGCTACCGTCTGGGCGAACCGGTTTTTGACGTTAAAGAATGTCAGATCCGTGGCGTGACTTACTCTGCACCGCTGCGCGTAAAACTGCGTCTGGTGATCTACGAGCGCGAAGCGCCGGAAGGCACCGTCAAAGACATTAAAGAACAAGAAGTCTACATGGGCGAAATCCCGCTCATGACCGACAACGGTACCTTTGTCATCAACGGTACCGAGCGTGTTATCGTTTCTCAGCTGCACCGAAGCCCGGGCGTCTTCTTTGACAGTGACAAAGGTAAGACTCACTCATCCGGTAAGGTTCTGTATAACGCACGCATCATCCCTTACCGTGGTTCCTGGCTGGACTTCGAATTCGACCCGAAAGACAACCTGTTCGTTCGTATCGACCGTCGTCGTAAGCTGCCGGCTACCATCATCCTGCGCGCGCTGAATTACACCACTGAGCAGATCCTTGACCTGTTCTTCGAAAAAGTGGTCTTTGAAATTCGCGACAACAAGCTGCAGATGGAGCTGATTCCGGAGCGTCTGCGCGGCGAAACCGCCTCCTTCGATATCGAAGCCAACGGCAAAGTGTACGTTGAGAAAGGCCGTCGCATCACGGCTCGTCATATCCGTCAGCTGGAAAAAGACGATATCAAGCATATCGAAGTGCCGGTTGAATATATCGCGGGCAAAGTGGCGGCTAAAGACTATATCGATGAAGCGACTGGCGAACTGATCTGCCCGGCGAACATGGAGCTGAGCCTGGATCTGCTGGCTAAGCTGAGCCAGTCTGGCCACAAGCGCATCGAAACGCTGTTCACTAACGATCTGGACCACGGTCCATACATCTCTGAAACGGTACGCGTCGACCCGACTAACGATCGTCTGAGCGCGCTGGTAGAAATCTACCGCATGATGCGCCCTGGCGAGCCGCCGACTCGTGAAGCCGCTGAAAGCCTGTTTGAGAACCTGTTCTTCTCCGAAGACCGCTACGATCTGTCCGCGGTTGGTCGTATGAAGTTCAACCGTTCTCTGCTGCGCGACGAAATCGAAGGTTCCGGTATCCTGAGCAAAGACGACATCATTGAAGTGATGAAGAAGCTCATCGATATCCGTAACGGTAAAGGCGAAGTGGACGATATCGACCACCTCGGTAACCGTCGTATCCGTTCCGTTGGCGAAATGGCGGAGAACCAGTTCCGCGTTGGCCTGGTACGTGTAGAGCGTGCGGTGAAAGAGCGTCTGTCTCTGGGCGATCTGGATACCCTGATGCCTCAGGATATGATCAACGCCAAGCCGATTTCCGCAGCAGTGAAAGAGTTCTTTGGTTCCAGCCAGCTGTCTCAGTTTATGGACCAGAACAACCCGCTGTCTGAGATCACGCACAAACGTCGTATCTCCGCACTCGGCCCAGGCGGTCTGACCCGTGAGCGCGCAGGCTTCGAAGTTCGAGACGTACACCCGACTCACTATGGTCGCGTATGTCCAATCGAAACGCCTGAAGGTCCGAACATCGGTCTGATCAACTCCCTGTCCGTGTACGCGCAGACCAACGAATATGGCTTCCTTGAGACGCCGTATCGTAAAGTGACCGACGGTGTGGTTACTGACGAAATTCACTACCTGTCTGCTATCGAAGAAGGCAACTACGTTATCGCTCAGGCGAACTCCAACCTGGATGAAAACGGCCACTTCGTAGAAGACCTGGTGACCTGCCGTAGCAAAGGCGAATCCAGCTTGTTCAGCCGTGACCAGGTTGACTACATGGACGTATCCACCCAGCAGGTGGTATCCGTCGGTGCGTCCCTGATCCCGTTCCTGGAACACGATGACGCCAACCGTGCATTGATGGGTGCAAACATGCAACGTCAGGCCGTTCCGACTCTGCGCGCTGATAAGCCGCTGGTTGGTACCGGTATGGAACGTGCTGTGGCCGTCGACTCCGGTGTTACTGCGGTGGCTAAACGTGGCGGTACCGTTCAGTACGTGGATGCTTCCCGTATCGTTATCAAAGTTAACGAAGACGAGATGTACCCGGGCGAAGCAGGTATCGACATCTATAACCTGACTAAGTACACCCGTTCTAACCAGAACACCTGCATCAACCAGATGCCTTGCGTGTCCCTGGGCGAACCTATTGAGCGCGGCGACGTGCTGGCCGACGGCCCGTCCACCGACCTCGGTGAGCTGGCGCTGGGTCAGAACATGCGCGTAGCGTTCATGCCGTGGAACGGCTACAACTTCGAAGACTCCATCCTCGTTTCCGAGCGTGTTGTCCAGGAAGACCGTTTCACCACTATCCACATTCAGGAACTGGCGTGCGTGTCCCGTGACACCAAGCTGGGGCCGGAAGAGATCACCGCTGACATCCCGAACGTGGGTGAAGCTGCGCTCTCCAAACTGGATGAGTCCGGTATCGTTTATATCGGTGCGGAAGTGACCGGCGGCGACATTCTGGTTGGTAAGGTTACGCCGAAAGGTGAAACCCAGCTGACGCCGGAAGAGAAACTGCTGCGTGCGATCTTCGGTGAGAAAGCGTCTGACGTTAAAGACTCCTCTCTGCGCGTACCGAACGGTGTCTCTGGTACCGTTATCGACGTTCAGGTCTTTACCCGTGACGGCGTAGAAAAAGACAAACGTGCGCTGGAAATCGAAGAGATGCAGCTGAAGCAGGCCAAAAAAGACCTGTCTGAAGAACTGCAGATCCTCGAAGCCGGTCTGTTCAGTCGTATCTACGCGGTGCTGGTCTCCGGTGGCGTTGAAGCTGAGAAGCTCGACAAACTGCCGCGCGATCGCTGGCTGGAACTGGGCCTGACCGACGAAGAGAAACAAAATCAGCTGGAACAGCTGGCTGAGCAGTACGACGAACTGAAACACGAGTTCGAGAAAAAACTCGAAGCGAAACGCCGCAAAATCACCCAAGGCGACGATCTGGCACCGGGCGTGCTGAAGATTGTTAAGGTATACCTGGCCGTTAAACGCCGTATCCAGCCTGGTGACAAGATGGCGGGTCGTCACGGTAACAAGGGTGTTATCTCTAAGATCAACCCGATCGAAGATATGCCGCACGATGCTAACGGTACGCCGGTAGATATCGTCCTCAACCCGCTGGGCGTACCGTCTCGTATGAACATCGGTCAGATCCTGGAAACTCACCTGGGTATGGCTGCGAAAGGCATCGGCGATAAGATCAACGCCATGCTGAAACAGCAGCAGGAAGTCGCGAAACTGCGCGAGTTCATCCAGCGTGCCTACGATCTGGGCGCTGACGTTCGTCAGAAAGTTGACCTGAATACCTTCAGCGATGAAGAAGTTCTGCGTCTGGCTGAAAACCTGCGTAAAGGTATGCCGATCGCAACGCCGGTGTTCGACGGTGCGAAAGAAGCGGAAATTAAAGCGCTGCTGCAGCTGGGCGACCTGCCGACTTCCGGTCAGATCACCCTGTTCGACGGCCGCACCGGTGAGCAGTTCGAGCGTCCGGTAACCGTGGGTTACATGTACATGCTGAAACTGAACCACCTGGTCGACGACAAAATGCACGCGCGTTCCACCGGTTCTTACAGCCTGGTTACTCAGCAGCCGCTGGGTGGTAAGGCGCAGTTCGGTGGTCAGCGCTTCGGTGAGATGGAAGTGTGGGCGCTGGAAGCATACGGCGCAGCTTACACCCTGCAGGAAATGCTCACCGTTAAGTCTGATGACGTGAACGGTCGTACTAAGATGTATAAAAACATCGTGGACGGCAATCACCAGATGGAACCGGGCATGCCGGAATCCTTCAACGTACTGTTGAAAGAAATTCGCTCGCTGGGCATCAACATCGAACTGGAAGACGAGTAATTCTCGCTCAAACAGGTCACTGCTGCCGGGTTAACGCCCGGCAGCGGAATGTGCTAACTCCGACGGGAGCAAATCCGTGAAAGACTTATTAAAGTTTCTGAAAGCGCAAACTAAAACCGAAGAGTTTGATGCGATCAAAATTGCTCTGGCTTCGCCAGACATGATCCGTTCATGGTCTTTCGGTGAAGTTAAAAAGCCGGAAACCATTAACTACCGTACGTTCAAACCTGAGCGTGACGGCCTTTTCTGCGCCCGTATCTTTGGGCCGGTAAAAGACTATGAGTGCCTGTGCGGTAAGTACAAGCGCCTGAAACACCGCGGTGTGATCTGTGAGAAGTGCGGCGTTGAAGTGACCCAGACTAAAGTGCGTCGTGAGCGCATGGGCCACATCGAGCTGGCATGTCCGACTGCGCACATCTGGTTCCTGAAATCTCTGCCGTCCCGTATCGGCCTGCTGCTGGATATGCCGCTGCGCGATATCGAACGTGTACTGTACTTTGAATCCTATGTGGTTATCGAAGGTGGCATGACCAACCTCGAACGCAACCAGATTCTGACGGAAGAACAGTACCTGGACGCGCTGGAAGAGTTCGGTGACGAATTCGACGCGAAGATGGGTGCGGAAGCGATCCAGGCGCTGCTGCGCAATATGGATCTGGAGCAGGAGTGCGAGCAGCTGCGTGAAGAGCTGAACGAAACCAACTCCGAAACCAAGCGTAAAAAGCTGACCAAGCGCATTAAGCTGCTGGAAGCCTTCGTACAGTCTGGCAACAAGCCGGAGTGGATGATCCTGACCGTTCTGCCGGTACTGCCGCCAGATCTGCGTCCGCTGGTTCCGCTGGATGGCGGTCGTTTCGCGACGTCTGACCTCAACGATCTGTATCGTCGCGTGATCAACCGTAACAACCGTCTGAAACGTCTGCTGGATCTGGCTGCGCCGGATATCATCGTACGCAACGAAAAACGTATGCTGCAGGAAGCGGTAGATGCCCTGCTGGACAACGGTCGTCGCGGTCGTGCGATCACCGGTTCTAACAAACGTCCTCTGAAATCTTTGGCCGATATGATCAAAGGTAAACAGGGTCGTTTCCGTCAGAACCTGCTCGGTAAGCGTGTTGACTACTCCGGTCGTTCTGTTATCACCGTAGGTCCATACCTGCGTCTGCATCAGTGCGGTCTGCCGAAGAAAATGGCGCTGGAGCTGTTCAAACCGTTCATCTACGGCAAGCTGGAACTGCGTGGCCTGGCCACCACCATCAAAGCCGCTAAGAAGATGGTTGAGCGCGAAGAAGCTGTCGTTTGGGATATCCTGGACGAAGTGATCCGCGAACACCCGGTTCTGCTGAACCGTGCGCCGACCCTGCACCGTCTGGGTATTCAGGCATTCGAACCGGTTCTGATCGAAGGTAAAGCCATCCAGCTGCACCCGCTGGTTTGTGCGGCATATAACGCCGACTTCGATGGTGACCAGATGGCTGTTCACGTACCGCTGACGCTGGAAGCCCAGCTGGAAGCGCGTGCGCTGATGATGTCTACCAACAACATCCTGTCCCCGGCGAACGGCGAACCAATCATCGTTCCGTCTCAGGACGTTGTACTGGGTCTGTACTACATGACCCGTGACAGTGTTAACGCCAAAGGCGAAGGCATGGTGCTGACTGGCCCGAAAGAAGCTGAGCGTATTTATCGCGCCGGCCTGGCCTCTCTGCATGCGCGCGTTAAAGTGCGTATCACTGAATACGAAAAAGACGACAATGGTGAGTTTGTCGCGAAAACCAGCCTGAAAGACACGACCATTGGCCGTGCCATTCTGTGGATGATCGTACCGAAAGGTCTGCCGTTCTCTATCGTGAACCAGGCGCTCGGTAAGAAAGCGATCTCCAAGATGCTGAACACCTGTTACCGTATTCTGGGCCTGAAACCGACCGTTATTTTCGCGGACCAGACGATGTACACCGGCTTTGCTTACGCAGCGCGTTCAGGTGCATCCGTTGGTATCGATGACATGGTCATCCCGGAGAAAAAATACGAAATCATCAGCGAAGCGGAAGCGGAAGTTGCTGAGATTCAGGAACAGTTCCAGTCCGGTCTGGTGACCGCGGGCGAACGCTACAACAAAGTTATCGATATCTGGGCTGCGGCGAACGATCGTGTATCCAAAGCGATGATGGATAACCTGCAAACCGAAACCGTGATTAACCGTGACGGTCAGGAAGAGCAGCAGGTTTCCTTCAACAGCATCTACATGATGGCCGACTCCGGTGCGCGTGGTTCTGCTGCACAGATTCGTCAGCTGGCCGGTATGCGTGGTCTGATGGCGAAGCCGGATGGCTCCATCATCGAAACGCCGATCACCGCGAACTTCCGTGAAGGTCTGAACGTACTCCAGTACTTCATCTCCACGCACGGTGCGCGTAAAGGTCTGGCGGATACCGCACTGAAAACAGCGAACTCCGGTTACCTGACTCGTCGTCTGGTCGACGTTGCCCAGGACCTGGTCGTCACTGAAGACGACTGCGGCACCCTGGAAGGCATCACCATGACGCCGGTTATCGAAGGTGGCGACGTTAAAGAGCCGCTGCGCGATCGCGTACTGGGTCGTGTGACTGCGGAAGACGTGCTGAAGCCGGGTACCGCGGATATTCTGGTTCCACGCAACACGCTGCTGCACGAGCACTGGTGTGACCTGCTGGAAGCGAACTCCGTTGACTCCGTCAAAGTGCGTTCCGTTGTATCCTGTGACACCGACTTTGGTGTATGTGCGCACTGCTATGGTCGTGACCTGGCGCGTGGCCACATCATCAACAAAGGTGAGGCTATCGGCGTTATCGCGGCACAGTCCATCGGTGAGCCGGGTACACAGCTGACGATGCGTACGTTCCACATCGGTGGTGCGGCATCTCGTGCGGCTGCTGAATCCAGCATCCAGGTGAAAAACAAAGGTAGCATCAAGCTCAGCAACGCGAAGTCGGTTGTGAACTCCAGCGGTAAACTGGTTATCACTTCCCGTAACACCGAGCTGAAACTGATCGACGAATTCGGCCGTACCAAAGAGAGCTATAAAGTGCCTTACGGTGCGGTTATGGCGAAAGGCGACGGTGAGCAGGTTGCCGGCGGTGAAACCGTCGCAAACTGGGATCCGCACACCATGCCGGTTATCACCGAAGTGAGTGGTTTCATCCGCTTCACTGACATGATCGACGGCCAGACCATTACTCGTCAGACCGACGAGCTGACCGGTCTGTCTTCGCTGGTGGTTCTGGACTCTGCAGAACGTACCGCAGGTGGTAAAGATCTGCGTCCGGCGCTGAAAATCGTTGATGCTCAGGGCAACGACGTTCTGATCCCAGGTACCGATATGCCGGCTCAGTACTTCCTGCCGGGTAAAGCGATTGTTCAGCTGGAAGATGGCGTACAGATCAGCTCTGGTGACACCCTGGCGCGTATTCCGCAGGAATCCGGCGGTACCAAGGACATCACCGGTGGTCTGCCGCGCGTTGCGGACCTGTTCGAAGCACGTCGTCCGAAAGAGCCGGCAATCCTGGCTGAAATCAGCGGTATCATTTCCTTCGGTAAAGAAACCAAAGGGAAACGTCGCCTGGTTATCACCCCGGTAGACGGTAGCGAACCGTACGAAGAGATGATTCCGAAATGGCGTCAGCTCAACGTGTTCGAAGGTGAACGTGTAGAACGTGGTGACGTGGTTTCCGACGGTCCGGAAGCGCCGCACGACATTCTGCGTCTGCGTGGCGTACATGCTGTGACCCGTTACATTGTTAACGAAGTCCAGGACGTATACCGTCTGCAGGGCGTTAAGATTAACGATAAACACATCGAAGTTATCGTTCGTCAGATGCTGCGTAAAGCCACCATCGAAAGCGCAGGCAGCTCCGACTTCCTCGAAGGCGAGCAGGTGGAATACTCCCGCGTCAAGATCGCGAACCGCGAACTGGAAGCGAACGGCAAAGTGGGCGCAACGTTCTCCCGCGATCTGCTGGGTATCACCAAAGCGTCTCTGGCCACCGAGTCCTTCATCTCCGCGGCATCGTTCCAGGAGACCACTCGCGTGCTGACCGAAGCAGCCGTTGCGGGCAAACGCGACGAACTGCGCGGTCTGAAAGAGAACGTCATCGTGGGTCGTCTGATCCCGGCCGGTACCGGTTATGCGTACCACCAGGATCGTATGCGCCGTCGCGCTGCTGGCGAACTGCCGGCGGCACCGCAGGTGAGCGTGGAAGAAGCATCTGCCAACCTGGCAGAGCTGCTGAACGCAGGTCTGGGCGGTTCTGACAACGATTAATCGTTGATGCACTGCTGAAAAGCCGGTCAGGTTTCCTGACCGGCTTTTTTATTGCCTGTTCTCCGCGGTACCCGTCTTTAATTACATTTACGCCATATCCAGGCTGCAATTTTTTAGCAATTAATTCATACAAAATATCCATTAATCTATCACCTCAAAAAACCTTTCTTTATATATGGGTAAAACTTCTACTCATATCAAAAAATAATCAATTCAAAGAGGATATATTCAAAATACCTGATGAATCATGGGATTACTGCTGCTGCTTTATCTTCGGCGCGACGGCTCTGGAGAGGGATCGCTGCATCTCATGCTTCCCCCAACAAGGCGCAGAAATAACCCCGGCAGACAGGTATGGATCATTACTTTAGGTCTGAGCGGACAGGCTCTGGGGGCTGCATGGAATTCGCGATACAACTCATTATTATCTTAATTTGTCTGTTTTATGGTGCCCGAAAAGGCGGTATTGCGCTGGGGCTGCTGGGCGGCATCGGTTTGGTGATCCTCGTTTTTGTTTTTCATCTCCAGCCGGGCAAACCGCCGGTTGATGTGATGCTGGTGATCATTGCGGTGGTGGCGGCCTCGGCGACGCTGCAGGCATCCGGCGGTCTGGATGTCATGCTGCAGATTGCTGAGAAGCTGCTGCGGCGTAACCCAAAATATGTCTCTATTGTGGCGCCTTTCGTCACCTGCACGCTGACCATCCTCTGCGGTACCGGTCACGTGGTGTATACCATCCTGCCGATTATCTACGATGTGGCGATCAAGAATAACATTCGCCCGGAGCGTCCGATGGCCGCCAGCTCCATTGGCGCCCAGATGGGGATCATCGCCAGCCCGGTCTCGGTGGCGGTGGTCTCGCTGGTGGCGATGCTGGGGAATTTTACCTTTAACGGTAAACATCTGGAGTTTCTCGATCTGCTGGCGATAACCATTCCGTCCACGCTGCTGGGCATCTTAGCGATCGGCATCTTCAGCTGGTTCCGCGGCAAAGATCTGGATAAAGACGAAGCCTTCCAGGCGTTTATTGCGGTACCGGAGAACCGCCATTACGTCTATGGCGATACGGCGACGCTGCTGGATAGAAAGCTGCCCACCAGCAACTGGATAGCGATGTGGATTTTTCTGGCCTCCATCGCTGTGGTGGCGCTGCTTGGCGCCTTCTCTGAACTGCGTCCGGCCTTTGACGGTAAACCGCTGTCGATGGTGCTGGTGATCCAGATGTTTATGCTGCTTTCCGGGGCGCTGATCATCATCATTACTAAAACCAACCCGGCATCGATTTCCAAAAATGAGGTCTTTCGTTCGGGAATGATCGCTATCGTCGCGGTGTACGGCATCGCCTGGATGGCGGAGACCATGTTTGGCGCGCACATGACCGAGATTAAAGGCGTGCTCGGGGAGATGGTCAAAGAGTATCCATGGGCCTATGCCATCGTTCTGCTGCTGGTTTCGAAGTTTGTGAACTCGCAGGCGGCAGCGCTGGCGGCGATTGTGCCGGTGGCCCTGGCCATCGGCGTTGATCCGGCCTATATCGTGGCTTCTGCGCCGGCCTGCTATGGCTACTATATACTGCCGACCTACCCAAGCGATCTGGCGGCGATCCAGTTTGACCGCTCAGGGACCACCCATATAGGCCGCTTTGTGATTAACCACAGCTTTATCCTGCCCGGGCTCATCGGCGTTGGCGTCTCCTGCGTGTTTGGCTGGGTATTCGCGGCGATGTACGGCTTTCTGTAAGCGGGGACGGGCGCCGGCAGCGACGCCCGTTTAATTCGAGAGATTATTGCGCGAGGGGCAGGCGACGGTATAGTTCAATCATATCGGTCGCCAGATCCTGAATGACCATGGCGTTCATCAGATGGTCCTGAGAATGCACGGTGATCAGGTTGACCGGTAACTTACCGCTGCCTTCATCCAGGCCGATAAGCTGGGTCTGAATTTTATGCGCATGTTTGACGAACTCATGGGACTCGGCCATGGCCTGCTCCGCTGCGGCAAAATCGCCTTTCCGCGCCAGCTGTAGCGCCGTGAGCGCCGCGCTGCGCGCAGAACCCGCGTTAACCAGCAGCTCCATGATGATCGTTTCTAAATCTTCCATCGATTACTCCAGCATCTTAAGGGCTTTATCCAGAACGGCATCACCTTTCATCATGCCGTAGTCCATCATATCGATCACGGCGACCTTTTTGCCGAACGGGTCGGCCAGCGCCTGCAGCTTCGCCTGCTCATATTTCACCTGCGGGCCGAGCAGAATAATGTCGGCAGCGGCCAGATTATCTTTAAACTCGGCGACCGGTACGGCCTTGATGGAGACTTCAACACCTTTCTTCTGCGCGGCATCTTGCATACGCTGAACCAGCATGCTGGTAGACATACCGGCGGCACAGCACAAAACGATATTCTTCATAGTCAGTGGCCCTTGTGTTCCGTGATGTCCTATCTTTATCGCGGCCCTGGCGATGCGACAACCGCTTTACCGTGATTGTGTGTAAGTCATCACACAAAAATTGAAACCGGTTTCATTTTTGCCGAAAAAAATAAAAAAGCCCACCGAAGTGGGCGGTTGCGGCGCTGAAGACCTAGGCGCGCAGGATGCGGTTTTTACCCTGCTGTTTGGCTTTGTACAGCGCTTCATCGACGCTCACCACCAGCTTATCCAGCGGCTCCATGTTCCATTCCCCCAGCCCGGCGCTGAAGGTGACCGTCAGGCCATCTTCGCGCCAGGTGCGCCGTTCGACGTTTACCCGCCATGTTTCCAGCAGCGTGCGGGCGTTATCAATATGTTCGGCAGGAAAGACCACCGCGAACTCTTCGCCACCATAGCGATAGAGGGATATCTCCAGCGGCTGGAGGACCTGCAGTCCTTCGCGGGCGACGTTTCGCAGAACGATATCGCCGTTGAGGTGACCCCAGGTGTCGTTGATCGATTTGAAGTTATCGATATCGACCAGCGCGAGGGCGAACGGCTGATGATCGTTCATCAGCGCGGCAATATCACTATCGAAGGCGCGGCGGTTCTTGCAGCCGGTGAGCGCGTCGATGGTCGCCTGGCGGACGTAGGTCAGCTCGCGCTGCTTATTAGTTTCAATGGCTTTACTCAGCATCGCCTCGAGGCGGGGGGCGCGTTTGACGTCGCCGGTTTTAATCGCATTGATGATATTCATCAGCACGGTGCGGGAGGCATGACGCAGATAAAGGCCGAACAGGATGATGATGATCGCCGCGAGGGCAAAACCGCCGATCACTAAATTGGTTTCATGGCGCGTCAGATTGACCAGGGTGGTGTTATCAACACGGAAAATCACAAACCAGTCGGGATTGGTAAAGGAGTAATAGTAATACCAGGTGTCGCTTCCGGGATCGTAAAGCTGCCCCTCGCCGCTGGTCATTTTATCCATCAGCTCATTACTGACGAAGGGTTTAAACAGCGCACCAGGGTCGGAGTGCAGGACCACTTTGCCATCACGCTGCACCACAAAAAACTCGCCCTGTACGGGGGCCACCATCTGACGCAGCGCGAACCCCATGGAGGTGAGATCAAGATGAAAGGCCAGGCTGCCCTTGAGTTTCCCTTCCGGGGTGATGATGGGTTTGAAAATGGTAATCGTCGGATGGTGGGTAAAAAAATCCATATATGGGCTGGTGTAGTGGCTGAAGGTGCTGGCTTCAGCCTGTTTGATAAACCAGGGCCGCGTTCTGGGATCGAAAGCCCGGCTGTCTTCATTTTCCAGCACCTCCGGGGCGCGCAGATAGTGGCCCTCGGTATCCGCCAGTGAGATGGATGAGACGCTCGGCATCATGTTCTGTAACTGCATCAGCGTCGTTAATCCTTTCTCCGGCTCCACATTGACTGCGCGATTCAGTTCGTCATTGCGGGCAAAGAAGGCGACCGCGCGCCCAAGGATAAAATCATTTTCCCGCAGCAGGGTTTCCGTATAGTTGATCGCCAGGTTGTGGGTAAAGTTGCGGTTAATGTCGTGATAATCTTCAAGAAAATCTTTCCGCTGCGCCAGGGTGACAAAAATAGCGATCAGCATAAAACTGAGCAAGATGCCGGCAAACCCCACGACGATCGGCGTCGTGAAAGAGAGCTTTCTGTTGTGTAGAGCCATGAATCGTTAATCGTCCCGGATGTATAAACCATGGGTCCGAACGCAGGTTGTGACTGCGGCGCCTGCCGATCGAATCAGTTAACTATTGCTCAATTATAACTCTGAGGCCTTCATGTATCGTGATTTATATTCGGCGATAATGCACAGGCCCTCGTTCAGCGCGGAGAGGCAGGGCGAAAATGAGGAAGAAAAGGTTCGCCCTGGTCAGCGTCCGCTGCTGACCCGGGCAGAATAGAAAAAGGGCGCCTGGCGGGCCAGTTCCCGTTTTTCATCTCTCGTGCAGGCGCGCAAAAATATCAGGCACTTACACTGTTCATCATGAGGTTTGCGAGGCGCGTCCCAGCCAGCTGTCCCAGTCTTTCCATACCGGCTGCAGGCCGCGGGCAGCCAGCGCGCTGGCGACTTCTTCAGGTCGACGGCCATCGTGCGGCGCGAACTGCTCAAGCTCCGGATGATCGTCGGCGTAACCCCCGGGCTGGGTTTTGGAGAAGGCGCTGACGTTATTGATCGCCAGCGGGATCACCCGGTCGCGGAACCAGGGGGATTCGCGGGTGGATAGCGACAGCTCAACCTCCGGCGCCAGCAGGCGGAAGGCGCAGATGGTCTGCACCAGCTGACGCTCATCCATTAGCGAGGCTGGTTCAATGCCGCCGGCGCAGGGACGCAGACGCGGGAAGGAGACCGAATAGCGGCTGCGCCAGTAGCGTTGCTGCAGCCACAACAGGTGCTCAGCGACCATAAAGCAGTCCACTCGCCAGCTGTCGGAAAGGCCGATCAGCGCGCCAAGGCCGATCTTATCGATCCCCGCCTCGCCCAGGCGATCCGGCGTATCCAGCCGCCAGAAGAAATCCTGTTTTTTCCCTTTCAGATGGTGCTGGGCGTACATACCTTCGTGATAGGTCTCCTGATAGACCATCACCCCGTCGAGCCCCAGGGTTTTCAGCTCGGCATACTCGTCGGTCGCCAGCGGCTGTACCTCCATCTGCAGCGAGGCAAACTGGCTGCGGATTGCCGGCAGGTGCTGGCGGAAATAATCCATTCCCACCTTGCCCTGATGCTCACCGGTTACCAGCAGCAGATGCTCAAAACCCAGGTCGCGGATCGCGGCGCACTCGCGGGCAATCTCGGCGGCATCCAGCGTCTTGCGCTTAATGCGATTGCTCATCGAGAAGCCGCAGTAGGTGCAGTCGTTGGCGCACAGGTTGGAGAGATACAGCGGCACGTAGAAGCTGACGGTATTGCCGAAGCGCTGGCGGGTAAGCCGCTGCGCGCGCTGGGCCAGAGGTTCAAGATACCCGGCCGCCGCTGGCGAAAGCAGGGCCATCATATCGTCGCGGGTCAGCTGTTTGGCCGCCAGCGCCTGTTCGACATCGGCGGCGGTTTTACTGTTGATGCGCAGGCGGATGTCGTCCCACTCCAGCTGCCGCCAGCGATCGCTAAAGGTTTTCATGCCAGCGCCTCCAGGAATCCGGTGAGCGGGCTGGTGGCCTGCGCCTGCGCGCTGCACGCCCCCGGTCCGGCCTGACGGGCCAGCAAGCCGGCCTCGACCGCCATACGGAAGGCGTGGGCCATGGCCACGGGATCGTCGGCGACGGCAATAGCGGTATTGACCAGCACCGCGTCCGCTCCCATTTCCAGCGCCTGCGCCGCATGGCTCGGAACGCCGATGCCGGCGTCGACGACCACCGGCACCGTCGCCTGTTCGATAATAATCTCCAGCATGGCTTTGGTTTCCAGCCCCTGATTTGAGCCGATCGGCGCGCCCAGGGGCATCACCGCCGCGCAGCCAGCCTCTTCCAGTCGTTTACACAGCACCGGGTCGGCGCCGCAGTAGGGCAGCACCACGAACCCTTCGCGGACCAGCAGCTCCGCCGCTTTCAGGGTTTCAATCGGGTCGGGCAGCAGCCAGCGGGCGTCCGGGTGGATCTCCAGTTTCAGCCAGTGGGTGCCCAGAGCCTCCCGTGCCAGGCGGGCGGCAAACACCGCCTCTTCCGCCGTCTTGGCGCCCGAGGTATTCGGCAGCAGGCTGACCCCCGCCGCCAGCAGCGGGGCGAGGATGGCATCATTGTGCTGACGTAAATCGACGCGCTTCATCGCCAGGGTGACCAGCTGGCTGCCCGAGGCGCGAATCGCCTCAACCATCACCCCCGGGGCGGCGAATTTGCCGGTACCGGTGAAAAGATGGGATTCAAATGTTTTGTCTGCAATACGTAACATGTCAGCCTCCAGCGATAACCTGAAAAAGCAGGACTCGATCGCCTTCCTGCAAGAGATGATCTTCCCACCGATCGCGCGGCAGAATGTGTTGATTGAGCGCCAGCGCGACGCCCGGCTGCAGCTGTTCGAGCTGGGTCAGCAGGGCGCTCACGCTGAGATTGTCGGCGCACGCCAGCGGCTCGTCGTTAAACCAGATCTGCATGTCGCCCTCCGCACACCGGGCAGCCCCGGGAGCGCTGTAGCGCCAGGTTACGCCAGCTGCTGGTGCGGGCGTCGAACAGCCGCAGTGTGTTGCGCGGCGTCGTCATGCCGCTGAGCAGCTTAATCGCCTCCAGCGCCTGCAGCGTGCCCATCATGCCGACCACCGGGCCGACGATCCCCGCGGTGCGGCAGTTGCGCTGCGGTTCGTCGCTATCCGGCCACAGGCAGCGATAGCAGCCCTGTGTCCAGGGCGGGGTGAGCACCATCAGCTGACCGCCGAAGCCGACGGCGCTGGCGGTCACTAACGGGATGTCGAGGGCCACGCAGGCGGCATTGATCGCCTGGCGGGTGACCATGTTATCGGTACAGTCCAGCACCACGTCCGCTTTCGCCACCTCGGCGCGCAGCGCCTCGCCGCTTAAGCGCTGCTGGAGCGCAACCAGTGTGATCTGCGGATTTAGCTGGCTGAGCCGCGTCTTTGCCGCCGCGGCTTTTGGCCGATCGATATCCGCGCTGGTGAACAGGATCTGCCGCTGCAGATTGCTGAGATGCACGGCGTCGTCATCGGCCAGGGTCAGCGTCCCGACGCCAGCCCCGGCCAGATAGAGCGCTGCCGGGGAGCCCAGCCCGCCAAGGCCGATAATCAGCACCCGGCTGGCTAACAGCTTCTGCTGACCCTCGATGGCAATATCCTCCAGCAGCAGCTGGCGGCTATAGCGCATAAAGTCGTGATCATTCATCGCCCGCTCCTGCCAGCGCCAGCAGCTGGTCGGTCGCTGCCCGCCAGTCCGCCGCCTGGGTGATGGCGCTGACCACTGCGATGCTGCCGACGCCGGTCGCCAGCACCGCCGGGGCCTTTTCAAGGCTAATTCCGCCGATCGCCACGGTGGGGTAATCCGCCAGGCGTTGGATATGTCTGGCAAGCTGCTCGAGTCCCTGCGGCGCGGAGGGCATCTGTTTGGTTTGCGTCGGGAAGACGTGACCCAGAGCGATGTAAGAGGGACGCGCCGCCAGGGCGATATCAATCTCCATATCGTCATGGGTGGAGACGCCAAGACGTAGCCCGGCTTTGCGGATGGCGCTCAGATCGGTGGTTTCCAGATCTTCTTGTCCGAGATGTACGCCGTAGGCCTGGTGCTTGATCGCCAGTCGCCAGTAATCGTTAATGAACAGCCGGGCGTGATAGCGGCGGCCAAGGGCGATGGCGGCGATGACGTCATCCTCCACCTCGCTGTCGCGTCGGTCCTTGATGCGTAACTGAAGGGTGCGTACTCCAGCTTCGAGCAGGCGTTCAATCCACGCCACGCTGTCCACTACCGGGTAGAGCCCGAGACGAAACGGGACGGGTGGAAAATCAGGCTGATACATCAGACTTCCTCCTGTTTCAGGTAGATTTCGCCGCCGCGGGCGCGGAAGTGATGCGACATATCGGCCATGCCCGCGTCGATGGCCTGCCTGGCGGCGTAGTCGCGGACTTCCTGAGTGATCTTCATTGAACAGAATTTCGGACCGCACATGGAGCAGAAGTGGGCAACTTTGCCGGATTCCTGCGGCAGGGTTTCATCGTGATAGGCCCGAGCGGTGAACGGATCCAGCGCGAGGTTAAACTGGTCTTCCCAGCGGAATTCGAAGCGCGCCTTCGACATGGCGTTATCGCGGATCTGCGCCCCTGGATGGCCTTTCGCCAGGTCAGCGGCGTGGGCGGCGATTTTGTAGGTAATCAACCCCTGCTTCACATCCTCTTTGTTGGGCAAACCGAGATGCTCTTTCGGCGTGACATAGCACAGCATGGCGCAGCCGAACCAGCCGATCATCGCCGCGCCGATGCCGGAAGTGAAATGGTCGTAGCCCGGCGCAATGTCGGTGGTGAGCGGCCCGAGGGTGTAGAACGGCGCTTCGTGGCAGTGCTCCAGCTCTTCGGTCATATTGCGGCGGATCATCTGCATCGGCACGTGGCCGGGACCTTCGATCATCACCTGCACGTCATACTCCCAGGCGATTTTCGTCAGCTCGCCGAGGGTGCGCAGCTCGGAGAACTGTGCTTCGTCGTTGGCATCCTGAATGGAGCCGGGGCGCAGGCCATCGCCCAGCGACAGCGAAACGTCATAGGCGGCGCAGATTTCGCAGATTTCGCGGAAGTGCTGGTAGAGGAAGTTTTCCTGATGGTGCGACAGGCACCATTTGGCCATGATCGAGCCGCCGCGCGAGACGATGCCGGTCAGACGCTTAGCGGTCATCGGGACGTAGCGCAGCAGTACGCCGGCGTGAATGGTGAAGTAGTCGACTCCCTGTTCGGCCTGTTCCAGCAGGGTATCGCGGAAGACTTCCCAGGTGAGGTTCTCGGCGATGCCGTTGACCTTCTCCAGCGCCTGGTAAATCGGCACAGTGCCGATGGGGACCGGACTGTTACGCAGGATCCACTCGCGGGTTTCGTGGATATAGCGGCCGGTAGAGAGATCCATCACCGTATCGGCGCCCCAGCGGGTAGACCAGACCAGTTTCTCGACCTCTTCTTCGATGGAGGAGGTCACCGCTGAGTTGCCGATATTAGCATTCACTTTCACCAGGAAGTTGCGCCCGATAATCATCGGCTCAGACTCCGGGTGGTTGATATTGGCCGGGATGATGGCGCGCCCGGCGGCCACTTCATCGCGGACGAACTCGGGGGTAATGTTTTCCGGCAGGCGGGCGCCGAAGCCTTCTCCGGCATGCTGCTGGCGCAGAACTTCGCTGCGAATACGTTCACGGCCCATGTTTTCGCGTATGGCGATGAACTCCATCTCCGGGGTGACGATCCCCTGGCGGGCGTAGTGCAGTTGGGTAACACATTTGCCGGCAACGGCGCGTTTTGGCGTCAGCTGGCTATTGAAGCGCAGCTCATCGAGGCCGTCATCGGCCAGCCGCGCTTTGGTATAGGCCGAGCTGCGTTCGCTGAGCGGGGCGCAGTCATTACGTGCGTCGATCCACGGCTGGCGCAGCCTGGCCAGCCCCTGGCGGACATCAATGCCAATATCCGGGTCGCCATAAGGCCCGGAGGTGTCATACACCGGGATCGGTTCGTTGGCTTCGTAATGGGGGTTATCGTTATCGCCGCCGACGAGGGTCGGGCTGAGCTGGATTTCACGCATTGGGACGCGGATATCCGCTTGTGAACCTTGAATGTAGATACGGCGCGAATTAGGAAAAGCAGCGCCTTCCAGCGTATCGATAAATCGCTGCGCGTGCTCGCGTAGCTCACGACGGGTCAGTTTGGTAGTAGACATAGCGCATTCCAGATATAAAGGACATGGCTTGTCAGACGACGGATGGAGTAACAGATGCGATCGGCCCTGACGGACTGACGCGAACAGCAGTTTACTCTTGTTCCCTTCGCAGGTATTAGCCTGATCAGGTTCCGCGGATCCCGAATTAACGGTCTCAGCCTTTTCCATGTAGCCTTCACATGGAAAATAAGCACTCCGACAAGATGACATCCCCTCCGGGGAGGGGGAATGGAGGTAAACTACTCGTTAATTGCGCACAACTCAAGCGGTCGGGGCAATATTATCGCGCACCTCATCGCTCAGGTGATGGGCGACGGCGAGGGCGATCAGTTTATCTTCCAGGGCGAAACGCGCTTCCAGCGACTCGCCGATATCCGACAGCGCCTGCTGAAATTCAAGGTAGTTATCATGATCAATGGCGTTTTCGAGGCAGGTATCGTAGTAGTCCATCATCTGCTGGGTATTGGCTTCCAGCTGCGGGTAAAGCCGGGTGGCGGCTAAAAGTGGGGTATCGCCTTCCATTTCGCCAATAATGCGTTCATAAATACTAAAATGACCGGACGAGAGGTAATCCACCAGACTTTGGCAAAAGTCATCCAGTGCCTTTTCGTTTAGCCGCATAAACGACTCTTTGCCCGGTTTCAGGCCAACCAGATTGTAGTAAGCCACGAGCAGATGCTTACGCACTTGTAGCCAGCGATCGACCAGTTCATTACTACCGCCAACGCGCTCCGTCAGATTTTCCAGCTGGTTTAGCATGATTGACTCCGCTAGTTTTGATTTAAATCTGCTCACCAAAATGTAAATATAATGTTAACAACATGCCAGTGAAGCAAAGGTAGTGCAATAGATATGGATCGTATTATTGAAAAATTAGATCGCGGCTGGTGGGTTGTCAGTCACGAACAAAAATTATGGTTGCCTGGTGGAGAATTACCACATGGCGAAGCGGTTAATTTCGATCTTGTCGGCCAGCATGCGCTGCATATTGGCGAATGGCAGGGGGAGCCCGTCTGGATGGTGCGCCAGGATCGCCGCCATGACATGGGATCGTTACGCCAGGTGCTGGATCAGGATCCGGGTCTATTCCAGCTGGCGGGGCGAGGGATCCAGCTTGCCGAATTTTACCGATCGCATAAATTTTGCGGCTACTGCGGCCACCCGATGCATGCCAGTAAAAGTGAATGGGCGATGCTGTGCAGCCACTGCCGTGAACGTTACTACCCGCAAATCGCCCCGTGCATTATCGTCGCTATCCGTCGCGACGATGCGATCCTGCTGGCGCAACATACCCGACATCGTAATGGGGTACACACCGTGCTGGCCGGGTTCGTCGAGGTTGGCGAAACCCTTGAGCAGGCGGTCGCCCGTGAGGTGATGGAGGAGAGCGGTATCAAGGTGAAAAATCTGCGTTACGTGACTTCTCAACCATGGCCGTTCCCCCAGTCGCTGATGACTGCCTTTATGGCGGATTACGCAGAGGGCGATATCGTGGTGGATAAAAAAGAGTTACTCAGCGCGGACTGGTACCGCTATGACGATCTGCCGCTTCTGCCGCCGCCAGGTACGGTGGCGCGCCGGCTTATCGAAGATACCGTCGCGATGTGTCGGGCAGAGTTCGAGTGACATGTTACACTGGGCGTATCAACGCTAAAGGAATGTAAAAATGACCGAACTGAAGAACGATCGTTACCTGCGCGCGCTGCTGCGTCAGCCGGTTGATGTCACCCCGGTGTGGATGATGCGCCAGGCGGGCCGCTATTTACCGGAGTACAAAGCCACCCGTGCGCAAGCGGGCGACTTTATGTCGCTGTGTAAAAATGCCGAGCTGGCCTGCGAAGTGACGCTCCAGCCGCTGCGTCGTTATCCGCTGGACGCGGCGATCCTCTTTTCGGACATCCTGACCATCCCGGACGCCATGGGGCTGGGGCTGTACTTTGAGGCAGGCGAAGGCCCGCGCTTCACCTCGCCGGTGAAAAGCAAAGCCGACGTCGACAAGCTGCCAGTCCCGGATCCCGAGCAGGAACTGGGCTACGTGATGAATGCCGTGCGCACCATTCGCCGTGAACTGAAAGGCGAAGTGCCGCTGATCGGTTTTTCCGGTAGCCCATGGACGCTGGCGACCTACATGGTGGAAGGTGGCAGCAGTAAGGCTTTCACCGTCATCAAAAAGATGATGTACGCCGAACCGCAGGCGCTGCACGCGCTGCTGGATAAACTGGCGAAGAGCGTCACCCTGTACCTCAACGCGCAGATCAAAGCCGGCGCGCAGTCAGTAATGATTTTTGACACCTGGGGCGGGGTGCTGACCGGTCGCGACTATCAGCAGTTTTCCCTCTACTATATGCATAAAATCGTCGATGGCCTGCTGCGGGAAAACGAAGGCCGCCGCGTGCCGGTGACCCTGTTCACCAAAGGCGGCGGTCAGTGGCTGGAAGCGATGGCGGAGACCGGCTGTGACGCGCTGGGTCTCGACTGGACCACCGATATTGCCGATGCCCGTCGTCGCGTGGGCGACAAAGTCGCGCTGCAGGGCAACATGGATCCGTCCATGCTCTATGCGCCCCCCGCGCGTATTGAAGAAGAAGTCGCGACCATCCTCGCCGGCTTTGGTCAGGGGGAAGGCCACGTCTTTAACCTCGGCCACGGCATCCATCAGGACGTTGACCCTGAGCATGCGGGCGTCTTTGTTGAAGCGGTGCATCGTCTTTCCGCACCCTATCACCAGTAGGAGATCAGCCATATGGATTTAGCCGCACTCCGTATCCAGCAGCAACAGTTAGCCGCGTCGGTAGAGCGCGCGGATCGACTGGATCGTGACCCACCGACGTTGATCGGCGGCGCGGATGTCGGGTTTGAGCAGGAAGGGGAGATCACCCGGGCTGCGATGGTGCTGCTGACCTGGCCTGAACTGGAGCTGGTGGAGTATCAGGTGGCGCGCGTCGCCACTTCCATGCCCTATATTCCCGGCTTTCTCTCGTTTCGCGAAACCCCTGCGCTGCTGGCGGCGTGGGAGCAGCTTTCGCAAAAACCGGACCTGTTGTTTGTTGACGGCCACGGCATTTCTCATCCCCGGAGATTGGGCGTCGCCAGCCATTTTGGCCTGATGATCGACGTGCCGACCATCGGGGTGGCGAAAAAACGGCTGTGCGGCAAAATCGGCGAACTGGGTGATGAGCCCGGTGCGCTGGCCCCGCTGATGGATAAAAATGAGCAACTGGCCTGGGTCTGGCGCAGCAAAGTGCGCTGCAACCCGCTGTTTATTAGCACCGGCCACCGGGTAGGCATGGACAGCGCTTTAATGTGGGTCGAACGCTGCATGCGAGGCTATCGTCTGCCCGAACCGACGCGCTGGGCCGATGCGGTGGCTTCCCGCCGTCCGTCGTTTGTGCGTTGGCAAGCAAATCACAGCTGATTCAGGTACACTGCGCCTAATTTCTGACTTCGAGAATTCATCATGTTACAAAACCCGATTCACCTGCGCCTGGAGAAGCTGGAAAGCTGGCAGCATGTCACTTTTATGGCCTGCCTGTGCGAGCGTATGTACCCCAACTACGCGATGTTCTGCAAGCAAACCGAGTTTGGCGACGGCCAGCTGTACCGTCGTATCCTGGATCTGATCTGGGAAACGCTGACGGTCAAAGATGCGAAGGTGAATTTCGATAGTCAGCTGGAGAAACTGGAAGAGGCGATCCCGGCGGCAGATGATTTCGACCTGTACGGTGTTTATCCGGCCATAGACGCCTGCGTGGCGTTGAGCGAACTGATCCATTCACGTCTGAGCGGCGAAACGCTCGAGCACGCGATCGAGGTGAGCAAAACCTCCATCACCACCGTGGCGATGCTGGAAATGACCCAGGAAGGTCGCGAAATGACCGACGAAGAGCTGAAAGCGAACCCGGCGGTAGAGCAGGAATGGGACATTCAGTGGGAAATTTTCCGCCTGCTGGCCGACTGCGAAGAGCGTGACCTTGAGCTGATAAAAGGCCTGCGCGCGGACCTGCGTGAGGCTGGTGAGAGCAATATTGGTATAAATTTTCAGCAGTGAGACCAGAAAACGTGATTTACCGCCTGAATTGTAGCGTCTGAAGGCTTCCATTCCGCCCCCCGTCTGGTCTACATTTGGAGGGCGAAAAAAAGTGGCTATCGGTGCGTGTATGCAGGAGGGTGCTTTTTTGGCATTTCCGTCGCACTCGATGCTTAGCAAGCGATAAACACATTGTAAGGATAACTTATGAACAAGACTCAACTGATTGATGTAATTGCGGACAAAGCTGACCTGTCCAAAGCACAGGCTAAAGCTGCCCTGGAATCTACCCTGGCTGCAATTACTGAGTCTCTGAAAGAAGGTGATGCTGTTCAACTGGTTGGTTTCGGTACCTTCAAAGTGAACCACCGCGCTGAGCGTACTGGCCGCAACCCGCAGACCGGTAAAGAGATCAAAATCGCTGCAGCTAACGTGCCGGCATTTGTTTCTGGCAAAGCACTGAAAGACGCAGTTAAGTAAGACCGCGTGGCAGTGAACAGTTTTATCGAAGGGGCTATTAAGCCCCTTTTGTCTGTCTGGCGCCGGCCTCTGGCGCTGGCGGGCATCCTGTTGCTGACTGCCTGCAGCCATAACGCGTCGCTACCACCATTTACCGCCAGCGGTTATGCGGACAACCAGGGGGCGATGCGTATCTGGCGTAAAGATTCTGGCGATGAAGTCCATCTTCTCGCCGCCTTCAGCCCGTGGCGTCACGGGGACACCTCGACCAGCGAATATCGCTGGCAGGGCGATCAGCTGACGCTGATTGAACTCAATGTCTACGGCAAGCCGCCGGAACATATTCGTGCCCGCTTCGACGCGCAGGGCGATCTTAGCTTTATGCAGCGGGAAGTTGACGGGCAGAAGCAGCAACTCTCCAGCGACCAGGTCGCGCTGTACCGTTATCGCGCCGAGCAGATCCGCCAGACCAGCGACGCCCTCCGCCAGGGACGGGTCGTCCTGCGTCAGGGACGCTGGAACGCCGCCGCGCATACCGTGCTGACCTGTGAAGGGCAGACGGTCACGCCCGACCTCGATAGTCGGGCTCTGGCGCACATTGAACGTCGGCAGAGCCACGCTTCCGCCGCGGTGAGCATTGCCTGGCTGGAGGCGCCGGAAGGCTCTCAACTGCTGCTGGTGGCCAATGAAAACTTCTGCACCTGGCAGCCGACGGAAAAAAGCTTCTAACCTTTACCAGTGATTCATGCCCATATGACCGCCGCCGCTACCGCGACAGCCGCCATATCCCATTCCTGCGCCGCGGGGAACGCCAGCCTCAGCCAGGGCGAGATCTAATTTCACCCGCTGCTGATCCAGCTTCTGGCGTAAGCCTTCCATCTCCTGAGCGACGGCTTCAATCTTGCCGCTGTCCGGCTTTTGCGCCGTGAGCAACGCATTGTACTCATAGCGTTTGGACTGCAACTGCTGGCGCAGGGCGCTGGTTTGCTCATAGTAATCGTTATGCAGCTTTTGCGCGGTAGCCTGCTGCTCCTGGGTCAGCTGACTGTAGCCCTGGTTGCCGATCCCGTTATTGTTGCCCCAGTGGTGGTTGGCCCAGGCCGTGTTGCTGCCGAAGGTCAGCGCGGCTAAGGTAACGAGGGCGAGAGGTAAGGTACGGTTCCGTTTCATGGCATTTTCTCCTGTGTGGTTTCTCTCGGTATTGCATCTTTCATGCCAGCCTGAAAAAGCCCGTCCGTGCAGGCCTGCCGAGGCCGTTAAAGAGAAGAGCGAGTAAAAATGACCCGTTCCGCCCGGGACCGGCGAGTCATTTTTACTCGCTAAAGCGCAGGCGATATGTTTGAGAGCAGGTTTGGCCGCGCGGAAACATGGCATGATTTCTGCTGAAAGATCCTGCTGATAGCGAAAAGGAGATGACAAGGACTCGCCGATGAAGATCAAACCTTTTTCCCGGGACGCTGCCGCTGGCGCGCTGAGCTGGCTGCTGACCGGTACGGTAGTGCTGCTGGTGGTGCTGTTCTCCGCGATGATCGTCCGCGACTACGGTCGTGAGACGACCGCCGCCCGACAAACTATCGAGGAGAAGGGGAGCGTACTGATCCGCGCGCTGGAGTCCGGCACGCGCGTTGGCATGGGAATGCGGATGCACCACACGCAGCTGCAGGCCCTGCTGGAAGAGATGGCCTGGCAGCCGGGCGTCCTGTGGTTCGCGGTGACTGATGACAATGGCGCCATCATCGCCCACAGCGATCCGCAGCAGGTGGGTCAAACGCTCTACAGCCCCGCGCAGATGCGTGCGCTGGCGGTTGGCGAACAGGCTCGCTGGCGGCGGCTTAGCGAGCCGCAGCCGGCCATGGAGATCTATCGCCAGTTTCGCCCGCTCAATCCGGCCCGCGGCCACCATATGGGCATGATGAATCGCGGCAACAGCGCCCTGGCTCAAGCCAGCGTCCCGCAGGTGATTTTTATCGCCTTTGATAGCCGCGAGCTGGATGCCGCGCAGGCCAGGGGGCAGCGGAATATGGCCATCATGCTGGGCGCCGCCGCGTTGGTGACAGCGGCAACGATCCTTGCCCAGTTCTGGTTCCGCCGCTATCGCCGCTCACGGAAACAACTGCTGGAGGCGATGGCCCGCAAAGAGAAACTGCTGGCGCTTGGCCATCTGGCGGCAGGCGTGGCGCACGAGATCCGCAATCCGCTCTCGTCGATTAAAGGGCTGGCAAAATATTTTGCCGAGCGCACGCCGCCGGGCGGTGAGTCGCATCAGTTAGCGCAGGTGATGGCCAAAGAGGCCGACCGCCTCAATCGGGTGGTCAGTGAGCTGCTGGAGCTGGTCCGGCCCGCGCATTTAAATTACCAGCCGGTGGATATTAACGCGCTTATCCACCACTCATTGCAGTTGGTTAGCCAGGATGCGCAGAGTCGCGGGATCGCGCTGCAATTTACTCCGCGCCCGGAGCTCTCCACGATCAACGCCGATGCCGACCGCCTGAACCAGGTGCTGTTGAACCTGTACCTGAACGCGATGCAGGCGATTGGCCGCGACGGCGTCATTCACGTATCGGCAAGTGAAGCCGATCGGCGACGTATCAAAATAGTCGTTAAGGATAGCGGTAAGGGGATGAGCGATGAAGAGCTACAGGCCATCTTCACTCCTTATTTTACCACCAAGGCGGACGGCACCGGGCTGGGGCTGGCGGTGGTGCAGAATATTATCGAACAACATGGCGGGACGATCCGCGCCGAAAGTCAGCCGGGGGCTGGAGCGATATTTACGCTTTGGCTACCGCTGGATGCTCAACGGAGGGAAGATGAGCAGCGATAAGGTACAGATTCTGGTTGTCGATGATGACATCAGCCACTGCACGATCTTGCAGGCGCTGCTGCGCGGCTGGGGCTATCAGGTGGCATTAGCCCACAACGGCCGGCAGGCGCTGGAGCAGATCCATCATCAGGTTTTCGACCTGGTACTGTGCGATATTCGCATGGCGGAGCTGGACGGTATCGCAACGTTAAAAGAGATAAAAGCCTATAACCCGGCGATCCCGGTGCTGATCATGACGGCGTTCTCCAGCGTCGATACGGCGGTGGAGGCCATTAAGTCCGGGGCGCTGGATTATCTGATTAAACCGCTGGATTTTGACACGTTACAGCAGACGTTAGTCCAGGCACTGGCACACACCCGTCATAGCGAGGGCGACCCCAGCGTTGCGACGGATCTACGGTGGGGCATGATTGGCGACAGCCCGGCGATGCAGGCGCTTCTTAACGAAATTACGCTGGTAGCCCCTTCGGACGCGACGGTGCTGATCCATGGGGAGTCGGGAACCGGTAAGGAACTGGTGGCGCGCGCCATCCACGCCTGCAGCGGGCGCGGTGATAAGCCGCTGGTGACGCTCAACTGTGCGGCGCTGAATGAGTCGCTGCTGGAGTCGGAACTCTTCGGCCATGAAAAAGGGGCGTTTACCGGCGCGGAGCGGCGACGTGAGGGGCGCTTTGTCGAAGCGGATGGCGGCACGCTGTTCCTCGATGAAATTGGCGATATCTCGCCATTGATGCAGGTCCGGCTACTGCGGGCGATTCAGGAGCGGGAGGTGCAGCGTGTCGGCAGCAACCAGACGCTTGCCGTTGATGTGCGGCTGATCGCCGCCACCCACCGCAACCTCGCCGAAGAGGTCAGCGCCGGGCGTTTTCGCCAGGATCTCTATTACCGCCTGAACGTCGTGACTATTGAGATGCCGCCGCTGCGCCGGCGCCGGGAAGATATTCCGCAGCTGGCGCAGCACTTTCTCAAACGCTATGCCGAACGCAATCGTAAGGCGGTAAAGGGGTTCACGCCACAGGCGATGGACCTGCTGATCCACTACCCCTGGCCGGGCAATATTCGCGAGCTGGAAAACGCGGTGGAGCGGGCGGTGGTGCTACTGACCGGAAACTATATCTCTGAGCGAGAACTGCCGCTGGCGATCGCCGGTACGCCGCTGCCATCAGGCGGGAGCGAGGAGGGGGGAATTCAGCCGTTAGTGGAAGTGGAGAAAGAGGTGATTCTGGCGGCGCTGGAAAAAACGGGCGGCAACAAAACCGAAGCCGCCCGTCAGTTAGGCATTACGCGGAAAACGCTGCTGGCGAAACTTAGCCGTTAGCCTTTTCACGTTCGATGGCGCGCCAGCCGATATCGCTACGGCTAAAGCTACCGTCCCAGCGAATGTCGGTCAGCAGCTGATAGGCGCGCTGCTGCGCCTGCGCTACGGTATCGCCCAGGGCGGTGACGCACAGTACGCGACCGCCGTTGGTGACCACGCGCTGGTCGTCAGACAGTTTCGTGCCGGCGTGGAAGACTTTACCGTCTGCCGCTTCCTGCTGCGGCAGACCATGGATCTCATCGCCCGTGTTGTAGTTGCCCGGATAGCCGCCGGCGGCAACCACCACGCCCAGCGACGCGCGGTCATCCCACTCGGAGGTTTTCTCATCCAGCTTGCCCGCGCAGGCGGCGAGGCACAGCTCTACCAGGTCGGATTTCATGCGCAGCATGATCGGCTGGGTTTCCGGATCGCCAAAGCGGCAGTTGAACTCAATGACCTTCGGGTTGCCCTGCTTGTCGATCATCAGACCGGCATACAGGAAACCGGTATAGGTGTTGCCTTCCGCGGCCATGCCCTTCACGGTTGGCCAGATAATCCGCTCCATGGTGCGCTGATGGACTTCATCAGTCACGACCGGCGCCGGAGAATAAGCGCCCATCCCACCGGTATTCGGGCCGGTATCGCCGTTGCCGACGCGCTTGTGATCTTGGCTGGTGGCCATCGGCAGGACGTGCTCGCCGTCGACCATCACAATAAAGCTGGCCTCTTCGCCATCGAGGAACTCTTCAATGACGATGCGGTGTCCGGCGTCGCCGAAAGCGTTACCGGCCAGCATGTCTTTGACCGCCGCTTCGGCTTCCTCGAGGGTCATCGCCACGATAACGCCTTTACCCGCCGCCAGACCGTCGGCTTTGATGACGATCGGCGCGCCTTTCTCGCGCAGATAAGCCAGCGCTGGCTCAACGTCGGTGAAGTTCTGATATTCCGCCGTCGGGATATGATGACGAGCAAGGAAATCTTTGGTGAAGGCCTTCGAACCTTCCAGCTGCGCAGCGCCTTCGGTTGGCCCGAAGATGGCCAGCCCGGCGGCACGAAACGCGTCAACCACGCCAATGACCAACGGCGCTTCCGGGCCAACGATGGTCAGGTCGATATTTTCATCCTGGGCGAAGCGAAGCAGCGCCGGAATATCGGTAACGCCGATGGCGACGTTTTGCAGCGACGGCTCCAGCGCGGTACCGGCGTTGCCCGGCGCGACGTAGACGGTATCAACCAGCGGCGATTGGGCCGCTTTCCAGGCCAGGGCGTGTTCGCGCCCGCCGTTGCCGATTACTAATACTTTCATCTGCTGCTCCATGAATTAATGGCGGAAGTGGCGCATGTCGGTGAAAATCATGGCGATGCCGTGTTCGTCAGCGGCGGCAATCACTTCGTCGTCGCGGATAGAGCCGCCCGGCTGAATAACGCAGGTGATGCCGACCGCTGCCGCGGCGTCAATCCCGTCGCGGAATGGGAAGAAGGCGTCAGAGGCCATGGCGGAGCCTTTCACTTCCAGACCTTCGTCACCGGCTTTAATCCCGGCAATTTTCGCCGAGTAGACGCGGCTCATCTGGCCGGCGCCTATGCCGATGGTCATATTGTCTTTGGCATACACGATGGCGTTGGATTTGACGAATTTCGCCACTTTCCAGCAGAACAGCGCATCGCGCAGCTCTTGCTCGCTCGGCTGACGTTTGCTGACCACGCGCAGTTCACCCGCGGTGACCATACCGAGATCGCGGTCCTGAACCAGCAGACCACCGTTAACGCGTTTGAAATCGAGACCGGCAACGCGCGCATCCCACTGACCGCAGGTCAGTACACGGACGTTCTGCTTCGCGGCAGTGATTTTCAGCGCTTCTTCGCTGGCGGACGGGGCGATGATCACCTCGACAAACTGGCGAGAGATGATCGCCTGCGCGGTGTCGGCATCCAGTTCGCGGTTGAAGGCGATGATGCCGCCGAACGCGGAGGTCGGGTCGGTTTTGTATGCGCGATCGTAGGCGTCGAGGATCGAGTCGCTAACGGCAACGCCGCATGGGTTAGCGTGCTTAACGATCACGCAGGCCGGTTCGTTGAACTCTTTCACGCACTCCAGTGCCGCATCGGTATCGGCAATGTTGTTATAGGAGAGCGCTTTGCCCTGCAGCTGGGTAGCGGTTGCCACGGAAGCTTCTTTGACATTCTCTTCTATATAGAAGGCAGCCTGCTGGTGGCTGTTTTCGCCGTAGCGCATATCCTGCTTCTTAATGAAGTTCAGATTCAGGGTGCGTGGGAAGCGGCCAGCGGCTTCTTTGCTTTCGCCGTGATAGGCCGGAACCATGCTGCCGAAGTAGTTGGCAATCATGCTGTCGTACGCGGCGGTGTGTTCGAAGGCTTTAATGGCGAGGTCGAAGCGGGTGTCCAGCGTCAGGGAGCCTTCGTTGGCATCCATCTCATTAATGATGGCGGTGTAGTCGCTGCTCTTCACCACGATGGCGACGTCTTTGTGGTTCTTCGCCGCGGAGCGGACCATGGTCGGGCCGCCGATATCGATGTTTTCCACCGCGTCTTCCAGCGAGCATCCTTCGCGAGCGACGGTCTGGGCAAACGGATAGAGGTTAACGACCACCATATCGATAGGCGCGATCCCGTGCTGCTGCATGATGCCGTCATCCTGACCGCGACGGCCGAGGATGCCGCCGTGTACTTTCGGATGCAGGGTTTTCACGCGTCCATCCATCATTTCCGGGAAACCGGTGTAGTCAGAGACTTCGGTTACCGGCAGGCCTTTATCTGCCAGCAGGCGAGCAGTGCCGCCAGTGGACAGCAGCTCGACACCACGAGCGGAAAGCGCCTGCGCGAATTCGACGATACCGGCCTTGTCAGAAACACTGAGCAGAGCGCGGCGGACTGGACGACGTTGTTGCATGGTATTAAATCCCCAGGATTTGAACATTACAGAGAGCGTTAGGTGAGTTTTTGCCTAAAAACTCACCTAACGCACCCAACCGGGCATCCGTGTCATAGCGCGGCATTGTAACGAAAACGTTTGCGCAACGCTCGCGAATTTTTATCTTTCTCTTTAGGCCGATGGTTCTTCTTCTATATAGCTGCCGATCCGCGGCGCTTTCGGTCCTGGTTTGACGCTCTCCTGTGGATAATTCTGTGTGTAAATGGGTATAAAGCGGGGTTTTGCTGGGGAATGCAGCAGTCAGTCATTTTTCTGCCATTTTTCTATTGCGGGCGCTCGAGAACTCCCTATAATGCGCCTCCATCGACACGGCGGATGTGAATCACTTCACACAAACAGCCAGTTCGGTTGAAGAGAAAAATCCTGAAAAACGGGTTGACTCTGAAAGAGGAAAGCGTAATATACGCCACCTCGCGACAGAGCGTTAAAGCGCGTCGCAACTGCTCTTTAACAATTTATCAGACAATCTGTGTGGGCACTCAAAGTGACATGGATTCTTAATGTCTTCGGACAATAAATGAATACCAAGTCTCAAG
>NZ_JBKIUP010000019.1:0-28424 GCF_046602535.1 Klebsiella sp. 1SOBk10mer
ATCTGGTGCTGTATAACAGCAAAAGGCCACATAAATCACTCGAACTGATGACGCCAGTGGACTATATTTTACGTGAGAGTAAAAATTGCAATATGTGGTGGACCCATACACACGCTTGAAGTCTATGCGCGAAGCATATATTCTTGCGGTATGGAGCCTGAGGTCGCCAAGTACCATTTAGGTGCACTCGCGTTGGCCGTTGCAGACAGCATCGCCAGTGTCTCGGCCTCGTTTTCACCAAGCGGCCCGCTTCGTGAGGCAGCGAAGCGCGAGCCAGCCGCTCGACATATCTCGCTTATTAGTATATGCGTCGCGCATATACTGCAACGCCTGCCCGAAGCACGTAGACGACGTTCGTGACGTTCCCACGGGACCACTGTTGAGGAATTTTAGATGAGCATTTTCGACCGTTATGAATTTCTTGTCCCCGAGCACGGTCGGAGGGATCTTGGCCTGCTTAGATGGGCTCTCGTGATCGTATTTCTGTGGTTCGGCGCGATGAAGTTCACAGCGTACGAGGCCTATGGTATCGCCCCGTTTATCGAACACAGCCCGATCATGAATTGGCTCGGCATGTTCGGGACGCAGGGGCAAAGCTATTTCATCGGCGTTATCGAGTTATCGACCGGTCTCGTTCTGATCCTTGGTGCATTTCGTCCACTCTTCTCTGCGCTAGGCGCACTAATGTCAGCAGCGACCTATCTGATCACGCTGACCTTTTTCATCACCACTCCAGGTGTCGCGGAGCAGACTGCCGGCGGCTTTCCTGCGATTTCGGCTGCACCAGGGCAGTTTCTACTGAAGGACGCAGTTCTGCTAGCGGCGTCCCTCGTGCTGCTGCGTGCTTCGGTCCGCCACAGAGGGGCGCTTGTGCTCTCGTGACTGTGGTCCTCTCGTGACGGCGGGCGTGCAAATCCTGCAGAACCTCCGCGGGGCATGGATGCTCCGTCGCGATATCGAGCCCGGAGGCGCTCAGCTGCATGGCGACGCGGTCTTCGCCCGTTTCGCCGCAATCCCCGACGTCGTGGAGCACGGACTGTTCCTCAATGGGATTGATACAATCGTGATCGCGCGCGGTGACACGATGGAAGTGCGACGCCGGGGGCAAGCTAGGTCTCGCTGATCTGCACCTGCGCGGCCTGGATGACAGCGCTGACGCGGAGTGATTCTCGGGCGCGACCTACGGCGATTCCGAGCGAAAAGGCTTGCCCTATAGCCGCCAGGTATCAACGGTTCCGCGGCCTTAACGAGCCGGACCCGTTTTTTTCGGCGCGCTCGATCAGTCGAAATCCTCCGAAACCCTTCTAAAACAGGACATTTTCCACAAGCCGCGCGGAGGAAGAGGACCACGGTATGGCTTGCTGTCTATGCTCCGCGCACATATAGATGTGGCAATGGATGGACCTCGAGATCGAAACATTTTCGGGGCGTTCGCACTCATGATCAGCGACGACATCGTTCGCGCTAGTTCATCGCGGGCGCCGGAAGCTGGACCCGCCGCCTCAGCGCTGGCGTTGCTCGCGCACAAGCCCGGGCTCTCGATCCGTATGCTTGCGATCGGGGTGGGCCTTTCACATGCTGGAACTGTTCGCCTGGTGGATAGATTGGTAAGCGAGGGATTGATCGAGCGTAGGGAGCATTCGACAGACGGGCGCGCGCGATCCCTCTATCTTACTCCAACTGGCAAGGTCGCGAGCGACGAGGTCCTGGCCTCGCGCGATCAAGTGATTGCCGAAGGGCTATCGATCCTTAATCCAGACGAACTGAAAACCTTATCGGACATCGCTGAACGCGTTCTCCGAAATCGCTTGGAAAACCTCGAGCAGTCATACCGCATCTGCCGCTTGTGCTGCTACGAGGGCTGCACGAACTGCCCCGTCGATGCCGAATTGCATGAGCGAGGTGTGGACCGCGAGAAGAACGACGACGCGTAGGAGACTCGCAATTGCGGCAGCTCAACGCTGCTCAGATGGCGGGGCTTCATAATGTCAGCGAGCCTACCATCAGCCGCATTCTTTTGGCTACGCGTCAAGCCGGCCGATCGGGCATGGCGGTCTCATTCTAATATGTCGGTGATCGCCCCACTTTTAGCCGCTCAATTGATCGGAACGCGGTTTCGGAAGCGGCCGTTCAAACCACTCGCTGCATTCCCATTTCTCTATGTCCGATAGGTAGTTTCGGGGAAAAGCAGTCGGGAACAGGTTTCGGGAACGCATGCTCCGGCAGGAGCGCAGCGCGCGTCCCAAACGCGTTTTCCCGGTAGAGCTTCCCAATCGGCAAAGTGCGGGCCACCTCAGACTGCGAACGCGAAAAACCGCCTGGCTGGTCACTCAAGGCAGGGTAACGACGATTTTCGCTGCGGATACACCCGCCTTCAGGGCTTCCAAGGCAGCCTGGAGCATTTCAAGGCCCTGGCCCACGATCTTCGCCGGAGGGGCGGGGACGAACGTGCGCGCCGCGAGAGCCTGCGGCAGGAATTCGCGGTAGATCATTGGACCAACCTCGTCATCCTTGAGGCTCGTCCCGGAGATGTGCGTCGCCTCGACTCCAAATGAACGCTCGTCGGGCGGGGCCAGCGTCGCTGCCACCCGGCGCGAGCCCTCGCATCTCGCAACTACGGCAAAACAGTCTTTCATGTGACCGGTCGCGTGAAGCGTTCCAGCGAGACTGCGCCCGCGCATTGCCTCAATCACGTCTTCCACGATGGCTGGACTCGAGTGGTCAAGAACCTCGCTTGCACCCAGCTCCTTCAACAGGCCGACGTTGCGCGCCGAAGCGGTGGCGACGCACCTGTAGCCCGACGCCACCGCGAGCTGGATGGCGTTGCAGCCAACGCTCGACGATCCACCCCAGACCAGAACGACCTCTGGACGCGCGGTCGGCGAGTGTAACGGTGGCGCGAGAGCCAACTGTGTCCGTCCGTAGAGCCCGCTTGCGGCGGTGCCAAGGCCAAGCGGGAGGACTGCCGCATCAGCGAAGGCAATGTTGTTGGGGATCGGCGCCGCCATGTGGTCCAGCACGATCGTGTGGTGCTGGAACGCACCCTGCGCAGGTTGATTTACGGTTGTCCCGACCGCCTGTCCGATGACTCGATCGCCGACCTTGAACCGCTCGACCGCGCCACCGACCGCCGCGACCTCACCGGAGACGTCGCTGCCGAGAATCGCGGGATAGTCGAGCCATGGCAAAAGCGCGACGTCCTGCAGAATCCAGTCGAGTGGGTTGATCGCGATGGCCGCGTTGCGGATCAATATCTCGTTCGCCGCCAGATGCGGCAGAGCGGTGACACCGATCCTCAGTGGCTGCCCCGGCGCTTTCTGCCAGGCGGCCTGATTAGTCACGGTTTCGGTCATCATCAACTCTTTCTGTCAAGTATTACAGCTGGGCGTTCGTCTGAGCGGTCCAACCGCCAGGTCGGGCGCACGAAGTGGCAGCTATAGCCCCCAGGATAGCGCACCAGGTATTCTTGGTGCTCTGGCTCCGCCTCCCAAAAGGGTTCTTCTGGGTTGATCTCCGACACGACCGGGCCTGGCCAGCTTCCTGATGCCTCGATTTCCGCGATGGTTGTGAGGGCGACTTCCTTCTGCACTTCGGTGGTGTAGAAAATCGCCGATCGATAGCTCGGACCGACATCGCTGCCTTGTTGCTCGTAGGTCGTGGGGTCATGTATCTGGAAGAAGAGTTCCAAGAGCGAGCGATAGGCGAGAACGGAAGGGTCGAAGGTCACTTCCACTGCTTCCGCATGGCCGTAATGTCTCGCGTAGGTCGGATCAGGCATTTCTCCGCCTGTGTAACCGACACGCGTCGAAATGACTCCCCTGGCTCGGCGCAGCAAATCCTCCATGCCCCAGAAGCAGCCGTCTGCGAGAATTGCTCGCTCTGTCGCGGCCGCCCTATTGCCGGTAGGCGATTGGCTCACAGTCCGTTCGCCCTCCTCCGTGTGCGCCACGGTCAAGCCAGCCTCGCGGGATCCGCAGCCTGACTGGCGCTCAAGAGCTCGGTCTGCACGTCCGAACCCCGGATGAGACTCAGATCGACGGGACACCGATCAGCGATCGCGAGGATCCGAGCGCGCTGATCATCACTCAGCGGCCCATCGAGGACAATGGTGCGGGTGAACCGGTCGGGTGGCATCATGTCCGGCACCTTCTCGTGCTGCACGGTCGTGCTCGCCCGTTCGAGCGGAAAGCCCTTGCGGTTCGCATAGAGACGCATCGTCATCACCGTGCAGGCTGCGAGGCCGGCAGATACGAGTTCGTAGGGAGATAGTCCGGTCCCGAGGCCACCGACCGATGCTGGCTCGTCGGCGAACAGAGTGTGCTCGCCGCTGCGGACCTTGAGCTGGAACGTCCCTGCAAGAGTTTCGGTGGAGACGACGCCCTCCGCAACCTCGACCTGCGGAAGATCCGCGCTGAGTGGTGGGAGAAAGCGGCTCGCCCAAACCGCCACCATGGCCGCGGCGTAGTTCGCGTCCGCGACGTCGGTGAGAAGGTGATCCGCGTTGTCGAGCGAGATGAAGCTTTTAGGGTGCCTGGACGCGACGAAGATGCGCGACGCGTGGTCGATGCCGACCACCTGATCCAGCGGAGAGTGCATGACCAGCACCGGCCGTCGCAGGGAGGCAATGGCCTTCTCGACGTCGATCCCCTCAACCGCCTCAAGGAACCCTCGGCGAATGAGGAAGGGCCTACCGGCAATCTCCACCGAGGCCTCGCCCTCGCTCGCGATGGTGTCCAGATCATTCGGTCCGAAGAGGCGCAAGATATGCTGAAGGTCGGCCGGCGCACCAATCGTCGCTACCGCCGCAATATCAGGCATGTCGGCGGCGGCTACGATCGCAGCGGTGCCACCCAGGCTGTGCCCGACGAGGAGGGACGGTGACATGCCCGCCGCCGCCATCGCATTTGCGGCGGCCCGAAGGTCCTCGACGTCCGACGCGAAGTTCACAGGTTCTCCCGTCCCACCGCCGATCCCGGTCCCGGCGAAATCGAACCTCAAGACCCCGATGCCCGCACGCGACAGCGCGCGCGAGATGTGAACAGCGGCGCGACTGTCTTTCCCGCACGTGAAGCAGTGGGCGAAGATCGCCCAGCCCCGCGGCGTCCCTTCCGGCGGTTCGAGGTGCCCGGACAGCGGAGAGCCAGCCCCACTGACAAACGTAAATGATCTTCCTGCCATGTCCATCAAACCTCCAGCACGCGGCTTGGCGGTTGCGCTCTCAGAACCTTCGACGGAGCTGAGCGGAGCGCACCGCCAACCGGTAATCGTCATCTCAGGCTATCATTTATATGTCTGGCGCATATAGACAAGCCCCTATACCATGATTATATGCGCCAAGCATACTTCTGCGACCTGCTTTCCAAAGGCGGTCTCACGGAAGAGGTATCAGTCAGGCGCGTGGGCCAAAGGACTATGGAACTCAATCAAGTCAGCTATTTCATCAACTTGGCCGAGACGCTGAATTTCACAGCGGCCGCTCGCTTGAGCGGTGTGTCACAGCCAAGTCTGACCCGCGCGATCCGCCGCTTGGAAGATGAGCTTGGCGGGCCGCTGATCTATCGCGACGGGAAGAACAGCCGCCTGACTGGCCTTGGCCATGACGTCGAGGCAGAATTCCGGCGCATGGTGGTCGCGATGAAGAGCGTTCGCAATCACTCGGAGCACTGGGCGATGGGGGGGCACCGCGTGCTGGATGTCGCCGTCGCGCCCACCGTCGGACCAAAGGAATTTACGGCATTCTTCGAGAGCGCATTGGCGGAGATGCCATCCATCGAAATCAAGCTGCACTCGCTCCAGTCGAACGAGGACACATCGGAGGTGCTTTCAGGAAAATACCACGCGTGCATCATGCCGCGTGAAACAAGACCGGAACGCAAGCTGGATGTGCATCCTCTATTTCGGGAGCGCTTCGTGCTCGGCTGTTCTGCAAACCATCCCTTGGCTGCCAACGAGATCGTGCGCGGCGAAGACCTGCTCGAGTTTCCTTTCGTCGATCGCCTGAAATGCGAGTTTCGCGATCGGATCCTCGATCACTTCGCGCGACGGGACTTGCTCATGCGACCTCGCTTTCGATCAGATCGCGAGGACTGGGTGCAACGGGTCGTCGCTGACGGCCACGCCATATGCATTCTTCCGGAACGATCGCCGACCGTGCAAGGCCTCGTCACTCGGCCGATCGACGGATTTGTCTTGGAGCGCGAAGTCGTGATCGCGACAGTATCCGGCTCCACGGCAACGGTCGAGATACGGAACATCGCGCAGCTGGCAGCCCGGTATGAGTGGAACTGAATCACGACGTGAAGAGCTTCGGCGCTATGGAAACTATACGCGCAGCGTATTGGATAAATCTGGGGCGCACTGCTATAGTCGGCGCAATGACTGCAAAGATAAATGACAGTGTGTCGAGCTCTCTAGATTAATTATTGGAGACTATCATGAAGTTTGAGAAGTCACAGGCAGCAGTTGACCGCCTGACCCCCGAGCAACGCCGGATTACCCAGGATTCGGGGACCGAAAGGCCCTTCACGGGCGAGTACAACGACAACAAGGAGCCTGGCATCTACGTCGACATAGTGTCGGGAGAGCCACTGTTCGCTTCGACGGACAAGTTCGATTCGGGTACTGGCTGGCCCAGCTTCACCAAGCCGATCGTTTCGGCAAACGTGAACGAGGTGCGGGACAGCGCACACGGCATGGTCCGGACGGAGGTCAGGTCAGTACACGCAGACAGTCATCTCGGCCATGTGTTCCCCGATGGTCCTTCCGACCGCGGCGGTCTGCGGTACTGCATCAACTCAGCGTCCCTTCGCTTCATCCCGCGCGACGAGATGGAGTCCGAGGGATACGGTGAATATCTCGATCAAGTAGAGGAGGCTTAACATGCATCAGCGCGCTGTTCTCGCAGGAGGATGTTTCTGGGGCATGCAGGATCTGATCCGCAAGCGGCCCGGCATCATCTCGACCCGTGTGGGTTACACGGGCGGCGATATTCCGAACGCCACGTATCGTAATCACGGCACGCATGCCGAGGGGATCGAGATTGTCTTCGACCCGACAGTGACGAGCTACCGGAACATCCTGGAATTCTTCTTCCAGATCCACGATCCGACGACGCTGAACCGCCAGGGCAATGATCGTGGGCTCTCCTACCGGTCGGGCATCTATTATGTCGACGAGGAGCAGAAGCGCGTCGCCGAGGATACGATCGCCGATGTGGATGCCTCGGGGCTGTGGGATGGCAAAGTGGTGACCGAGGTCCAGCCGGTCGGCGAGTTCTGGGAGGCCGAGCCCGATCACCAGGATTATCTGGAGAAGCACCCGGGCGGCTACACCTGCCACTTCGTCCGTCCCGGCTGGGTGCTTCCGAAGCGCCAAAAGGTTGACGACGTACAGCCAGCGGCCGGGACCGCGGCGGAATAGGCTTCACTGCCGTTGCCACTGCGCCGGTCCGGTCCGCAATCTTCGTGACCGCGTCGTTCAGCGACGCGGTCATCGAACCCTACTTCAGAGTGACGGCTCGTTCCAGTCAGTCGCCATCGCAACACCAGGATCGCAGATTTATGCCAGACCTCTCGTCCTTTCCGATCACGCAGCGCTGGCCGGCATCTCATCCCGATCGCCTGCAACTCTACGCAGCCCCTACGCCCAATGGCGTCAAGGTCTCGATCATGCTTGAGGAGACTGGCCTGGCGTACGAGCCCCACCTGATCGACATCTCGAACAACGAGTCGAAGGATCCGGCGTTCGTGTCGCTGAACCCGAACGGACGCATACCGGCGATCATCGATCCGGCTGGCCCTGACGGTAGACCCATCGCCTTATGGGAATCCGGTGCGATCCTCCTCTATCTGGCCGACAAGACGGGTCAGTTCATCTCCACCGAACCAGGCCAGCGTTACGAGACCCTAGCGTGGGTGTTCTTTCAGATGTCGGCCATCGGGCCGATGTTCGGACAGCTAGGCTTTTTCCTGCGATTTGCCGGCAAGGACTATGAGGACAAGCGACCTCGGCAGCGCTTTGTTGATGAATCCAGGCGTCTTCTCGGGGTCCTGGATCACCGGCTGGAGGGCCGCGAATGGATTGTCGATGATTACTCGATCGCGGACATTGCGACGTTTGGCTGGGTGAATGCGCTGGTCGAATTCTACGCAGCGGGCGACATCCTCGGCCTAAGCAGCTATTCGAACGTGCAGGCATGGCTCGAACGCGGGCTGGCGCGACCGGCTGTACAGCGTGGCCTGCGAATTCCTGCGAGGCCTGCATGACCATTATCGCCGCATATTATTACAACGAAGGTAAGCGAGTCCGTGAAATCAGGCTCGATGAGCACGTCGAACTAAACGAGAATCGCTCGGGCTTCTGCTGGATCGCGCTTAGCGAGCCCACCGCAGACGAACTCAGCGCGATCCAGACGACGTATAACCTCCATCCTTTGGCGATCGACAACGCCATGCACCCGCTGTGCCCGCCCAAGCTCGAGGTCTACAACGATGAGTTGTACGTCGTCGCCCAGACCGCCGAGCTGGTCGGCGACCGGATCAGCTACGGCAAGATGGCGATCTTCACCGGTCACAATCACCTTATCACCGTGCGGCACGGCAATGCCGGAGCGCTGGGCAAACTTCGGGAGCAACTCGAGGCATCGCCGACGCAGTTCGGCAAGGGTGTCGACTATGTGCTGCACGCGATCTTGCACCGAGTGGTCGACCAGTATCTGCCCATCTTCGAAATGATCGAGGACGACGTCCTGGCGATGGAGCGACGGTCGCTGCACGATTTCCTCGGGCCAGAAGAGGTGGCGCGAATCTTCGAACTAAGGTCCGAACTCACGCGGTTCCAGCGCACGCTCGGGGCTATGGCCGAGCTGGTGCGAAAGCTCGTTCGCGGCCACTTTCCCTGCATCAGCGCCGAAATGACACCATATTTCCACGACGTCGCGGACCATGTCCACCGCGTGCAGTCCATGGTCGACGGCCTCCTGCTTGTCCTGTCCACGGTCTTCGAGGCCAGCAGCCTTCTGGAAGCGCAAAGGATCGGTGTGGTCACTCGCCAGCTCGCGGCCTGGGCGGCGATCTTGACGGTCCCGACGGCGATCGCTGGAATATACGGCATGAACTTTAAGCACATGCCGGAGCTGGACACGGCCTACGGATACTTTGTCGTGCTCGGAGTGATAGCGATATCGTGCGTTTTCCTATTTGTGCGCTTCAAGAAGGCTAAGTGGCTATGAGTAACGCACTTCGCGAGCTTCTCCGTCCGCCGAGTCACAGCGCGCTTTGTGCGCGAGCGTGTCCAATCCAGTTCAAGATGAAGGTGCTTCCATGACCTCCCAGGTGACCGACGTTCTAGAAGCAGTCCAGTCATTCATCGCCAAAGGCTATGACCGCGAATACCGCGTCAAGGACGGCAATCTCGTCGATCTCGAACTAGGGTCAACCCTCGATGCATGCAGCATTCGCGTCGATGCGGCGTTGCGCCTCGAGAGCGGGGACGACGGCGAAGATGCCTCCAACATCTACGCGATCACCGATCCGGCGACAGAGCATAAAGGCCTGTTGATCGACGCCTTCGACGTGTTCCACGAAATCTGCCCCCGCGACTTGTCCGAGCGCCTTGTGGCGCATCGGGAAACAGCACCGGCAGGTGACCAGGACGCGCCGAGCAAGCACGGACTACGGAAAGTCTACAAGAGCGAGTTTCACAGCGATCCCGAGCGTTACGTTCTGCGCGAGGGCTTTCCAGACTTCCCGCCATGCCCTTTCGGCCAATCCTTCAGCATCCTCGGCTTCGATACCGCCGAGCAGGAATATGTCTGGCTCGTCACGAGCATCATTCGAGATCCTCGGCTGATCAGGGTTCCATACCAGGGCGAAGACGTCATCAGCGACGAATAGCGGTGTCGCTTAGCCGGAAAGGCTGGCCTTCCTGGCCCACACATCTGCAGGCTGAACTTTAAGAACATCGAAAATTAGGAGGTGATTATGGACTGGAACAAGGACCACATACGAGAAACTATGCTCTTGCTGGAGACAGCAGCGTTGCACAGCGCTCGCGAAAACTACCTGGACTATGTCTCTACCGCTCGGCTCGATCGGAGCGAACCGATCGAAAACGACGAACTAGCTCAGGCCGAGGTCGCGAGCGACTTCGCTGAAGCGCTCGATGACACGCTCCATGACTACGCCAATAAACTCGAAAAGCTCAGGACGATCGATTTCGGCCCCAAGTTGGCCGTCAACGAAGGCGCTGTCGTCAAGCTGTCCGGCCGCCACTTTGTGATCGCGGTGTCAACGAGCAAGTTTACCTGTCAGGGGCGTGAGCTCATGGGCATTTCCACGATGGCGCCGATCTTCGAAGCGATCGAGGGTGCCCGAGCCGGGGAGACCGTGCAGTTCAACGGCCGGGACCTCACCGTAGAAGACGTGGAATAAAGCCCTCCACCGCAGCCGGCGCGCTAGTGCCGAACGCCCTGCATCTCTTTCTGCATGCATACGGTCACTTGCAGCCGCGTTGACCTGGCTCATCAAAGGCAAACTCATGACAACACCTTCATTCTTCATCACCCCCGGATACGGGACGCGCCTGCATGACGCGCTTCATTATTCTCAGGCAATGCGCATTGGTGACCGCGTGGAGATCTCCGGACAGGGCGGATGGAACGACGATCTCGTCATTCCGGAGTCGATTGAGGAAGAGATCGAGCAGGCGTTCAAGAACGTGGAACGGACGCTCGCGACCGCCGGAGCACGCTGGCCGCATGTGGTCCACGTCAATTCCTATCACGTCGGTGGATTCCCTCCCGTGATCAACGAAACAATGGCCAAGCTGTATCGCCACTACATGCCCGACCGCGCTCCAATCTGGACGCAGTTGGGAATCGAAGCGCTGGGGCTTCCAACCATGCGTATCGAAATTCGCGTAACAGCTATCATCGCCTGACCCCGCGGTTCGTGCAGGCGCCGTGCCGCGCTAATCCCGCACGCCCTGCGCCCGCTTCTCCATGCATATCATCGTATCGAGAGATCCGGTTATCATCGGCGTGCTCGGAGAACGGGGGGCCGCCTTGGCCTGGTTGGCGCGCCTCGGCTGCCTGCGGGCGATGGCCAGCACTGCCAGGAGCGTGAGCAACGCCGCCGCATAAAGGAACAGGCCGCCAGGGCCGACGATATTCATTGCAGCTGCTCCTATTAGGGGGCCAGCGGCTGTCCCGATCCCGTTGAGCAACAGAAGCCCGCGCGCGGTGCCGAGTAGCCGACCGGCCGGAAGATCGTCGTTTGCGACGGCGAGACACAACGAATAAATCGGGATGCCAAAGCCGCCGAACAGCGCACCTGCCGCAAGGAGCAGCGGCAGAGGCGCTTCCACCGCCAACGCTACGCCGATGGCAGACGCTGCGGACGCCAGCGCCGCACCGGCGATGACAAGATTCCGGGGCACTCGATCCGAAAGCCAACCGAGTGGCCAATGGAAGGCGAGCGTTCCACCAAGAACCGCAGCCATGAAGGCGGAGATACCGCCCACATCGAGGCCGATGCTCTGGGCGAAGTTCGCGCCCATGCCCCAGAAACCACCGATAGCCAGGCCGGCCAGGAAAGCGCCAGCCGCAGCGAGAGGTGATACGAGGACGAGGTCCCTGAACGCGACCCATTCCTGTTCCACCTGGGCCGGCGGATGACTGGGCAGCAAGGTGATCGGAACCACCGCCGCTGATATCAGCAGCGACACGATGAGGAACAATGTCACGTCGGCGGGCGGTGCGATGTTGAGTAACGCCTGCCCGATTGCCCATGAGCCCATAGAGACAACTCCGAATATCGACAGGAGCTGCCCGCGTGTGGATGGCAATGCGTGGGCGTTGAGCCAACTCTCCGTTGCGAGGATCATGCCCGCGTAGGCGAAGCCGGTAATCAGGCGAAGCGGCATCCAGGCGATCGGCTCCACGAACGCCACATGGAGAAGGGCGGTCATCGAGGCAATGGCCGCGAAGCCGGCGAAGGTTCTGACATGTCCCACGGAGACGATGATCGGTGGCAACACGAGCGCGCCGATCGTGAAACCCGCGAAATAGAAGGACATCATCGCGCTGATCGCGCCGGTCGAGAACCCCTTATGGCCGGCTCTCACGATCAGGAGCGTGCTCAGCAGGCCATTGCCCAGCAGCAGAGCGGCGACGCTCAGCAGCAGCGCCGCCACCGGCGCGAGAACGAGGCCGCGCTTGCCCGCCGACCTCATGGTATCCATCGCCGGGCTCGTTCTCGGGCCTGACTTGAGGGTTGATACTCTGCCGCACTGATGAACTGGTCGAATGCTTCGCACCAGATGACGACCGTGTTGTAGTCACGGACATCGATGCCGGCAGGCACCTCGACGATGAAGCCGTTGAACGTCTTCACATCGCCCACGCGGACTGATCTGTCCTTGATTAGGAGAAAGGCCTCCTTCGTGTCGACGAAACGTGGTGCGAGGTAGAGCTTGTAGTCGGGACCAGGGGCGAGGCGCCCGATATGGGCGATACGGTCGCGCGAGACCCGGATCTCGCCTTCCCCCCAGTGAAGCAGGTCGCTGCCTTTGAGATCGCGGGCCAGACGCCCTGCGTAGAGCGTCTCGGCTGAGATGGTCCGCAAGGCCGCCGCGTCCGGGGCCTGGGGGGCGGTCAGGATCGGCAGCGTGTAGACACCGCCCGCGAAGCCCATGGCGAGCATCGCGAGATGGGTGGCAATCAGGATGACCCAGCGCCGCATCGGTTACACCAGCTCCAGTCCCTTCACGAGCTGATCGGCGTCGAGATGGAAGTCCGAGAATACGATGCGGCCGCCAGCGTCCATCACGGAGAACCAGGGCGTTCCCCGCGTGCGGTAGTCCTCCATGAAGGTGGGAAGCGTCGCGCCGGCAGGTGGCTCGTCCTGACCGAACGCGACAGGAAGCGCATACTTGAGCTGGTTCACGCGCAGCTTCTCGAAGGTGTTCTCATCCGCTCCTTCGAAGACGGTCTGGATCACCGCGAAGCCCACGCCCTTGGCGCTCAATGCACCATGCAACCTTTGTAGCGTCGGAAATCCATGCAAATGGCAGCCACGGCACCAGTGCTGGAAGGCGAAGAGGACTTTCGGGCCGGTGCCGAGATCCGACAGCTTGAGCGGCGCGATGCTTTCTCCATCCGCGCCAATCCATCTCTGCACCCGCAGCTCGGGGGCTTGTCGTTCGTCGACGCTCATCTGATCCTCCAATTCCGATGCAGAAGTCCGATGAGTGGTCGCGTGTGGCGATGGCACGCGAACCTCACCGCCTTGATCCCCTACAGGTTGTAGGATGCGAGTTCGCCGACCGATACCTCGTGGCCAGCCCCGCCGTTCTTCCGTCGGTGTGTCACCGCCGCCCCTCAATGACAAAGGCGCGATAGCGGGAACCGGCAAAACGGTGCGCAGCGATGGTTTGGTAGGCGGGGCTATGATACCAATCACGGGCGGCCTGCATCGTCGGGAACCGCAAAATTACGGCCCCTTCGACGGGCGGCCCCTCCAAATGCTCCATCGCGCCATAAGCGGCGAGAAAGGTTACGTCGTGGCCATCGAACGATGGGCCGACGCCTGCAGAATAGGTTGCGAGTTCTTCCGGATCGGTGGTTTCTTCGCGGGTGAAGACGACGAACGCTTCCATCTTAAAGTCTTTCATAAGGTCGCATCTGCAGGCCACCGCCGCTGGCGATGGCCTTAAAGTCGTCAGGCTGGCAGCTCGAACCCGATTTTCGTGAGTGCCTCGACGCACGCATCCTGATCCTGCTGATAGTTGCCTCCGGAGATGCCGATCCCGCCGATCAACTTCCCGTCTTCCAGGATCGGATAGCCTCCGCCGACAGCGACCATCCGGGGGCGATAGGCCAGCGGCGCCACTTTTGGATCGTTCGAAACATAGTCGTTCCAGACATGGGTGGGGTACCCAAACGAGGCGGAACTCCAAGCCTTGTCGATGGCAACATCGACGGTGAGAAACGGCGCGTCATCAGTGCGCTCGAACGCGCGCAGGTTACCGGTGGCGTCGACGACGGCGACCGCAGCCGGGATGCCGATTGTACGTGCCGCGGCGATCGCCGCGTCGATGAGGGCGACGGCGGTTTCGCGGTTGATCGAGGCGGTGGCAATGGATTTCGTCATGAAATTTCCTTCGCCGTGGCGTAATCCGTCCGGCGTTCTTGAGGTTAGAAAAGACGTTCGGCGGTGGCAGTCATCAGAAGCCTTCGAGGACAATCTTGCCTCTTGCCGCGCCACTTTCGATCAGTGCGTGCACCGTCTTCAGATTGGCGGCATTAATTGGCGACAATTTTTCGGTTAGCGTCGTGCGAATTTTGCCGTCGTCCACCAGCACCGCCAGCGAATTGAGGATCTTGCCCTGCTCATCCATGTCGGGCGTGCCGTAGAGCGACCGTGTGAACATCAGCTCGTGGTGGATCGACACTGCCTTGCGCTTGAACAGCATGACGTCGAGCGCCTTGGGATCGTCGATGAATCCGAACCGTCCTTGCGGGGCGATCAGTTCGGCGATGTCGGATGCATGCTGCTCGGTATGCGTGGTCGAGAACACGAAAGCGGGAGCGCCGATGTTGAGCTCGGCAATCTGTGGCGCGAGCGGCCGAGAGTGGTCGATGACATGATGAGCCCCAAGCCCTTTAACCCACTCCTGGGTTTCCGGCCGAGAGGCGGTGGAGATGACGATGAGATCCGTGCGCTGTCGAGCGATCTGGATGGCGATCGACCCGACCCCACCCGCACCACCGATGATGAGGATCGCCGCCGCCCCGGGAACGGGCTTCGTCACGTCCAGGCGATCGAACATGGCTTCCCAGGCCGTCAACGTCGTGAGTGGCAGCGCCGCCGCTTCCGCCCAGTCGAGCGACGCGGGTTTACGACCGACGATCCGGGCGTCGACGAGATGGAACTCCGCATTGGTGCCAGGCCTTATGAGCGATCCGGCATAATAGACCTCGTCGCCTACCGCGAACTGCGTCACGTCGGGGCCGACCTCTTGCACGATCCCGGCCGCATCCCATCCCAGCACTTTCCAATCGCCATCAGCGGGCGGCGTGCTGCTGCGGATTTTGTAGTCGACCGGGTTGACCGAGACAGCCTTCACCTCAACCAGGATATCGCCTCCTTCAGCGACAGGCCGAGGCAGATCAATGTCGACCAGAGAGGCGTCCTCGGCGATGGGTCCCGGAACCTTGTAACCAACGGCTTTCATCGGTGTCTCCAGCTTGCTGTATCCTGAAGTCTTATCGATCAGATCGAAATTTCTTCCGAAATATACTCAGGATTTAAAGATTTCGCGTGTCAGACTATGAAGGTATGCGCGCAACATATCCAATAGCGGTACGACATAGTTTCCATACCTCGGAGCCGGATTCAGAAGTTTATCGAAAATAGCGGTTTATTGCTGTTCGGCGGGTGAGCATCCGGATGGAGGCGATAAGCGCCCAAGCGGTTGAGGAGTCGACCTCTCAGCGGTCGCGTTGGCAGGGGCGATCTCGCCCGCCGGTCTCACACCAACGTTGGCAAGCGACGGCGTCCGCTCGAAATCCGCTGACGGGGATACGCCTGCAATGCCGATTCGAAGCTATCGAAACTATAGCTACAGGGTATTGGGAAATCATACTGGACTGACGCTATAGTCTTCACGCATAACCACGACTCAAAATGGTCCAACACTTTTCTCTACGCTAATAGGGGAGCCCGCAGAATTCGGAAAAAATCGTACGCTAAGGTTTTCCGGGCATCCGTAAGGGCCGAAACTTCCCGTCTTCCAGTCTGCGGCTCTGCCGCCAGACGTAATCGCCGGTTCATGTACAGGACCTTAAGCGGCGAGTCCATTTAAAACGCCTTCCAAGGTCCTGTTCTGTATCGACTTTCTCTGCTTGGTTCGGCAGGCGTTCTTGGCCAAATAATCGGCTGCCCATTCCAATCTTTCCCTTATTTCTGTCAGCGCCCTATGGGCCACTGCTTCCAATAGCGGTAGCCACCACGTCGCACTGTTCTTCGACGCTTTCAGCATCGATAGCGCCCCACTCATCACACTCTGCGCGACCCGTCTCTTCATCACCAGCGACAGCAGGCTCGTCCACACCAACCCCTCGGCAATCGCTTTCTCGCCCGTCACAAACCCCTTGAGCCGGTTGTGCGATTTCCACTCTTTAAATAACAACTCCACCTGCCAACGGCAGCGATACAGGCTCATCACCTGCTCTGCTGACCATGCTGCTCGCGGTAGGTTCGTCATCCACAGACAGAACCGCTTTTCCTCAGCAAACCAGCGCCGGATCAACCGGTACTCGACCTGGCCGGACTTCACCACCATATCCAGTACCTCGGCCCGACAGCGTCGCCGTCCGGCCTCTCTCAGAGATAGTCCCGCCAGCTTGGGTACTTCCCGTCCATCACCGCGCCAGGCTTGGATTATCTTGGGGTTCAGGCTTTTCGTGCCGCGCACCAGATAAAATCCGCCAGCGTCGTTCACCTGCTCAAACCAAGCCCTGTCAATGTAACCTGCGTCAGCCAGCAGCAGGCAGTTGGTCAGCGTGTGGGCTTCAGGCAGAAATTGCCGTTCCCCTGCGGTATCGGCAGACACACTCATGCACAACGGGCTCTGCTCCGACAGTGACATGGTCATATGGCACTCGATAGCTGCCGGACTGATGGTCTTGAACCGGCCGGGAAAATCAGCAGCAAGGCGCCGATGCACCGCAAAGGAGGTGCCATCGTGCAGTAACACCTGCTTGAACGCGCCGAGGGAGGCTGCTTTGAGTTGATGGTCGATACGCAAGGCGATGGCCCGCTCGACCAGGGCTTTCATAAACAGGGCAAAGCTCTCTTTGCGCAGCTGATTGTGAAACGGTTTGTAAGAAACCTGATGGGTGTTTACCAGTTGCAAGGCATTGAAATGGCGGTGTAAACCGGCAATGTCATTGACCTGGTCGCCTCCCATGGCCCGCAGCAGTGCAGGTACGAGCATGGCTGGGGTAATGGCACGCTGACGCAGACAAAACTTGCAGAGCCGAGCAATGCGCTCGAGTGCGGCGGGAGCCAAGAGTTGCTCCAGATAGTAATTAGCGTTGATAATAGTCATAGGCTTCGCGCGTGTTGATTTTGTTTGGCGATAAAATCAGATCACAAACGAAGCCTTTTTTATATCTATTTCAATTGGTTGCCGCTAAAGATCCTGTACATGAGTGAGGGTTATGGTGGCTATATGCTGGATATTGCTATTCAGATGACAGCCATATGGGGAAGATTACAGGCGCCTGAAATAACAGCAGAGTATGGAGTGACTACCACGGCTGGAGGTTGGCACGGGCTGATCCCCTCTCCCTTTGGGAGAGGGTTAGGGTGAGGGGAGCTGGCTGACCGGGTGTAGCAACCAGGCGGCATTACACCGCTGAATCTTCAGTTATTGAAATTCCACGCGATCGGCAGTTCGACGTCGAAGATAAGTGCATCCCCGTCGAGGCGAAAGGCCAGGCTGGTCTGGTGCTGGTCGTATTCGTTGATAATCAGGCAGCTCTCGGCGAAGTTGGACTCGTAGTTGATATGGGCCACTCCTTCACGGCCGTCAGCGAGTTCGATGCTGAGCACCCGCAGCGGGTTCTCCTGACTGAGGTTGACCCGGGTGTCCCCCACGTCCACCAGCCGTTCCAGCAGAGGGAAGAAATCTTGTCTGTGGGTCGTTATGGCCTGGGTGATGGCCTGCTCCAGCTCAGCCTGGGTGGCGAAGGGGCCGCCGAGTGGGTAGCGGGTCTGGATCCTTTCCTGAGTCATTGCGTTTCCTCCTGAACTGAGATGTGGCAACAGTTTGGCCGCTGCAGTGACCTGTCATGTACAGGATCTTTAGCTACAACCAATTGAAATAGATAGAAAAAAGGCTTCGTTTGTGATCTGATTTAATCGCAAAAAAAAACCGACACGCCCGAAGCCATGACTATTATAAATGCAACCCAGTACCTCAAGCAACTTCATAGCTCTTCTGAACTCAACCGGATCGGTAAATTTACCGGTTTTTGTCAGCGACTCCGGGATATCCAGCCTGCGAGACTACTCCCGGCTCTGCTCTCAGGGCTTGGTTGCGACAAGGTGGATGGTATTGCTGGTTTGCATCGCCATTTCAATGCGTTGCAGCTCCATGATACTGACCAAATAGCGTATAAACCCTTTCACAACCAGTTACGCAAGCAGGGTTTTCCCTTGTTCATGCGCGCACTGGTTGAACGAGCCATCGCCTTACGCCTCAAGGAGTGTCTACCGGACGCCCACGGACTGGCAGGCTTTGAGCAGGTACTGCTGCAGGACGGGTCGTCATTCGCGTTACATCCGCAATTGGCAGAACATTTCCCGGGCCGATTCAATAAGCACAGCCCCGCTGCGGTAGAGTGTCATATGACCATGTCCTTGCTGGACCAGTCGCCGATATCGATGAGTATCACGGCGGATACCGAATCGGAGCGCAAGCATCTTCCGGCCGCAAATTCGTTAAATAACAAACTGTTATTGGCGGATGCCGGTTACATCAGCCGCGAGTACTTTGCTGATGTGACCAAAGCCAAAGGAAGCTATCTGGTCAGAGGGAGTCAAAATCTCAATCCCAAAGTACAGGCAGCTTACCGACAGGACGGCAGGGAAATGCCCAAGTTACTCGGAAAAAAGCTCAAGGATATCGATCGGAGAAGCTGCAGAGCCGAGGTTCTGGATCTGGATGTGAGTTCGGGAAAGTATAAATATCGACTCATAAGACGTTGGTTTGCAGAGGAAAAACGGTTCTGTATATGGATGACCAATCTTCCGCGTGAGCGATGGCCAGCCGAGAAGGTGATGGCATTGTATCGTTGCCGTTGGCAGATCGAACTGTTGTTCAAAGAGCTGAAATCACATAACCGGTTGAAGGCGTTCGCGACACGACAAAAAGCGATAGCGGAAGGCTTGATCTGGGCTAGTTTGCTGGCCTTGCTGGTCAAACGTCGGCTGGCGCTGACGCTGATTGGCAGCGCGGAGTTATCGATGCTGAAGATTGCCAAAAACAGCGCGCTTTGGTTAATGCCGATATTGGCGAGCATCATCCATGGTGCGTGGCAGGAAATAACAGAGAAGTTGGAGTGGGCAATGGTGTATTTATCCAAAAACGGCAAAAAGAGTAGGCAGAGAAAATCCAAGCAAAACAACACGTTAGACGGTATTATTAATTCGCTTGCCGCTTAAGGTTCTGTACATGATCGCCGGTTAGGTTGATGTGCTCCCAGCCCAGCGGCGACAGGAATTGCAGCAGCTCGCCGTCCACCGGCTTGCCGGCCTCGACCAACCCCTGGGTGGCGCGTTCCAGGTACACCGTGTTCCACAGCACGATAGCCGCCGTCACCAGGTTGAGGCCGCTGGCCCGGTAGCGCTGCTGCTCGAAGCTCCGATCCCTGATTTCCCCAAGGCGGTTGAAGAACACCGCCCTGGCCAGCGAGTTGCGCGCCTCACCTTTGTTCAGGCCGGCATGCACGCGGCGGCGCAGTTCAACACTTTGCAGCCAGTCCAGGATGAACAGCGTGCGCTCGATCCGGCCCAGCTCGCGCAGGGCCACGGCCAGTCCGTTCTGGCGCGGGTAGCTGCCGAGCTTGCGCAGCATCAGCGAGGCGGTGACGGTGCCCTGCTTGATCGAGCTGGCCAGGCGCAGGATGTCGTCCCAGTGGGCACGCACGTGCTTGATGTTCAGGGTGCCGCCGATCAGCGGGCGCAACGTCGGGTAGGCTTGCACGCCCTGCGGCACGTACAGCTTGGTTTCGCCGAGGTCGCGGATGCGCGGCGCGAAGCGGAAGCCTAGCAGGTGCATCAGGGCAAAGACGTGATCGGTGAAGCCGGCCGTGTCGGTGTAGTGCTCCTCGATCCGCAGGTCGGACTCGTGGTACAGCAGGCCGTCGAGCACATAGGTGGAATCGCGGACGCCGACATTCACCACGCGGGTGCTGAACGGCGCGTACTGGTCGGAGATATGGGTATAGAACAGCCGTCCCGGCTCGCTACCGTACTTCGGGTTGACGTGCCCGGTGCTCTCGCCCCGGCCACCCGCGCGGAAGCGCTGGCCATCGGAGGATGAGGTCGTGCCGTCGCCCCAGTGGGCGGCAAAGGCGTGGCGATACTGGTGGTTGACCAGCTCGGCCAAGGCCGCCGAATAGGTTTCGTCGCGGATGTGCCAGGCTTGCAGCCAGGACAGCTTGGCGTAGGTCAGGCCGGGGCTCGACTCGGCCATCTTGGTCAGCCCGAGGTTGATCGCATCACCGAGGATTGCGGACAGCAGCAACGTCCTGTCTTTGGCCTCGGCCCCGTCCTTCAAGTGGGTGAAGTGGCGGCTGAAGCCCGTCCAGTCGTCCACGTCCATCAGCAGTTCGGTGATCTTGATGCGCGGCAGTAACTGGCTGGTTTGGTCGATCAGCGCCTGCGCCCGATCCGGCACCGCCGCATCCAGCGGGGTGATTTTCAGCCCTGACTCGGTGAGGATGGCATCGGGCAGCTCGTTGTCCTTGGCCAGGCGGGTGACGGTGGCCAACTGCTCGTCCAGCAGCTGCAAACGCTCTTCCTGGTACTGGTCGCTGTTCGGGTTGATCGCCAGGGGCAGGGCCTGCTCGCGCTTGAGTGCGGCGAACTTCTCGGCCGGCAGCAGGTAGTCGTCGAAGTCGCGGAACTGCCGCGAGCCCTTGACCCAGATGTCGCCGGAGCGCAGGGCGTTCTTCAGCTCGGACAGGGCGCAGATTTCGTAGAATTTCCGGTCGAGGCCTTCCGGGGTGATCACCAGCGGCTTCCAGCGCGGCTTGATGAAGGCCGTGGGTGCATCGGCCGGCACCTTGCGCAGGTTGTCGGCGTTCATCTCACGCAGGGTCTGCACGGCTGCCAGCACGCCTTGCGCGGCCGGCGCGGCGCGCAGTTCCAGCACCTCCAGCAAGGCCGGCGTGTAACGGCGCAGGGTGGCGAAGTTCTCGCCGACCAGGTGCAGGTGGTCGAAGCCTTCCGGCCGGGCCAGCAGCTCGGCCTCGCTGACGCTCTCGGTGAACTCGTCCCAGGGAATCACCGCCTCGATGGCGGCATAGGGGTCGCTGCCGCTTTCCTTCGCTTCCAGCAGCGCCTGGCCGATCCTGGAGTACAGGCGCACCTTGTCGTTGATCGCCTTGCCCTGCTTCTGGAACTGCTGCTGATGCTTGTGCTTCGCGCCGCTGAACAGCTTGACCAGGATGCGGTCATGCAGATCGACCAGCTCATCGATCACGGTCGCGGTGCTCTCCAGCACCACGGCGGCCAGGGTCGCGTAGCGGCGCTGCGGCTCGAACTTACCGAGGTCTTTGGGCGTCATCTGCCCACCCTCGCGGGCCAGCTTGAGCAGGCGGTTCTGGTGGATGTGCCGGCCCAGGCCTTCGGGCAAGTCCACCAACTGAAATGTCTTCAGCCGCTCGATGTGTTCCAGCATGTGCCGAGAGTTGGGTTTCAGCGGTGCCTGGCGCAGCCAGGTCAACCAGGTGATGCTGCTGCCGGCCTTGAGCTTCAACAGCTCGTCCAGCTTGGCCCGATGCGAGTCCGTGAGTGGTTCGACCAGGGCGCGGTAGACCCGCCGATTGGCTCGCGCAATGGCTTCCGAGCAGGCCCGGTCAATCACGCTCAGCGCCGGCAGGATGCGTCGTTTCTGCCGTAGGCTCTCCAGGGCCTGACCGGCCAGCAGCAAGCCTTTGTCGGTCTGCTGGGCCAGCTCGGTTAGCTCGCGCACCAGGGCGCGGAAGTCGGACAGGCCGAACGGGGCCAGTTGCAGGTAGGTGCGCAGTTCCTGGGCATGCTCGCGACGGGTCACGTCGCGCTCGCCGTACTTTGCCCAGCTCGCCGGCTCGGCCTGGACTTGCTTCGCCACCCACAGGATGACCGGCTCGGGCAGCTCGCTGTCGGTTCCCAGCGCGTAACCGGGGTAGCGCAGCAGGCAGAGCTGCACGGCGAAGCCGAGGCGGTTGGCGTCGCCGCGTCGCTGGCGGATCAGCGACAGGTCGGAGTCGTTGAAGGTGTAGTAGCGGATCAGGTCATCCTGGCTTTCCGGCAGCGCAAGCAGGGTGTCCCGCTCCGTGGCCGAGAGGATCAAGCGACGCGGCATGTGTCAGTCGTCCGTGCGGAGGTACTGGTAGAGGGTTTCCCGGCTGATGTTGAACTCGCGGGCAAGCTGCGCCTTGGGCTCGCCGGCCGTCGCTCGCTGCCGCAGGGTAGCAGCCTGCTCATCGGACAGGGCTTTCTTGCGGCCCCGGTACGCGCCACGCTGCTTGGCCAAGGCGATGCCCTCACGCTGCCGCTCGCGGATCAGGGCGCGCTCGAACTCAGCGAAGGCCCCCATCACCGACAGCATCAGGTTGGCCATCGGCGAGTCCTCGCCAGTGAACACCAGGCCCTCCTTCAGGAACTCGATGCGCACGCCGCGCTGAGTCAGCTTCTGTACCAAGCGACGCAGGTCATCGAGGTTGCGGGCCAGCCGATCCATGCTGTGCACCACCACTGTATCGCCTTCGCGGACGAAGCTCAGCAGCGCTTCGAGCTGGGGGCGCTGGGTGTCCTTGCCCGATGCCTTGTCGGTGAACACCTTGCTCACCTGGGTTTGTTCCAGCTGGCGTTCCGGGTTCTGGTCAAAGCTGCTGACCCGGACGTAGCCGATGCGGTGCCCCTGCACGATGTCTCCTTGGTTGAAGGCGGCTTAAGTGCACTTTCTGTTCCGTTGTGCCTCAAAGCCCATTTCTGTCAGGCTGAAATCTATAACCTTCGCGGGCATGTGTCAAAAAATGGGAAAGCAGACTCTATTCTGACGAAGCGGCGCGGCCCTGCCTGACATCAAGTTAGGGTATGCCTCAGTCTGACGGCAGCGAGCCGCAGGTGTTCGGATCAGCACCGGTTTCGTTCTCTGCCTTGGCCCGCGCCTGGAAGCGCTGATAGCACTCCAGCCCGCAGAAGTGCTCGACGTACTCCACGCCTTCCGGGGTAAAGGCGGCATCGAGCGGGATTTCCTTGCAGCACACGCAGCAACTGCTGGTAGTCGGATTATTTACATTCATGGTGTCACCCCTCCATTGGCTGACAAAGGCGGCGAAGGCCGCCGCCGGCATTGGCTTGGCGAACAGGAAGCCTTGTCCCGTATCGCACTCCGCTTGCCGCAACAGTGCGAGACTGGTCGGCGTTTCCACGCCCTCGGCCACCACGTCCATGCCCAGCCCGTGCGCAAGCTGAAGGACGGAGCGCACGATGGTTCGGTCGCGGTGATCGGCGACGAGTCCGGCGACGAAGGACTGGTCGATCTTGAGCGTAGTAATCGGGCAGCACTTCAGGTGTTGCAGGCAGGAATACCCCGTCCCGAAGTCATCGGCTGCGAAGCGCACACCGATTTGTCGCAAGGCTTCCAGGGCGGGGAAGAGCGCCGGATCGCCGAACGCGACCGATTCGGTCAGCTCGATTTCAAGAGACTCGGCGGGCAACTCGGCATCAGCCAGCATGTCCTTTACCCACCCGTCGAAACCCGGTCTCACTTGGCTCGCCGAAACATTGACGGCCAGCCGGAACGGTTGCCACGCCAGCTTCCGCCACTCGCGCATCTGGCGGCAGGCTGCGCCCAGCACCCAGGCACCGATTTCCGGCATCAGGCCGGACGATTCGACCACAGGCAGGAACTGGCCGGGCGGCAGCAGCCCGAGCGTCGGATGACGCCAGCGCAACAGGGCTTCCGCACCGACAATCTGGTCACTGCGCAGATCGACTATCGGCTGGTAATGCAGCTCAAGTTGCCCGCGCACAACCGCCTGCGCCAACTCGGTCGCCGTCCATCCGGCGGGGTGCGAGGTCGTCATGATCCGCCCCGGAAGGCCCGCAGTAGCCGCGTCACGGACAGCACGAACAAGCCGGTCAGCGTGAGGGCTGCAATACCCCAATGCTCCCCGATGAATGCGCCGGCGGTCGTTCCGGCCAGCACAACGGCGAGAATCGGCAAATGGCAGGGACAGGTGAGCACGGCCAGCGCGCCCCACAGGTAGCCGGTGAACGGCTTGCGTGTCTTGGTCGGCAGGCGTTCCGGGCCGTTCATGGCAGACTCTCCGTGTGCTGTGCCGGCTCGGTCGGCAGGGTGGCCAACTGCGCTTCCAGATCGGCCAACGCTTCGCGCCGGCGTTCGACGAACTGGCGCAGCACGGCAAGCTGCGTGGCCGCTTCGCCACCGTCCGCTGCATCCAGCGCCCGGAACAGCCGCGCCAGCGCATCGAGGCCGATGCCCGCTTCGAAGGCGGACCGCACAAAGCACAGCCGCTGCAAGGCCGCCTCGTCGAACAGGCCGTAGCCGCCTGGCGTGCACGCCACCGGCCGCAACAAGCCGCGCAGCAGGTAGTCGCGCACGATATGCACGCTCACCCCGGCATCAAGGGCCAGCCGGGACACCGTGTAGGCGTTCATCGAACACCTCCTTTTCCTCACCCGGCGCAGCAGGAAAGCTGCTTCACGTCCTTGTTGAAGGTCTGCGCCGCGAGTTTCAGCCCCTCGACCATCGTCAGGTAGGGGAACAACTGGTCGGCCAGCTCCTGCACCGTCATCCGGTTGCGAATCGCCAGCGCGGCGGTCTGGATCAGTTCGCCCGCTTCCGGCGCGACCGCCTGCACGCCGATCAGGCGTCCGCTACCTTCTTCAACGACCAGCTTGATGAAGCCGCGTGTGTCAAAGTTGGCAAGCGCCCTCGGCACGTTGTCCAGCGTCAGCGTGCGACTGTCGGTTTCGATGCCGTCATGGTGTGCTTCCGCCTCGCTGTAGCCCACGGTCGCTACCTGCGGATCGGTAAACACCACGGCCGGCATCGCGGTCAGGTTCAGGGCCGTGTCACCGCCGGTCATGTTGATGGCGGCACGGGTGCCGGCCGCCGCCGCCACATAGACGAACTGCGGCTGGTCGGTGCAGTCGCCGGCGGCGTAGATGTGTTCCACGCTGGTGCGCATGCCGGGGTCGATGACGATCGCGCCTTGCGGGTTGAGCGTGACGCCCGCAGCATCCAACGCCAGGCTGCGCGTGTTGGGTGAGCGGCCGGTGGCGATCAGCAGCTTGTCGGCGCGCAGTTCGCCGTGCGTCGTGGTGAGCACGAATTCGCCGTCCCCTTCACCATTGATATAGGCGACCTGACTGGCCTGGGTGTGTTCCCGCACCTCGATGCCTTCCATGCGGAATGCGGCCGTGACGGCTTCGCCGATGGCCGGGTCTTCGTGGAAGAACAGCGTGTTGCGCGCCAGGATCGTCACCTTCGCTCCGAGTCGGGCGAACGCCTGCGCCAGTTCCAGCGCGACGACCGATGAGCCGATCACGGCCAGGCGCTTAGGGATAGTCTCGCTGACCAGCGCCTCGGTGGAAGTCCAGTAAGGCGTGTCCTTCAAGCCGGGAATCGGCGGCACGGCCGGACTCGCGCCGGTGGCGACCAGACAGCGGTCGAACGTCACGATGCGCTCGCCGCCGTCAACCAGGCGCACAGTCAGGCTCTGGTGATCCTTGAAGCGGGCCTCGCCGCGCAGCACGGTAATCGCCGGATTGCCCTCCAAGATGCCTTCGTATTTGGCGTGACGCAGTTCATCGACGCGGCCTTGCTGCTGGGCCAGCAGCGCTGTGCGCTGGATGGCCGGCTCGGCGACCGTAATGCCACTATCGAACGGACTTTCCCGGCGCAGGTGGGCAATGTGGGCGGCACGGATCATGATCTTGGACGGCACGCAGCCGACATTGACGCAGGTGCCGCCGATGGTGCCGCGCTCGATCAGCGTGACGTGCGCGCCTTGTTCGACGGCCTTCAGCGCTGCCGCCATCGCGGCGCCGCCGCTGCCGATCACGGCGATATGGAGCTTGCCAGCATCCCCGCCAGCCTTGTCATCACTGCCCAGCCATTCGCGCACCTTGCCGAGCAATCCGCCGCCCGCCGGAGCCACGGGCGCATCGGCGAGCGTAGCCCGATAGCCGAGTCCGGCCACGGCAGCGGTCAGCGTATCCGGCGATGTGTCGGCCTCGATGGCGAGCCTGGCGCTGCCCTTGGCATAGGAAACCTCCGCTGATTGCACGCCAGGCACTTTCTCCAGAGCTTCCTTGACGTGAACCGCGCAGGAGTCGCAGGTCATGCCGGTAATTTTGAGGGTGGTCATTCATCGTTCCTTTTCTGTGTTGGCTGCCGACTTCCGCCGTCAGCCTTGTTTCGTGGGGAGTTCGCAACCGTCCGGGCCGCAACGGCGATGTGCCGGCGAAACCAAGTCCCAGATCGACACGCCGACCATCAGCGCCAGGCCGGTGTATACGAGGTGTGCTGCCCACCAGTTGCCAAGCAGCCAGACAGTTCCAGCGAACACGATGGCTGGCCCGATCATGCCGAGCAGACTGCGGTGCCATTGGCGATGACTGAGCCAGCCCAATGCGTTCGCCAGCAAAGCCACGACAGCGAACAGCGGCAGCAGCTTGGAGATGAACAATCCTTCGTATTCCTGTAGAAAACCGAGGCCGAAGGCCGCGCCCAAGCTGGCGATGGCCGGGAAGCACACGGCGCAGCCCATCGCGGAAACAACGCTGCCAAGCGCGCCAGCCTTGTCGGCAATGCGTGTGATCAGTCCCATGATCGCCCCAGGTTCGGGTTCAGTGGTTCACTGCTTGATGCTGGAGGGATAGCCCGCATCGGTGGTGGCCTTGGTCAGCTTCTGCACGCTGGTCTTGGCATCATCGAAAGTGACAACCGCTTCGCGGGTCTCGAAGGTCACGTCAACCTTGCTGACGCCTTCGACCTTGGAAATCGCCTTCTTGACGGTGATCGGGCAGGCGGAGCAGGTCATGCCCGGTACAGACAGCGTGACGGTCTGAGTGGCGGCCCACACCGGGGCAACAATGGCGGCGAGCGCGAGGGAGGCAAACAGTTTTTTCATGGTGAACTCCGATCAGTAGAAAAATGGCATGACGTAGGGAAATCCGAGGGCGACCAGGACCAGCACGGCCACGACCCAGAAAATGAGCTTGTAAGTAGCTCGCACTTGGGGAATCGCGCAGACCTCACCCGGTTTGCAGGCTTGCGTAGGGCGGTAGATGCGCCGCCAGGCGAAGAACAACGCGACCAACGCTGCACCGATGAAAATCGGGCGATACGGCTCCAGCACGGTCAGGTTGCCGATCCATGCCCCGCTGAATCCCAAGGCGACCAAGACCAGCGGCCCGAGGCAGCAGGCCGAGGCGAGGATGGCGGCCAGCCCGCCAGTGAAGAGCGCGCCGCGCCCGGTTTGTGGTTCAGACATGCGCTTGTCCTTTCGAATTTGAATTGGATAGCGTAACCTTACTTCCGTACTCATGTACGGAGTCAAGCGATATGGAAAACAATTTGGAAAACCTGACCATTGGCGTTTTTGCCAAGGCAGCCGGCGTCAATGTGGAGACCATCCGGTTCTATCAGCGCAAGGGCTTGTTGCCCGAGCCGGACAAGCCTTACGGCAGCATTCGCCGCTATGGCGAGGCGGATGTAACGCGGGTGCGCTTTGTAAAGTCGGCCCAGCGGCTGGGCTTCAGTCTTGATGAGATTGCCGAGCTGTTGCGGCTCGACGATGGCACCCACTGCGAGGAAGCCAGCAGCCTGGCCGAGCACAAGCTCAAAGACGTGCGCGAGAAGATGGCGGACTTGGCACGCATGGAGGCCGTCCTGTCTGATCTGGTGTGTACCTGCCATGCACGAAAAGGGAATGTTTCCTGTCCGCTGATCGCGTCGCTACAGGGTAGAACAAGCCAGACAGGGGCTGCTACAGCTTAGCGTGCTTTATTTAATGAGATGGTCACTCCCTCCTTCCCGGTACTATGCTGAGGACAGGCTTTCATTCGGAGAACTATCATGGAAAACATTGCGCTCATTGGTATCGATCTGGGTAAAAACTCTTTCCATATTCATTGCCAGGATCGTCGCGGGAAGGCTGTTTACCGTAAAAAATTTACCCGGCCAAAGTTGATCGAATTTTTGGCGACATGCCCCGCTACAACCATCGCAATGGAAGCCTGTGGCGGTTCTCACTTTATGGCACGCAAGTTGGAAGAGTTGGGGCATTCCCCAAAGCTGATATCACCACAATTTGTCCGCCCGTTCGTTAAAAGCAATAAAAACGACTTTGTCGACGCCGAAGCTATTTGTGAAGCTGCATCGCGTCCGTCTATGCGTTTTGTGCAGCCCAGAACGGAATCTCAGCAGGCAATGCGGGCTCTGCATCGTGTCCGTGAATCCCTGGTTCAGGATAAGGTAAAAACAACCAATCAAATGCATGCTTTTCTGCTGGAATTTGGCATTAGCGTTCCCCGAGGAGCTGCCGTTATTAGCCGACTGAGTACCATTCTTGAGGATAATAGTTTGCCTCTTTACCTCAGCCAGTTATT
>NZ_JBKIUP010000020.1:0-28030 GCF_046602535.1 Klebsiella sp. 1SOBk10mer
TGGCGGCTTCGCCTTACCCGGCCTACGAAAGGCAGCAATATCAAACCGTTATGCGGTTGGCTGTAGGCCCGCGCAAGCGCAGCGCCGCCGGGCAATCCCTGAAGATTGCCCTTTGGCTGCAGTTTGAATGCCTTCCCCTCCGGGGAAGGCATTTTTGTTACTGGCCGCGGTAGCCGCCGCCCAGGGCTTTGATCAGGGTAATGTCGGTGCTCAGCCGCTGGGCCTCAATGTCCAGCAGCAACAACTGCTGGGCAAGAACCGCCCGTCGGGCCTCTTCGGCGGCGTAGCGGCTGAGCAGGCCGCGCTGATAATGGGCGCGAGCGCTGTCGGTGGTGGTCTGCGCCGCGGTGACCTTCAGCTGCTGCAGCGCGCGCTGCTGATTCAGGTCGTTAAGCTGGCTGGAGCTGATGGCGACATCGCGAACCGCGTCCAGCACCGCCTGGTTGTACTGTTTGATCAGAATATTGCTGGCGGTGCGCACCGACTGCAGATTGGCGTTCAGACGACCGCCGTCGAAGATCGGCAGATAGAGCCCGGGCAGCAGGTTGATCTGCTGGAAAGAGGACTTAAACAGATCCCCGACGCTCAGGGCGTTATAGCCCCAGAACGCTTTGATATCAAAATGGGGATAGAAGGCCGCTTTCGCCGCGTCGACCTGGCTCAGGGAGGCGGTCACGTACCCGCGCAGCGCCTGCAGGTCCGGGCGGCGGGCCAGCAGCTCGAAAGAGAGCGACGGCGGTAGCGTCTCCTGGAGCGCAGGCAGCGCTACCGGATGGATCGCCGGCATGCTTTGCGCATCGGCGCCGATCAGCGCCCGCAGGGTTTCACGATACTGGGTCAGCATCCCCTCGGCGCTAATGATCTGCTGGCGGGCGGCGAGCTGTTCGGCCTGGGCGTTGGCCACGTCCACGCTATCCTCCACACCGCGTTGGGTCCGGTGCTCGTGGGCCGCCACCGAGAACTGGGCAATGCCCTCCAGCTCCTGCAGCAGCGCGATTTTCTGGAATGTCGCCTGCATGGCGAAATAGAGCTGCGCCACGCTGCTGGCGATGTCGAGCTCAATGCCGGCGGTCTCCGCCAGCCGGGCGTTTTTCTCGCCAATGGCGGCGGCGACCCGGGCGCGATCGGCTCCCCAGAGATCGATATTCAGCTGCGCCCCGACGCCAACGGTGTTCAGCGTATACCACGGACCGTTCTTATCCACCGGCAGGGAGTAGGAGTAGGGCCAGCTAAAGGATTTGTCGGTGATCCGCAGGCGGTTTTGCGCCGCGACGGCGGTAGCCTGCAGGCCCATCGCCGACTGGGCGAGTTCCACCGTAGACTGCGACTGGGAGATGCGCAGCCGGGCGGCCTGCATGGTCGGCGAATTCTGCAGCGCCCGATTGATCAGCATATTGAGCTGAGGGTCATCGTAGGCCTCCCACCAGCGGGCTGCCGGCCAGTTGCTGTTCGCCAGGTGGATCACCTGCGCCAGCTGGGCCTGCTGCGGATTGACGATGGCGACCTGGGCAGGCTCGTCCTGAATCAGCGCGCAGCCGCTGAGCAGCGTCAGCGTCAGGGTAAGGAGAGTGTCGCGCAGCCGCGCGGAGAAAGGAAGGATCATCATGACGTTTTAGCCTGTTGCTCAGTCGCTATCGGTGTCGGGCCCCAGTCGGGCAGGGTGGCCAGCGCGGCGGCCAGCGCCGGGCCAAAGGGGTTAGTCAGGTCGGTGGCCAGCGGTTCGGCAGGGGCCGTTGCCTCCTGTTCGATACGTTCGGCGTAGCGCCGCAGCTGTTCGGCGCAGCGGGCCAGGGTCGGGTCTCCCGGCGCGGCGTTGAGCCGGTACCCTTCGGTGAGGCGGGCGATCTCCTCGGCCCGGGCGAGGGTGGCGCGCATCGGCCAGTTTTTCGCCTGGGGCCAGGGGTGGGCATACGTGCCCAGCGGTTCGGCGCGAACCCGATGGATAAGCGCTTCGCTGTCGGTGAAGGCGACAAACAGAGGGGCCAGCGGCACCGCATCGTGCGGGGCGGCGAGGCAGTCCGCCAGCCGGCGATAGAGTCCGGCGAGGCGCGATTTCAGCTGCGGCGCTTCGCTGTCCGGCCAGAGATATAAATGGACAATGGAGGAGACCAGCACCCCGAGCAGGATACCCAGCACCCGGTCCCGCAGCTCGGTGAGGTTAGTCAGCGGACCAAACCAGCTGAGGAAGGCCAGCGCAAAGGTGAAGCCAATCTGGATCCCGGCGTAGGCGATACGCTCCGAACCGGCGGCAATCCAGGCCGCCAGCGCCAGCACTGGCAGGGACATCGCCAGCAGCCCCGACAGCGAGTCGGTCCAGGGCTGGACAAAAACGATTAACAGCAGCGCCAGCAGAGTGGCGAACAGCGCGCCGCCGATGCGCAGCCACGTCTTTTGCATCGTGGCGCCCAGCCCGGGCTGGGCGACGATCACGCAGCTCAGCATAATGGTATGCAGTCCCTGCCAGTCGGCAGCGGTATAGAAGACATAGCAGATTAGCGTCGCCAGCAGGGTCTTGAGCGCAAAATGGAGATACGCCGGGTTGCGCCAGGCGTCCGGCGCTAGCAGGGGCGGCTTCTCCACCTCGCCCTGTGGCAGAGCAACGGGCTCACCCTGGGCCAGCCGCTGCAGAAGGGCTGCCATCTCCTGCAGAACGGCGCGATTGACGCCGCGGCCGCTGAGCGCCAGGGGAGGAATAGCGCCGTCAAACGGCCCCTCGCTGAGGGCACTCTTCAGCTGCAGCACCGCCTGCGACAGCCGCAGGCGATCGTCGCTATCGGCCTCGTCCGCTTGCAGCAGCGCCGCCAGCTGGTAGCAGCGCAGGGTGGCGGCCAGCCGCGAGCGCCAGGCCTGGGGATCGGCGGCGATCTCCGGCGTCGCCCGGCTGGCCTGGGCGAACAGCGACTGCAGCTGGTTGAACTGCGCGGCGGTCTCGCCGAAGGTCGGTGGCGCTTCAGCGTCCGGGTCTGCCAGCCGGCTGGCGACCTCCTGCAGCATCTCAGCCAGACGCGCCTTAAACTGGTTGCCGGGAAAGGCCTGCTGAAAACAGGCGTTGACCAGCAGAGTGACGAGGATCGCGGTGTTAATCGCCACCCACAGCCAGAGCAGCAGCCGCACCAGGATTTCGCTCTGGCTGGTCATCGACGGGAAGGTTTGGGCGTAAATCACCGCCAGCGCCACCACGAAAAAGGCCAGCCCCAGCTTGCCCAGCACCCGCATCAGATAGATGGCGCAGAAAAAGAGCGCCACGGAGGCCGCCAGGCGGATCAGCGGGTAGTCATAGGTCCACTTGATGATCAGCAGCACGCCGCCGAGCGCCACGCTGACGGTGACAAAAAAGACCACGCTGACTAACTTAATCATCAACACGTTAGGCTGGCTGACGTAGAACACGACGATCAGCGCGACGGCCAGAAAGGGGATCTGCAGGGTCATGAACAGGGTGATGAGCACCGCACAGCTCAGCGTCAGGCGCAGCGTGTAGCTGGCGCGTCCCGGTGCGTCGCGCAGTTCCTGGCGTAAAAAATGGGCGAGAGGAAACATCGCGTCGCCCGGCTACGGCTGCAGCACGGCGCTGGCCGAGGCGCCCATGCGGAACAGTTCCGGATCGGGATCGCTGACGGCGATTTTCACCGGGAAGCGCTGCGAGACGTGGACCCAGTTAATGCTTTTCTGGATCAGCGGCAGGCCTTCGATGACGCTCCCGCCTTCGGGCAGGACGCCGGAGCCGACCGAATCCACCACCCCGTTAAAGGTCCGGTTGTGGTTGGTCATCACGGTGATGCGCGCCGCCACCCCAGGGCGCACGTTGTTCAGGTCGGTTTCGCGGAAGTTAGCGATCACATACCAGCGGTCGTCATCCAGCAGGGTGAATACCGGCTTCAGCGCCGAAGCGTACTGGCCGACGGTGGTTTTCAGCGCCACCACCACGCCGTTGAACGGCGCGCGCACTTCGGTGAATTCCAGATGCAGTTCGGCGAGGGCGATTTGCGCCAGGATCCCGGCGCGTTGCGCCACCATGGCATCCACGCCGGTCACAGCCGCCGAGGCCTGTCTGGCCTGCAGCAGCGTGGCCTCCAGCTCCGCCCGCGCCGCTTTCTCGGCGGTGCGCGCCTGATCGAGATCTTCCTGCGAGGCAAACCCCTGCGGCACCAGCGGCTCAAGGCGGATGCGCGTGGAGGTGGTCTGCTTGACCAGCGCTCTGGCGCGCTCGACGGCGGCCGCCACCGACTGGGCGTTATACTCCTGCGCTTTGATGGTGCGCTGGGTCAGCATAATCTGCGCGTCGAGGGTCGTCAGCCGCGCTTTCGCGTCATCGAGCATCGCCTGATAGGGGCGGGGGTCGATGCGGAACAGCAGATCGCCTTTTTTCACCCGCTGGTTATCGCGAATGGGCATCTCCACGATGCGCCCGCTGACCTCGGGCACCACATCGATGGTATCGGCGTAGACATAGGCGTCATTGGTCTCTGGCGACGTTTGCAACTGCCAGATAACCAGGATCAGTGCCAGGATGGCGGCCAGGACCAGCGCCAGCAGAGGCCATTTCTTGCGTAACAGGGGAGTGCGGGAAGTAGTCATAAGCGATCAGTGAACAAAAAACAGAAACCACAGCAGTGTGGCGAACAGGAACATCAGCGCGACATAGCTGAAGACCAGGGGAGAAAAGCGAGGCTGCCAGCCTTTACGGGTAATCAGGATATGGCAGGGGATCAGTAAAAACGCCCCGCCCAACAAGCAGAAAAACCAGCCGGGGAATGCGGCGCCCAGTACCGGGATCGCTGGTGAGAGTGAGCAGCCGGTCAGCGGCAAGACGAGCAGTAGCCGCGCTGGGCGGGCTATGGTGGCAATATGATTCAATGGAACATCCCTGAGTGCTCTTACCAGTGTGTCATGAGTGTAATCGCCTCGTTGCGGGAATGAAAGTCAACCGTTCGTTGACTGCGGGATCCTTGCGCGCCGGGAGAGGGGGAGGATGCGCCAAATCGCTCTCCTCACGCCCATTACCGACTTGCGCATAGTCAGCCGTCAAGCGGAGGACTATGCTTAGCCTGAAAGTCATAAAACAAGACCGAGGCAATGTCATGGATAAGGAATTACTGGAAGCCGGCTACCGGGCCTACACCGGGGAGAAAATCGACGTCTACTTTAATACGGCGATCTGTCAGCATTCCGGGAACTGCGTGCGCGGCAGCGCGAAGCTGTTCAATCTCAAGCGTAAGCCGTGGATCATCCCGGATGAAGTAGATGTCGCGACGGTGGTGAAGGTGATCGATACCTGCCCGAGCGGCGCGCTGCAATATCGTCATAAATAAGCGAGGAGAAGATGGAAATACTGGAAGGGCACAACAAATTTTATGTTAACGACGCGCAGGGTAACCAGGTCGCGGAGATTGTTTTTGTTCCCACCGGCGAACACCTCAGCATTATCGAACATACCGATGTCGATCCCAGCCTGAAAGGCCAGGGGGTGGGGAAACAGCTGGTGGCGAAGGTGGTGGAAAAAATGCGCCAGGAGCAGCGGAAGATTACTCCTCTCTGCCCGTTTGCCAAACATGAATTCGATAACACCCGTGAATACGACGATATTCGCGCCTGACGTACCGGCACCGGTGTAAACCGGTGCGCTTTTCTCTCGCCAGCGAATCCACGCCTTTAGTCACTCATCGCTTCCCCTCATGCCCGGACAAACGCCGACCGTGAGTTTGCTGATGAACGAGGCGGCTGCCTGTGCGGAAAGCGAGGGGCCAGATGCGGGTGATATTCCACCAGCTTTTTCACCCCCGCCAGCCGCTGAGCGTAGAGCGTTTTCTGGCTCAATCCGAGACGTTGCGACTGCTCGCCTATCGTCTGCCCTTGCAGCAGGGCGAGGAGCGCTTTGAGCTCGGCATGACTTAAACCGGCGGCCCGTTTTCGGTGGATCAGGGCGGCTTCACTGGCAAGGCGTTCAAGCCGCGGCGCGTTCTTCAGCCGATGGATCAGTTGCGCGCAGGGGAGGTCGGCAGGAGCGGCATGGACGTTGCGCAAACGATCCGGATGGCTCACCTGATAAAGCAGCGTTCGCCACAGCCAGATGGCCGGGCTGCGGCTAAGCATCAGCATCGGCAACGGGCGTGATGCCTGGTCGAGCAGCCTGGCCGCCTGGCGCAGTGTGGTGAGCATCCACAGGGGATCGTCAGGAAGAAAGACCACGATCCGCTTCACCGCGGCCAGCTCCCGCAGAGAGACGCCCTCCACCGGCAGCACGACGGGCCGCTTCGCCGCGTTGTGCATCAGCTGGCTCAACCCACGGGCGGCCAGCGAGCAGGGAGAGAGGATGTACTCGGTCATCATTGATAGACAAAGGTAATGCCGATGATCGACTGCACGTTGCCGGCGGTGACCTGGCCTGTGGTCCGGGCGTAGGTCGCCGTCAGGCCGAGATTGACCGGCGAGGTTCCGATGGTGCCCAGTGAGACCGTGCTGTTCGCCGGCACGGCGCTGCCGTTGCGGGTAAGCTGGACGCCTATCCCTTGCGCCGGCGAGGCGGAGGCGGTGTTAGTGAAGATCGCGTTAGCGCTGTCCGCGGTGGCGCCGGAGAGGTAATACCCCAGCTGTTGGCTCTGCGCGCAGTGCACGGTGAGCGGCACGGCCATGGAGCCCGGGTAGTCGGGGAGGGTGACGGTGACATCGCGGGCGGAGACATCGCAGGCGCCGGTGGGGACCACCACGTCGTTATTGGCATAGATATTCCAGATGAACTGGAAGGAGTCGCTATTGTAGTTGTTGGTCTGATGCAGGATCAGCACCGCGATTAACGATCCTGCGGTGATCGCCACCCCGCCGGCGGTGCTGACCGGCGTCAGATACAGGACGGCCGGCCAGGGCTTATCGGTCCGGGAATCGTAAATCATCCGCGCCGTTTCCGTGGTGGTCGGGAAGGGGTAAGAGGTGCCGTTATATTTCACGGTGCCAGAGAAACTTGACAGCACACCGCCATAGGCGGATCCGCGCTGCAGGGTCACGTAGTCAGTGATCGTTTCCGGATAGTCGTTATGGCAAAAAATCTGCGTGGAGAGGTCGACCACCAGGTTTTGCCCGACGTTGACCGCCGGGGTCAGGTTAACGTAGATGTTGGCTGAGCCGCCGCCGATGGGGATCGTCGCGCCGGTGGCTGTTTTGCAGGCGAAGGACCAGGCGTTCATCGACCAGCCCAACAGCAGCAGGGTGGTGAATAAAGGGATAATTTTTTTCATCATGATGCTCTCCTGGCTCAGGCGTAGGTATAGGTCACGTTAATCACCGCCTGAATGGTGCCTTGCGTGGCACCGCCGTTGACCGACAGGGCCCTGACCTGCAACGGGAAGCGGGCGGACTGGCTGGCCTCATCCACCTGTACCGACTGGCTGCTGCCATTGTTCAGCGTGGTGCCATCCTCGCTCTGCAATTCGAGCTGAATATTGCCCGCCGTCCCCTGGTTTTTGTAATAGCCGGTGCTGTCCGCCGTTCCGCTGAAGGTGGCCTTCACCCGTGAGGTACCGACGGGGCAGTTGCTGAGATCCAGCGCCACGCTGTGCCAGGCCGATGCCGAGCCTGCGCCAATCAGGCTGAAGGTGTAGAGATCGCCCAGCTCGACGGTGGCATTGACGGTGGAGACCGTGCAGGGTCTGGCCACCACCTTCCCGTTGACGGTAAGGGTGACGTCGGCCGACCGCAGGGAAGGGCTCGCGGTTAACAGGCCGGCCAGCAGCCAGCCCACGTGGGTCCATTTCATTTCAGCCTCCACTTACTGAAATTCCAGGGTGAATGTTGCTGTCGCATTGACATGCCCGGCGGTGACGGGCACCTGCGTGGCCATCAGACGGGCGTAAAAGTTCAGGATGTTGGTCTGGCCCGGCGTCAGCGTGGTCCAGGCGATGGCTGACGACGGGGCATTGACAGGCAGCCGGGACTGCTGCTGGTCGAGAATGTCCACCCCCATTCCCGCCGCCGCCGAGGCGCCGGCGTCAAGTTTTAACAGGCTGGTATTGACGCTGTCCGCCACGCCGGTGAAGCCGACCTTCACCGCGGTGACGGAAGTGCCGCAGGGCGATAGCACGATACGGAACGGCACCGGCGGGGTCGTCGCCCCGACGGCGTAAAACTGCTTCGCGGCGTTGTCCTGCAAATCGACGGTGAAATCCTTCGACTCTCCGGCCACCGCGCAAGCGTTGTCGCGCACATAGCCGCTGATGGCGATCGTGCTGTCGGCAGCGAAGGCCAGCGGCGCGAACAGAGCGAGCAGGGCGCTCAGCAGAAACTGCGGTGTTCTCATCATCATCTCCTTAGCGACACGCGACGGACAGCTGGCTGAGCGACTGCTGCTGGCTCTCCGGCGGCAGACGATAATCGGCCACGCACTGGGCGTCCGGGGCATCGCCCCATTTCACCCGCACCTTGCCCGCCAGCGGCATCCCGCTCAGGTAGACCTGGCCGTTATCCGCGACGATGCTGCCGCTCTGGTTGCTGTCGCTGGTGGCGAGGGCGCCAAACGGCACCGGTTTGCCGCGATGGGTCAGCGTCATCAGAATCTTCATTCCCACCTGGGCGTTAAAGCTGGCGCGGACGATCGCCCCATGGGTAGGCACCACGCTGACCACTGCATCGTCAAGATCGACATTGTCGGCCAGGGTATTGGTGTCCAGCGCGACCCGGTTTTCGCGATACTCGGTGGCATACGGCAGGACGGCATACCCGCGCCAGTCGGTGCGCACCCCGGTCTGGTTTTCTACCTTCACGCCGCCGGCGCCGGGGGCTTTCACCAGCACTACGGTATCGTTCAGCGGCTGGCTCAGGGTGATGCCGTTGGCGTGCGCCAGCACGCCGCCGCTGACCCCGTAGTAGAGCTGTTTGAAACCATCGCTGCGGCTGTAGCCGACGTTGGCGTTGCCGTAGCCGCCGCGGTAGTTGAGCGCGGTATAGCCGGTGCTCCCGCTGTCGCCGTTGCCGCCGCCCGCATAGCCGGTCTGCACGCTATAGCTGAGGTTATTGTCTTCCAGCAGGGTGCCGTACAGGCCCGCCAGATTGGTCATGCGGCCATTGAGATCGTGCGACAGGCTGTAGCTGGCGCTGGCGTGCCGCCAGACCGAACGGCTATCGGAACGCAGCCAGTGGCTGAAGGGGATATTGACGTTGACCGCCAGCATCTGATCGCGCCCCTGCTGCCAGGCATTTTTCGTCAGGCTGTAGCTTAGCGACCAGTTGATATCGTCTACGGCGGCGTTGAGGCCGGCCTGCAGTTGCTCATCGGCATCGTCGGTGCCCCAGTAGGTCTGGTGGCTGCCGCTCAGATAGAGGGTGGCGGTGCGCCCCAGCTGTTGGGTCACGCTCAGCTGCACCTTACCGCGCTTGCTGTAAGCCAGATTGTAGTAGTCGGTAAATTTGGGTTTCACCTGGATAACCCCGTCCTGGGTTTCCACGCTGTAGCCGCTCATCCGGCGGTAGGTGGTATCGGCAAAGTTATAGTAGCCGCGGGTGGAGTAGCGGTAGCCCACCAGCTGCAGGTTGGTGCCGGTCTCATCCAGTGACTTGTTATAGAGAAAACGCACCGACTGTCCCTGATGCTCGCTGTCGTCAGGCAGGGTGGCGTTGGCCTGGGTGATATCCAGCGATAAGGCGCCGAAATAGCCCATGTTTTTCCCCACCCCGAGGTTAAAGGCGCGATAGCGGTCCGCCAGCTGGGTGCCGCCGTACAGGGTCCAGCCGGCCGGCAGGCCATGCATGGCCGTGCTCTGGAAAAAATCGGGCGTTTCCTGCTGGCTGTTGCCGCTGCGGTACTCCCCGGCGGTGAGGGCGAAGCGGGTATGGCCTTCGCGCTGCAGCACCGGCACCGTTGACCAGGGCACGCTGAAGACCTGGCGGGTGCCATCCGCTTCTTTAATGGTGACCTGCAGATCGCCGCCGTTGCCCGCGGCGTAGAGATCGTCGATGGTAAACGGCCCCGGCGGCACCGTGCTCTGGTAGATTTCGTAGCCGTTTTGTTTGACTGACACCTGCGCGGTGCCGCGGGCGATCCCGTGGATCACCGGCGCGAAGCCTTTCTGGCTGTCCGGCAGCATATTGTCATCCGAGGCCAGCTGCGCGCCGCGGAAGTTGATCCCGTCGAAGACATCGCCGTTGGTGTAGCTATCCCCGAGGGTAAGCCGCGAGCGCAGGGAAATAATGTCCCGCTCAAGCCAGCTGTTGACGTGCTGCCAGCGGTTCTCATTGGATGACGCGCTGCCGCCGCTGCTGTAACTCCAGGTGCTGTTATCGCGCAGGCGCCAGGCGCCGAAATTCAGGCCGCTCTGCAGATTCAGATAGGCGTAACGGCTGTTGCCCCCGGTGGTGTTATGGACGTTGTTGCCGGTGAAGTTATAGTTAACCAGCCCGGCGGTGATGCCGTTATCCCATAGCTCCGGCGGGATATACCCGCGGGCGTGGCTGCCCATAAACGCCTGGGGTACGGTGAGATACAGGCGCTGTTGGCCGACATCGAAGCGGGTGGTGGCTTCGCTGATGAGCGTCGTTAGCGGCACGCAGGCCGTACTGTCCAGGGCCGCCATGCCCGTCACCCGTCCGGTATCCACCCCCATGCTCGCCATCTGGCCGCGGGTCAGGCAGGGCGACAGGCCATTGCCTTGGGCATCGGCCTGGAAAGTGACGTCCCGGGTGGTCATATAGCCGTTATTGAGATAAATATCGACGCGATAGGTGCCCGGCGGGACCTCCTGGCCTTTTTCAAATCCCGACAGGTCTGCCACCGCCGCCGGATCGTCAGCTAAAAAGCGGGGGTTAAAATAGAGGTCCGCCTGCGCGGCGAACGGCTGTGAGCAGAGCCACAGCGTCAGCGCCGGCGTAATCAGGCGCCGGGCGCTTCGGCGACCCCCATGGTCCAGTCCATATTTTCGATGTGACATAATCCCTCCGGTCCGACGTTGCCCGGCTGTCAGTGCTTCTGGTCATGCGCAGCGTGGCCCGCGCGGCGGGGCACACCAGATTTAACGCAGTACGCCATTCATTTTCGGCGTCAGCGCGCCGTAATCGTTAATGGTGCGATAGGTGATGGTGTTGCCGGCATCCGTGGGCAGCTTGACGCTGGTTTTACCCATCGGCGGCACCAGGGCGTTTTCCAGAATGCGCGTTCCGGCGTTCAGTTCGGTCACCGTCAGGTAATAGGGTGTAGGATTCGTCAGCGTTAGCGACGATCCGTTGCGGCTAAAGGTCAGCTTGTCCGCCGCCTGATCCGGGGGCAGGGTCAGTTTTGCCGGTCGGTAGTAGAGCTTGATGCGGCTGATAATCGCCAACTGGAGGGTGTTGTCGCTGAGCTTCGATTTATCCATTGAGGGAATAGCCTTCACGTTCATCCAGAACAGGCTTTCCCGATCCTGCGGCAGCTGGTTATTGGTCGCATCGATAATACGCAGGGTGTTCTCTTTTTTGCCCTGCATGGCAAACAGCGGGGGAGTGATAACAAACCGGCCGTCTCGCTGCCCATCGGCATTTTCCACCCATGACTGAATAAGCCAGGTGCTGTTGTCGTCGTTATTGGTCACCGCCAGCTGGACCTGTTTCTGACCCGCCGGGTAGATGACCCGGGTCGCGCCCAGCGCGACGCCCGCGTGCGCGCTGGCGCTCAACGCGCCGGCGGCGAAAAGCACACATCCCGTCAGTATGCCGCGTATCGTCGTTGCTGTTTTTCTCACATTATCTCCTTGTCTGCTCACGGTGTTGTCCTGCTGGTCTGCGGGTTGATTACTGATAGGTTAATGAGAACCAGGCCTGGGCGTTGGCCGCGCCGCCGGTGACCTGGCGTCCGGTCGCCCGATATTTGGCGACGAAATTTAGCGTCGTCGGTCCGCGGTAGAGCGGCACCCAGCGATCCGGTGGACGATTGAGAGGCAGCTGCTGGCCGTGACTGTCGAACAGCGCGATGCCGATCCCGCTGGCGATCCCCGGGCCTTCACCCACCGACAGCACGTCGGGGTTTTTGCCGTCAGCCACGCCGTGAAATGCCACCCCGACATGCTGGCTGACTGCCGTACTGCAATCCTGTAAATGAATCGTGAAAGGGATCGGGTTGCTGTCTTCGCCCACGTCGTGAAATCGGTTACTGCTGATCTGTCCCAGATTGACCGTCATCTGCCGATCGCCGGCTTCGACGCGGCAGGAACTGGCCATGATCAGGCCCTGAAAGCGCATGCTGCCCCCCGGCAGCGTGACGTTCCACTGATTACCGGCCAGCGCCAGCGGAGGCAGCAGCAGTAGCAGACCCGATTTCATTCCCTGCATCGTTTCACCCCGGTTGCAAAATTAAGCGCGGGCCCTCCTGGCCCGGATGGCTTCCTTGCCTGATGTTTGCCTTACTCGTACTGCACTTTGAAGGTGGCGTCAGCGTTCGCGATACCGGCGGTCGCGGCGCCAGTGGCGTAGTAACGCGCCTGGAACGGAATGATGTTGGTGCCGTCATTCAGCGTGGTGGCTGCGCTGAAGGTGGCGCCGTCCAGCGCCAGCGGCGTGCCGGTGTTGTCGAGGATCTGCACGCCGACGTTGGTCGCGCTGCCGGCGGCAGAGTTTTGCAGCGCCAGAACGGTGGTATTGCTGCTGTCGATGGCCGTACCGGCGAAGGCGACGGACGCTTTGGTTGCTACCGTGGTGTCGCAATCATCCAGCTGAATGTTGAAACCAACGGACGAACTGGTGCTCCCCGCCGTGGCCAGCTTCGCGGAACGCACCTGGCCCAACTGGACGGTTTGATCGATAGAGCCGGCATCCACCGCACAGGCCGCGTTAACGACTTCCCCTTTAAAATGGACGGTCCCGCCGTTAACCGTGGTGGTATCGGCCAGGGCCGCCGCGGAGCTCAGAGACAGGGCTGACACAACAATCATTGCCAGTGTTTTGATTTTCATACTGTTTTCCTTTGAACGATGTCGAAATAACGAACCGGATTGGCAGCCGTTGTGCCTTCCAGGCATTTCAGATTTCAGCCGAGTGGTCTGGCTGCCGGCTCTCCACAGTTTTCGCCCAACCGATGAGACAATTGGGGCCATTTTGACTCGTTGAGATAAACGATCTGTTCGTTGTTTAATCTTGCCTGTTTTTCGGTATTAAAATCTGTTTAATGTGGTTTTATTGGTTATTTAATCTGGTGATGTTAGCGAGAGTGCGAAAGGAAGAGAGATACCGCTGGCGAAGGCGCGCCAATGCAACGGGAGGACAGGGTGGGGAAAAGTGCGTAATTCACGCTTTAAAAATATATTAAAAACATGTAGTTAATAATTTTTCTGCAGAAATATGGCGTGGTGAGTTGCAAAATATGTCAAAACATTTTTATGATATAAACAGTTTGGCCCCAATTGACCTGTTCACGGTTTATTTTTTTAATTAAATTCAATCAGTTGTATCAACTCCCGATTCTGCAATGCTTTCTCCAATAAGATTATTTCTTTCCCATATTCCAGCGAAACGCGCCGCATTGCTGGCGGTGTAGCGTACCGTGTGTCGAATATTACGATGACCGAGGTAATCCTGGATCAAACGGGTATCTGTACCTCTTTCCGCCAGTTCGTAGCCGCAGGCGTGACGCAGCATATGGGGGTGGGTCTGCGTCACGGTACCCGCCTTTTCCCCGGCGGAGCGAATAATACGATACGCCTGCTGGCGTGAGAGCGGGGTCCCGCGACGGGAGATAAAAAGCGCGTCGGTTTTGGCCGCCGCTTTCCAGCCGGCGCGGACCTGACTCCAGCGCTCAATGGCCTCACGTTCATCAAAGCGCAGCGGGTGAATAGTTGAAAAACCGTTCTTCAACCGCCGCACATTGACCCGGCCTTCCCGTAGATCCAGATCGTGATAGTGCAGATCCAGCAGTTCGCTGATGCGCATCCCGTGGCGAAAGGCGAGAAGGATGAGGCAGTAGTCCCGCTCGCCGGTGGCGCCCTGACGCGCGGCCTGCATCATAGCCTGAACTTCTTTGGCGGTAAGAAAACGACGTCGGTTCACAATAATTACTCCTGAAAAAGAGGTGAGGGGTCGTCATGGCGAAACCATACGCCATGACGGAAAAGATCCGCAATGTAAGAACGGTACAAGGTGAAGGCGATTAACCACGTATAGATAGCATATTATATTTACAGCCAGTCAAAATATCGCCTGGCGATAATTCTTAATTTTAGAGATTTTAAGCAAGGTCACAATAGATCTGCTCGGGTTTTATAGCATGTGCATAAAATAAAAGGGATTTTTCACTCGGTAGATTTTAAAAAATAGCGGGGTGGATTTTTAGCCAACAATAAAGAATCACGGCAAAACCGGAATTAATACAGGGTCAATTTAACGATGAGATCGCAGGATTAAATAAGAACTTGCGGGAACAGTAATCATAATTAACTGAGGGTTAATTTATTGCTATTTAATTTCCCCGCAACGCGGTACAACGCCATCCGTGGCGTCAGGCTTACTGAAGCAGCGACAGGCGCTGTTTGTCGCGCGTATTGTCCCAGATACCATAGAAGCGTCCCGCGTTGCTGGCGGTATACCAGACGGTATGCCGAATATTGCGGTGTCCGAGATAGTCCTGGATCAGACGGGTATCGATACCCATATTGGCCAGCGCAAAGCCACAGGAGTGGCGCAGCATGTGCGGGTGGATCTCCAGCGGCAATCCCGCCTGGTCGCCAGAGGAGGCGATAATTTGATAAAACTGCTGGCGGGAAAGGGGATTGCCTTTGCGGGAGAGAAACAGCCACTCGCTGGCGGCCTGCGGCCAGGTGTTGCGAATGGCCAGCCAGCGCTTTAGGGCGTGGATCTCTTTATTCAGCAAAGGGTGGGTGGTCGAAAACCCCTTTTTTAGCCGATGGATATAAACGCAGCGGGAAGCAAGGTCGATATCGGATATTCTCAGGCGACAGATCTCGCTGGCGCGCAGACCATGGATGAAGCACAGCAGCGTCAGGCAATAATTACGTGCGGCATAGGGACCGCTATCGGCGGCTTTAAGTAGTGACTCGATTTCATTCTGAGTCAGGAAGTTCCTTTTTTTAATCTCGGCGTTATTCGTCATAGTGTTCCCTTTTATGGCAGGCAAATATTACGCTTTCCAGGCCTGCGTCAGGTCATTGTTAAATGCGACTGCCTTTTTATTTTTAAACAGCGTGCTGATAACGTTTTTATTTGCTACGGGAGCATGCGGTATCATGGGCTATCGCCATCCCCAGCGATAAGACGCCGTATGCTGAAGGGTAAAGAAAGGGTTAGCTGGTTGAACTGGCGAATCTTTCCTGGAGGTTTCCACGTCCTGTACATCCCTGATCCTCTTGATGATGCCCGCTTGATGATGGAGGCACTGGCTTCCGGCCACGGCAAGGCGGCCATCAATGCCGTCATGATTTATTTCCCGGCAGTTGGGGCGGCACGGCGTCAGCCAGCCGGCCTCCCGTATCTCAGCGACGGGAATGGCATGAGTAATTTCTCAGACAGAATACAACCTTGAACCGTCTGGATAGCATTCACTGCAAAACTACAACAGAGATTAAACCATACTGCAAAAAGCCTGGGGATAATAGCCATTGTCTCTGTGAGGGCACTTTACGTCTTATTTAACGGGTTGAGCTTAATCTTAATGGTGCTGTGGGAGCGCGGGCGGTAATCGGCGGAAGCGGTGATATCAGGCGGTGGGTATAAGAGAGGCATAGGCTGCAGACTGGTGTGGGTAATATTCTGCTGCGAGCTAAGAATAAAGAGCAGGTAGGGGACAGACGCGACGGTCCGGCGTCGCAGGCGGTGTTAAAGGCTCCGGTGGCAGAAGTCCGCGATCTGATATCCACCGGAGCAGGCTGACTTACCATTTTTCGTCGCGGGCTTCCTGACGACCTTCGCGGCGGTTTTCCCGCTTATCGTGACGGCAGCTGGCGTTGCTTTGATTATTATTTCTGACGCACTCTTGCTTGGTTTCACGGCCCTGCTCGCGGCTATCCTGGCGGATATCGCGAGCGTCCTGGCGCTGGTCGCTGCGCCAGGTCGCCTGCGCCGAAAGCGAGGGCGTCAGCAGCGCGACGCACGCCAGGGCGAGTAAGCATCTTTTCATGGGGGTGGTCCTGTTAATGAATATATTAAATTAATAGCAGTTAATGAATATTCGTGCCTGATGCGCAGGATGATAAAGTACAAAAAGTGCCAGGATAGCGATAACTGATTTATTTTTATCTTTTTTAGGTGTGTAACGATTGCTCTAATATGTTATGCAGGGCGTCAACAGCAAAAACAAACGTCTGTGGTATGCTGAAAATATGAAAATGCTTTGTGCAAAGGTAGGGCAGAGGGTAGGTGTAGGAGCCCGCTGATGCTGATAATGCGGAGCCTTGTGACCTTAAGCATTGACGAGAAAAATCCGACAAATTATCCAGGCACTATTGTTCGCCGGGCATGAGATTGTCGTCTGGCGGTTGATCTCTTTTCACCATGGCTTACCGATGATGATACCGACTTCGCAACGCGACTGGCGCCTGCTGGCCGCCGGCATCACCTTGCACAGCCACTGGAGCGACTTCCTCCAGTGGTGCCTCGCCACGCAAATTACCTTGCATCGCTATCTGGTGATGTACCTTCTGCTGCTGAACAACCATCAGTACAGCGGCGGCGTCTGGCTGCTGGTGGGCGCTTTTCTCTACGGCGTGCTCCACGCTATCGGACCGGGCCACGGCAAGTTTATCGTCACCACTTACCTGAGCACCAATCAGGAGAGCCTGACCGCGGCGCGGGTGGTGCCTTTTCTCGGCAGCCTGCTGCAGGGCGTCAGCGCCATCCTGTTTGTCTTTATTCTCGCGGTGGGGCTGAATCTGGCCGCTGGCGATCTCAGCGCCAGCCGCTGGTACGTCGAGAAGATCAGCGCCCTGACCATCGCCGCCTTTGGGGTTTACGTTATCTGTCGTGCGCTGCAGAGCCTGCTGCCGGGTAAAAGGAGAATACGCGCCCTGAGGCCGGCGCATCAGCATGATGCCTCGTGCGGCTGCGGGCACCACGGCGTGGGACACGACCTGCAGGGCGCCGACTGGAAGACACGCCTGGGCGTGGTGCTGGCCATCGGCGCCCGGCCCTGCAGCGGAGCGATTATGATCCTGCTGTTCGCCAACGCGCTGGGGATCGTCAGCTGGGGCATCGCCGCGGTGATGACCATGGCGCTGGGCACCGCGCTGTCGATCCTTGGTCTGTCGCTGGCGGTGCACTATGCCCGTCACCGTACCGTCAACCGGCTGACGGCGACCAGCCGTCCGCGGCCCTGGCTGGTGCCGCTGGTGAAGATCCTCGGCGGGCTGGCGCTGATCCTCTTTGCCGCGGGATTGTTTTTCACCGTGGTGCCGATCAGCGCTAACGGCGACTTTATCGCCGCCGGCTGTTAACGGCTCTCCAGCAGGCGCATCAATACCCGCAGCGCCTGATCCAGCTGCTGGCGCTCGCCATCGCTGAGCCCCGCCAGCAGCTGCCGTTCATTATCGACATGGGTCTCCACCGCTTCATCGATGCGTTCACGTCCGGCGGGCGTCAGGGCGACCAGCATACTGCGGGCGTCTTCCGGATTGGGCAGGCGGGTAATAAATCCGCGTTTCTCCAGCGCCTTCAGGCGATGAGTCATGGTGCCGGAGGTGATCATCAGCGTGGAGAAGAGCTGGGTAGGCGAAAGAATGAACGGCGCCCCGGCGCGGCGCAGCGTCGCCAGCATGTCAAACTCCCAGCGCACCAGCTCATGGCGTGTAAAAGCCACTTCCACCTGCGGCTCCAGCAGCATGGCGCATCGTTTCAGACGGCCAATTGTCCCCATTGGGCTGCAGTCGAGGTCCGGCCGCTCGCGCTGCCACTGGGCGAGGATCCGATCAACGGCGTCGATCGGCGGTGATTTGTCCATAAGTGCTCACTTGTCTTGATATCAAGATAATTGCGTGTACATACTTGCGGCACCAATTTAACTTGAAGTGAAGATAAAATCATGGCTTTTCTCTCGCGTAGTCTGATGCTCGACCTGCTGCTCACGGCGCTGGCGCCCGCTATCTGGGGGACGACCTACATCGTCACCTCCCAGTTTCTTCCCCCCGACCGGCCGTTTATCGCCGCCCTTCTGAGGGTTTTGCCGGCAGGCATCGCCCTGCTGATCTGGAGCCGCCGCTTTCCACAGCGCGGCGAATGGCTAAAGCTTATCGTTACCGGCATCTTAAATATCGGCGCATTTCAGGCGCTGCTGTTTATCGCCGCCTATCGCTTACCCGGCGGTCTGGCGGCAGTGATTGGCGCGATCCAGCCGCTGCTGGTGATGCTTCTCGCCTGGTGCGTAGACCGGCAGCGCTCGCCCTGGCTGGCGGTATTCTCAGCCCTCGCCGGCATACTCGGTATGGCCATGCTGCTGCTGTCGCCGCGCACCGTCCTCGACCCGCTGGGCATCGGCGCGGCGTTTCTCGGGGCGATCAGTATGGCGCTGGGCACCTGGCTCTCCCGCCGCTGGGCGCTCTCCCTGCCGATCGTCGCGTTAACCGGCTGGCAGCTGGCGATCGGCGGGGTGGTGCTGGCGCCCGTGGCGCTGATCGTTGATCCCCCTTTACATCAGGTGACAGCGCTGCAGGTGGCCGGCTATCTGTGGCTGTGCGTGGCCGGCGCGATGCTGGCCTATGGCCTGTGGTTCCGGGGGATTGGCCGCCTCTCGCCGGTGGCGGTATCGGCAATGAGCCTGCTGAGCCCGGTGACCGCCGTGGTGTTGGGGTGGATTTTCCTTGGCCAAAAGATCCAGGGGATGGCGCTGGTCGGGCTGATCGTGGTGCTGGCGAGCGTGTTGTCTATTCAGCGCGCGCTGGCGCGTCAGGCGGCGGGGGCAAAAACGAAAAAAGCCCCATAACGGGGCTCGACATTGCTGTGTGCGGGGTGGGCGGCGGGAGCCAGACCAGCCGCCCGCAGGCGGCCTGTCCGGCAGCTCCCTCTGCAACCATTCGCTTATTTAGAGAGCTCGGCGGTCATATGGACCTGGTTGCCGGTGTACGCTTCAGTGATGTGGTAGGAAGCGCCTTGTTCTTTCGCAATGGTCGCGATTTTCGCTTCTGCGCTGTCCAGGGTGTCTGCTGTTACGCTCACCGGATGAGCGAAGCTAGCGAAAGAGACCAGGGAGAGCATACCGGCAGCGGCGAGTAATTTTACGTTTTTCATGGTGTTTGTCCTTTTAACTTTTATGGTGGAAAGCGTGTTTGCTTTCGATGGGCTTATAATAAGTCTGCTAACTATAACGCGCGTGGCAAAAAGTGCGATTTAGATCACATTTTTATGGCGGTTTGATGACGGAGATATGAATGTTTCTCTATTTTTTAATTTAAAAACAATGGATTAGTGATTATTTTTTGATGGGAGTATCACGCGGACTGCCTGCGATCAGAATGTAGAATGCGCCTCATTTACGCGGTTACCATTCGTTGTATGAATTAGTTGGGCGGTTTTTAGCCGCCGTTGGGGCGGATTCGGACGATTCGCAATAGCCCTCTGGCGGCCATTTCGGCATGCTGAGACGGCCATTTCTCTCATGCCCTGGCGTTAGGCTTTCCGCGCTGTAAACATCCATCACCCCGTTTTGATCTATCAATAAGCATTTATTAATAGTTATCGATTATCTGTTATATAACTTAATGAAACGTGAACAAATGTATATTTGTCGGCGAATAAATAGCATTCTTTGACGCCGATAGCACCAGCGAACTTATATTTTTAAGTTCGTTACCTGACGCCTTAAATATTGCGGCTCCCGGTCAGTCGAAGATTCTATTAGCAGTGGCATAAATCAGCATCGCCTGATGTTTCTGGTTCTATGCGAATTCACAGTGTGCTCATTGATTCGTAATTCACTCTGACAAGGAAATGGCAATGAAAAAGGTTCTTCTCTCTGCAGCAATGGCAACCGCGTTTTTTGGCATGACTGCTGCCCATGCAGCTGATACCAATGTTGGCGGCGGCCAGGTTAATTTCTTCGGTAAAGTTACCGATGTATCCTGTACTGTTTCTGTTAACGGCCAGGGCAGCAATGCGAACGTTTACCTGTCTCCGGTAACTCTGACTGAAGTTAAAGCGGCAGCAGCGGATACTTACCTGAAACCGAAATCTTTCACCATTGACGTCTCTAACTGCCAGGCTGCTGACGGCACCAAACAGGATGACGTAAGCAAACTGGGCGTAAACTGGACCGGCGGTAACCTGCTGGCTGGCGCTACCAGCAAACAACAGGGCTACCTGGCGAACACCGAAGCTTCCGGTGCTCAGAACATCCAGCTGGTACTGTCTACTGACAACGCTACCGCGCTGACCAACAAAATCATCCCGGGTGACAGCACTCAGCCGAAAGCGAAAGGCGACGCTTCCGCTGTCGCTGATGGCGCGCGTTTCACCTACTACGTAGGCTACGCCACCAGCGCGCCGACCACTGTGACCACTGGTGTGGTTAACAGCTACGCGACTTACGAAATTACTTACCAGTAATTCCGTCAGAAAATAAAACTGCCCCGCGATGGGGCAGTTAATAACAATAATAAAGCGGCGATGACCGCCGCTTGTATTTTTATTCTGAGGTCAGCATGAAGCGTATTGCCCTTTTTTTCTGTTTCATTTTTAGTTTTGCGGCCCACGCCAACAATATTATTGTTAACGGTACCCGCTTTATTTATCCAGGAAATGAAAAAGAAATAACGGTACAGCTTTCAAATAACGCCGACCGTCCGGCGCTGGCGCAGGCCTGGCTGGATAACGGCGATGCCGATGCCACTCCGGATACCATCACCACCCCGTTTATTATCACCCCGCCGATTTCGCGCGTTGACGCCAAGAGCGGCCAGACGCTGCGTATTAAGCTCGGCAGCAGCGCCGGTCTGGCGAAAGATAAAGAGACGCTGTGGTGGCTGAATCTGTTGGAAATTCCGCCGGTGGTGGCCAATCAGAAAAATGAAGGCCAGAACGTGCTGCAGCTGGCGATCCGTTCGCGCTTTAAATTTATTTATCGTCCTGCCGGACTGGGCAACCGCGATGCGGCGGCCGAGAAGCTGACCCTGACCGCCAGCGGCAGTAGTCTCGCCATCAGCAACCCGACGCCGTTCTACATTACCGTCAGCCGTATTTCCCGCGACGGCGGTAAAGCCCTGAACAGCAAAACCGTGATGCTGGCGCCGCAGTCCAGCCAGACGGTGGCGCTTTCCTCCGCCGTCAACCGCGGCGAAACCCTGACCGTTAACAACATTAATGACTATGGCGCCGATGTCGCAGTGAAAGTGGCCGTTAAATAAGGGAAAAGCTAATGAAGCAGAGGTCATTCTGCCCGGGAAGATTAAGCACCGCGATCGCCATCGCGCTGTGCTGCTTTCCGCCATTTTCCAGCGGACAGGAAAACCCGGGAACGGTATATCAATTTAACGACGGCTTTATTGTCGGCAGTCGCGAAAAGGTCGACCTGTCACGCTTCTCGACCAGCGCGATTACCGAAGGCACTTACTCCCTTGACGTCTACACCAACGACGAATGGAAAGGGCGCTACGATCTGCGCATCGCGCGCGACAAAGACGGTAACCTTGGGGTCTGCTACACCAAAGCGATGCTGACGCAGTACGGCATCGCGGCGGAAAAGCTCAATCCGCAGCTGAGCGAACAGGAAGGCTACTGCGGTAGCCTCAAATCCTGGCGCAACGAAGACAACGTCAAAGACAACCTGGTCCAGTCCTCCCTGCGGTTGAACATTTCGGTGCCGCAGATCTATGAAGATCAACGCCTGAAAAACTATGTCAGCCCGGAGTTCTGGGACAAAGGCATTACCGCGCTTAATCTTGGCTGGATGGCCAACGCCTGGAACAGCCACACCTCTTCGGTCGGCGGGTCGGATAACAGCAGCGCCTACCTTGGCGTCAATGCCGGCCTGTCGTGGGACGGCTGGCTGCTGAAGCATATCGGTAACCTGAACTGGCAGCAGCAGCAGGGTAAAGCGCACTGGAACAGCAACCAGACCTATCTCCAGCGGCCGATCCCGCAGATCAACTCCATTGTCAGCGGTGGGCAGATCTTTACCAATGGTGAATTTTTCGACACCATCGGTCTGCGTGGGGTTAATCTTTCCACCGATGACAATATGTTCCCGGACGGCATGCGCTCCTATGCCCCGGAAATTCGCGGCGTGGCGCAGAGCAACGCCCTCGTCACCGTGCGCCAGGGCAGCAACATTATCTATCAGACCACCGTTCCGCCGGGGCCGTTTACCCTGCAGGATGTCTATCCATCCGGCTATGGCAGCGATCTTGAGGTTTCGGTAAAAGAGGCGGATGGCTCGGTGGAAGTGTTCAGCGTGCCTTACGCCTCCGTTGCTCAGCTGCTGCGTCCGGGCATGACCCGCTACGCGCTCTCCGCCGGTAAAGTGGACGACAGCGGGCTGCGCAATAAGCCGATGCTCTATCAGGCGACCTGGCAGCACGGGATCAATAACCTGCTGACCGGCTACACCGGGGTCACCGGCTTTGACGACTATCAGGCCTTCCTGGTGGGCACCGGGATGAACACCGGGATCGGCGCCCTCTCTTTTGACGTCACCCATTCTCGGCTGAAAAGCGATAGCCATGATGACTCGGGGCAGAGCTATCGCGCCACCTTTAACCGCATGTTCACCGATACCCAGACCAGCATCGTGCTGGCGGCGTATCGCTACTCGACGAAAGGTTATTACAACCTCAACGACGCGCTGTACGCCGTCGATCAGGAAAAAAACAGCCGCAGCAACTACACCCTCTGGCGGCAAAAAAACGGCATGACCTTCACGGTAAACCAGAACCTGCCTGACGGCTGGGGCGGGTTTTATCTCAGCGGTCGTATTTCCGATTACTGGAACCGCTCCGGGACCGAGAAGCAGTATCAGGTCAGCTATAACAATTCGTTTGGTCGTCTCTCCTGGTCGGCGAGCGCCCAGCGCGTCTATACCCCGGACAGCTCCGGCCATCGCCGCGACGATCGCATTTCACTCAACTTCAGCTACCCGCTGTGGTTTGGCGACAACCGCACCGCCAACCTGACGTCGAACACCTCGTTCAACAACTCGCGCTTTGCCAGCTCGCAGATTGGTATCAACGGTTCGCTGGACAGTGAAAACAACCTTAACTACGGCGTGTCGACCACCACCGCCACCGGCGGTCAGCATGATGTGGCGCTCAACGGCAGCTACCGTACGCCATGGACCACCCTCAACGGCAGCTACAGCCAGGGCGAAGGCTATCGTCAGAGCGGCATTGGCGCCAGCGGGACGATGATCGCCCACAGCGGCGGCGTGGTGCTCTCACCGGAAAGCGGCTCGACGATGGCGCTGATTGAAGCCAAAGACGCGGCCGGCGCTATGCTCCCGGGATCGCCGGGCACCCGCGTGGACAGCAATGGTTACGCCATCCTGCCGTATCTGCGCCCGTACCGAATTAACGCCGTCGAGATCGACCCGAAAGGCAGCCATGACGACGTGGCCTTCGATCGCACCGTGGCGCAGGTTGTGCCGTGGGAAGGCAGCGTGGTTAAGGTGGCGTTTGGCACCACGGTGCAGAACAACCTCACCCTGCAGGCGCGCCAGGCGAACCATGAGCCGCTGCCGTTTGCGGCGAGTATTTTCTCCCCCGACGGCAAGGAGATCGGCGTCGTCGGTCAGGGCAGCATGATGTTTATCAGCGATGCGAACGCCAAACGCGCGATTGTGAAGTGGAGCGGCGGGCAGTGTTCGGTGGATCTGGGACAGCAAACAACAAAGGATAGCGTATGTCGCTGAGGAAATTACTGACGCTTTTTATCGTCTTGATGGCGCTGGGCACCACCTCGTCCTGGGCCGTCTGTACGCGCCTTTCTTCGCCAACGGTGATGCTGGACATGGTGGTGGGCAGGGTGGTGGTGCCCCCGGATCTGCCGGTGGGTTCGGTGATCCTCACCCGCGACTGGACGATGAGCGCCCCCGGCGGGGCGAGCTATCGCTGTACCTCCGGCACCAACCGCTTCGCGGCGAAGATCGTGTCGCCAGGGGCCACGGACCTGGGGAATAAAATTTATTCCACCAACGTGCCGGGAATTGGTATGCGTTTCAGCCGCGGTGGCGCGACGGTGAATATCGTCTATCCCGACGTCTATTCGTCCCGAGTGTATAACACCACCAACTATTCCCTTGAAGGATCACGTTTTACGCTGGAGATTATCAAAACTGCGGCAACCACCGGCAGCGGTACCCTCGCGGCGGGAAAATACACCTCCTACGACTGGGAGAGCGGCGGCAACCCGATCCTCGAAACCTATCTGAGCGCCAACGCGATCACCGTGGTCTCGCCCTCCTGTTCGGTATTGAGTGGGAAAAATATGAATGTTGATGTGGGCGCCATCAGACGTACTGACCTGAAAGGGGTTGGCACCACCGCGGGCGGGAAGGATTTTAATATTGAGCTGCAGTGCAGCGGCGGCCTGAGTGAAACGGGATATGCCAACATCAGCACCTCTTTCTCCGGCACCCTGGCTACCAGCACCACCGCCACCATGGGCGCCTTGCTGAATGAAAAGGCCGGCAGCGGGATGGCGAAAGGCGTCGGCATCCAGGTGCTGAAGGATGGATCCCCGCTGCAGTTTAATAAGAAATATACCGTTGGCCGCTTGAATAATCAGGAGACCCGCTACATCACCATACCGCTGCACGCGCGCTTTTATCAGTATGGCCCGACGACCAGCACCGGTGAGGTGGAGTCGCATATGATCTTTAACCTGACGTACGATTAATACGGGAGGGGGAATGAAGGGATTGCCGAAACATACTATCGCGTGGCTGCTGCTCTGCGGCAGCCTCGCCGTCCCCTCGGCGTGGGGTTTCGAGACTAATTACGACCGCGGACGGGTCGATTTTGCCGGGCGGGTGACGGATATCTCCTGCAGCGTCGCGCTCAATGGCGGCCAGAATGCCGGCAGCGGCAACGTCTGGCTGGCGCCGGTCAGCCTGGCGGAAGTGCACGATCGCGGGGCCGGCGCGTTTATGAAGCCGCAGCCTTTTACCCTGGCGCTGTCAAACTGCCAGCTACGTCATGACGGCGGCGCCGCTTCGCAGGACGAGGTGCGGCGGGTCAGCGTTCGCTGGATCGACGGTTTTTTACTGACGGCGGTCGGCAATGAGAACGCGGGCTATCTGGCTAATACCTTGCCAGACGGCGCGCAGAATATTTATCTGGCGCTGTCGACCAATGATAATAATACGCTGGATAAGAGTAATAAAATTGTCCCTGCGGATCCGCAGCAAAATCAGGTGCATTTACAGGAAAACGCGGTCAGCGGCGGCCTGTTCACCTATTATGTGGGCTACGTTTCGCCGACCCCGAAAAGCGCCACCAGCGGGCCAATTACCAGCTGGGCAACGTGGGAATTAGTTTATAATTAAGCGGGACGAAAAAGCCGGGCAAGCCCGGCTTTTTTATATGCCAATATCGTCGGCAACCAGTTGCTCAATGCTGACTTCCTGCCAGTAATGCCCCTGAATAGCAAACCACTCCATACCCTGCAGCCATTTTTTATGGGCTTCGCTTTCCACGCCTTCAATAATCACGTTGTGATGATTGCGGGATAAAAAGGTGACCAGCGCATCCATCAGCTGACGGCCGGACTCTTTGCGCATCAGATGCCAGAAAAAATCTTTATCAATTTTGACATAGTCAAAATGATAACCGCTGATGGCGTTAATCCCCGCGTAGCCAGAGCCGAAGTCATCGAGCCACAGCGAGGTATCCTGCGGGCTTTGCCAGGCGGCCAGGGAATTATTCAGAAGTTTCTCGGCGTTTTCGGTCACTTCAAAATGGACGCAGGTCAGGGCGGCGATTTTCTCTTTTATTTCCTTCTGGCGCAGCAGAGTCAGGATATGGTCATCAACGTTAATGGTAGCGGAAATATGGTTACGTAAAAACCATGCTTTATGCTGTTCAATCAACCCCAGTTGCTCGAGAAAAATACGTTCACGAACTGCCGCGGTGGCATGGCGGAAAAAATATTCTGGCGAAACGGGAAGATTATCGAAGCGGCTTAAGCATTCAACCGCGACTAAGGTACCTTGTGGGGAAAACATTTTCTGAAAGACGTAGCGTACAGCGATATCATTACGAGATAAAATGTTGTCTTCGAATATTTTAGTGTTCATTATCCCTCTTCACGAGGTTAGTCAGACAATAAGCAGAGGATAGGTTAATTATAGGCTACCTGATGATTAATGGGAATGGCAGGAAATGTAAATCAACAACGAATAAGTACGCTTTATCCGCTATTGATTTACCTCTGCGTAATTTAGCATTGATGGAGGGCGGCAATACGCTGGTTCATCGTGCGGGAATTATCAATGCCCAGCTTTTGCATGATATGGATTCGATGGCTGTGGACCGTTTTATGGGCAATGCCGAGCAGGGCGGCAATCCGCTTATTATTATTGTTGGCAATCAGCAGCTCGAGGATCTGGCACTCCCGCGGCGACAGTTGTTTGCGCAATCGTCGCGGCGGTTGTTCGCTGGCGCCCTTCGCCCGCTGGATAATAGAAGCAAACATAGATAGCGGCGATTTTTCACTAATAATCATGGCATTATCGACGGTTATTAACTCTCTGCACAGTCCGGCAATGTCGCTTTTTATCATCAGCACCGGCTGCTGGCAGCGTTGCAGGGAAAGGCGGAGCGCATTCAATAGATCAACGATTCTGATGGCAGAAATATCCTTATTGATTAAATTGAAAATAACCGTTTGGGCCTCAGGCAGCTGTTTCCCATGGATGACTTCGTCATAGCCAAAACGGGTGGCGTTTTCATGACTATCAATAAGGTAGTGATAGATTGAGTGACCAATGAGATTATCATTGGTGTACAGCAATATACTTTCCAAGGGTATCAGATTCTCTTTTTTCGCTTGGCTTCTAAGATCAGGTCCAGCAGAATTTTCTCTATTCTGCGCTGGTCGTCGAGATGGCGGAACTTAAACTGGCAGGATATCTGATAGTAGCTTTCGCTCTCTTCATTAGGGTCATCAAGGGTGATAATAATGACATTCTTTACCACCAGGTCGATGGTGATCTCGCCATATTCCGCCAGCATCAGTACGGCGTTTTTCAGCAATGCGTTATGACTGAGGAATTTCAGATTCGGCGTTTTGGTCATCAGTGCGCAACCGCCGTCTGAAATGTCCTTGATGTCGAAAAGATAGTTTTCGCCATTTTTATGGCGACCGCGGCAATAAAAATCATGCTCGTGGCGTAAACGAAAGCGGGGATCGCGGCGACGCTGCACCACCTGCAGGCATTCAGGCAAGGAAAAGGCGTAGCGGATACCTTTATCGACACCGCTATTGTCATGTTTTGTCAGGGCCGCATTAAACTCTATTTTCCCTGAATCGCTATGCAGGAGAAAGCGAATTTTATGCCCGGGCGGGATTTTGCGATGGGTCTGAATATGGAACTCGGCAAAGTCCACGCGCGTCAGTTGGGTTATGATACTGGTGTTGTTAAAAAATATTTCAATTTCAGTACGTTTGCGCAACTCCTCTCTGAAAATAGCAATAATTTCATACTTACTGGTCTTTATCGTTCCCTCTGTCATGTGCATCCCTTGTAAATAGTTGTCGTGAGGCGTTTGATTTTTCTTATAGCAATAGCAACATTCTGATTGGGTTAATCAGATGTTTTTATGAGCGTTTGATGTTATTGACTATCTTTGCAGCCAGATTGATATGTATAAACTTGGAATTCGATATTGTGTTTCCTGTAATCAAGCGTTTCAAATTTTGGTCATGACAAAAACGACAACGGCCTCCAAGCTGGAGACCGGTCGAAGGATAAAAAACTTAAGTTTAATTAACGGGGATAATGAGAGAACGATCGTCGATCACGCCCCATTTGTAGGATCTATAGGGCTTTGTTGAATAAATCGAACTTTTGCTGAGTTGAAGGATCAGATCACGCATCTTCCCGACAACGCAGACCGTTCCGTGGCAAAGCAAAAGTTCAAAATCACCAACTGGC
>NZ_JBKIUP010000021.1:0-26319 GCF_046602535.1 Klebsiella sp. 1SOBk10mer
GCGCTCTGTCGCGAGGTGGCGTATATTACGCTTTCCTCTTTCAGAGTCAACCCGTTTTTCAGGATTTTTCTCTTCAACCGAACCGGCTGTTTGTGTGAAGTGATTCACATCTGCCGTGTCAGTGGGTGCGCATTATAGGGATCCCATTTTTTTGCACAAGCCTTTTTTCGATCTTTTTTTCTGAATGGTGATTTTTCACCCTTTTCGCCGTGTAATTGCACGATTTGCTCAATTTTCACCGTTTTCAGGGGTTGCAGAGCGAGATAAAAGCCACCAAAGTCTTCTTACGCTCCCCTATTTTTGAGGTCAACATGTCTGCTCAACTGCGCCCCTATAAAGCATTTTTCCCGCAAATCGGTCTTCGCGTCATGATTGACGCATCCAGCGTCGTTATCGGTGATGTCAGAATTGCCGATGACGTCAGCGTCTGGCCTCTGGTAGCCATTCGCGGCGACGTCAACTATGTATCGATAGGTCAACGCAGCAATATTCAGGACGGCAGCGTTCTACACGTGACCCATAAATCCTCTTACAAGCCTGAGGGAAATCCACTGATCATTGGAGAGGATGTGACGGTTGGCCACAAAGTGATGCTGCACGGCTGCACTATCGGCAACCGCGTACTGGTTGGTATGGGTTCGATCTTATTAGATGGTGTCGTCGTTGGCGATGACGTCATGATTGGCGCGGGAAGTCTCGTACCGCAGAACAAACAGCTGGAAAGCGGCTTCCTTTACTTTGGCAATCCGGTCAAACAGATCCGCCCCCTGACAGAGGCGGAGCGGGAAGGCCTTAAGTATTCAGCAAATAACTATGTGAAATGGAAAGATGAATATCTGGATCAGGAGAGCCAGACCCAACCCTGAGCATCCTCCTGATTATCGCGGATCAATGCCTCTGCCTCTTCCTCAAGATCCCAACGATGTTCCTGGAATGCGGCCAGCCACTGCGCTGGCCCCTCTGCGCCAAAACGCTGCTGCAGGATCTGCCCTGAAATTGCGCAGGTTAATTGCATCCCATTAACCAGCGCGGGAAACACCACGCCCTGCCGTTCGGCATCCCATGATTCCCGATCGGGAAACTGAATCGCCTGATTCATGCATTCAGTTCCTGTTGCAGCCTTTCTATAACCGGGGTGATAGCCGGCAGGACGCCGTGCCATAGCAGAACGGCATGGGCGGCTTGCGCCACCAGCATTCCCAGCCCGTCAGCACAGTGGGTTGCGCCATGCTGCTGGCACCAGTGAAGAAACGGTGTCGGCCCTTTCTGGTAAAACATGTCATAGCAATACATGTCAGCGTTGACAACAGAGGCCGGGATAGCCGGTACATCACCGTCTATTCCACTGGACGTCGCATTGATGATCAGATCGAATGTTTCCCCGGATAAGGTATCCATCTCCCTTGCGCTGACGCTGCCGGTATGGGCGAAGAGCGTGGCTAACTCATGGGCACGAGCGTAGGTGCGATTGACGATCGTGACGGCACATCCCAGCGACAGCAGCGGCAGCAGCACCCCACGCGATGCGCCACCGGCACCGATAAGCAGGATCCGCTGGCGTGGCTTAATGAATCCCAGACGCTCCAGATCGCTCAGCAGACCAATACCGTCCGTGTTGTCGCCCAGCAAACGCCCGTCTTCGAGACGTTTCAGGGTATTCACCGCTCCCGCCAGCGCAGCGCGTTCTGTCAGTTCATCCGCGCGCGCAAAGGCTTCTTCTTTAAAAGGAACGGTAACATTGGCGCCCTTTCCTCCCTGCGCAAAAAACTGATTGAGAGAAGAGACAAAATCGTCCAGCGGCGCCAGCACACGTCCATAAGGATGGGTAATCCCTAACTGGCGGGCAAACAGCTGGTGAATAGAAGGCGACTTGCTGTGCGCGATCGGATTACCAAAAACAGCATAGGTTTCCATGGTTCACCCCTGGCGGAACAGTTCACCCGTCAGGGCATCACGTATTTCAGATGGATTTTGCCGTCCGCCCGTAGCGCCATCCACGACCGGGAAGCTGTCACCAAACTGAGCACGGACTTCTGCGGTGGTGCGGCAAGGCGGTTGCCCGGTGAGATTGGCGCTCGTCGAGACCAGCGGTTTTCCGTAGGCTTCGCACAATTCAATCACCAGCGGATGGTTGGTCACGCGTACAGCCAGCGAATCAAAACGACCAGTCAGCCAGCGTGGTGTTTCAGGACGCGCCGGGAATACAAACGTCACCGGTCCTGGCCAGCAGGAAAAGATCGCTGCCCGCTGCGAATCACTTAACCGTGAATCATCAATATAGGGCTTGAGTTGCTCAAAGCTAGCGGCGATAAGGATCAATCCCTTCTCAACAGGACGTTGCTTCAGCTCCAGCAGACGCATAACGGCCGTTTCGCTGTCAGGGTCGCAGCCGACGCCAAAAACGGCTTCCGTGGGATAGGCGATGACATATTCATTATTCAGGACCGCCACGGCATGGGCGACGGCTTCTGAGGGCAGGTTATTGTTCACTGATTTATTCCGCCGGGATCGGCTTTCCACATTGTTTACTGGCACAGAAGCGTCTGAGCCCCTGCGCCGTCTTCTTTTCTATTAACAGCGGGTAATGGCATTCAGGGCATTCGCCCGCCACCGGTTTAAAATTGATAACGAACTGGCAATCAGGATAGCGATCGCAGGAGTGAAAGGTTTTACCGAAACGGGAACGACGCTGGACCAGATGGCCTTGTCCGCACTGCGGGCAAGCAATAGCCGTCTCATCTGGTTTATCAATTACCTCAGTATGTTCGCATTCCGGATAGCGGCTACAGCCAATGAACATCCCAAAACGCCCCTGACGTAGCACCATAACCGCGCCGCACGATGGGCATGCTTGCCCCTCCAGCACCTTAACGACATGCCCGTCAGCCTGACTTTTCAGGGGACGGATATAGTCACAGTCCGGATAATGCGAACAGCCGAGAAACGGGCCATGTCTCCCGGAACGGATCACCAGTTCAGCCCCGCACTGTGGGCAGGGCTCATTTTTACGCACCGAAAACAGTGCTGATTTGGTCATAACAACTCGATGTTGCTGCAAAAAGATTAATGCAGCATACCTTCATTTACTTCGAAGAGTAATTCTTCCATTTGCTGATAGGCGTTTTCACAGCCCGGAATATTGAACAGTACCATCAGGATGACCCATTTCAGGTCCTCCAGCTCAAATTCTGCCGTATCCAGCGCCAGTACGCGCTCTATCACCATTTCTCGCGTTTCGAGGTTCAACACCTGAATCTGCTCGAGGAAGAGTAAAAACCCCCGGCAACTGGCGTCCAGACGCTGGCACTCCTCTTCGGTATATACCCGAAGCGACAGCGGGTCGGAAGCGAGCTGCATGGGTTCAACGAGACCTTCCTGATAATCAGCCAGTTTCTCGAGCCACATTAACGCGTTATAGATATCTTCCCGCTCAAAACCTGCGTCGGTAAGATCCCGCGTCAGTTTGTCCTGATCCACGCGCATTTCTGCTTCGCTATGGATGTAAGTTTCAAACAAATACATGAGTACGTCGAACATGGCTTGCCCTCCTTAATCGGACATAGCCGCCGGGTACAGCTGCGATCCAGCCTGCTAACTCCAGTTCAAGTAGCTGAGCTACGGTTACTGGCACAGATTGGCCGGCACGTTCAGCGACAACGTCAACAGGTGTTACCTCATCTCCTACGTTAGCCAGGAGCTCCGGAAATGGCAATGCTACAGACGGCTGATCGGCGCAATTATTTATCGAATCAGACGTATCAGTTAGCCAGGCCAGCTCGTTGTGCCAGTATTCCACAATATCCTCTGGCGAGGTCACCGGCACCGCGCCTTGCTTAATTAACCAGTGTGGGCCTTCCGATCCCGGATTGCCTATCGGCCCAGGCAGGGCAAACACATCCCTTCCCTGTTCCAGAGCGCAGCGGACGGTAACCAGCGAACCGCTTCTCAATGCCGCCTCAACCACCAGCACGCCCAGGCTCAGGCCGCTGATAATCCGGTTGCGCCTGGGGAAATGCGCGGGAAGCGGCGGCGTTATAAGTGGAAATTCAGACACCAGCGCACCGCCATTATCGACGATCTGCTGGGCGAGGCTCGCATGGCGCCGCGGATAAACCTGGCCCAGTCCGTTGCCCAGTACCGCGATGGTTTTGCCCTCGGCCGCGAGCGCGCCGCGATGCGCGACGCCATCAATGCCTAACGCCAACCCACTGGTGATAGTCATCCCTTTACGCGCCAACGTTTCGCTGAACAGCTTCCCCCAGCGAGCGCCATACCAGGAATGCAAGCGACTGCCAATAACGGCAAGCTGCGCGCTGTGAAGCAGAGCGGGATCGCCGCTGACCAGCAACGCGCCGGGGTAATCAGCGATAGCCTTTAACCGCAATGGATAGCGCGGATCGTCACCCCGTAACAGATGATGATCCGGTTGTTCCAGCCAGCGCCGCGTCTCGTCAAGCTCATGCTCGTCAAGCCGAAAAAATAACGTTGCCTGCGCCGCGGTCATCCCGACGGCATGCAGCGCTTCATGATCAACGCTGGCGGCTGCGCATAAGCGCTGAGCGATCTCTACCATCCTGTCGCCATACAAGCTACTGACCTTCATCAGCCGCAGCCAAATCTCGTCAGGCGTCATCCTTACCCCCTGCCATAAGCGGTATTGACAATCTTTGCGATTGGACAGTGAGACTGTCAATTGCAGGGTGTTTTGTCTAGAATAGAGCTAATAATCTTATCAACTCCTGAATACGACTCTGGAACTTTATGGCAGTTTTGCAAGTGTTACATATTCCGGACGAGCGCCTTCGCAAAGTCGCCGAGCCGGTCAAAGAAGTGAATGCGGAAATTCAGCGTATCGTCGATGATATGTTCGACACCATGTACGCTGAGGAGGGCATTGGTCTGGCCGCGACCCAGGTCGATATCCATCAGCGCATTATCGTTATTGATGTGTCGGAAAATCGTGAAGAGCAGCTGGTGTTAATCAACCCGGAGCTGCTGGAAAAAGATGGCGAAACCGGCATCGAAGAAGGCTGCCTGTCTATTCCGGAACAGCGCGCCCTGGTGCCGCGTGCGGAAAAAGTGAAGATCCGCGCGCTGGATCGCGACGGTAAGCCATTTGAACTGGAGGCCGATGGCCTGCTGGCTATCTGTATTCAGCATGAGATGGATCATCTGGTCGGCAAACTGTTTATTGATTATCTGTCACCGCTCAAACAACAGCGCATTCGTCAGAAGGTTGAGAAACTGGATCGTTTACGTTCCCGTGCCTGATAACAAGGAATACCGTGTCACAATCACTACGTATCATTTTCGCCGGCACCCCCGATTTTGCAGCGCGTCATCTTGACGCGCTGTTGTCGTCTGAACATCAGGTTGTTGGCGTATTCACTCAGCCAGACCGCCCTGCTGGCCGCGGCAAAAAATTGATGCCGAGCCCGGTAAAGGTGCTGGCTGAAGCCCATAACTTACCTGTATTCCAGCCATCCTCCCTGCGTCCGCAGGACAACCAACAATTAGTCGCCGATCTCGGCGCCGATATTATGGTGGTGGTGGCGTACGGTTTGATTCTGCCGAAAGCGGTGCTGGAGATGCCCCGTCTGGGCTGTATCAACGTTCACGGCTCCCTGCTGCCGCGCTGGCGTGGCGCAGCGCCAATCCAGCGTTCGCTGTGGGCGGGGGATAGCGAAACAGGCGTAACCATCATGCAGATGGACGTCGGCCTTGATACGGGTGATATGCTGTATAAGCTTTCCTGCCCCATTACCGCAGAGGATACCAGCGGCAGCCTGTACGATAAGCTGGCCGAGCTCGGCCCTCAAGGTCTGCTGGCAACTTTGGCCCAGCTGGCCAACGGCACCGCACAGCCTGAAGTACAGGATGAATCGCTGGTGTGCCACGCCGAGAAGCTGAGTAAAGAAGAAGCTCGCATCGACTGGTCGCTTTCCGCCGCACAGCTGGAGCGCTGCATCCGCGCCTTTAATCCGTGGCCAATGAGCTGGCTGGAAATTGACGGGCAGCCGCTAAAAGTGTGGCGGGCATCGGTCATTGCCGAAGCCGCACATGCCGAACCAGGTACTATCGTGGCAGCAACCAAACAGGGTATCCAGGTCGCCACAGGCGATGGGATCCTCAGTCTGGAATCGCTACAGCCTGCGGGTAAAAAAGCGATGAGCGCCCAGGATTTACTCAATTCCCGCCGGGAGTGGTTTACGCCTGGCACCCGTCTCGCCTGACGGTCGTCTCTTCTGAAGCCCGGGTTCGCCGGGCATTTTTATTTTTGCGCTTATGAAAAAGAATATAAATTTACGCAGCCTGGCCGCCCAGGCTATCGAGCAAGTCGTTGAAAAAGGTCAGTCTTTAAGCAACGTCCTGCCCCCTCTACAGCAAAAAGTCAGCGATAAAGACAAAGCGCTGCTGCAGGAGCTGTGTTTTGGCGTACTGCGTACGCTCAGCCAGCTGGAGTGGCTTATCAGCAAGCTGATGGCGCGTCCGATGACCGGCAAACAGCGCACCGTGCACTTTCTGATTATGGTTGGGCTCTATCAGTTACTCTACACCCGCATCCCTCCACACGCCGCGCTGGCTGAAACGGTAGAAGGCGCGGTGGCGATTAAGCGCCCGCAGCTTAAAGGGCTGATCAATGGGGTGTTACGCCAGTTTCAGCGCCAACAGGAAGAGCTACTGGCAGAATTCGCCGGGCAGGAAAACCGCTACCTTCATCCCAAATGGCTGCTGAAGCGTCTGCAGCAGGCCTGGCCGCAACACTGGCAGGAGATTGTCGACGCTAACAACCAGCGCCCGCCGATGTGGCTGCGCGTTAACCGCAACCATCATTCCCGAGATGAATGGCTTGCTCTGCTTAAAGAGGCCGGTTTAGAAGGTTTCACCCACCCTGACTATCCCGACGCCGTGCGTCTGGCCACCCCTGCCCCGGTCCATACGTTGCCGGGTTTTGCCGAAGGATGGGTAACCGTTCAGGATGCCTCGGCCCAGGGCTGCATGCGCTATCTGCAGCCGGAAAACGGCGAGCGCATTCTTGATCTCTGCGCTGCGCCGGGCGGCAAGACGACGCATATTCTGGAGGTCGCTCCCCAGGCTGAGGTCATGGCGGTGGACATTGATGAACAGCGTCTTTCCCGCGTCTATGACAACCTGAAACGGCTGGGCATGAAAGCCGAAGTCAAACAGGGCGATGGTCGCTTCCCTGAGCAGTGGTGTGGCAGCGAGCAGTTCGATCGTATTCTGCTGGATGCCCCCTGTTCCGCCACCGGTGTTATTCGCCGCCATCCGGATATCAAATGGCTGCGCCGGGATCGGGATATCGCCGATTTAGCCCAGCTACAGGCCGAGATCCTCAATGCCATCTGGGGGCATCTGAAACCAGGCGGCACGTTGGTTTACGCTACCTGTTCTATTCTGCCGGAAGAGAATAGCCAGCAAATTGCCACCTTCCTCGCGCGGACCCCGGATGCGGAGCTTGACGCAACCGGTACGCCGGCAAGCCCGGGACAGCAAAATCTGCCGGGTGCGGAAGAAGGCGATGGCTTCTTTTACGCTAAGCTAATCAAACGTCGCAACTAATGGATCACTGCAGATGAAGATTATTATTCTGGGCGCCGGCCAGGTCGGCGGCACGCTGGCGGAGAACCTCGTCGGCGAGAACAATGATATTACGCTGGTTGATACCAATGGCGACCGTCTGCGCAGCCTGCAGGATAAGTTCGACCTGCGTGTCGTCCAGGGGCACGGTTCTCACCCCCGCGTACTGCGCGAGGCAGGAGCCGATGATGCCGATATGCTGGTGGCGGTCACCAGTTCGGATGAAACCAACATGGTGGCCTGCCAGGTCGCCTATTCGTTATTCAATACGCCAAACCGTATTGCTCGTATTCGTGCGCCTGATTACGTCCGCGATGCGGAAAAGCTCTTCAATTCTGAAGCAGTGCCCATCGATCACTTAATCGCTCCGGAACAGCTGGTCATCGACAATATTCACCGCCTGATAGAATATCCCGGCGCGCTGCAGGTCGTGAACTTCGCGGAAGGGAAAGTCAGCCTCGCCGTGGTGAAAGCCTATTACGGTGGTCCGCTGGTGGGTAATGCATTGTCCACCATGCGTGAGCATATGCCGCATATCGATACGCGCGTGGCCGCTATTTTCCGCCACGATCGCCCCATTCGCCCACAGGGTTCGACGATTGTCGAGGCCGGCGATGAAGTCTTCTTTATTGCCGCCTCGCAGCATATTAGGGCGGTCATGAGCGAACTCCAGCGTCTGGAGAAGCCTTATAAACGCATCATGTTGGTCGGCGGCGGCAATATTGGCGCGGGCCTGGCCCATAAGCTGGAAAAAGACTACAGCGTTAAGCTTATCGAGCGCAATCAGCAGCGAGCCGCTGAGCTGGCAGAAAAACTGCAGCATACTATCGTCTTCTACGGTGATGCATCGGATCAGGAGCTGCTGGCCGAAGAGCATATTGACCAGGTGGACCTGTTTATTGCCGTCACTAACGATGACGAAGCAAACATCATGTCTGCGATGCTGGCCAAGCGAATGGGGGCCAAAAAAGTGATGGTGCTGATCCAGCGTAGAGCCTATGTGGATCTGGTTCAGGGTAGCGTCATCGATATCGCGATATCGCCTCAGCAGGCCACGATTTCCGCCCTCCTCAGCCATGTTCGTAAAGCCGATATTGTCGGCGTCTCCTCCCTGCGCCGCGGCGTTGCGGAAGCGATCGAAGCAGTGGCACACGGCGATGAGAGTACCTCGCGGGTGGTCGGGCGATCGATCGATGAGATCAAGCTTCCGCCAGGCACGATCATTGGCGCCGTCGTGCGCGGGAATGACGTGATGATCGCCAATAATAATCTGCGCATCGAGCAGGGCGATCATGTGATCATGTTTTTGACTGATAAAAAGTTTATTTCCGATGTAGAAAGGCTGTTCCAGCCAAGCCCTTTCTTCCTCTAATTCCCAGGGCGTCGAACAGGCGCCTTTTATTATCCCTTATTATTCAAAGGTTAATATTTTCCTGTAACGCTCTACGGGGAATGGCAAATGAAAATACATTTGTTAAACTTACAACGTCAGCTGGCTCAAGGAGAATAAAATGAGTTTTTTAAAAGAGTTTCGCGAATTCGCGATGCGCGGGAACGTTGTCGATTTGGCAGTGGGTGTGATCATCGGTGCAGCATTCGGTAAAATTGTTTCGTCGCTGGTCGCGGATATTATTATGCCGCCGCTCGGCCTGTTGATTGGCGGGATCGATTTTAAACAGTTTGCCGTCACGCTGCGCGATGCCCAGGGTGATGTACCGGCAGTGGTGATGCACTATGGGGTGTTTATTCAGAACGTTTTCGATTTCATCATCGTCGCATTTGCCATTTTCATGGCGATTAAACTGATGAATAAGTTAAATCGCAAGAAAGAAGAGGCTCCGGCGGCACCGCCAGCGCCCTCTAAAGAAGAAGTCCTGCTGAGCGAAATTCGCGATCTGTTGAAAGAACAAAACAAGCGTTCTTAATCAGCAGCGAAAGCAGAAGACCAGTGGTAAAAAAGCGATTCGCTTGCTTGCCACTGGCCTCCCGGTCCATCCTTGCTGCATGTTTATCTTTACGTTGATAGCTTCCCTTCCCTTTCTTGTTCTTCTCTACACGCTGCCTGAATAATGGATCGTGGAGAAGTGCCTCAATGGCGTTATCTTTAATTTGCCCTTTGGTATGCTGATAGCGACTCATGGTAACTCCAGTACATGTGTGAATTCCGCGCGAGTGTAGATCCGCGCGCACAAAAAATCAACGGCTGGCATTGCCGTTACTGGCGCCTTGCTCAAGGGCCTCGAGGATCGAACAGTAAACGCTGCTGTGAGCTGTGCCGCAGCAGGCGTCGTTGAGCCGTTGCAGAGAGCGACGCATCGTTTGTAGCTCGTTGATCCTCGCCTCAACTTCGCTTAATCGCGCCTGAACGATCCCTTTCGACTCCTGACAGGTGTGATGTTCCGGATCGATACGGATCGACAATAATTCGCGGATCGCTTCCAGAGTAAAGCCTAGCTGACGGGCATAGCGAATAAAGCGCAGACGCTGAAGATCGTTATCCGAGTAAAGACGAAATCCCCCCTCAGTGCGCACGTCATGATCCATCATTTGCTGTTTTTCATAATAACGGATGGTATCTGGCGTCACATCAGCCAGTTTTGCCAGCTCACCAATACGATACATATTCACTCCTGATTGATTTTATGCAGCAACGCATCGGCGTACTCACCGCGTAAAAAGTCGGTGTTCAGTCCTGCCTGACGCAGCTTAAGCTCGAGCAGAGCAAGGCGCTTGCTGAGTTCGCCATGCCGCGGGTCGTCCTGACGCACACCCTTAAGCAAGTCTGCCAGAGCCACCGCCTCTCTGCGCTGCTCCAGCTCCGGGGGAAGACACCCTGCATTCTTCAGAAGGCGATAGCCTGCCCGCAGCTCGGCCGGTACATGCGAATCGTCATCGAGAGTTAGCGGCTCGCCGCTACCGGGTAAATTATCGAACTCGCCTTTGGTTTGGGCATCGAGGATATGGCGTTCTGCCCACTGATCCAGTAACCACATTCTACGGCTCCGAGGGATGAACAAAAAGAGTACAGATATTGTAGTGAAGTGGGGATGAGGTAGATATAAAAAAACCCGCCGGGGCGGGTTTTTTTACGTTACTACAGATTACTCTGCAGCAGCTTCTGCTTTCGGCTCAGCACGATCAACCAGCTCGATGTATGCCATCGGCGCGTTGTCGCCTGCACGGAAGCCACACTTCAGAATGCGAGTGTAACCACCGGCGCGGCTCGCGAAACGCGGGCCCAGCTCGTTAAACAGTTTTGCCACGATCTCGTTGTCACGAGTGCGGGCGAATGCCAGACGACGATTAGCAACGCTATCAGTCTTGGCAAGAGTAATCAGCGGCTCAACTACGCGACGCAGTTCTTTCGCTTTCGGCAGGGTCGTCTTGATGATTTCATGACGAACCAGCGAACCTGCCATGTTACGGAACATAGCCTGGCGATGGCTGCTGTTGCGGTTCAGTTGACGACCACTCTTACGATGGCGCATGACCTTATCCTTCTCAGTAAAACCTTAACCTGTGATCCGGTTACTCGTCAGCAATGCTTGCTGGTGGCCAGTTTTCCAGGCGCATGCCCAGAGACAGTCCACGGGAAGCCAGCACGTCTTTAATCTCAGTAAGAGATTTTTTACCCAGGTTCGGCGTTTTCAGCAACTCAACCTCGGTACGCTGTACCAGATCACCGATATAGTGGATAGCTTCTGCCTTGAGGCAGTTAGCAGAGCGGACAGTCAATTCCAGATCGTCAACAGGGCGCAGCAGGATCGGATCGAATTCTGGTTTCTCTTCTTTCACTTCTGGCTGACGTACATCACGTAAGTCAACAAAAGCTTCCAGTTGTTCAGCCAGGATGGTTGCCGCACGACGAATCGCCTCTTCAGGATCGATTGTGCCGTTGGTTTCCATTTCGATGACCAGCTTGTCCAGGTCGGTACGCTGTTCTACACGCGCAGCTTCAACATTGTAGGCAATACGCTCTACAGGGCTGTAGCAGGCGTCGACCAGCAGACGGCCGATTGGGCGCTCATCTTCTTCCGAATGAATTCGGGCAGAAGCCGGCACATAACCGCGACCGCGCTGAACTTTGATACGCATGCTGATAGCAGCGTTCTCATCAGTCAGGTGGCAAATCACGTGCTGCGGCTTGACGATTTCGACATCACCGTCGTGGGTAATGTCGGCTGCGGTCACAGGGCCAATGCCAGATTTATTCAAAGTAAGGATGACTTCATCTTTACCCTGAACTCTCACCGCCAGCCCTTTCAGGTTGAGCAGGATTTCAAGGATGTCTTCCTGAACGCCTTCTTTGGTGCTGTACTCGTGCAGTACACCATCAATCTCAACCTCGGTCACCGCGCAACCCGGCATCGATGAGAGCAGAATACGGCGCAGTGCGTTACCCAGAGTATGGCCGAAGCCACGCTCTAAAGGCTCAAGGGTCACCTTGGCGTGCGTCGAACTCACTTGCTCGATATCGACCAGGCGCGGTTTTAGAAACTCTGTCACAGAACCCTGCATTGTGTCCTCTCTTTGGTACTAAGCTTTACTTGGAGTAAAGCTCGACGATCAGGTGTTCGTTAATGTCCGCAGACAGATCAGAACGCTCCGGCTGACGCTTGAACGTACCTTCCATCTTGCCAGCATCAACTTCCAGCCAGGTTGGCTTTTCACGCTGCTCAGCCAGCTCCAGAGCGGCTTTCACGCGAGATTGCTTTTTCGCTTTCTCACGAATGCTGACAACGTCATTCGCTTTAACCTGATAAGAAGCGATGTTAACAACACGACCGTTTACCATAATCGCTTTGTGGCTAACCAGCTGGCGTGCTTCAGCACGAGTGGCGCCGAAGCCCATACGGTATACAACGTTGTCCAGACGACCTTCCAGCAGAGCCAACAGGTTTTCACCGGTGTTGCCTTTCAGACGTGCTGCTTCTTTATAGTAGTTACGGAACTGACGCTCCAGCACACCGTACATACGGCGAACTTTTTGCTTTTCACGCAACTGCACACCATAGTCAGACAGACGCGGCTTACGCGCACCGTGCTGGCCAGGAGCTTGTTCAATTTTACACTTGGTATCGATCGCGCGAACGCCAGACTTAAGGAATAAGTCGGTGCCCTCACGACGGCTCAGCTTGAGCTTAGGACCCAAATATCTTGCCATTTTCTTTCTCCAACTAACCTGGAAAACGCAGCGTTATACGCGACGTTTTTTCGGCGGACGACAACCGTTATGAGGGATCGGAGTCACATCAGTAATATTAGTGATGCGGAAACCAGCGGCGTTCAGTGCACGAATGGTAGATTCGCGACCCGGACCCGGACCTTTGACCATAACTTCCAGATTCTTGATGCCGTATTCTTTTACGGCTTCTGCGCAACGCTCTGCTGCAACCTGAGCTGCGAACGGAGTGGATTTGCGAGAACCACGGAAACCGGAACCACCGGCTGTTGCCCAACCCAGTGCGTTACCCTGACGATCAGTAATGGTAACGATGGTGTTGTTAAAAGAAGCATGGATATGAGCCACGCCGTCAGAGACTTGTTTTCTTACACGCTTACGTGCACGAATTGGTGCCTTTGCCATTATTCAATCACCCCGATTATTTCTTGATCGGTTTACGCGGACCCTTACGGGTACGTGCGTTGGTCTTGGTACGCTGACCGCGAACCGGGAGACCACGACGATGACGCAAACCACGGTAGCAACCAAGGTCCATCAGACGCTTGATGCTCAGGGTGATTTCACGGCGCAGATCACCTTCAACGACAAATTTACCTACTGCTTCACGCAGAATATCAATTTGTTCTTCAGACAGCTCACTGATCTTAACATTTTCAGCGATGCCCGTTTCAGCGCAGATGGCTTTAGAACGGGTTTTGCCGATACCGAAAATAGCGGTTAAAGCGATTACGGTATGTTTGTGATCAGGAATGTTAATGCCTGCTATACGGGCCACTATGCACTCCTACTATTTAATATGTACGCACCATGCTGAAAAGCCCGTTTTCAGGATACTCAAATGGAAACGTACAGACATACAAAAGATTGGCTGGCTAATCTAGCCAGCTCAATCCAACTTTGCAAGAAAAATATGCGAAAAAATCAGCCTTGGCGCTGTTTATGCTTCGGCTCGGCACTGCAAATCACACGGATGACGCCATCACGCTTAACGATTTTGCAGTTACGGCATAATTTCTTGACGGAAGCACGAACTTTCATTTTTACTCTCCGTAACTTCTCGGGCGACCAGTTTTAGCGGCCGTAGCCTTTCAGGTTCGCCTTCTTCAATGCAGACTCATACTGACTGGACATCATCAGAGTTTGCACTTGAGCCATAAAGTCCATAATCACGACAACAACGATAAGCAGCGAGGTCCCACCGAAGTAGAACGGCACTTTCATCGCGTCACGCATGAACTCCGGGATCAGGCAGATAAAAGTAATGTACAACGCACCAACCAGAGTCAGGCGAGTCATCACTTTATCGATATACTTCGCCGTTTGCTCTCCCGGACGAATTCCTGGTACAAATGCACCGGACTTCTTCAGGTTATCTGCTGTTTCACGCGGGTTGAAAACCAACGCCGTGTAGAAGAAACAGAAGAAGATGATTGCAGACGCATAGAGTAACACATAAAGCGGTTGCCCAGGCTGCAAATACAGCGAAATTGTTGTCAGCCAGTTCCAACCAGTACCACCCCCGAACCATGACGTGATGGTTGCCGGGAACAGTATAATACTGGAAGCGAAGATTGCCGGGATTACCCCCGCCATATTCACTTTCAGCGGTAAATGTGTGCTCTGTGCAGCATAGACACGACGACCCTGTTGACGTTTCGCGTAGTTTACCACAATGCGGCGTTGACCACGTTCAACGAATACAACAAAGAAGGTCACTGCAAATACTAATACTGCAACCAACAGCAACAGGAGGAAGTGCAGGTCGCCTTGACGCGCTTGCTCGATAGTATGGGCGATGGCCGGCGGGAGTCCCGCAACGATACCGGCGAAGATAATGATCGAGATACCGTTACCGATACCGCGTTCAGTGATCTGTTCGCCGAGCCACATCAGGAACATAGTCCCTGTGACCAGACTGACAACAGCGGTGAAATAGAATGCAAAGCCTGGATTAATCACCAGGCCCTGCATACCAGGCATATTCGGCAGACCGGTAGCAATACCGATCGACTGGAATATCGCCAGCACCAGAGTACCGTAGCGGGTGTACTGGCTGATCTTACGACGACCAGACTCCCCTTCTTTCTTCAGTTCTGCCAGCGGTTGATAAACCACCGTCAGCAGCTGCACGATGATAGATGCCGAAATGTACGGCATAATCCCCAGTGCAAAGATAGAAGCACGGCTGAGAGCACCACCAGAGAACATGTTGAACATTTCAATGATGGTGCCTCGCTGTTGCTCAAGCAGTTTGGCAAGTACAGCGGCATCAATACCAGGGATCGGAATAAAAGAGCCAATACGGAACACTATCAGCGCACCGACCACAAACAGAAGTCTGCGTTTCAGTTCGCCAAGGCCACCTTTGGCACTTTGAAAATCTAATCCCGGTTGTTTAGCCATCTGCTACTTATTCCTCAATTTTACCGCCAGCAGCTTCGATAGCAGCACGAGCACCTTTAGTCACACGCAGGCCACGAACAGTTACCGGACGAGTTACCTCACCAGACAGGATCACTTTCGCGAACTCGATCTGGACACCGATAATGTTAGCCGCTTTCAGCGCGTTCAGGTCTACTACATCGCCTTCTACGTGAGCCAGATCGGAGAGACGGATCTCTGCGGTGATCATCGCTTTACGAGAAGTGAAGCCGAATTTCGGCAGACGACGGTACAGAGGCATCTGACCACCCTCGAAACCGCGACGTACGCCACCGCCAGAACGAGATTTCTGACCTTTGTGACCACGACCACCGGTTTTACCGAGGCCAGAACCGATACCACGACCCAGGCGTTTACCCGCCTTTTTGGAGCCTTCGGCCGGAGACAGAGTATTTAAACGCATCTCTTACTCCTCAACTTTAACCATGAAGGAAACCGCGTTGACCATACCACGAACAGCAGGAGTATCCTCGCGCTCTACGGTGTGACCAATACGACGCAGACCCAGGCCAAGCAGCGTTGCCTTGTGTTTCGGCAGACGACCGATTGCACTGCGGGTTTGAGTAATTTTAATAGTCTTTGCCATGGTTTATTTCCCCAGAATTTCTTCAACGGATTTACCACGCTTGGCAGCGACCATATCCGGGGACTTCATGTTTTCCAGACCGTCGATAGTTGCACGAACCACGTTAATCGGGTTGGTGGAACCATACGCTTTAGCCAGAACGTTACGAACCCCAGCGACTTCCAGAACGGCGCGCATTGCACCACCGGCGATGATACCGGTACCTTCGGAAGCCGGCTGCATGAATACACGAGAACCCGTGTGAGTACCCTTAACCGGGTGCTGCAGGGTGCCGTGGTTCAGCGCGACGTTAATCATATTGCGACGGGCTTTTTCCATCGCTTTCTGGATCGCTGCTGGAACTTCACGCGCTTTACCGTAACCAAAACCAACGCGACCGTTACCATCGCCTACTACAGTCAGAGCTGTGAAGGAGAAAATACGACCACCTTTAACGGTTTTAGATACGCGGTTTACCGCGATCAGCTTTTCCTGCAGTTCGCCAGCTTGTTTTTCGATGTGAGCCATCTTACACCTCTACCTTAGAACTGAAGGCCAGCTTCACGGGCAGCATCTGCCAGTGCCTGGACACGACCATGATATTGGAACCCGGAACGGTCAAAGGAAACATCTTTGATGCCTTTTTCCAGAGCGCGTTCAGCGACAGCTTTACCCACAGCTGCAGCAGCGTCTTTGTTACCGGTGTACTTCAGTTGTTCAGCGATAGCTTTTTCTACAGTAGAAGCAGCTACCAGAACTTCAGAACCATTCGGTGCAATTACCTGTGCGTAAATGTGACGCGGGGTACGATGTACCACCAGGCGAGTTGCGCCCAGCTCCTGGAGCTTGCGGCGTGCGCGGGTCGCACGACGGATACGAGCAGATTTCTTATCCATAGTGTTACCTTACTTCTTCTTAGCCTCTTTGGTACGCACGACTTCGTCGGCGTAACGAACACCCTTGCCTTTGTAAGGCTCAGGACGACGGTAGGCGCGCAGATCTGCTGCAACCTGGCCGATCACCTGCTTATCAGCGCCTTTCAGCACGATTTCAGTCTGAGTCGGACATTCTGCAGTGATACCCGCAGGCAGCTGATGATCAACCGGGTGAGAGAAACCTAAAGCCAGGTTTACTACATTCCCTTTGACCGCTGCACGATAACCTACACCAACCAGCTGCAGCTTCTTAGTGAAGCCTTCGGTAACACCGATAACCATTGAGTTCAGCAGGGCACGCGCGGTACCAGCCTGAGCCCAACCGTCTGCGTAACCATCACGCGGACCGAAGGTCAGTGCATTATCTGCATGTTTAACTTCAACAGCATCGTTGAGAGTACGAGTCAGCTCGCCGTTTTTACCTTTGATCGTAATAACCTGACCGTTGATTTTTACATCAACGCCGGCAGGAACAACGACCGGTGCTTTAGCAACACGAGACATTTTTTCCTCCGATTAGGCTACGTAGCAGATAATTTCGCCACCAAGACCAGCCTGGCGCGCTGCACGATCAGTCATAACACCTTTAGAGGTAGAAACAACTGCGATACCCAGACCGGCCATAACTTTCGGCAGCTCATCTTTTTTCTTATAGATGCGCAGACCTGGGCGGCTGACACGCTGAATGCTTTCTACAACAGCTTTACCCTGGAAATACTTAAGAGTCAGTTCCAGTTCCGGCTTGGTGTCGCCTTCAACTTTAAAATCTTCGATAAAACCTTCTTCCTTCAGCACGTTGGCGATTGCCACTTTCAGCTTGGAGGAAGGCATGGTGACCGCAGCTTTGTTCGCGGCCTGACCGTTACGGATACGGGTCAGCATATCCGCGATCGGATCTTGCATGCTCATCTGTCTTTACTCCCGTGATTCAATTGGTGACAATTACCAGCTAGCCTTTTTCAGACCCGGGATTTCACCGCGCATAGCGGCTTCACGGACCTTAATACGGCTCAACCCGAACTTCCGCAGGAAACCATGCGGACGACCTGTTTGACGGCAGCGGTTACGCTGACGAGACGGGCTGGAATCACGCGGCAGAGTCTGCAGCTTGAGAACGGCATTCCAACGATCTTCGTCGGTTGCGTTCACATCAGAGATGATAGCTTTCAGTTCAGCGCGTTTAGCGAAGAATTTATCAGCTAAAGCCACGCGCTTTACTTCGCGTGCTTTCATTGATTGCTTAGCCATTAAGTAACCCTACCTTACTTGCGGAACGGGAAGTCAAAGGCAGCCAGCAGAGCACGGCCTTCTTCGTCAGATTTCGCAGTAGTGGTAATGGTAATATCCAAACCACGAACGCGGTCGACTTTATCGTAGTCGATTTCTGGGAAGATGATCTGCTCACGGACACCCATGCTGTAGTTGCCACGACCGTCGAAAGACTTAGCGGACAGGCCGCGGAAGTCACGAATACGCGGTACAGCAATAGTGATCAGGCGCTCAAAGAACTCCCACATGCGTTCGCCACGCAGAGTTACTTTACAGCCGATCGGATAGCCCTGACGGATTTTGAAGCCTGCAACTGATTTGCGTGCTTTGGTGATCAGCGGTTTTTGACCGGAGATTGCTGCCAGGTCAGCTGCTGCGTTATCCAGCAGTTTCTTGTCAGCGATCGCTTCACCAACACCCATGTTCAGGGTGATCTTCTCGACCCGAGGGACTTGCATGACAGAATTGTAGTTAAACTCAGTCATGAGTTTCTTAACTACTTCGTCTTTGTAGTAATCATGCAGTTTCGCCATCGTACTACTCCAAATTACTTGATAGTTTCGCTGTTAGACTTGAAGAAACGGACTTTTTTGCCGTCTTCGAATCTAAAGCCTACACGGTCAGCCTTGCCGGTTGCCGCATTGAAGATTGCAACGTTAGAAACCTGAATTGCAGCTTCTTTTTCAACGATGCCGCCTGGTTGGTTCAGAGCCGGAACCGGCTTCTGGTGTTTCTTAACCAGGTTGATACCTTCAACAATGACCTTGCCGGAAGACAGGACATTCTTAACTTTACCGCGCTTACCTTTATCTTTACCGGTTAACACGATAACTTCGTCATCACGACGGATTTTCGCTGCCATGATTCGCTCCTTAGAGTACTTCTGGTGCCAGAGAGATAATTTTCATGAACTTCTCGGTACGAAGTTCACGAGTTACCGGCCCAAAAATACGCGTACCGATAGGCTGCTCGCTGTTATTGTTCAGAATAACGCATGCATTACCATCGAAGCGAATGACAGAACCGTCCGGGCGACGAACACCCTTCTTGGTGCGCACCACTACCGCCTTCAGCACATCACCTTTTTTGACCTTACCACGCGGAATTGCTTCTTTGATGGTGATCTTGATGATGTCGCCTACGCCTGCGTAGCGACGGTGCGAGCCACCCAGAACCTTGATACACATTACGCGACGTGCACCGGAGTTGTCGGCGACGTTCAGCATAGTCTGTTCTTGGATCATTTTAGTGCTCCGCTAATGTCAACTACTACTGAGACCCGAAAATTAGGGTCGTTAAAAAGCCCCATATCGAGGGCGCGGCATTATAACACCACAAACCAGATATGGGTAGAAAAAATAAACGGCTCATCGCTGAGCCGTTTATCCGTATCGAGAATGCGTACTCTATTACAGAACCGCTTTCTCTACAACGCGAACCAGCGTCCAGGACTTAGTCTTGGACAGCGGACGGCATTCGCGGATTTCAACCTTGTCGCCGATACCGCATTCGTTGTTCTCGTCATGTACGTGCAGTTTGGTCGTACGTTTGATGAATTTGCCGTAAACCGGGTGTTTCACCATACGTTCGATAGCAACAACAATGGATTTCTCCATTTTGTCGCTAACTACGCGACCTTGCAGAGTACGGATTTTATCGGTCATTACGCACCCGCCTTCTGAGTCAGTAAAGTCTTAACGCGTGCAACATCACGACGCACTTGCTTCAGCAGATGAGTCTGTTGCAGCTGGCCACTTGCAGCCTGCATGCGCAGGTTGAACTGCTCACGCAGCAGGTTCAGCAGCTCAGCGTTCAGCTCTTCAACGCTTTTTTCACGCAGCTCTTTTGCTTTCATTACATCACCGTCTTAGTTACAAAGGTGGTTTTGATCGGCAGTTTCGCTGCTGCCAGGCCGAATGCTTCACGGGCCAGCTCTTCCGGTACACCGTCCATTTCATACAGGACTTTACCCGGCTGAATCAAGGCAACCCAGTACTCCACGTTACCTTTACCTTTACCCATACGAACTTCCAGCGGCTTCTCGGTGATCGGTTTGTCCGGGAATACACGGATCCAGATCTTACCTTGACGCTTAACTGCACGGGTCATAGCACGACGTGCTGCTTCGATCTGACGTGCAGTCAGACGACCACGGCCAACAGCTTTCAGACCGAAAGTTCCGAAGCTAACATCCGTACCCTGCGCCAGACCACGGTTGCGGCCTTTGTGCACTTTACGGAATTTTGTACGCTTTGGTTGTAACATCAGCGACGCTCCTTATTTACGGCCTTTACGCTGCTGCTTTTTAGGTTGAGCAGCCGGTTCCGGTTGTTCAACAGCAGCCATACCACCCAGGATCTCACCTTTGAAGATCCATACCTTAACGCCGATTACACCGTAAGTGGTGTGCGCTTCAGAGGTGTTGTAGTCGATGTCAGCACGCAGAGTGTGCAGCGGTACGCGACCTTCACGGTACCATTCGGTACGTGCGATTTCCGCGCCGCCCAGACGGCCGCTAACTTCAACTTTGATACCTTTAGCGCCCAGACGCATTGCGTTCTGTACAGCACGCTTCATCGCACGACGGAACATAACGCGACGTTCCAGCTGAGAAGTGATGCTGTCAGCAACCAGTTTTGCGTCCAGTTCAGGTTTACGAACTTCGGCGATATTGATCTGTGCAGGTACGCCAGCGATATCCGCTACGACCTTGCGCAGTTTTTCTACGTCTTCGCCTTTCTTACCGATAACGATACCCGGGCGAGCGGTGTGAATGGTCACACGGATGCTCTTAGCCGGACGCTCGATAACGATGCGAGATACAGACGCTTTAGCCAGTTCTTTAGTCAGGAACTGACGTACTTTAAAATCGCTGTCCAGGTTGTCAGCGAATTCTTTGGTGTTCGCGAACCAGGTAGAGTTCCATGGTTTGACAATACCCAGGCGAATACCATTAGGATGTACTTTCTGACCCATTGCTAGTCTCCAGAGTCTCAGCGATCGGACACAACCACAGTGATGTGGCTGGTGCGCTTCAGGATGCGATCTGCACGACCTTTAGCACGCGGCATAATGCGCTTCATGCTCGGGCCTTCGTCTACGAAAATTTTCGCAACTTTCAGATCATCAATGTCAGCGCCATCGTTGTGTTCAGCGTTAGCAATGGCAGATTCCAGTACCTTCTTGACCAGTACAGCAGCTTTTTTGTTGGTGTAGGTCAGAATATCCAGGGCCTGCGACACTTTCTTACCGCGAATCAGGTCAGCTACAAGGCGAACCTTCTGAGCAGAAGAACGAGCATGGCGATGTTGAGCTAAAGTTTCCATCTCTTCCTCCTACCTTATTTCTTCTTCGCTTTTTTATCAGCAGCGTGGCCGCGATAAGTACGAGTCGGTGCGAATTCACCCAGTTTGTGACCGACCATTTCGTCGGAAACAAATACTGGAACGTGCTGACGACCATTATGGACAGCGATGGTCAAACCGATCATGTTAGGAAAGATCGTTGAACGACGGGACCAAGTGCGCAGGGGCTTCTTGTCTCCGCTTTCCACCGCTTTCTCTACCTTCTTCAGCAAGTGCAGGTCAATAAAAGGACCTTTCTTGAGAGAACGTGGCATGGCTTATCCTCTAAAATTATTTGCTACGGCGACGTACGATGAATTTATCAGTACGCTTGTTGCTGCGGGTCTTCTTACCTTTGGTCTGCAGGCCCCACGGGGATACCGGGTGCTTACCAAAGTTACGACCTTCACCACCACCATGTGGGTGGTCTACTGGGTTCATCGCAGTACCGCGAACGGTAGGACGAACACCACGCCAGCGTGCAGCACCTGCTTTACCCAGAACGCGCAGCATATGCTCAGCATTGCCAACTTCGCCCAGAGTAGCGCGGCAGTCTGCTTCGACTTTACGCATTTCACCAGAACGCAGACGCAGGGTGACATAAGCACCGTCGCGAGCAACGATCTGAACGTAAGTACCAGCGGAACGAGCCAGCTGACCGCCTTTACCTGGTTTCATTTCTACGTTATGAACGGTAGAACCAACCGGGATATTGCGCATCGGCAGGGTGTTGCCTGCTTTGATTGCAGCATCAACGCCAGACTGAATCTGGTCGCCAGCTTTCAGGCCTTTCGGGGCCAGGATGTAACGGCGCTCGCCGTCTTTGTACAGAACCAGCGCGATGTTCGCGGAGCGGTTCGGATCGTACTCAAGACGTTCAACAACTGCCGGGATACCATCTTTGTTGCGTTTGAAGTCAACAATACGGTAAGCCTGCTTGTGGCCACCACCGATATGACGGGTGGTGATACGGCCATTGTTGTTACGACCACCGGATTTGCTGTTTTTTTCCAGCAACGGAGCAAAAGGTTTGCCCTTGTGCAGCTCTGGGTTAACCACTTTAACGACGTGGCGACGACCCGGAGATGTCGGTTTACATTTAACAACTGCCATTGTATTACTCCTCCGACTTACTCAGCGCCGCCAACGAAGTCCAGATTCTGGCCTTCTTTCAGGGTGACGTAAGCTTTTTTCCAGTCGCTACGACGACCGATACGCTGTCCGTGACGTTTAACTTTCCCTTTAACAACCAGGGTGTTAACGACTTCGACTTCGACTTCAAACAGTTTCTGCACAGCAGCTTTGATTTCTGCTTTGGTCGCGTCTTTAGCAACTTTGAGAACGATGGTGTTTGTTTTTTCCATCGCAGTAGACGCTTTTTCAGAAACGTGCGGTGCGCGCAGCACCTTCAGCAGACGTTCTTCACGAATCATGCCAGCATCTCCTCAACTTGCTTAACAGCATCAGCAGTCATTACGACTTTGTCGAAGGCGATCAGGCTAACCGGGTCGATACCGTTCGCATCACGTACGTCAACCTTGTGCAGGTTACGTGCGGCCAGGAACAGGTTCTCGTCCAGCTCACCGGTGATGATCAGCACATCTTCCAGAGCCATGTCTTTCAGTTTCTGTGCCAGCAGCTTAGTTTTCGGCGCTTCAACAGAGAACTTCTCGACAACGATCAGACGATCCTGACGTACCAGTTCGGACAGGATGCTTTTCAGCGCGCCGCGGTACATCTTCTTGTTAACTTTTTGACTGTGGTCCTGCGGACGAGCAGCAAAGGTCACGCCACCGGAACGCCAGATCGGGCTCTTGATAGAACCAGAACGCGCACGGCCGGTACCTTTCTGGCGCCACGGTTTTTTACCGGAGCCAGTGATTTCAGCACGAGTCTTCTGAGCACGAGTGCCCTGACGCGCACCAGCTGCATAAGCAACAACAACCTGGTGAACCAGCGCTTCGTTGAAATCACGACCGAAGGTAGTTTCGGAAACAGTCAGCGCGCTCTGCGCGTCTTTCAATACTAATTCCATTGCTATCTCCTCACGCCTTCACAGCTGGTTTAACGATCAGGTCGCTACCGGTCGCACCCGGGACAGCACCTTTAACCAGCAGCAGGTTGCGCTCAGCGTCAACACGTACTACGTCCAGGCTCTGAACGGTTACACGCTCATTACCCAGCTGACCTGCCATTTTCTTGCCTTTGAACACTTTGCCCGGAGTCTGGTTCTGACCGATAGAACCCGGAACGCGGTGAGACAAGGAGTTACCGTGAGTAGCGTCCTGGGTACGGAAGTTCCAGCGCTTAACGGTACCAGCAAAACCTTTACCTTTAGAGGTACCGGTTACGTCAACTTTTTTAACGTCAGCAAACAGTTCAACGCTAATGTTCTGACCTACGGTGAATTCTTCGCCGTCAGCCAGACGGAATTCCCACAGACCACGGCCAGCTTCAACGCCAGCTTTAGCGAAGTGACCCGCTTCCGGCTTGGTTACACGGTTAGCTTTTTTAGCACCGGTGGTAACCTGGATTGCGCGGTAGCCATCGTTAGCCAGGTCTTTAACCTGAGTAACACGGTTTGCTTCAACTTCGATTACGGTTACTGGGATAGAAACGCCATCTTCAGTGAAGATGCGGGTCATGCCCACTTTTTTACCGACTAAACCAATCATTGTTTCAACCTCTCAATCGCTCGATGACCTGATTAACCCAGGCTGATCTGCACGTCTACACCGGCAGCCAGATCCAGACGCATCAGAGCATCAACGGTTTTTTCAGTTGGCTCAACGATGTCAACCAGACGCTTGTGAGTGCGAATTTCGTACTGGTCACGCGCGTCTTTGTTGACGTGCGGGGAGATCAGAACGGTAAAGCGCTCTTTGCGGGTCGGCAGCGGGATCGGACCACGGACTTGCGCACCAGTGCGCTTAGCAGTCTCGACGATTTCCGCGGTTGATTGATCGATCAGACGATGATCAAACGCTTTCAGGCGGATACGGATTCTTTGGTTCTGCATGAGACCAGAGCTCCAATTATTTTATAGACGAAATGATTACTCCTCATACCCATTACGATTGATGGGAGAGTGTAACCGTTCTTACATAGCCCCCCGATTGGGGACATTGTTTGATAACCCAACTGCGATTACCAGGGTTCATATTGAACCGGCCGTCAACTTTGACAGGCCCGCGCATTATACGCAAATTCTGGCGCTACGCAAGTGCTGTTTAGAAAATCATCACCAGGATTTGCGCGCCTTCGCGCCAGCGAACTGTACGGACCGACAACGCGGCAAATTAACGCGGATGGCGCCATCCATTCCTGGAAAGTCCTTTTTGCACCAAACGGGGGTCAATAAGCATAGTGAGGCGATGTTCTTTGACGATTACGGGGTTAACCATGCTCGCCGCCCTCCCCTTCTTGCTGTGTTATAGCGGATTGACCTTAGCCTTATGCCACCAGGACCTGCGTCACGGCCTGCTGCCCGACCGTTACACCTGTCCCCTGCTGTGGAGCGGTTTACTTTTTTATCTTTGTCTGGCGCCGCACCAGCTTCATGATGCCGTCTGGGGGGCGATAGGCGGCTATCTGTGTTTGGCTGCGCTTTACTGGCTATATCGCGGGATCCGCGGCTATGAGGGGTTGGGGTATGGGGATATCAAATATCTCGCCGCCCTAGGCGCCTGGCATGGCTGGCAATTGTTGCCGCAGCTGCTACTGGTGGCATCGCTGCTCGCCGGCACGGTGTGGGCAGTATCAGGTTTGCACGCCAGGTACGGCGTGAGCAGTAAATGGAGGGGGAACAACCCGCTGCCGTTTGGGCCATTTCTGGCGGCCGCGGGTTTCTGGTGCGGGTGTCAGACGCTGGCTAGTCTGACACTTTGATCTGCGACTGCAGGTAATTTTGCAGGCCGATTTTGCCGATCAGATCGAGTTCGGTTTCCAGCCAGTCAATATGGCCTTCTTCATCCGCCAGGATCTCAATCATCATATCGCGGCTGACGTAGTCATGGACGCTGTCGGCGTAGGCGATCGCCTCGCGCAGATTTTGCGCCCCTTCCAGCTCCAGTCTTAAATCGGACTGCAGCATCTCTTCCACATCTTCACCGATGCCAAGTTTGCCGAGATCCTGCAGATTAGGGATACCTTCGAGAAAAAGAATACGCTCGATGTATTTATCGGCATGCTTCATTTCGTCGATGGATTCGTGGTACTCGATATCGTTGAGGCGCATCAGGCCCCAGTTTTTGAACATTCTCGCATGGAGAAAGTACTGATTAATTGCGACCAGCTCATTTCCCAATAATTTATTGAGATAACTTATGATTTTGACATCACCTTTCATTATATAGTCCCTCCGCTTCCACTCATTGAAGCGTAGTCCGGCCTATAGGGATGTCAAAAGAGAAGCGTGGACTTCAGGCGATTTCTTTGAATTCCGGCATGGTGGTTAATTCATCTTCCATAACTTCCCGCGCCGCGCGAACACACTTACCGCATTGATTTCCAACGGGAACAAACTTACGTAATTGCTGAAAAGATTGCGGTTGAAACTGGCGGACAACCTGGCGAATTTTTTTATCGCTGATGCCATTGCACAAACAAACGTACATATAAACTCCCGTTCAATTTATGCACAAATATTAAATGAGAATAGTTATGATTACAATAGACCATTTACTCATTATCCGCCGCAGCGCACGTTATGAATCGCCAGCATAACCGCCTTTTTCGCTGAACGACGGACAGCAAAAAGGGCGCCGAAGCGCCCTTTTTTATTCAAAGCTAACGAATTAGCCCAGAACTTTAGCTACAACGCCCGCGCCAACGGTACGGCCGCCTTCACGGATTGCGAAACGCAGACCGTCGTCCATCGCGATCGGGTGGATCAGGGTAACAACCATTTTGATGTTGTCGCCCGGCATTACCATCTCTACGCCTTCCGGCAGTTCGATGGTGCCAGTCACGTCAGTTGTA
>NZ_JBKIUP010000022.1:0-23948 GCF_046602535.1 Klebsiella sp. 1SOBk10mer
AAAGTTATGGAGCCACGGTTGATGAGGGCTTTATTGTAGGTGGGCCAGTTGGTGATTTTGAACTTTTGCTTTGCCACGGAACGGTCTGCGTTGTCGGGAAGATGCGTGATCGGATCCTTCAACTCAGCAAAAGTTCGATTTATTCAACAAAGCCGTGCAGGGCTCCAGATTCAGCTCTCTCGCGAACCTCCGCGTTTCATACGCGGTATACGCTGAACCGTTATCCGTCAGCCACTGCACCGCTGTGTCGGGCAACCTGTCGCCGAAGCGCTTTTCCACCGACCTCAGCATCACATCCTGCACGGTCGAACTGTCATAGCCTCCCGTGCTTGCTACCCAGTCTATGGCCTCACGGTCGCAGCAGTCCAGCGCGAACGTTACCCGCAGTTTTTCGCCGTTGTCGCAGCCGAACTCGAAGCCATCTGAACACCAGCGCATATCGCTTTCTGCCACCGCTATCTTGCCCTTATGTTCACGCTTCGGTCGCTCTGGTTTGTGATGCAACAACAACAGGTTATGCTCGCTCATTATCCTGTAAAGCCGTTTGGCATTCACAGGTGGCTGTCCCTCTGTGCGACGTTGCTTGCGCAGGATGCCCCACACGCGTCGATAACCATAACTCGGCATATCGCTGATAATGTTGAGGATAGCCGACAGTATTTCTGCGTCTGCTTCTTCATTACGCCGGTTACAGCGCCTGTCCTGCCAGTCGGCAGAACGGTTAATCCGCAGTGACAGTTGCGCACGCGACACGCCCATGGTCCGACTGACCATGGCTATTCCCCGTCCTTTGGCAACAAGGGCGCGTGCGCTATCCATTTTCGCGACTGACCGTACTCCACGGCTTCTTTCAGGATCTCAACTTCCATCGTCTTCTTGCCCAGAAGGCGCTGAAGCTCCCGGACCTGCTTCAGAGCAGCAGTAAGCTCAGAAGCAGGAACGACTTCCTCTCCAGCCGCAACTGCGGTGAGGCTGCCTTCCTGATATTGCTTCTTCCACTTAAACAGCAGGCTGGGCTGGATACCATGCAGGCGGCCGACATGGGAGACATTCATACCCGGCTCCATCGTCTGCTGGATAATGGCGATCTTCTCCTGAGGAGTTTTACGTTTACGGACTTCTTGCCCTAACAGGATCCCGGTCATCTCAAAATTGGCGTTAGTGTTAGACATATATTCAAGCCTATCTCTTATCTGGAGATACAGCTACTGTCCGGTGTTTCAGGGGGCTACATCAGGCGAAACCATGGAACAAGAATGCATTCCTGAGGAATGTCAGGGCCAGGGTGGCAAATGAAAGAGATTGAGCTGACACCCAAAGCAGAAGAGGATCTGGAGGCCATCTGGGACTTCAGCTAAAGACAGATCGGGGTTGTTCAGGCGGATGCATAGATCGGTCGTATAGCTGCAGTATTTGATGTGCTGGCCATGCATGATATCGGCACGCATTGTGCAGAGCTGGGAGACGATATCTGCACACTGCCGGTAGAACCGGCATACGATCTATTTTGTATCATCACATTCTATGGTTACGGTCATTCGTATTCTCAGCCAGTCTCAGGATACGGCGCGACATGCACCCTGGAGATGACCGGGGAACAGGATTCTCAAACAATATAAGTTAATTGTGAGGTCGACATGACCAAAAAAACATTGTGTATGGACTCTTTCATTATTATTCATTTCGCTTATAAAAAAAACGCTCCCGGACGGGAGCGTAAGCCAGTGACTTCGGCGTCAAATGAGGGTCTGACAAGTGGAGCTGCGGGTTAATTCTGGGTGATCTGGCTGCGATGCTTTTCCGCCTGTTGCTGATGAATAACGGAAGACTGGCCATTATTCGCCTTCTCATGCACAACAGCGGCTTTCTCATGCTCGCTCATTTCGGAAAATGGCTTAGCAGTTTCTTCGGTGTTCTCAGGTTTGGCTTTCATCATTTTTTTATGCATTTCAGCCATGTCCTGATGGGCGGCAGAATTGCCGTTTTGCATCATTTCATGGGACATTGCGGCCTGATCGTGACCGCTCATATCCATCATTTTCATGCTCTCCCCCTGAACTGCACTTTTTTCAGCGGATGATTGCATCTGATGGGCAGGCGCCTGGGCATTATTTACCTGGTCATGCATGTTCATTGTCTCTGCAGCCCAGGCAGATGAAGCGACAGCCATCATGGCAATAAAGGATACAAGGATCTTTTTCATGGTTGGGTCTCCGGTGTTTTCATACCCGAACAATCAATGCTTATAACAGAGAAAGCATTTGATCTCAGGGCTGGTTGATCATCACGCCAGGAATCGGGCGATTGAATTATCACGCTGTCCTGATTTATGGCTGATTATAAAAAACCGCCTCTGTTTATCGCGTGACTGAACGATGACATTTTTGTCACCTTCCGGGTTTCTCCTGAATAACGGTATTAATCCATTAACAGACGCACACTGAACACAATTTCCCGCCCCTGCTGTTCTGCTGACAGCTCGCCGCCGTGAGCATGAATGATCGACCTTGTAATTGATAATCCCAGCCCCGCGCCTTCCGTGTTGTAGAACCTTGATGAGTCTGCGCGATAGAACCGGTCAAACAAACGTTCCAGATTAGCGGGAACCTGGCCGGACATCGTATTCGTAATCATCACGTTCACACAGTCACTGTCACGCTCAATGTGTATCGCTGTACAGGTGTTATCGGGAGAATACTTGATTGCATTGGAAAGCAGGTTACTGAAAGCACGTCGGAGCATATCGCTGTCTCCGGCAACAACGCCCTCTCCTTCAACCGTGATTGTCTTTCCTGTTTCGTCTGCCAGGGGCTCGAACAACTCACGTAATTCATTCAGTTCGGCTGCCAGATCCACATCATGTTTATCCAGCCGCAGCAGACCATGCTCTGAACGTGCCAGAAAAAGCATGTCACTGGTCATTCGTGACAACCTTTTCAGTTCTTCCAGGTTAGCGAATAAAATTTCGCGGTAATGCGAAACATCCCTTTCCTTAGCCAGTGCAAACTGCGTCTGCATCATCAGATTACTGACTGGTGTGCGCAGCTCATGCGCGATGTCAGACGAGAAATCTGACAGTTTCCGGAATGCCCCCTCCAGGCGATCAAACATATTATTGAACTCCTGCATGGTCTCAGAGATTTCCGGCGGAGCCAGATCGGGATTTAGACGCTGATCCAGGCTGTGTACAGTCATGGAGGAAGCCAGACTGGTCATTTCCCGTAACGGTTTCAGACCAATACGTGTGGTCAGCCAGCCCAGAAAAACAGAAATAAAGACCAGACCGATATTGAACCAGAACAGCCAGGTACTGAGTTTGTCCATAAACAGGGTGTGATACCCAGTATCCGTGGCAACCGTAATGATGACATGTTTGCTTTTACCCTGTTCCGGCGTCACGGCAACCCGTCGCGAGATACTGCGGTACACGGTGTTATTTTCTTCCGTCTGGATCATATAGTCGAGAATATCACCCGACTTATTAAGCAGGACCGCTGGAACAACAGAATTTTTGGCATAGAGTTCAACAATTTTTTCATTTTCCATGTTTTTTATAGAAATGAATAAACCATTGTGCCCTACCATCGCATCGTTTATTTTTTCTGATAATGACTTAATATCCGTTTTGTTCCGGAACGTCTCTGTTTTAAGAAACTCTTCGGTGAGCTGAAGTTTACCTGTCAGAAAATCGCGGTCCTGATTATCGAAATAGCCATTAAGGGTGCTAATCAGGATAAAACTTGATAACCACCATACCGTAAGCATCACCGCAGAAAAAATCAGGCTCAGGCGTGTGGTCAGGGAAATTTTGAACCTCACTCTTCTCTGATCTCCAGGACATATCCGACACCGCGAACGGTATGGATCAGTTTTGGCTCAAAGTCATCATCAATTTTACTTCTCAGACGTCTCACGGCGACATCAATCACATTCGTATCACTTTCAAAATTCATGTTCCAGACCAGGGACGAGATAAGACTCCTGGGTAACACTTCTCCGGTGCGTTGCAGCAGCAACTCAAGCAGAACGTATTCTTTACCGGTGAGATGGATCTTCTTCCCCGAACGGATCACGGTCCGGCGCACCATATCAACGGTCATATCGGCGATGGTGCAGACTGTTGCGGCCTGCGAGCGTGCCCGGCGCAGTAGGGTTCTTACACGTGCAACCAGCTCCGTAAAATCAAAGGGCTTAATCAGGTAGTCATCTGCGCCAAGCTCCAGTCCTTTCACTTTGTCCCGCACGTTGTCCTTTGCGGTTAAAAACAGGACCGGTTCTTCGTGCCCGGACTCCCTCAGTGCGCTGATGATTTGCCACCCGTCGAGGAAAGGCAGCATCACGTCCAGTATTATCAAATCATACTGTCCCTTCGACGCGGCCCCAAGACCATCGCGGCCATTATTAAAGAGATCGGCCTGATAGCCTTCCTCAACCAGTCCCTGCTGCAGGTAACGACCTGTTTTTTGTTCGTCTTCAACGATTAAAATACGCTGCATGGTCAACTCGCTGATATGAAAGTAAAAATCTCACGCGTGAGCGTTGGTTGTCCCCTAGCTGACCTGAGACGGAGCAAGCATTCCGAGCCACGCTACGGCGCCCAGAATGATAATCGCAACAACGAATTCTGTCAGGATGCTGTTTCGCATCAGGGCAACGCTGCGATCATAATTCCCTTCCCTGACCATAACTTCAAGCCGGGGACCCAGGTGAAACCGGTTTGCTGCAGCCAGAAGAAGCATCAGAACAAACAGAGCCGTCTTGGCAAGCAATATCCTCCCCCAGGAACTGTTGAATAAGGGAGTTAAGTTACCCTCAGCAATATACAGATAGTTGACCAGCGCACTCAGGATCAGGGCTACAACAATCACCGTTCCTGCCGTGGCAAATTTTGCCAGGGAGTCAGATATCACAATGACGCTCTGTGCATTATGCTCGTTTCTGCGCATCAGCAGGATAGCAAATGCAACCAGAGCACCTGTCCAGGCACCTGCAGCGCCGAGATGGGTCAGATCGCTCAGTAAATGGAGATAGTAATGCAGACCGTCATGCATAACGGCGTGTCCTCCCCAGGCAAGTGTAGCCAGCGCCACGCCCCCACTCATCGTCATCAGCAGGCAGGACAATACTCTCTTATTAGTGTAAAGGAACAAAGCACCGAGTGTGGTAAACAGGGCACAGAGCCTGACAATCCAGCTAATACCCACATCAGTTTCTTCTATCACCATCTCGATAACATGGATGGATAATTCTCTGAGGTCAGTTACTCCACTCATGGCATTAGATACCAGGAGCATATTAATGCCAGTAAGAATGATGCCTGTAACAACAGCAAAGGTTATAAACGACCTGAAATTAGTCAGGTTATAGGTTTCATGTCTGACACCGCTTATTCCATATATCTGAAAAAATGGCAATCCAAATATTACCATCAAATCCAGATAAAGAAGAAAACGAATAACAATCATAATCAGGTCGTTCATAATATTACTTCACTGTAAAGGTGTAATTACCGGTAATAGGGTGCGTATCTGAAGAAACTGCGCGCCAGTCAACACGATAAGTGCCAGCGGGTAAAGGCTCTCGCGGAATAATGACCATCGATTTAGGGTCAGCGCCTGGCGCCACTTTTGCCGCGACCGGCATCGGAGAATGTGATGACATGCCTTTCATACCCGTCATCGTTAATTTTGCACCTGAGAATTTCACGGTCAGATTTTCCGAGAAATTAAGCTGAATCTTTTCCGGGGCCGCTACGGCTGAATCAGCCTGTGGCATAGAGCTTTTTAATTCCGGATGGGCCATAGCAGAGAAAGCAACGCCCATAACGAGGCCACCTGTAAGAATGGCTTTATTTAAAATCGACATTTTATTTACCTGTTTAGTTGAGTGTTTTATATCAGGGCGTTAAAACCAGATTCTGGCTCCCGCCAGGAATACTACCTGATGGTCTTTCTCACCTTCTCTTTTCGCCATATCGGATGTTTTCCCGTAAAGTTGATTCCAGGAAACGCCTATATAGGGTGCAAACTCACGGCGTATTTCATAGCGCAGCCGGAGCCCCAGCTCTGTGTCAGTCAGTCCCCTGCCGCGACCCCGCGATTCATCATCCTGACTGTAGAAATTCACCTCATAGGATGGCTGGAGTATGAGCCGGTTAGTCAGTAAAACGTCGTATTCTCCTCCCAGACGAAGGGCTGCTTTTCCGCCATTACTGACAAAACCCGTAATTTCAGACTCAAAATTATAGAGTGCCAGCCCCTGAAAACCGACAGCAGCCCAGGTCCGGGCAGAAGCAGGTCTGAAATCCTGCCTGACACCCGCAACCAAATCCCACCATGGGCCAACCGCATGTCCCCAGAGTAACTGCGCTTCAGCCGCCTCCGTTTCCCCATTGCTTCGTTCACCTTCACTCTTTAGCCAAATCCGATCTGTGTCGCCTCCAATCCAGCTGTTAACACTCCAGCTGAAATTGTTGGTGTTATCCGACCGTTGCCATTCCAGTTGATCCAGCAGAACCAGATAATTAATCGCACTGTCGTGAATCGCATGCCCCTGTAAATTGCCGAATGCAGCCTTCCGGTCGGCATCGGTAACAGGCGGAATTGGCGTTCTGCTCTCAGTTACAATGGGCTCCATTGACGTCATCTCAGTGAAATTCTCATCTGCTGGCATCTGCATGGCAGACATGTCGTGCCCGGCGTGGGGATCTGTAGAGACGGAGCCCGCCGCAATAGAAAGCTGTGAGGTAAACAAACCGGCGACCAGAACAGGTATGGCCTTCAAATTTCTCTTCATTCGTATCATTCCTCCACCCGGACTTCACGAAACATTCCCATTTCCATGTGATAGAGCAAATGGCAGTGATACGCCCAGCGGCCAAGCGCATCTGCTGTCACTCTGTAACTGCGTTTTGTACCAGGGGGAACATCTATTGTGTGTTTACGAACCATGAAATTACCGTTTTCATCTTCCAGATCGCTCCACATACCATGCAGGTGAATGGGGTGAGTCATCATGGTATCGTTGATCAGCGTGATCCTGAGCCGCTCACCGTATTTCAGCAGCACCGGTGCGGCATCTGAAAACTTGATTCCGTTAAATGACCAGGCAAACTTTTCCATGTGGCCGGTTAAATGCAGTTCTATGGTACGGCCAGGTTCACGTCCGTCAGGATCCTCAAAGCGGCTTTTCAAATCCGCGTACGTGAGAACCTTTCTTCCGTTATTTCGAAGACCAATACCCGGATCATTTAATTTCGGAGAGACGCTCATCGCCTGCATATCAACCAGTGGGTTATCCGTTTCTGACGCAGGATGACTTTGCATACCCGGCATTCCGGCCATCCGGGAATGATCCATACCGGCCATGCTGCTGTGATCCATGGGCGCGGAGGATGTCCCGCTATCCGGAAGGTCAGCACCGTCCATAGACATCATCTCTCCGCTGTTATCCATGCCTCCCATCTGGCTGTGGTCCATTCCTGCCATATCATGTCCCATTCCCCCCATACCCATATCTTCCATGGTCAACAGAGGACGGGGATCGAGGGGGGGAACGGCAGCACTTAACCCCTCTCTCGTGGCCAGTGTCCCTCGAGCGTAACCGGTCCTGTCCATGGATTGTGCGAAGATGGTATAGGCCTCACCCTGAGGCTCCACAATGACATCATAGGTTTCGGCAACGGCAATCCTGAATTCGTCAACGGTAACCGGGTTTACATACTGGCCATCTGCAGCCACGACCGTCATTTTCAGCCCGGGGATACGGATATCGAAATAGGTCATTGCCGAGCCGTTGATAAACCGTAAGCGTATCTTTTCACCGGGACGGAACAGTCCGGTCCAGTTTTTCAGCGGGGCCTGCCCGTTCATGAGATAGGTGTAGGTGTAGCCACTGACATCCGCGAGGTCAGTCGGATTCATTTTCATTTCAGCCCACATTTTCCGATCGGCAATGGTGGCTGACAGCCCCCTGGTATTCACGTCGCGGAAAAAAGAGCCAACGGTTGGTTTATTGAAATTGTAGTAATCCGACTGTTTTTTTAATTTTTTCAGCAGGCTGTGAGGATTTTCATCGGTCCAGTCAGACAACATGACCACATGCTCACGATCGTAAGCAAACGGTTCTGGCTCCCTGGCATCGATGATAATGGCACCGTATACCCCCTCCTGTTCCTGCAGACCGGAATGGCTGTGGTACCAGTAAGTCCCGTTCTGCTTAACCTTAAAGGTGTAAACGTAGGTATCATCAGGCTCTATGCCCATAAAACTCAGCCCCGGAACACCATCCATATTGGCCGGAAGAATAATGCCGTGCCAGTGAATGGACGTCTGTTCATTAAGACGGTTTTTGACCTTCAGGGTAATGGTGTCACCTTCTTTCCAGCGAAGAACGGGCCCCGGCAGGCCTCCATTGATTGTTTTGGCCTGACGCTCACTGCCCGTGATATTGACGGCCGTTTCACCAATGGTCAGGTCAAACTGAGTACCCTGCAGGGATGCGGCAACTGGCAGGCTCAGACTGGAACGCGCATTGAAACTCCATACGCCAAGACTTCCGGCTACGCCAGAGAGGGTTAACCCCTTCAGGAAAGTTCGTCGAGACGTTTTCAACATCATGCGCATTCCCTTATTTAAAGTATGGTTACTGACAGAATTCGAGAACCGATTTAAATTAAATTACTGGTTCATCCACTTACAATGAAATGAATCTAGCACACCTTAAGAAACAAATTCATTACAATCGTGTAATGTACGTGGCTGTATTACATTTACGTCATCTTCCCCACAGGTTGATTTTTTTATATATGATCATAAGGACATCTTTTATGTACCTCAGAAGGTAATTACACATGAATATATTAATCACGACCACTGCGTTTACAGCTTTATTTTGTGGGGCAGCTTTTGCTCAGTCCAGTGATATTGCCCATGAAGCACATCGATTTGTTAATAATGCCTCAGCCGTCAGTCATGTGAACTCCTCGACGCATGAAAACTTACCGGACAGGGTTAATAAAAACAACACGCCCTCATTCTCTGAAATGAATGAACATGAAAGGGCCATTGTTGCTCATTCATTTATGAACAACAGCGCGTCCTATGCGCATCAGAAAATGATTGAGGAACATAAAAAAATGCTGTCCGGCAGTGATGCAAATTCAAAGACCTCGTCTTCTTCTTTTAACGAACTGAATGCCGGAGAAAAAGCCGCTCTCGTGCATGAGCAGGTCAATAATGCCGGTGCGGAAGCACATCAGACGCAGGCAAGAAAGCTTCGCGGGCTGTATTCGACCAGGTAACTGCAGGCGGGTTAGTGCTTAGCGTCAGGTGCGCAGCAGGGCTTTACTGACGGGTTACGTAGCAGGACATGAGCCCCATATTGCTCTGCCGTAACCTGTTTCAGTCCCGTTAATCATCACCGTCGGGCTGGTCATACAGTTCCCAGAGCTTCAGGAGCAAACGGGAAACAAGATATGTTACAAAAATGACGACCATCAACGGTGCTCCCGATTAACTGACAGATGACACGCCTCCTGAAAACCCCTAGCATACGCCGCAGTGTTCATGCTAACGGCGAATTCCAGTAAATGTATTCTACCGATGTCGTAAAAGAAAATGCCTACCTTTCAGCCACCCGCTCGGGGCTGGAATCGAACGAGATCGCTACTCTTCAGCGCTCCTTGCCTTCCCGGTTTAATCTGCGGCATTTGAAAAAAAATGAATCATTAAAACTCGTACTGCAAAAGAAAGCGGGAAAATCACGTGTCGTGGCCTATAAATTTACGTCCGGTTCATTTAATTACACGGCGTATCGTATATCAGATAAAAAGTTCTATAACCTTTCCGATACTTCCGGGAAAGGCAGTCTCGATTATCCGTTACCGGCCACAGCAAGACTCAGTTCGCCTTTCAATCCTGCAAGACTTAACCCGGTATCGGGAAAAGTGAGTCCCCATAATGGCATTGATTATTCCATGCCCATGAACACGAAAATAGTCAGCGTCATCGACGGAAAAATCACCCGGGCCGAATACAACAGTACCATGGGATATTTTGTTGAAGTAACGGGAAAAGCCGGTGTTAAAACTCGCTATCTCCACCTCAATAAAATACTCGTTACTAAAGGGGCCAGGGTTACCCGGGGAGACGCTATTGCGTTATCCGGTAACAGCGGACGTTCATCCGGTCCTCATCTGCATTACGAGCTGGTCATCAATAACAATCCTGTTAACTCACTGGCGTTCCGGGCAGCGGCACCCGCTGATAACAAACTTGAACAGCATGCCTTTGCGCATGCCAGAGACTACGAACGATACCTGGACTGATAACGGGGCCGCGACGCGGCCCCGTCTGCCGGATTAATTTTTTTTATCGTTTTCACTTCCTTGATGTTGATGATCTCCATGCCCTCCGTGGCCGTGGAAAAGATGCATTAGCGGGCAGACCAGCAATAACAGATATGGCCAGTAACCTGCCACATGTGACCAGTGTTCGCGCAGGAGGGCAAATGCCGCAATCGCGGCGACAGCAATAAGCGCATAGGTGGTACTTTTCATACCGGACTCCTTCTGTTAGTAACAGACCCTTCATTCAGGGTTATTTCCCGAGCCTGACACTTTTCAGACGCAACGCATTTGCAATGACGCTAACGGAGGAAAGGGCCATAGCCGCCGCCGCAATAACTGGCGACAGCAGTATTCCATACACAGGATAAAGCAGACCTGCAGCTACAGGCACCCCAAGAGCATTGTAGATAAACGCAAAAAACAGATTCTGCCGGATATTTTTCATGGTGATTTCTGACAGATGACGGGCCCTGTTGAGTATCATCAAATCGCCTTTGAGAAGGGTAACGCCAGCACTTTCTATTGCCACATCTGTACCCGTTCCCATGGCTATACCCACGTCAGCCGCTGCCAGCGCCGGGGCATCATTCACACCGTCTCCGGCCATCGCAACCACATGGCCAGACGCTTTCAGTCGGGTTATCACTGCTTTTTTGCCATCCGGCAGAATCCCGGCTTCAACCTCATCTATTCCCAGTTTCCGTGCGACTGCTTCAGCAGTAAGCTGGTTATCCCCGGTGAGCATAACAATGCGGATCCCCGCCTGACGCAAAGCTTTAAGCGCATCCGGCGTGGTTGCTTTCACGGGATCCGAGATAGCTATCAGGCCTGCAAGGTTCCCGTCTGTGGCCACATAGATAACGGTAGCGCCTTCCATCCGCAACGTATCCGCAACGGCCTTTTGATTATCAATAACGATACTGTTTTCCTGCATAGCCAGTTCATTACCAATAACAACCCGTTGACCTTCGACATCGCCTGAGACACCTTTCCCCGACGGGGCATTGAAATTACTGACGGCAGGTATCACGATCCCCTTTTCATGCGCGGCTCTGACAACAGCCATACCCAACGGATGCTGCGAACCTTTTTCCACTGCAGCTGTTACACGTAAAAGAGATATTTCCCCACCCGGACTGAGACTGATAATCCCTGTCACCGTAGGCGAACCTTCCGTGAGCGTGCCTGTTTTGTCGACAACCAGCGTGTCCACTTTTTCAAGACGCTCAAGGGCTTCGGCATTCTTGATTAACACCCCGGCCTGGGCGCCTTTGCCCACCCCCACCATTATCGACATCGGCGTGGCCAGTCCCAGCGCGCAGGGACAGGCAATAATCAGGACCGACACAGCCGCAATGAGACCGTGCGCCATCCTGGGCTCGGGCCCCCAGACAGACCAGATCAAGAAAGCAACAACCGCGATAAGTATCACCAGAGGAACAAACCAGCCTGAAACGCTGTCTGCCATTCTCTGGATGGGGGCACGCGAACGCTGTGCATCAGCGACCATCTGAACAATTCGTGAGAGCATCGTTTCATCACCGACTTTCTCTGCACGGATGATAAGACTACCTGTCTGATTAATCGTCCCCCCAATGACAGGGTCACCCTTCGTTTTGGTAACCGGCATAGACTCCCCGGTCACCATCGATTCATCAACGGTTGTTTTGCCTTCGATCACGATACCGTCGACCGGAATACTCTCTCCAGGTCTGATGCGGAGCTTATCGCCAGGCAGGACATCTTCCGCATTAATATCCGTTTCATGACCGTCATGATCCAGCCGTCTGGCGGTTTTGGGGGCAAGGTTCAGAAGCGCAGTAATGGCGCCTGAGGTTTGTTCCCGTGCCCGCAGCTCAAGAACCTGTCCCAGCAGAACAAGCACCGTAATAACTGCTGCGGCTTCAAAATAAACGGCCACCAGGCCATCCATGTTTCTGAACGATGCAGGAAACCAGGAGGGGAAGACGGTTGCAATGACGCTGTAAACCCAGGCTACGCCGGTCCCCATTGCAACAAGGGTAAACATATTCAGGGAGCGGTTACGTAACGACATTCCGGCCCGGGCGAAGAATGGCCAGCCACACCACAACACGACAGGGGAGGCCAGAAGCAACTGCAGCCATGTGTTGTACTGTGGCGGTACTGTATTCCTCAAGTCGGGAAACAGATGAGATCCCATTTCGAGTACCAGAACCGGAAACGCCAGCAACAACCCCAGCCAGAAGCGTCTTGTCATGTCGTGAAGTTCATCACTCGGCCCCGTGGATGCCGTAGCTACGAGCGGCTCCAGTGCCATTCCACAGACAGGACAGCTTCCGGGACCACTGCGGCGTATCTCCGGGTGCATCGGACATGTCCACACACCTTCAGAATTCTCTTTTTCCGCCTGGTTGTGAGGCTGTTTTATCTGATCAGGGCTGACTTCGTGATGATCGTGGTGATGGTGATGGGAATGTTCACTGGCATCTTCGGTAAGATAACGATCGGGATGGGCTTTAAATTTACTCTCACAGCTGGCGGAGCAGAAATAAAGTTGGTGGTCCTGGTATCGAATGCTGCTGTGCGCCCTGTCGGGCAGGATGGCCATCCCGCACACGGGATCTCTCACCTTATGCAATACGTGGCCCTCGTCCGGGGATAATGTCTGCTCAGAAGCAGTCTGGTTGTTGTGTTGCACTGCATTGTCATTTTTCACAGTAACTCTCCTTATGCATACCGAAGCATCTTCTGTCTTCAGGGTATGTCATGGATGCGATTACCACGAATATCGCCGGCACAGGAGTGCCTGCTACCGGCGTCCCGTTATCAGCCGTTCCGCTGACTATTCGATTCGCTGGAAGACTTTTTTACTTCCATCCGGTGAGAATGCGATAACATCGTAAGCCTCTTTTCGGGCTCCCATCTCCATTCCAGGACTTCCTGCTGGCATACCGGGGGTGGCGAGACCGTATATACCCGAACCAGACTGCATTGCCTTATGTATCGTTGTCGCAGGCACATGGCCTTCAATGATCAAATTACCGGCAACCGCGGTATGACAACTTCGTAGTCCTGCAGGAACAGCATGCTTTTCTTTCAGGGCTGACAGCGCCTGATCATTCATGACGTGAGTTCGTACTTCAAACCCGTCTTTTTCCATCGCTTTGCCCCACAGGGAACAACAGCCACAGTTTTCAGATTTGTACATATCAATCACTTTTTCACTCGCCATCGCGGGTAGTGAAAGGCCGAGAGCCAGCGCCATTAGAACCACTTTTTTCATACTCACCTCTGTATATTATCGATATAAACCCTGACGTCAGGGTGAATCAGTAAAGAAGGACACCCACAGGGGGTGCCCTTTCAGGTTCAGGACACGCTTTTTTTATGTCTGCGCAGCCAGATTAATTTGTAGGCGGCAGGAATAATGAACAGGGACAGCAGCGGAGCCGTGATCATCCCACCAATCATGGGTGCCGCGATACGGCTCATGACTTCTGAACCTGCACCGGTTCCCCAGAGTATTGGCAGCAGACCCGCAATGATCACCGCCACGGTCATGGCTTTCGGCCGGACACGCAGTACGGCACCATGATAGAGGGCTTCATCAAGGCCTTCCGGTGTGAACGTCTCTTTACGGGACAATTCCGGGTGCGCTTCAATGGCATGACGCAGATACATCAGCATGACCACGCCAAACTCTGCTGCCACCCCGGCCAGGGCGATAAACCCGGTTCCGGTCGCCACTGACATATGGAAGCCCTGCCAGTACAGGAACCATATCCCGCCAACCAGGGCAAACGGCAGGCTCATCAGAATAAGTAAGGCCTCATCAGCCCGGCGGAATGCCAGATATAACAGGATGAAGATGATCATCACCGTCATCGGTACCATCAGTTTTAATTTCTTATTGGCGTGCTCGAGTAATTCAAACTGTCCTGAGAATGCCACACTGGTCCCCGGTCTCAGTTTCACTTTCTCACTGATGGCCGTCTTAATATCGTTCACCACCGACACCATGTCCCTGCCGCGGGCATCAACATAAATCCAGCTGGCTGGCCGGGCATTTTCGGTTTTCAGCATGGTTGGTCCGGAAACGACCTTAATATCGGCAACATCGCCCAGCGTAATTTGCTGCTTCATTGGGGTCAGGATCGGCATCTGTTTCAGCGCCTGCGGACTGTTCCGGTAATCCTGCGGGTAGCGAATGTTAATAGGGTACCGGGCCACCCCTTCAACCGTCTCACCCACCATAGCACCTCCGATTGCTGAAGAGACGAACAGCTGGACATCACCTACCGTCATCCCGTAGCGGGAGGCTTTCTCCCGGTTGATATCGATATCGATGTAGCGCCCGCCCTCAAGTCGCTCAGCCAGGACAGACACCACGCCAGGCACGGTTTTGGCTACCGCCTCGATACTCTGCGCCGTCGCGTCGATATCGGACAGAACAGTCCCGGACACTTTGATACCTATCGGGCTTTTGATCCCGGTTGAGAGCATATCAATACGGTTACGGATAGGCGGCACCCAGAGGTTGGCCAGACCCGGTAAACGGACTGTCCTGTCGAGTTCATCAATAATCTTGTCAATTGTCATGCCGGGACGCCACTGATCCTCAGGTTTGAGCTGGATCGTGGTTTCCACCATTTCGAGCGGCGCGGAATCCGTTGCGGTCTCTGCTTTACCGGTCTTGCCAAATACAGAAGCCACTTCAGGAACGCTTTTGATTAACTTGTCTGTTGTCTGCAGGAGCGCTGCAGCTTCTGCCGGAGAGACGCCAGGCAAGGTCGACGGCATATACAGCAGATCGCCCTCGTTAATCTTCGGCAGAAATTCACCGCCCACCTGACTCAGTGGCCAGATAACCGTGAAAATGGACAAGGCCGCAACCAGCAGGGTTGTTTTTGGCCAGTGGAGGACCCGCAGCAGCAAAGGATGATACGCTTTGATCAGCACCCGGTTCAGGGGGTTACTTGTCTCGGCAGGAATTTTTCCCCGGATCCAGAATCCCATCAGAATAGGAATGACGATGATGGCCAGTGCGGCCGCTCCCGCCATGGAGTACGTTTTCGTGAATGCCAGCGGGCCAAACAGACGACCTTCCTGCCCTTCCAGGGTAAAGATAGGAATAAAGGACAGGGTGATGATCAGCAGGCTAATGAACAACGCGGGTCCCACTTCCACGGAGGCGTCGGTAATCACCTTCCAGCGGGTGGCGTTGTCAATCTGCTCACCCGGATGCTGATGATCCCACTCCTCAAGCCGTTTGTGCGCATTTTCAATCATCACAATGGCGGCATCCACCATCGCACCGACGGCAATCGCTATCCCTCCCAGCGACATGATATTGGCGTTCAGTCCCTGGAAGTGCATGACGATAAAGGCGATACACAGGCCAAGCGGCAGAGAGATAATCGCCACCAGGGCAGAACGTACGTGCCACAGGAACAGAGCACAGACGATGGCCACCACGATAAACTCTTCGAGAAGTTTGGAACTGAGGTTATCAATCGCCCGGTCGATTAACTGGCTGCGATCGTAGGTGGTCACGATTTCAACGCCTTCCGGCAGGCTGGCCTTCAGCGTCTCCAGTTTATCCCTCACTGCCGTGATAACGTCGCGCGCATTTTTACCCGACCGCAGGATCACCACGCCGCCAGCGACTTCTCCCTGGCCGTTCAGCTCGGCAATACCACGCCTCATTTCGGGCCCGGTCTGCACGCGGGCAACATCCCGCAGATAAACCGGCACGCCGTTCTCACCTGTTTTCAGGACGATGTTATTAAAATCATCAATGCTCTGAAGATAACCGCTGGCACGGACCATATACTCCGCTTCGGCCATTTCAACGGATGAGCCACCGGCCTCCTGGTTAGACGATTCAAGTGCCTGTTTCACTTCGGGCAGGCTGATACCGTACTGGGACAGTTTTACCGGATTGACCTGAATCTGGTACTGTTTCACCACGCCGCCAACCGAAGCGACCTCAGCCACGTTCGGGATGGTTTTCAGCTCAAATTTCAGGAACCAGTCCTGCAGAGAGCGCAGTTCTGAAAGGTCGTGTTTTCCGTTGCGATCGACAAGGGCATATTCAAATATCCAGCCCACTCCCGTGGCGTCCGGGCCGATTTCAGAGCTCACACCCGCAGGCAGTTTGCCCTGAACCTGATTCAGGTATTCCAGCACGCGCGAACGGGCCCAGTACAGATCGGTGCCGTCTTCAAAAATGACATACACATACGAATCACCGAACTGTGAAAAGCCACGCACGGTTTTTGCTCCAGGTACGGACAGCATGGTGGTGGTAAGCGGATAGGTGACCTGGTTTTCTACAATCTGCGGGGCCTGTCCGGGATAGCTGGTTTTAATAATGACCTGCACATCTGACAGGTCAGGCAGCGCATCGACCGGCGTGTTAATTATCGTCCATGTGCCCCAGATGCTGAGAAACAGTGCGCCCATCATGACCAGGAAACGGTTGGCGACAGAGCGCCGGATAATCCATTCAATCATCGTCGTCTCCTCAGTGCCCTGAATGCATATTTACAGGCTGCTCAGACATTGCTGGCATACTGTTTTCTGTTTTTTCAGGGTGGCGCATACGTTCCAGCGCGCCCGTAATATTGGCTTCGGAGTCAATGAGGAACAGGCCACTGACCACCACGGTATCGCCTTCATTCAGGCCGGAGCCAATGCCGGACTGTTGCTGTGATTCATGCAGAACGTGGATCTGTTTCGGCACAAACTTGCCTTCATCATCAACAGTAATCACGCGCTGTTCTTTGCCGGTATCGATAACGGCCTGGCTTGGTATCAGCAGCATCTCCTGGCTCTTGGTATTCAGTTTCAGATAGGCATTCATGCCCGGCTTGAGAAACTCATCCTTATTAGAAACCTGGAGACGGACCTGAAGCGTACGGGTTGTCTGATCCACGCTGGGAAGAATGTTCCATTTTTCGACATGGAATGTTTTATCCGGATAAGCCGGTACCGAAATTTCAAACTGCGACGTATCTTTCAGCAGATAGGCGATAGATTCTGGCACTGCAGCGCTGATCCAGACCGGGTCCATCCCCTGAATCTGAGCCACTACTTTATCTTTCGAAATATTCATTCCGGTGCGCAGGTCAAACGCAGTAATGACACCATCAATAGGTGCTTTAATGGTAAAACGGGTCTGGATTGTGCGGGTTGAACGCAGCCTTTGAATATCCTCTTCCGGCATACCAGCCAGACGAAGTCGCTCCAGAACCCCTTTTATCTGGGTTGACGTACCGCCTGTACCGGATAACAGCAGGAACTCACTTTGTGCCTCAACCCATTCAGGAATGGTGATATCGATAAGCGGAGTGCCTTTCTTCACATGATCGCCAATCGTCAGGGGATACACTTTTTCGACGAAACCGTCAGAACGCGCCTGCACAATGACAAACTGATACTCGTTGTAACTGACATTAGCCGGGATTGTCTGGGAATAATTCAGCATTCCTCGCGTAACTTTTTGCGTTTTTAATCCCAGATTCTGAACCTGGGTTGGATCGATACGGATCCCGCCACTGCTTTTATCGCCACTTTCATCAGCATATTTCGGCACCAGGTCCATATCCATAAAGGGAGATTTTCCGGGTTTATCAAATTTGGTATCCGGTTTCATCGGGTCATACCAGAAAAGTACCTTTCGCTCCGGTGCCTTTTGTTCGGTTTGTACTGTTTTTTGTGATGAGTTTACATACTGCCAGGCAGTAACCGATATCAGCCCCCCTGCTATGAGGCTGCTGATAATTATTGCAGCATATTTTATCTTTAAAGAAGCCATACAATTTCTCGCTGAAAAATCAAAACACCTGGCATATGCGCCCGATCATTCATTCACAGTAATCCCTTAATGAATGTTCAGGCGCACTGGATGTATTCGCTCCGGACTGATAATCAGGATTGCGTAACGTTAATGCTTTTGAGTAAGGAGATATTGCCCTGCTGAATAAACGAGAAATCGACATGGTTGCCGGTTTTCAGGGCATTGATAGCGTCGTCTGCATTAACAAAAGTGAAGCGCATGGTCATTGCAGGCCAGCCCACAGCAGGGATTGCTTCGTGCGAAATGGTAATCTTTTTACTATTCATATCAATGTCTTTAACGACACCGGTGCCCTTGATAACCTGCTGTACCGAAGCATCACTGGCAGCATTCATATCGCCATGCTGATGTGTTTCAGCATGAAGACCGGCAGAAAACATGACAGAGAAGGCACCAAATAAAACGGCTTTAAGTGAATTACGCATTTTTAATTTCCTGATTAATTAAATAAATTTACTCTACCCAACCGCCACCCAGCGCGGTAAACAGATTAATTTCGTTAACCTGTCGGGAATAGGTAAGATCGAGAATGGTTTGCTGCGTAGCGAAGAGGGAACGTTCTGCATCCAGCACTTCGATGTAACTGACAGCACCACTTGCGTATAATCCTCTGGCACGCTGGAGAGTTATCTGAAGTGAATCAAGATAACGCTGCTGTGACTCAAGTTGCTGGCTAAGGCTGTCGCGCAGCGCAAGCGTGTCGGAAACATCCTTAAAGGCTGACTGAATTTTTTGTTCGTAATTAACCACCGATTGTTGCTGGCGAATTTCAGCCAGCTTCAGATTGGCTTTATTCCTGCCAGCATTAAAAATAGGAATTTCAATTTTAGGGATAAAATTCCACATTCCACTTCCTGACGTAAACAGGCTTGACAGCTCCGTACTGCTTGCGGAAAGACCACTGGTCAGGGTAATGGAGGGGAAAAAGGCCGCTCGCGCTGCGCCAATATTGGCATCAGCCGCTTTCAGCTGATATTCCGCTTCCATAATATCCGGTCGCTGCAGCAAAATTTGTGAAGATAGATTTGGTGGCAATTTTACTGGTGCGATCTCCCCGCCTTTCATCCCTTTTTCTGACGGAAGTGCGCGGTACGTTCCCAGCACCAGTTGCAGGGCATTGTTTGCCTGAGCCAGATCGCCTTCTCGTTTGGCTATTTCGGCGCGGGTACTTTCGATTTGTCCTCTCGCCTGTTCAAGTGCCAGAACGTTCGTACTCCCGGTCACGAGCTGTTGCTCAACGAAAGCATAGGACTGTTCATAATTTTTCAGCGTTTCCCGCGCAATACGGAGTTGTTCGTACGCCAGTTGCTGGCTGAAATAGCTCTGTGAAACGTTGGAGACCAGCAGGATGTGTACGGCACGACGGGCTTCTTCGCTGGCAAAGTAGTTCTGGCGATCAGCCTCACTCATGTTCTTAAGTTTGCCAAAAAAATCGAGCTCATAGCTGAGCTCCAGACCCGCGTCGTACTCCTGTGTGGTCGGCTTGTCACCTTTCAGACCACCGTTGTATGTGATCCCGGATGAGGCATTCAGTTGGGGATAACGATCTGCATCCGTGACGTTGAACTGGGCCCGGGCCTCTTCAACCTTCAGGGCAGCCATTCTCAAATCACGGTTATTATTCAGGGCTTCACCGATCAGCCTGCTGACCTGGGGATCGACAAAAAAGTTTCGCCAGCCCGTATCCTGATAGCTGTTTACCGCAGGCGTCAGACTGTTTTTAGACAATGAAAACTGCTGGGGAACCGGAGCTGGCGGACGCTGATATTCAGGTGCCAGAGAAACACAACCAGCCAGGATGAATATGGTACTGATGCTGAGTAATTTTAATTTGAACATAACGCTTCTCGTACAGGCAGACCTGGTAAATGGTTCAAACGAAGTCCAGAGTATTGATAGGGATACTTTACCGAACGCTCTCTGTTTGCCGGGTGACAGGATAATGACAATGTTGTCATTTTTGCTGTAATCCGTTGATAACGATCGTGGGCGCAATAAAATGACATTAGCAGCCAGCCGGGGAGCATGATGAAAATATTAATCGTTGAAGACGAAATTAAAACAGGTGAATATCTCAGCAAGGGGCTGACAGAGGCGGGGTTCGTCGTGGATCACGCTGATAATGGTCTGACCGGATATCATCTTGCCATGACAGCCGAGTATGATTTAGTCATCCTGGATATCATGCTGCCTGATGTAAACGGCTGGGATATCATCCGTATGCTGCGCAGTGCCGGAAAGGGGATGCCGGTATTACTGCTGACGGCCCTTGGCACGATTGAACACAGGGTCAAAGGACTTGAGCTGGGTGCGGACGATTATCTGGTGAAGCCCTTTGCGTTTGCTGAACTGCTCGCCCGGGTAAGAACCCTCCTCAGGCGGGGAAACACGATGATCACGGAAAGCCAGCTTAAAGTGGCTGACCTCTCGGTTGATCTCGTATCCAGAAAAGTCAGCCGCGCCGGGAACCGCATTGTGCTCACCAGTAAAGAGTTCAGCTTGCTGGAATTCTTCATTCGCCATCAGGGAGAAGTTCTTCCCCGCTCCCTGATTGCCTCTCAGGTCTGGGACATGAATTTTGACAGCGACACTAACGCGATTGATGTCGCAGTAAAGCGACTCCGCGCTAAAATAGACAACGATTACGGGACAAAACTGATCCAGACAGTGCGGGGCGTGGGCTACATGCTGGAGATCCCGGATGCATAGCAAACCGTCCAGACGACCTTTCTCACTCGCTCTGCGGCTGACCTTTTTTATCAGCCTGTCCACAATACTGGCGTTTATCGCCTTCACCTGGTTTATGCTGCATTCTGTTGAAAAGCATTTTGCCGAGCAGGATGTCAGCGATCTGCAACAAATCAGCACCACACTGAGCCGTATACTCCAGTCCCCGGCAGATCCGGATGAAAAAAAAGTAAGCAAAATAAAGGAATCAATTGCCAGCTACCGCAACGTTGCCCTTTTGCTCCTCAATCCCAGGGGTGAAGTGCTCTTTAGCTCAGCTCAGGGGGCGGCACTACGCCCGGCAGTGAATTCAGCAGATTTTAGCGAGCACAGCCGCGCACGGGATGTCTTTCTCTGGACGGTGGAGGATCCTGCGGGACCGATGGATACCGGGTCCGGAATGAAGATGGAAACATACAGGATTATCGCCTCCTCTGGTCAGGCGATATTTCAGGGCAAACAGCAGAACTATGTCATGCTGACTGGCCTATCCATTAATTTCCATCTCCATTACCTCGATGCGCTGAAAAAGAACCTGATTGCGATTGCCGTCGTGATAAGCCTGTTGATTGTTCTGATCATTCGAATCGCTGTCCGTCAGGGGCACCTGCCCCTTCGTAATGTCAGCAATGCCATTAAAAACATCACCTCCGAGAATCTTGATGCGCGACTGGAACCGACACGCGTTCCCATTGAGCTGGAGCAACTGGTTATCTCGTTCAATCATATGATTGGAAAGATTGAGGATGTCTTTACCCGCCAGGCCAATTTCTCTGCCGATATCGCGCATGAGATCAGAACGCCCATCACCAATCTGGTGACGCAGACTGAAATCGCACTGAGTCAGGATCGAACACAGAGGGAACTTGAGGATGTCCTCTATTCCAGTCTTGAAGAGTATAACCGGATGACCAAAATGGTCAGCGATATGCTGTTCCTGGCACAGGCGGACAATAACCAGCTTATACCTGACAGGGTCCGTTTTGACCTCAAAGCGGAAGTCATGAAAGTCTTCGAGTTTTTCGAAGCCTGGGCCGAAGAACGCAATATCACGCTCAAATTTAACGGGATGCCCTGCCTGGTTGAGGGAGATCCACAAATGTTCAGAAGGGCGATCAATAATCTGTTATCCAATGCCCTGCGTTATACCCCGGAGGGACAGGCAATCACCGTCTCAATAAGAGAGCAGGAGAGCTTTTTTGACCTTGTGATTGAAAATCCGGGGAAACCGATCCCTGAAGAACATTTATCAAGGCTGTTTGACCGTTTTTATCGGGTGGATCCATCCAGACAACGCAAAGGAGAAGGCAGCGGCATCGGCCTTGCGATTGTGAAGTCAATCGTGGAAGCACATCACGGAAGAGTGCAGGTGGAATCAGACGTACGCTCCACGCGTTTTATCTTATCCGTGCCCAGACTGGAGAAAATGATCCCGGAAACCCAATGCTGAAAATAAAGATGTAAATGACAAAGATGTCATTAGCCTGTCATGCAGCAAACAGAAGCCATTCGATATAATTAGTGCAACTTATCAGGAAGGCTGGATTGCTTCATCAATACCCGGCGTCAGAGTACGCCAGGAAATGAATATCCAGCCCTCTTCCGGAGAAATAAACGCTGCCGAACTTGTTTCAGTTATGGAACTGAAAACACCGGTTGTACTTCCCCGGACATCACTAATTCAGAAATGGAGAGTTATCATGAAAAATATCGTATTAGCATCTTTGCTGGGCTTTGGTTTAATTTCATCGGCCTGGGCCACTGAAACCGTGAATATCCATGATCGCGTCAACAATGCACAGGCTCCTGCTCACCAGATGCAGTCTGCTGCGGCTCCTGTCGGGATCCAGGGGACTGCTCCTCGTATGACCGGTATGGACCAGCATGAACAGGCCATTATTGCTCATGAGACCATGACGAACGGCTCGGCGGATGCGCACCAGAAAATGGTGGAAAGTCATCAGAAGATGATGGGAAATAACACGGTATCCACGACCGTCCCGTCAACGTCTTACGCGGCGATGAATGAGCATGAAAGAGCAGCGGTTGCCCATGAATTCATGAATAACGGGCAATCCGGCCCACATCAGGCCATGGCCGAAGCGCACCGCCGCATGATCAATGCAGGCTGAATGCGACGGTAGTATCCGTGCTGTTACCTTTTCCCTGATAGATTTTCCTGAAACAACGTTGCTACATTTTTGCCCCCCGTCAGGGGGCTTTTTTGTCTGACTCAGCTACACTTAACCGGTACCTGTCTGAAAGGAATTATTATATGAAAATCAAAAACACCCTTTTTGTAATATTAATGTTATCCCTGCCAGCCATTTCTGCTGAACATTCGGAAATGAAAATGTCAGATATGCACTCATCGGCATCATCACAGGAATATATGGCTGGCATGAAAAATATGCATGAAAAAATGATGGCCGCCGTTAATGAATCCAATCCCGATAAGGCCTTTGCAAAAGGTATGATCGCACACCATGAAGGGGCAATCGCAATGGCTGAGACCGAGCTCAAATACGGAAAAGATCCCGAAATGAGAAAGCTTGCGCAGGACATCATTAAAGCTCAAAAAGGTGAAATTGAGCAGATGAATAAATGGCTTGACAGTAATAAATAATGAACACTGGAGTGTTGTCTTGCGCACCATCTTAGGGTACCCCCGGACACGAAAATATATAGCACTTAACTAATTAAAAACCCGAATAATTTCGGGTTTTTAATGTAACTTTCTTTTCTGAACGGAAATAATAGTCATACAATTTAATTTTCTTGTAATTACTCCTACTTTTAATCAGGTACTGGACGATGGATAACGGCTCCCGCCTGAGAGGGAAAATCCGTCTGGTTACCTGGCGCTATACTTAACCGATTGATCGACATGCCATGCTGGTAAAATATTAAAATCCTCCCGGCTTTGTTGAATAAATCGAACTTTTGCTGAGTTGAAGGATCAGATCACGCATCCTCCCGACAACACAGACCATTCCGTGGCAAAGCAAAAGTTCAGAATCACCAACTGGT
>NZ_JBKIUP010000023.1:0-19368 GCF_046602535.1 Klebsiella sp. 1SOBk10mer
CGCGAGGTGGCGTATATTACGCTTTCCTCTTTCAGAGTCAACCCGTTTTTCAGGATTTTTCTCTTCAACCGAACCGGCTGTTTGTGTGAAGTGATTCACATCCGCCGTGTCAGTGGGAGCGCATTATAGGGAGTTCGCCGGAAGTAGCAAGGGTTAAAATAGAAAAATCTTATCGACCGCTCATTATTTGAACTTTTCGCTTATTCCTCTTCCTACCATTAAAGCCGCCATCCCAGTGTTCATGCGGCCTGCAGCGTAGTTAACGCGAAGAACGCTTTTTGGCAAAAAAGTGATTTTTCTCTCTTACCCAACGCCATTATCGCGCCGATGGTGAATTAAGCGCCACTCTTGACCCACGACAAAGCGCCCGCGCGGCCCCCCTTCCTATAATCAGGCCCGTTTCTTCTTACTGGTAATAATCGATGGCTTATCAACTCAACATTAACTGGCCCGAGTTTTTAGAGAAATACTGGCAAAAGCAGCCGGTGGTTTTAAAAAACGCGTTTCCGGACTTCGTCGACCCGATTACCCCGGACGAGCTGGCCGGATTAGCCATGGAGCCGGAAGTCGACAGCCGGCTGGTCAGTCTGACCAACGGTAAATGGCAGGCCAGCAATGGACCTTTTGAACATTTCGACGGCCTGGGCGAGACCGGCTGGTCGCTGCTGGCCCAGGCGGTAAACCACTGGCATATGCCGGCCGCCGAGCTGGTGCGACCGTTCCGCGTACTGCCGGACTGGCGTCTGGACGATCTGATGATCTCCTTCTCCGTCCCCGGCGGCGGCGTCGGGCCGCATATCGATCAATATGACGTCTTTATTATTCAGGGCATGGGCAGCCGCCGCTGGCGCGTGGGGGATAAGCTGCCGATGCGTCAGTTCTGCCCGCATCCGGCACTGCTGCACGTCGACCCGTTCCCGCCGATCATTGATGAAGATCTGCAGCCAGGCGATATCCTCTATATTCCACCGGGATTCCCGCACGATGGGATCACCCACGAAACCGCGCTGAACTACTCCGTCGGCTTCCGCGGGCCCAACGGCCGCGACCTGATCAGCAGCTTCGCCGACTATGTACTGGAGAACGATCTTGGCGGCGAGCACTACATCGATCCGGACCTCACCTGCCGCGAGCATCCTGGCCGGGTTGAAGAGTATGAACTCGAACGTCTACGCGGCATGATGATCGACATGATTCGCCAGCCGGAAGACTTCAAGCAGTGGTTCGGCAGTTTCGTCACCACCCCGCGTCACGAGCTGGATATTGCGCCGGCGGAACCGGCATATGAAGAAGAGGAAGTGGTTGATGCGCTGCTGGGCGGCGAAAAGCTCTCCCGCCTGAGCGGCCTGCGCGTTCTGCATATCGGCGACAGCTTCTTCGTGCATAGCGAACAGCTGGACACCACCGATGCCGAAGCGCTGGATGCGCTGTGCCGCTATACCTCATTAGGTCAGGAAGAGCTCGGCAGCGGCCTGCAGAATCCGGCGTTCGTGAGCGAACTGACGCGGCTGATTAATCAGGGCTACTGGTACTTCGAAGAGTAAGAGAGTCGCGATACTGCGAGCAGCCGCCTGGCGCTGCCCGCTGGCTTTCAGCCGTTATTACACCTGTTTCGGCAACACTACAATAAACCGCGTCGAGCGCAGATCGGACTGCGCAGCCACGCTGCCGTGGTGTGCGCTGACGATGGATTTCACTATCGCCAGGCCGATGCCGCTGCCCTCCCCTTTGCGCTGGCGCGAGGGGTCGACGCGATAGAAACGGTCAAACAGCCGCGGCAGATGTTCGGCGGCAATCGGCGTACCGGGATTCTCCACCACCAGGCGGACCGTCTCCGCGCTTTCGCTCAGCGCGATCGTCACCGCCTGGCCAGCCGGGGTGTAGCGGATCGCGTTCGACAGCAGATTGCTGATCGCCCGCCGCAGCATCAGCGGATCGCCAATCACCCGGCAGGGGCTGCCGACAAAGCACAGCGCCACCGCCTTCTCTTCCGCCCACGCCTCGAAAAACTCAAACACCTTATGCACTTCCTCAGCCAGATCCAGTTCCCGCTGTTCGGGGATCAGCTGGTTGTTATCGGCCTGGGCGAGGAACAGCATATCGCTGACCATCCGCGACATACGCGAGAACTCTTCGAGATTGGAGTAGAGCACCTCTTCCAGCTCCTGCTGGCTGCGGCTCTGGCTTAAGGCGATTTCGGTTTGCGTCACCAGGTTGGTGATCGGCGTGCGGATCTCATGGGCGATATCGGCGGAGAAGTTCGACTGACGGGTAAAGACATCCTCCATCCGCTCCAGCATGTGGTTAAAGGACAGCGCGAGCCGCTCCAGTTCGATAGGCACCGCCTGCGGGTCGAGGCGCACGTCGAGATCCCGCGAGGTAATATTCTGGATCTGCCGGCTGATCTGGCGGATCGGTTTATGTCCCTGATAGACCACAAACAGCACGATGGCGATGATCAGCAGGCTGATTATCGACGCGGCGGAAATCAGCTTCGCTTTCAGCTCATTAATATAGTGCAGGTGAAAATCGATGGATAAGGCCATCAGCAGATGGTACGCCGGTTTGCCGTCCGCCTGCTTGCCCAGCGGCAGCATGATCAGCCGCCAGGCGCGGGTCTCCAATTGATGTTTATCGTGCGCCATTGCCCGCGGCTGCGGGTCGGTCCATGAAATCACATTCCCGTCGCGCAGCTGCATCGCCAGGCCTGGCGTACTCAGCATATGGCTGAGATCCGGCCCGTTGGGCGACTGGAACAGAATATTGCCCTGCCCATCGTCCAGGCAGATAAAGACGTTGGCGTAACCCGCAATGATATTCTTCACGATCTCCAGCCGCCGCGCCTGCGGGTAGTCAGCGTGGTCGAGGACCGTCTCCAGGGTGGTGCTGAGCTGCCTGAGATCGTGAACATCGCGCTCTTCAAAGTGGGCCTTCACCGAATGGATCATGATCCAGGTGAAGGCAAAAAAGGCGATGATGGTGGCGAGGCTAATAAAGAAACTCAGCCGGGTGGCCAGGGAAAAGGGGCGCTTAGCGGCCATCCGGCACCTCAAGCATATAGCCGACGCCGCGCACGGTCTGGATCAGCTTCGGCTCGAAGTCGTTATCGATTTTGGCGCGCAGCCGCTTCACCGCCACATCTATCGCGTTGGTATCGCTGTCAAAATTCATATCCCACACCTGCGAGGCAATCAGCGAACGCGGCAGCACCTCGCCCTGATGGCGCAGGAAGAACTCCAGCAGAGTGAACTCCTTGCTGGTCAGGGTGATGCGGGTGGCGCCGCGCGTCACCTTACGGCTGACCAGATCGACGCTGAGATCCGCCGCCTGAAACTGGCTTTCGACAATAACCGCCGCTCCGCGGCGCAGCAGCGTCCGCACCCGCGCCAGCAGTTCCGCAAAGGCGAACGGCTTCACCAGATAGTCGTCGGCGCCCAGCTCCAGCCCCTTCACCCGATGCTCAATGGTGCCCAACGCGGTAAGCAGCAGGATCGGCATGCCTTTCCCGGCGGCGCGCAGCATGCGCACGATATCCCAGCCGTTCACGTCCGGCAGCATGATGTCGAGGATCAGCAGATCATAGTCACCGGTCATCGCCAGGTGATAGCCGTTAAGGCCGTTATCGGCCAGGTCGACGACGAAGCCAGCCTCGGTGAGCCCTTTGGTCAGGTACTCCCCGGTTTTCTTCTCATCTTCGACAATCAAAATCTTCACCGCAGGCTCCTTCACGCGCGTTCTGTGCGGGTATTCAATTTTAGAGGAGCGCCTCCGGATAGCAATGAAATATCAGGAAAATGACAGCTTTGTCATTTTCCTGTCACGTCCTGAACAGAGGCCGCTACGTAAAGTAGCCGCCATGGATAAATCGTCGAAAACGTCTGCCGCCATGCGCCCAATAACGCGTCTTACCCTCAGCGTGATACTCGCCTTAACCGGCTGTGTCTCGCTCGCTCCGGACTACCAGCGCCCCGCCGCGCCGGTACCGCAGCAGTTCTCTCTCAGCCAGAACAAGCTGGTGACCGCAACCGCGGGCTATCAGGAGACCGGCTGGCGCACCTTTTTCGTCGACCCGCAGGTGAAAAGCCTGATTGGCACCGCGCTGACCAACAACCGCGATCTGCGGATGGCGACGCTGAAAGTGCAGGAAGCCCGCGCCCAGTATCGGGTGACCGATGCTGACCGCTACCCGCAATTGAACGGTGACGGCAGCACCACCTACGGCGGCAAGCTTAAAGGCGACACCACCACCAGCAACGATTACGCTGCCGGCCTGAATCTCAGCTATGACCTCGACTTCTTTGGCCGGCTGAAAAACCTTAGCGAGGCCGACCGGGAGAACTTCTTCGCCAGCGAAGAGGCCCGGCGCGCAGTGCATATCCTGTTGATTGCTAACGTTTCACAAAGCTACTTCAACCAGCGGCTGGCGGCAGCGCAGCTGCAGGTGGCCAACGATACCCTGCAAAACTATCAGCAGTCTTACGCGTTCGTTGAAAAACAGCTGCTGACCGGGAGCACTACCGTGCTGGCGCTGGAGCAGGCGCGGGGGATGATCGAGAGCACCCGCGCCGATATCGCCAGACGGCAGGGCCAGCTGGCGCAGGCTAATAACGCTCTGCAGCTGTTGCTCGGCAGCTATCAACCTCTGCCGGACGATAGCGCCAGCAGCGCCGTCGATCTGCAAGGCGTTACCCTGCCGCCATCGCTCTCCTCAGCGATCCTGCTGCAGCGGCCGGATATTTTAGAGGCCGAACACAGCCTGCGGGCGGCCAACGCCAACATCGGCGCCGCGCGGGCGGCCTTCTTTCCGTCGATCACCCTGACCAGCTCGCTCTCCGGTAGCAGCAGCGAGCTCGCCAGCCTGTTTAACGCCGGCAGCGCGATGTGGAACTTCATCCCCAAAATCGACATACCGATTTTCAACGCCGGGCGCAATCAGGCCAACCTCGATCTGGCGGAGATCCGCCAGCAGCAGCAGGTGGTCAACTACGAGCAAAAAATCCAGTCCGCCTTTAAAGAGGTAGCCGACGCGCTGGCCCTGCGCCAGAGCCTGGCCGATCAAATTGCCGCACAGGAGCGCTATCTCGCGTCGCTGAATATCACCCTGCAGCGCGCCACCGCGCTCTATCGCCACGGCGCGGTCAGCTACATCGAAGTGCTGAGCGCCCAGCGCGATATTTTCACCACCCGACAAACCCTGCTGGAACTCAACTATTCCCGTCAGGCAAATGAAATCACCCTGTTCACCGCCCTCGGCGGCGGCTGGATGGAATAACCCAAGGAGTCCCGATCATGAATTCACTGTCTAAAGTCGCCCTGTTCACTCTGATTTCTGGCGCGGTGTTCGCCGTCCAGGCCGCCGACCCGCACGCCGGCATGGCGATGCACGAACAGCCCGCCGCCGCGCAGACGCAAAGCATCAGCGGCAAAGGGGTCATTAAAGCCATTGATATGGATAGCAAAAAAATCACCATCGCCCACGAAGCCATCCCGGCGGTGAACTGGCCGCCGATGACCATGCGCTTCACCATCACCCCGCAGACCCAGCTCAACAATGTGAAGGACGGCGACAGCGTGGACTTCACCTTCGTTCAGCAGGGCAACCTGTCGCTGCTGCAGGATATTCGCGCCCACTAATGGCCCGGCGACGGCAAGCCTCTCAACGACGGAATGGACAACACATGGCATCCCTGACACTGAAAAACACGGCGCTGATCCTCGGCAGCATGGCGATCGGCGGCGCGCTCACCGCAGCGCTGTATACCCGGACTGCGGCGCCCCACGACGCTGCCGCAGCCGCCCCGACGGCCGAGCAGCAACGTAAAGTGCTGTTCTGGTACGATCCGATGTACCCGAACACCCGCTTTGATAAACCGGGTAAATCGCCGTTTATGGATATGGACCTGGTGCCGAAATACGCCGATGAGGAGAGTGCCGCCGCCGGGGCGCCGGGGGTGCGTATCGACCCGACGCAGACCCAGAATCTTGGCGTGAAAACCGCCGCCGTCACCCGCGGGCCGCTGCGCTACGCCCAGACCTTCCCGGCCAACATCAGCTACAACGAGTACCAGTACGTGATTATGCAGGCGCGGGCGGCGGGCTTTATTAATAAAGTCTATCCCCTGACCGTCGGCGACAAAGTGCAACAAGGTACGCCGCTGCTGGAACTGACCATCCCGGACTGGGTGGAAGCGCAGAGCGAATACCTGCTATTGCAGGAGACCGGCGGCACCGCCACCCAGGTCGAGGGGATCCTCGAGCGTCTACGCCTCGCCGGAATGCCGGACGACGATATCCGCCGCCTGAAAACCACGCGCAAGATCCAGACCCGTTTCACCCTCAAGGCGCCCATCGACGGGGTGATCACCGCCTTCGATCTGCGTGCCGGAATGAATATCGCCAAAGATAATGTGGTGGCGAAAATTCAGGGCATGGACCCGGTGTGGGTTAGCGTGGCGGTCCCCGAGTCCATCGCCTGGCTGATCAAAGACGCCTCGCAGTTCGCCATTCAGGTTCCCGCCTGGCCGGACAAAACCTTCCGCATCAGCAAATGGACGATCCTCCCCAGCGTCGATAGCGCCACCCGCACCCTGCAGCTGCGCCTGCAGGTCAACAACCCGGATGAAGCGCTGAAGCCGGGGATGAACGCCTATCTGCAGCTGACCAGTGAAAGCGAACCGATGCTGCTGATCCCCTCCAAAGCGCTGATCGACAGCGGCAGCGAGCAGCGGGTAATCACCGTGGATAACGAGGGCCGCTTCGTGCCGAAGCGGGTCCAGGTCTTCCATGAATCCAATGGCGTCACGGCCATTCGCAGCGGGCTGCAGGAGGGCGAGAAAGTGGTCGCCAGCGGCCTGTTCCTGATCGACTCGGAGGCCAATATCGCCGGCGCGCTGGAGCGCATGCGCGCGCAGGCCCCGGATGCCGTTGCCCCTGCCGCCCACGCGCACTGAGGAAAGGAACCATGATTGAATGGATTATCCGCCGCTCGGTGGCCAATCGCTTCCTGGTGATGATGGGCGCGCTGTTTCTCAGCCTCTGGGGGACCTGGACCATCGTCCATACGCCGGTGGACGCCCTGCCGGATCTCTCCGACGTACAGGTGATTGTCAAAACCAGCTACCCGGGACAGGCGCCGCAGATCGTCGAAAACCAGGTCACCTGGCCGCTAACCACCACCATGCTGTCGGTGCCCGGCGCCAGAACGGTGCGCGGCTTCTCGCAGTTCGGCGACTCTTATGTGTATGTGATTTTTGAAGACGGCACCGATCCTTACTGGGCGCGCTCGCGGGTGCTGGAGTATCTCAACCAGGTACAGGGCAAACTGCCCGCCGGGGTGAGCGCCGAAATGGGCCCGGATGCCACCGGCGTCGGCTGGGTCTTCGAGTACGCGCTGGTCGACCGCAGCGGCAAGCACGATCTCGCCGAACTGCGCTCCCTGCAGGACTGGTTCTTAAAATACGAGCTGAAAACCATTCCTAACGTCTCAGAAGTGGCGTCGGTGGGCGGCGTGGTCAAGGAGTACCAGATTGTCGTCGACCCGATGAAGCTGACCCAGTACGGCATCAGCCTCGGCGAGGTGAAATCGGCGCTGGACGCCTCTAATCAGGAGGCGGGCGGCTCTTCGGTCGAACTGGCGGAAGCCGAATATATGGTGCGCGCCAGCGGCTATCTGCAGACCCTCGACGACTTCAAAAACATTGTGCTGAAAACCGGTGACAACGGCGTGCCGGTGTATCTCGGCGACGTCGCGCGGGTACAGGTCGGCCCGGAGATGCGCCGCGGTATCGCCGAACTGAACGGCGAAGGCGAAGTGGCCGGCGGGGTGGTGATCCTGCGCTCCGGCAAGAACGCCCGGGAAGCGATCTCGGCGGTCAAAGAAAAACTGGCGTCGCTGCAAAGCAGCCTGCCGGAAGGGGTTGAAGTCGTCACCACCTACGACCGCAGCCAGCTTATCGACCGCGCCATCGACAACCTCAGCCACAAACTGCTGGAAGAGTTTATCGTCGTCGCCCTGGTCTGCGCCCTGTTCCTGTGGCACGTGCGCTCGGCGCTGGTGGCGATTATCTCCCTGCCGCTCGGCCTGTGCTTCGCCTTTATCATGATGCATTTCCAGGGACTCAACGCCAACATCATGTCGCTGGGCGGGATCGCCATTGCGGTGGGGGCGATGGTCGATGCCGCCATCGTGATGATTGAGAACGCCCACAAGCGGCTGGAGGAGTGGGCGCATCAGCATCCGGGAGAGAAGCTCGGCAACGACAGGCGCTGGAAAATCATTACCGACGCCTCGATGGAGGTTGGCCCGGCGCTGTTTATCAGCCTGCTGATCATCACCCTGTCGTTTATCCCCATTTTCACCCTCGAAGGCCAGGAGGGCAAACTGTTCGGCCCGCTGGCCTTCACCAAAACCTGGTCGATGGCCGGGGCGGCGCTGCTGGCGATCATGGTGATCCCGATCCTGATGGGCTTCTGGATCCGCGGCAGGATCCCGGCGGAGAGCAGCAACCCACTGAACCGCTTTTTGATCCGCATTTATCACCCGCTGCTGCTGAAGGTGCTGCACTGGCCGAAGACCACCCTGCTGATCGCGCTCCTGTTGATCCTGACGGTTGTCTGGCCGCTTAACCGGGTCGGCGGTGAGTTTCTGCCGCAGATCAACGAGGGCGATCTGCTGTATATGCCGTCAACGCTGCCGGGGATCTCCGCCTCGCAGGCGGCGGATATGCTGCAGAAGACCGACAAGCTGATCATGACGGTGCCGGAGGTGGCGCGGGTGTTCGGCAAAACGGGTAAGGCAGACACCGCTACCGACTCCGCGCCGCTGGAGATGGTAGAGACCACCATTCAGCTCAAGCCGCAGGATCAGTGGCGGCCGGGGATGACCATGGAGAAGATCGTCGACGAACTGGACAAGACCGTGCGCCTGCCGGGGCTGGCGAACCTGTGGGTGCCGCCGATCCGCAACCGCATCGACATGCTCTCCACCGGCATCAAGAGCCCGATTGGCATTAAGGTTTCCGGCACTAACCTGGCCGATATCGACGCCATCGCCGGGCAAATTGAGGTGGTGGCGCGCAGCGTGCCGGGGGTCACGTCAGCATTAGCCGAGCGGCTGGTGGGCGGGCGCTACCTCGACATTGATATTCAGCGTGAGAAGGCGGCCCGCTACGGGATGACCGTCGGCGACGTGCAGCTGTTCGTCTCGTCCGCTATCGGCGGGGCGATGGTCGGCGAAACGGTGGAGGGCGTCGAGCGCTATCCAATCAACATCCGCTACCCGCAGAGCTATCGCGACAGCCCGCAGACCCTGCGCCAGCTGCCGATCCTCACCCCGCTGAAGCAGCAGATCGTCCTCAGCGACGTCGCCGAGGTGAAGGTGGTCAGCGGGCCATCGATGCTGAAGACCGAGAACGCCCGCCCCACCAGCTGGATCTACATCGACGCCCGCGACCGTGACATGGTGTCAGTGGTGCACGATCTGCAGCAGGCCATCGGCAAAGCGGTGAAGCTGAAGCCGGGCATCAGCGTGTCGTATTCCGGGCAGTTCGAGCTGCTGGAGCGCGCCAATCAGAAGCTGAAGCTGATGGTGCCGATGACGCTGATGATTATCTTTGTGCTGCTGTACCTGGCGTTCCGCCGCGTCGGCGAGGCGCTGCTGATCATCGCCAGCGTGCCGTTCGCCCTTGTGGGCGGGATCTGGTTCCTCTACTGGATGGGATTCCATCTGTCGGTAGCCACCGGCACCGGCTTTATCGCCCTGGCCGGGGTGGCCGCGGAGTTTGGCGTGGTGATGCTGATGTACCTGCGCCACGCCATCGAGGCCGAGCCATCGCTGGAGAACCCGCGTACCTTCAGCGTCGAGAAGCTCGACGAGGCGCTGTATCAGGGGGCGGTGCTGCGCGTGCGGCCGAAGGCGATGACCGTGGCGGTGATTATCGCCGGCCTGTTGCCGATTTTGTGGGGCACCGGCGCCGGGTCGGAGGTGATGAGCCGCATCGCCGCGCCGATGATTGGCGGAATGATCACCGCCCCGCTGCTGTCACTGTTTATTATTCCGGCGGCGTATAAGCTGATGTGGCTGTTCCGGCATCGGGGCAAGCGCGGCCGATAGCCCGCCGCGTTTACGCCGGTCCGGGAAATTGGCTATAGTGGCGCCATTCTTCTGGCCGGCATGAACGTCCCTATGAATCTGAACCTGGTATGTTATTCCCTGCTGCTGCTCACCGCCGTGGGCAGCGCCCTGCTGCCCTACCCGCTGGCGATGTGGTTTTTACTGAGCAGCCTTCTGACATGGCTTATCTATGGCGCCGACAAGCTGGCGGCACGCAAAGCCTGGCGCCGGGTGCCGGAAACCACGCTGCTGGTGCTGGGCCTGGTGGGAGGCTGGCCGGGGGCCATCCTCGGCCAGCAGTGCTTTCGTCATAAAACGCAAAAGCAGCCCTTCCGGACGTGGTTTTTCATCAGCGTGGCGCTGAACGTGGCGGCGCTGGCCGGGCTGTACGTGGTTTATGCTCACCTGCTCAGCCGCTAAGGGCGAGGCTAGCGCGGCGTCTGGCGGATCCACACCAGGCGATCGACGTCAAAGCCCAGCTCGCGCGCGGTATTCAGGTAATCCTGCTTCACCGCCGCCGGAATGGTGGGGGTGCGCGACAGGATCCACAGATAGTCGCGGTTGGGGCCGCTGACCAGCGCGTACTGGTAGTCGTCGTCCAGACGGATAACGTTATAGCCGCCGTAGAATGGCCCGAAGAACGACACCTTCAGCGCCGCGGTGGTGGGGGCGCCGGTGAAATAGGCTTTCCCGTCGCTCTCATTCCAGCGTTTTTTAACCGGGTCATAACCGCGATTGACGACGCTGATCCCCCCGTCGCTGCGGGCGCCGTAGGTGGCGGTCACCTGCTCCAGGCCTCGCTCGAAGCGATTCTCCAGGCGAGCGACCTCATACCATTTTCCGAGGTAACGACTGGCGTCAAACCCGCTAATCGGCTGTACGCCCTTCGGCGGGGTGGGCGATTTGCAGGCCACGAGGGTCAACGCGATAGCGACGCCAGTGACAACAGGCCATAGCTTCATGAGAACTCCTTTCATTTACGCGGTTGGGGGAAAGTGTAGTGCAAAGCCGCTACACTTCACGCCAGCCGACGTGATTCGTAGTATATTGAGAATATTCTTTGTTAACAGGTGGCCTCCATGCCTTACTCCATCGGCGAATTTGCCCGACTTTGCGGGATAAATGCGACCACGCTTCGCGCCTGGCAGCGCCGCTACGGCCTGCTTAAGCCGCTGCGTACCGATGGTGGACACCGTCTGTACAGCGATGACGACGTCCAGCAGGCGCTCAAGATCCTCGACTGGGTGAAAAAAGGGGTGCCGGTTAGCCAGGTGAAGCCCCTGCTGTCGCGCCCCGGCGCGCGGCGCACCAACAACTGGCTGACGCTGCAGGAGACCATGCTGCAGCGGCTGAAAGAGGGAAAAATCGAGTCCCTGCGCCAACTTATCTACGATGCCGGGCGCGAATATCCGCGTCAGGAGCTGGTGACCGAGGTGCTGCGTCCGCTGCGCAGCCAGGTCTCCGCCAACGTACCGGCCATCATGACCCTGCGCGAAATCCTCGACGGCATCATCATCGCCTACACCTCGTTTTGCCTCGAAGGCGATAAAAAGGCGCCCGGGGATAACTTTCTGATCACCGGCTGGCACCTGACCGACGCCTGCGAAATCTGGCTTGAGGCGCTCAAGCGTACCGGCCAGGGTCATCGCATCGACGTCCTGCCGGTGCCTCCCGCCGCCCTGGCGCCGGAGATTTTTCCCCAGCGCAGCTGGCTGCTGGTCACCAGCGGTAAACTCTCCGCCGCTCGTCAGAGGCAGATCGAACTCTGGCAGCAGCAGGTCGTCTCCCTCGAGGTGATCCCGCTCTAACCCCCTGTTTTCACTTACCTCCACGCTCTGTTCCGCCAGCGCCCGGTGGCGCGGCGGGCGCACGCTTGCCCTTTGCGCCACGAGTGATTTTCACCCTTTAAAACACCAATCATAACCAAATGATTTTTAACACAAATAAAATATATTTTTCCACAAACTTGGACAAATAATTTTATTTGTGTAAGTTTTAAGTATGCCATTACGCCACCGTGTTTAGCCAGGATGTGATCCATGAGCACCTCGCCGTCCGTGATTCGTCGTTTCGTTGAGTACTACGCCGGGCTGGATGCGCAGCCGCCCTCGGCGCTGGCCGCGCTGTACCATCCGGACGCGACGCTGAGCGATCCTTTTGGTCAGCACCAGGGGCTGTTCGCCATCCAGCGCTACTTTACCCATCTGCTGGCCAACGTGGAGCAGTGCCGGTTCACCATCGACACGCCGCTCTGCGACGGTCAGCGGTTCGCCGTGACCTGGACCATGCACTGGTCGCATCCGCGCATTGCCGGCGGAGAAACGCTGGCCCTGCCGGGCTGCTCGGTGGTGGACATCGCCGGGGAGCAGATTCTCCATCAACGCGACTTCTACGACGCCGGGGAGATGATCTACGAGCATCTTCCCCTGCTGGGCTGGGCGGTACGCGGCGTGAAACGGAGGGTGCGCTCATGATGACGGTGCTTATCACCGGCGCCAGCTCCGGGATTGGCGCCGGCCTGGCGAAATCCTTCGCGGCGGATGGCCACCTGGTCATCGCCTGCGGGCGCGATGCGTCGCGCCTGACGGCGCTGCAGCAGTTCAGCCCCAACATCAGCGCGCGCCTGTTCGATATGACAGACAGGGACGCCTGTCGCCAGGCGCTGACGGGCTGTTTTGCCGACCTGATCATTCTCTGCGCGGGCACCTGCGAATACCTCGACCACGGGCAGGTGGATGCCGCCCTCGTGGAGCGGGTGATGGCCACCAACTTCCTTGGGCCGGTGAACTGCCTGGCGGCGCTGCAGACGCAGCTGGAGGCTGGCGATCGGGTGGTGCTGGTCAGCTCCATGGCGCACTGGCTGCCCTTCCCGCGCGCGGAAGCCTATGGCGCCTCCAAGGCGGCGCTGACCTGGTTTGCCAACAGCCTGCGTCTTGACTGGGAGCCGAAAGGGGTCGCCGTCACGGTGGTCTCTCCAGGCTTCGTCGACACCCCGCTGACGCGCAAAAACGACTTTGCCATGCCCGGCCGGGTGAGCGTGGATCGGGCGGTGGCGGCGATCCGCCACGGCCTGGCGAAGGGAAAAAACCACATCGCCTTCCCCACCGGTTTCAGCCTGGCCCTGCGGCTGCTGGCCAGCCTGCCGTCAGGTATGCAGCGCCTGCTGTTGCGCAGGATGGTGCGCTCATGAACATCGCCATCATCGGCAGCGGCATCGCCGGGCTGACCTGCGCCTGGCGGCTGGCCGGACACCATCAGGTGACGCTGTTCGAAGCGGGCGCCACGCCGGGCGGCCACACCGCCACCGTGGATGTCACCACGCCGCAGGGCACCTGGGCCATCGATACCGGATTTATCGTCTACAACGATCGCACCTATCCGCGCTTTATGGGCCTGCTCAGCGAGCTGGGGATCGACGGGCAAAAAACGCAGATGAGCTTCTCGGTCCACAACCCGGCCAGCGGCCTGGAGTACAACGGCCACAGCCTGACCTCGCTCTTCGCCCAGCGACGCAATCTGCTGAAGCCGGCCTTCTGGGGGCTGCTGAGCGAGATCGTCCGCTTCAACCGACTGGCAAAACTGGCGCTGACCGAGGCGCTGGATCCGGGCGCGACGCTGGAGAACTTCCTCTCCCGCCACCGTTTTAGCCCCTTCTTCGCCCGCCACTATATCCTGCCGATGGGGGCGGCCATCTGGTCGTCGTCGCTGCAGGAGATGCGCCGCTTCCCGCTACCGCTGTTTTTGCGCTTCTTTGAAAACCACGGTCTGCTGGATATTCGCGATCGTCCGCAATGGTACGTGGTGCCCGGCGGTTCCCGGGAATACGTCCGCGCCCTGCTCGCCAGGCTCGGCGATCGCCTGAACCTGCGGCTCAACGCGCCGGTGCAGCAGGTGGAGCGCCACCCGGCGGGAGTTATCCTGCGGCTGGCGTCCGGGGAGGCGCATTTTGACCAGGTGATCTTCGCCTGCCACTCCGCGCAGGCGCTGGCGATGCTGGCGGCGCCCACCGACGCCGAGCGTGAAGTGCTGGGGGATATCGGCTGGCAGCGCAACGAGGTGGTGCTGCACAGCGATCCGCGCTGGCTGCCGGAGCGCCAGCGCGCCTGGGCCAGCTGGAACTATCGCCTGAGCGACGGGGATTTGGCCCGGGCCTGCGTCACCTACAACATGAATATTCTCCAGGGGCTGCCTGCGGGCGCCCCCCTGTTCTGCGTCACTCTGAACCCGGACGCGCCAGTGGACGATCGCTATGTCTGGCAGCGCTTCGTCTATGAGCATCCGCTGTTTAACCCGCAAAGCTGGTCGGCCCAGCTGCGGCGCGAAGAGATTAACGGCCAGCAGCGGAGCTGGTACTGCGGGGCCTACTGGTACAACGGCTTTCATGAGGACGGGGTGCGCAGTGCGCTCGACGTGGTGCAGGGCATCGCCGCGGCGGAGGACAACTGAAATGAACAGCTGCCTCTATCAGGGCGTCCTGCGCCACCGTCGCCTGCAGCCGAAGGCGCACCACTTCGTCTACCGCCTGTTTATGGCCTGGCTTGACCTCGACGAACTGGACAGGCTGCCTGAGGCGGGCATCCGCCGCAACCGCCTGGCCGCCGCCGCCTGGTACGACGCCGATTATCCGCTGGGCGCGCCGCTGAAGGCTCAGGTGCTGAACCGGCTGGAGAGCCTGACCGGCTGCCGCCCGGCGGGCCGCGTGATGCTCCTGACCCAGCTGCGCTACTTCGGCTTCCATTTTAATCCGGTCAACTTTTACTACTGCTATGACGAGGCCGACACCCTGCGCTGGGTGCTGGCCGAAGTGCGCAACACGCCATGGAATGAGCGTCATTACTACGCGGTGGACGGCCAGCAGGCGCGCCCGCTGGAGAAAGCCTTTCACGTTTCGCCGTTTAACCCGATGGACATGGTCTATCACTGGCGCTTCAACGCGCCGGGCAAAACGCTGCACATGCACATTGAAAACCATCAGGCCAGCAAGGTGTTCGACGCCACGCTGGCCCTGAGCCGCGTGCCGTTAACCCGCGCCAACCTGCGCGGGCTGCTGCAGCGTCTGCCGATGATGACCCTGAAAACCGTCCTCGCCATCTACTGGCAGGCGCTGCGGCTGTGGCTGAAGCGCGTGCCGCTGTACAACCATCCTGTCAGCAGGAGTGAACGCTCATGACCGATCCCGTCTTTGCGCTTGAACCCGATGTGCCGCGCAACGTGCGGCTCGCGCGCTGGCTGCTCTTTCGTCTGTTGAGCGGCCTCCGCGAAGGCTCGCTCACCGTGCGCGAAGGGGCGCAGACTTTTCATTTTGGCGACCCCGCCGCCGCGCTGCGCGCTGAGGCGCGGGTCTGCACGCCGGAGGTGTACTGGCGTTTGCTGACCGGCGGCAGTCTCGCGGCGGCCGAGGCCTGGATGGACGGCGACTGGGAGAGCCACCAGCTGACGGCGCTGTTGCAGATCCTCGCGCGCAACGGCGAGGTGCTGGGGCGTCTGGAGCGCGGCTTTCGTCTGCTGGGTAAGCCTGTCGCCCGCCTGCGCCACTGGACTCGACGCAACACCCGCGCCCAGGCGCGGGAGAACATTGCCGCCCATTACGACCTCGGCAACGAATTTTATGCCCACTTTCTGGATGACGACCTGCTCTACTCCAGCGCGCTGTTTACCGACGACGAGCAGGATCTGACCCAGGCCCAGCGGGCCAAGATGGCGCGTCTGTGCGACCAGCTGGCGCTCAACCCCGGCGATCATCTGCTGGAGATTGGCACCGGCTGGGGGGCGCTGGCCGAATACGCCGCCCGCCATTACGGTTGCCGGGTCACGACTACCACCCTTTCCCGGGAGCAGCACCGCTGGGCTACCGAGCGCATGGCCCGCGCCGGGCTGCAGGATCGCGTCGAGGTGCTGCTCTGCGACTACCGCGATCTGCGCGGCGAGTACGACAAACTGGTGTCGGTGGAGATGATTGAGGCGGTGGGCCAGCGCTACCTCCCGGCCTTCTTCCGCACCTGTCAGGCGCGCCTGCGCCCGGGCGGTAAAATGGCCCTGCAGGCGATCACCATTCAGGATCAGCGCTATCGCGACTACAGCAAAAGCGTCGATTTTATCCAGCGCTACATCTTCCCGGGCGGCTTTTTGCCCAGCATCACGGCAATGAGCGAGCTGATGACCCGCCATACCGATTTTGTGGTGCGCAACCTGTTCGACATGGGCCCGGACTATGCCCGCACGCTGGCGCACTGGCGGCAGCGTTTTACCCACGCCTGGCAGGATATTGAAAAGCTCGGCTTCGATGAGCGCTTCCGCCGGATGTGGCTCTACTACTTCGGCTATTGCGAAGCCGGATTTAACGCCCGCACCATCAGCGTGGTGCAGCTCACCGCGGAGCGGGTATGACACGCCCGGCGCAGCACTTGCTGATGGCCATCGCGTTCGATGTTTACTGGACGCTGGTGGTGATGTTGCGCGAGCGCGGCCTGCTGATCTGGCTGACGCTGGCCATCTTCGCCTGGCTGCGGTTGCCGGCGACCAGTCGTCCGCCCGCCCTGCTGCTGGCCGCGGCGGGCTGCGGGCTGGACGCCTGCTGGGCGCTGGCGGGACTGATTGATTTTCCCGGCGACAGCCTGCTGCCCCTGTGGATGGTGGCCCTGTGGCTGATGTTCGCCGTCGTCTGGACCCGACTGACCCGCGCCGCGACGCTTCCCGGCTGGGTGCTGGCTACGGCGGCGACCCTCGGCGGCCCGGTGGCCTACCTGATCGGCGCTCGCCTCGGAGCCATGACCCTGCTGGTGCCGACGGCGCTTGCCGTGGCCGCCATGGCCTGCGGCTGGCTGGTGATCATGCTGCTGTTCCATCTGGGGATGGGGAGGCAAAAATGAGATTCGCCCTGTTACTACTATGGCTGACCGCCCTCGCCCCGGCGGCCCACGCCGCCGACTGGCTGGCGTGGCGCCGCGTCGGCGAGGCAACCCTCACCTGGGGGCCGTTCACCGTCTATCACTCACAGCTGCGCACGCCCAATGGTCGGTATGACGGCCCGCAGCAGGATCGGGCGCTGATCATCACCTACCAGCGCGACATCGATCGCGAGGCGCTGGTGGACGCCACCCGCGACCAGTGGCAGGCGCAGGGTATTCTGCAGCAGGAGCCGCGCAGCGAAGCCTGGCTGCGCATGCTGCAGGGGCTCTGGCCCAACGTCGCGCCGGGCAGCCAGCTGGCGTTCGTGGTCCGCGGCGGCGAGGGGCAGTTCTGGTACCGCGCCAGCGCCGCACAGACCGCCTTTACCCCGCTCGGCCCGCGCCAGTCGGCGGCGTTCAGCACCCGCTTTCTCGCCATCTGGCTCGATCCACGCACCACTTATCCCGAACTGCGTCAGCAGTTGATCGGAGGTACACCATGAAACGCATTCTGACCCTTGGCCTGGCGCTGCTGATGCTGATGCTGATGCTCGCCGGCTGCAGTACCGAGGTCACCGAATACCGGCAGCAGCAGCCCGCCCTCGACATCTTTCACTATTTTCAGGGCCGAACCGAGGCGTGGGGGATGGTGCAGGATCGCAACGGCAAGCAGCTGCGCCGCTTCCATGTTGAGATCGATGGCGACGTCGTCGGCGACACCCTGACGCTCCATGAGCGCTTTGTCTATGACGATGGCGAGAAGCAGCAGCGGGTGTGGCGCATTCGCCGCACCGGCGATAACCGTTATCAGGGTACCGCCGGGGATATCGAAGGCGTGGCCAGCGGCCAGGCGGCAGGCAATGCCTTTCACTGGCGCTACAGCATGAACGTCGAGGCCAGCGGCAGCCGGTGGCTGCTGCACTTTGACGACTGGATGTACCTGCAGGACGGCAGCCATTTGTTTAACAAAACCGAGATGAAGAAATTCGGCATTACGGTCGCCACCGTGACCCTTTTCTTTACCCGAACCACAGCAGAAGAGAGGACAGCGCCATGAACACGCAACCTGTCATTGGGATCAGCGGATGTTTAACCGGCTCAGCCGTGCGATTCGACGGCGGGCATAAGCGTATGGGCTTTGTGATGGATGAGCTCGCGCAGTGGGTGGCGTTTAAGCCCGTCTGCCCGGAGATGGCGATCGGCCTGCCCGTACCCCGCCCGGCGCTCCGCCTGGTGCAGACTCCGGTCGGGGAGATCCGCATGCGCTTCAGCCACGCCCCGCACGAGGATGTGACGGAGAAGATGGCCGATTTTGCCAACGCCCATCTGGCAACTCTGGGCGAGCTGTCGGGCTTTATCGTCTGCGCCAAATCGCCGAGCTGCGGGATGGAGCGCGTGCGGCTGTATGACGAAAAAGGCAATCGCGGGCGTAAGGAAGGCGTGGGGCTGTTTACCGGCGCCCTGATGGCGCGCTACCCGTGGCTGCCGGTGGAAGAGGATGGCCGGCTGCACGATCCGCTGCTGCGGGAGAACTTTGTCGAGCGCGTTTTCGCCCTGCATGAACTCAACGCCCTGCGCGCCCGCGGCCTGACCCGCCACGGCCTGCTGGCCTTTCACAGCCGCTACAAGCTGCAGCTGCTGGCTCACCACCAGGCGGGCTACCGCGAGATCGGCCCCTTCGTCGCCTCGCTGCATGAATGGGAGGATCTGGAGGCTTTCTTCGAGGTCTACCGTGAGAAGCTGATGGCGATCCTCAAGCGGCCCGCCTCGCGGAAAAACCACACCAACGTGCTGATGCATATTCAGGGTTATTTCCGCGACCAGCTGAACAGCCGCCAGCGCGGCGAGCTGCGGGAGGTTATCCTCAACTATCGCGCCGGACTGCTGCCGATCCTCGCGCCGCTGACGCTGCTTAAGCACTATCTGGCCGAGTATCCGGATCGCTACCTGAAGGCGCAGAACTATTTTGACCCCTATCCGCAGGATCTGGCCCTGCGCCTGACGGTGAACTGAGGGAACCTGGGCCAGCTGCCCGGCGGCGCTGCGCTTGCGCGGGCCTGGGGGTGGGATCCCGCAGGCTTCCTCAGGAGCGTAGGCCGGATAAGGCATGTATGCCGCCATCCGGCGCAACCGCGGGTACGGCGCCTGACCGCCCGGCGGCGCTGCGCTTGCGCGGGCCTACGTGTGTGAGCCTGCGGGAAGGAACGTAGGCCGGATAAGGCGTCAGCCGCCATCCGGCATAAATGGAGCGCGCCAGTTGTAGCCCGGCTAAGCGTAGCGCCAGCCGGGAACGCTCCTTCGGCAACGCTATCGCATCAGAACCACGCCTCAAACATCCCGCCGACGTTCAGCGAATCCAGCTGCTGGTCC
>NZ_JBKIUP010000024.1:0-16815 GCF_046602535.1 Klebsiella sp. 1SOBk10mer
AAGGCGCGGGAATAAAATCCCATTCAGACGCCGGATAGATTCAAGCAAGCCAACTTGTCGTCAAAATCGGTGTTGCAAAAACGGGAGTGACCATAGATTCCGTTTTCTGAGGCGACCCCTATCTGGATAGCAACCTGTTTTAGCTCAGGAGGGAGGTGTTCCAGATTGATATGATTATCACCCGAAATGTCATCATCCGGACTTTCGAAGAGCCAGCCGTAACTCATAAGGTCTCCTGTTCTATTTCACAAATTTCCAGACACCTGACGGTACCCGGTCATACAACTTTCCCATCGTCATCTCCGCCAGCCGGTGATCAACCGCGGCATTGAAATGCTCAAGCTCATCATCTGACAGAGAATATTTATTTTTTTCTATAATCCTTTCCAGGGTTTCCTTCGATGTACAGCGCCGTAGTCGTAAAATCCATTCCTGTTTCGTCATTGGTTTTTTATATCCTTAGGTGTCCCGGTAGTTTCATTTTGGAAGAAGCTTTCCTTTCAGCCAGTTATGAGTGAACCATTTTGCATATATGATGTAACCCACAAAAGTTAAGAGTGCGGACAGACTATATATCCGGAGAACAGGTACCACGTGATGAAAACGTATCATCTGACCGGATTCATCTGCCAGACTCATTAATACATTGCTGTATGTTTCAGTCTGAAAAAACTCGTAGTAAGGTACCATCACAACATGAAGAAAAAATAAATTAAGCAGATACGTCAGAGAAAACGCGTGTTCCTGCCCGTTATAGGGCGCATACTGCGCAAAGGCGAACATCCATCCGGTGAAAAGCAGAAAACACATCGTTAAATACACCACCACCCATATCGCTGTTTTCATCACTGCCCCTCAGTTATATAATTTTTCTGTAACGCAAATTTCTTCAGGCGTTATGGCCCGTGCCGTTCTGCTTCAGATAATCACTGATGCTCAGGCCGGACAAGCGAATTTTATCAGAAATCTCCCTGAACTGCTCCTCCCAGCCGTCCTGCAGCTCCCTGATTGCCGCGATCTGGAAAGCAACACTGAAAGGCGTTCTGCCCAGTTTCTCGGAAAGCCAGAACAGATGCCTGCCAATCTCTTCGTCCGGTACCGAATCGAGCGCATCACTCAGTAAGGTTTTTTCGTCTTCCTGCCAGGGATGACCGGCTCGCGGAAAACGCGGATCAGGCTGGCGGTCTTTTTTCTCCCTTTTTTCCCGTCTGGCAACGGTCGGCGCATCGCCTTTTTTCAAGCCGACGCGCGCTTTCATGGCGCCGATAGCGGCGACGGCCAGTACCAGCGTTTCACGCTCCTGGCGCGTGAGCAGGCTGTCCTCGCAAATCAGGGTGTTCAGGTTATCGATCAGCTTATTCAGCCCGGGTTCAGTGACTTTCATTTTATGCTCATATTCCTTGTGTGGTGGCGATCAGTCCCGGCTCTCATTCACCTGGACGGTGACCGGCAGGCCTGCATCAAAACAGGCCTGATACCAGCTGGCCACCTGCAGGGGATCGCCCTCTTTTATCCGGCGTATGCCGCCGGCATCCGTCAGCTGCAGGCAGGTGGTACCGTCCAGACGGATCACGTAGGCCGCTTCCCTGATGGTGTAATGGCCGTCATCCAGCTGCAGCTCCACCGCGTCACCGGCAGCCGTCTGGCGTAACGGCAGACGCCGGACGTCGGTCAGTCGTTGTCGTGCCGTTTCAGCCTCGCGTTCTGCCTGGAAGAGCGGTTCTGCAATGCCGCGACCGGCCTCCGTCAGCTCGACGGCCAGCTGCAGGTTCGGCGCGCGCAGGGTGCGCAGCCAGCCCGCGGCTTCCATGCGCCGGCAGGAGGCGCGCAGGTTCGGTCCGTACACCGGGGCGTCCCCGCCCTGCTCCAGCACCCGCTCGATATCCCGCGTCGCCACCGGCCCCGGACGTTTCGCATCGAGGGCGGCCAGCACAATCAGTACCCGTCGCTGCAGCGGCGACGGCCTGCGGGAGGTTGTTACTGCTGCCATGAACGTTGTTCTGCTGTGGGAGCGCGCAGGAGCATTCCGGTGAGGCGCAGATGGTCCCTGTCGGCGACGTCTTCCGGGGCACGGCCCGCCATCGCCAGGTGGTACCAGAGTTCGATCGCGCTGCGTGCCCAGGCAATCTCCGCATCGGCATCATTGCAGTCCGCACGGTTTGCCCGTTCAAGACACGCGTTAATAAAATCTTCCGTGTCGCCAAGCATGGTTTCATAACTCAGGTGAAAGAATACTTTCTCATCCATCCTGCACGCTCCGTCTGGTTATGTGATTAAAGAAGATAAATCATATCATATATGATTTATTACTCATCATTTAAACATCATATCAGATATTATTATGCGGTTAATGATAAATATCATATCAAGTATGATTTTGTGAGTGTGACTTAATTATCATATCACTTACCGGTTTCCCGCCGTGCAGATCCGAAAATTGTCTTAAGCGGATCCGCACGTCTTCTTTTATGAATGGTAGTCCCCCTATACCGTAATTTTTCTGCCCCTCTGTGCATTACAAGCCGTTGTTTAACATTCTCAATCGTTTATGCTTTGAGGGTCTGTCAGCACAGCGACAGATACATCGTCCAGCCGGGCATTCTGTCCGGGGGACAAAACATCAAAACGATGGAGATTAAGCCTATGGCTTATGTTAATCCTTATATGAAAGGTGGTGGAAAATATGAGTTCAAAATCAGGGGTAAACCCAAACGACGAAGTTAATCAGACTGTTGAAACTTCTCTAAATGCAGGCATGAATGAACAGGACGTGGCATCTCTCGATAAAATCGGGAAGTTACAGGACGAACAGCTCCAGCGGTGCGGAATGACTGTGCCATCAGGAACTGAGGTGTTCCGGCTTCAGCTCGGTAGTCACGGCGGAAGCAGTGTCTTTTTCAATCGTAATGGCGAGGATTGCCGTTACAGTCTTAATGATGGTGAGAATGGCTCTATGTACGTGGCCAAAACTCCCGACACGGCAATGAAGGAAGTTTTTCAGCATAAAACAGGGCTCAGGGAATCAGATCTCGATAATTACATAATGGGTACAGTAGTCATTGAGAAAGATATTCGGGTCCTTCAGGTCAGTAAGCTGATTAAATGCAGTGATTTAAGGTTGAATGATGTAACAACTTCAACACGTGCAGTGACTCATCAACTGGCTGAAAAAGTTCATTCAGCAGGGTTTGATGGAATGGAGTTTCCGTCAAATGTCACCAGTGACCCATGCCTTGTGCTATGGCATGACGATCCGGCCGGAACCGGGATGGCCATAACCCGGAGCCAGACAAGTCTCAGTCAGTTTGAGTATCAGGGTAAGGAAGCGGCAGATATTCTTGTTTATGACCTGGGAATTCCTGTTGAGGAATAATTGATAAAGGGGGGGCAAGCACCCCCTTTCATTAAACGGCGTTCTGTGTGCCATAGTTGCGAGCCAGCCGGCGTAATTCATTCATCACTTTTTCATCCGGATTGCCTTTCAGAACCTCGGCGACGGTAAACGAACGCCCTGCAGGGTTCAGCCCATCCAGGACAGTATTTCTCTGTTCCATAAAGAAAGAATACTTCATTCGGTCACTGAAGCTGCTCAGCATAGTCAGCAGTTCGGCCACACCCCGGAGCACGCCTTTGTCCGAGATCCCTTCCTCATCAGTAAACTGAAACACCGGGTAGTAAAACTCACCGTCAATATCAAGAGCAAGTAACTGATCGGTATCTTTCCAGGTTTTAACTGTGGGTTTACTCTTGCCCACCATTTCTGCAGCTTTAGCTGAGGTGTAAACCCCGCCGTCATTTTCCAGTCTCTGAAGGAAAAGGGCCTTACTGTGTAAACGTCGCTGCTGACGTTTTTTTTCAGGCGTCAGGCTGTTAACTGCGCGATTTTCAAGTAACTTCAGGATGACATCCATGGTAAAAACCGCATCGGTATTCCCCATACTTTCAGGAGCAATCGGTGTTTTACCTGACCGAACTTCCTCTACCAGATCCTGAAAAAAATTCTCAAGACGCTCTGCAGCAATGCTGTTGTCCAAAAAATTATGCATAGTGGAGGAACGATCATTACCGTTTCGTTTTTGAGTTGATGTGTTCATAAAACCTCCTTTTCGATTTCATGCTTTATAGACTACGTTAAATCGTTAAGTTGTGCAAGTTTTGTTCTCACCCCACCTTTTATAGTTTTTAACTATTGATTATTGAATTTTCTTCGGTATTAATTATTTCGTCATTTGAGATCCGAAAAAAGGTTGTTCCGGATCTGCTTCAGCCCCGCCGGGGCGCAGCGGCCCGGAAACACAAGATGTAGCGGTGTTTCCAGCTGTCAGTGACCATATATGTTGTGCCCCTCCCCTGCCCCGTGACCGGCCGCTCACCACCCTGAAAGGGCGCTGTGGTTATTCCGTGTGCGTGGTACACTTCCGGAAACTGTGGAATAACATAAAAGTCGGATCCGGCCAGAGCGGCCGTCCGGTAATTTAATTACGTTGTTATATGGCTGCTTATTATTTTAGTATGTGAAAATCACTCTCGTGAAAGTCACTGTCGCGACAGAGTGGCACTCATCTGACGATGATTGAGGTGTGGTAAAATTGCACGGCTAACTATTCAACTGAGGAAAGGACATGTTTACTGCATTCAATGAGAGAAATGATTTCAGTTATGCTTTTGAAAAAATCCGTAATGCGATTTCCGCGCCAGGAGAAAATAATCTTTATGCTGCAACAGAATTAGGTCTTGGCATTCTGCTCCGTAAATACGAGCCGTTTCGCCAGGAACTGGATGCGGCCGGTGAGCTGGGAAACTGGGAATATGATCTCGATACCTACAATCACTGTATTGCGGTGCTGCAACGTTACTTCACCGGCAATCCATCCGGACTGACAGAACGTGATGCCCGGATTTACAGCCATTACCTGCAGACTGAGCACAAAAGGTTTGTGAAACTGGCTGAAGAGCTGGCTGCCGGCCGCTGACTACGGACAGAGGGCGGGATTTCTCAGGAATATAAAGGGGTAAATGATCAATGACTGATATACAGGCCGCAACTGAGAGTATAGTTGCTGCGACATCCCATCCGGTTTCCGTACAGCTGATTAATCAAGGGGCGGGGATCTGGGGAAACGTGGCAACCGGGCTTATCACTGGCCTGCTTACTGGGGGTATAACACTCACTGGCATCTGGCTGACACATTATTTCACGCTTAAGCGTGAGAGACAGGCGTCAGAAGATAAAATGAAAAAGGAACTGCATTACATTGCCACCGAGTTGGTATTCATGCTTGAACGGTATGCTGAGGGTTGTTTCCGGGTTGTGACGGATGACGGCCAGGATGATGATGCCCCCCAGCCTGAGAGAAAAGCTGTCACGAATTACCCTGAACTGAATCTGATCGATGTCTCCGGTGACTGGCGGACTTTAGAGCCACGTCTTATGTATCGCATCCGTGAACTGCCGGTGCTCCAGGATGAGGCCCACAGGGCAATTGCATATGCCGCCGAATACTCCGACCCTCCTTGGCATAAGGACTATTTCAGGGAACGGCAGTATCAGTTCACGCGCTTGGGCATCAACGCTGTCATTCTTGCCGTCCGTCTGCGCAAGGCAACCGGGATGCCCGAAACACGTCTTACAGGTCATGATGAATGGTCTGCAGTTTCCGTGTTTCGTAAAGTCTGGAGGCGCGAAAGAGCCCTGCGCGCTGCTGAAGCTACCCGCAACAGGGAGTGGAATCAATTAGTGATACCTGATGGAATGTCAAACCAATGAGCGGCCTCTTATCATATTCTCACCCGCAGCAGCCGGCGCAAATGCCGGTGGCCATTGACTATCCCGCCGCGCTGGCCCTGCGCCAGATGGCGCTCGTTCAAGATGAACTACCGAAATACCTGCTGGCACCGGAAGTCAGCGCCCTGCTCCATTATGTGCCCGATTTGCACCGCAAGATGCTGCTGGCAACCCTCTGGAACACCGGCGCACGTATCAACGAGGCGCTGGCGCTGACCCGGGGGGATTTTTCGCTGGTGCCACCGTATCCGTTCGTGCAGCTGGCCACGCTTAAGCAGCGCACCGAAAAAGCGGCCAGGACAGCCGGCCGAGCTCCCGCCGGTAGCCAGGCTCATCGTCTGGTTCCGCTTTCCGATCACCACTACGTCAGCCAGTTGCAGATGATGGTGGCCACCCTGAAAATTCCGCTGGAAAGACGCAACAAGCGTACCGGCAGAACAGAGAAAGCCCGCATCTGGGACATCACCGACCGGACAGTACGGACCTGGATTGGCGAAGCGGTTGAAGCGGCCGCCGTCGACGGGGTGACATTCTCGGTGCCGGTCACCCCGCATACGTTCCGCCACTCCTACGCGATGCATATGCTGTATGCCGGCATACCACTGAAGGTTTTGCAGAGCCTGATGGGCCACAAATCGATTAGCTCGACGGAAGTCTATACGAAGGTGTTCGCACTTGATGTTGCTGCGCGGCATCGAGTTCAGTTTCAGATGCCCGAAGCGGATGCGGTAGCCATGCTGAAAGGGAATATTTAAGTACTTAGGAGAATGATGCTGGCGAACGTCCTGCTCGCCGGGGAGGTCTGTCAGACGTTATCTGGACCAGCTGACGGGAATATCTGCTCTGTATTCCTCATACTGCTCATAGATCGCATGCTGAAGCATCGTAATACGTTCTGACAACCTGTTGGCGTCCGACATATGCCGCCATTCCCCCTCAATAGTGGTTTTCTGTCCATCCGGGAGATTGAGCGTGATCAATACCTTTGTATCACGAATAATCACCCCGTCAGTGAAAGAATTAAGACCACTCCTTACGGTATTATCTATCTGTATAGTTTCAAGTTTCATCTTGTTACCTCCTGTTGACCGGATCCCAAGCATAGATATCTGAATTCAAATTGCCTAGTGAAATGTCTGGATATGCCGCATTTTTCCCCTTATACAGCGAAGCTGGCCAAAGGCCAGCCCGCTTGGATTTATCGCTTTTGCCAGTAGATCAGCATGGCAAGGAACAGGATTGTTGCCCCCTGAGAAGCGGTCAGGAAAGTTTCCAGCAATGACATTATCGTAAAACTCCGCATTATTAATTTCAGGTGTGTGATTCAGGGGCCTTAGTCCCCCTTTTACAGGACGTAGTGTTCTGTCACGACGGAAGCCAGGGTTAATAAAAACGATTCGAATATGTCTGCAGGGACGATAGAAATCTTCGTGCGGGTTGTCTCGCTGTAGCCGGCTCTGGAGAGCGACTCGGGGGAGGAGTAGTATCTTCCGGCCACGGATATGATCGAGCCAGCAGTGCTCGCCGCAGTCGAGCGACAGGGCGAAGCCCCGAGTGAGCGAGGAAGCACCAGGGAACAAAACTTATAAATTCTGCTTACGCTCAATGCCTGAAAAATCACCTCCCCTCGGGGTTATCCACTTATCCACGGGCATATTTTTATAAAGTACTTTTTTATTCTTTTTCTTTATTTTACATCTTTTAGGGAGCCTGAAAGCCGCGTACAGTGCGGCCTGAGAGGGGGCCTGTATGGGCAACTGGTAAACATAATATGGGAAATTAATCACGTATCAGTGGGTTTTGTGTCAACAAGCTATGGGATACGCATCAACAAGCTATGGGAAAGAGGTCAAGTTCAGTTCTCAATTATCCACTTGTGGATAAAGTGCAGATTTTTCCGGTGGATAAGTATCGCGATAGCTTGCAATTTCTGTTTTCACTGTCATTATGGGTGGGTAAAAATTTACCCATAGGCATTGAAATGGATACTCAAGCACTCTTGCCAGCTACTAAAACGTTTAAAAAACGCGCCAGTATAAAGCAATCTAACGAATTGACCGAAGCTGCATATTACCTGCCTCTTCAGGCAAAACGTGTGCTGTGGTTATGCCTCATGCAGGCCTATTTTAATGACAGCCAGGAAGATGACTCTGACGTATTGCCGCTCTTCAAAATCAGCGTTTCCGATTACGTCAAATACTTCAATGTCGCTACGTCTGTCGCCAGTCGTGATGTGAAGGCTGGGGTAAATGCTCTGGGCGAATCAACGGTTACCTTTTATCCAAAAGAAGGTGAGTTTGAAGAAGTTAAACGTCCGTGGCTGGCTGAAGCAGGAATGAAGCGAGGCCGGGGTTCCTGGCAGATTGAATTTAACTACAAGGTCATGCCATTCCTGGTCGGCTTAACCTCCCAGTTCACTACCTATTCTCTCTATGACTGTGGCCAGCTTAATAGTGTTCGTGTCATCCGGCTTTATGAAAGCCTGTGTCAGTTCCGGAGCACTGGTGTCTGGATCACCACACATGACTGGTTATGTGAAAGGTTTATGCTCCCTGCCTCGCAGAAAAACAATATTGCTGAAATGAAGCGTACCTTCCTGGAACCTGCTCTGAAGAAAATTAATGAGAAGACGCCATTAAAGGTAACATATACCACTGAAGAAGATGGTCGCTTGCTGTTTAATTTTCTTGATAAAAAACAATAGTCTGTAATTTTTATTTCCTCCCCCCTTAGTTTGTTGCTGACATATGGGGGGATACTGAACTTGCTGTGTTTCCCATAGTGCTTGCCTAACTTGACCTGTTTCCCGCAATCGCGGCTGTCTGCGTAGTTGACCTGTTTCCCACAGTCCGGGCCGTCTGCGGAGTTGACCTGTTTCCCACAGTCCCGGTCGTCTGCAAAGTTGACCTGTTTCCCACAGTCCCGGCCGTCTGCAAAGTTGACCTGTTTCCCACAGTCCGGGCCGTACGCGGAGTTGACCTGTTTCCCACACTCCCGACCGTCCGAGAAGTTGACCTGTTTCCCATAGTCCGGGCCGTCCGAGAAGCTGACCTGTTTCCCTTAGTCCGGGCCGTCCGCGAAGTTGACCTGTTCCCCACACTCCCGGCCGCCCGCGAAGTTGACCTGTTTCCCACAGTCCGGGCCGTCTGCAAAGTTGACCTGTTTCCCACAGTCCCGGCCGCCCGCGAAGTTGACCTGTTTCCCATAATCCGGGCCGTCCGCGAAGTTGACCTGTTCCCCACACTCCCGGCCGCCCGTGAAGTTGACCTGTTTCCCATAGTCCGGGCCGTCCGCGAAGTTGACCTGTTTCCCATAGTCCGGAGCGTCCATTAAAGTTGACCTGTTTCCCACAGAGGATGGAAAACTCTTCTTGTGCTGAGCGTAAGAGCTATCTGCCGGAACGGTTCCTCTTCGCTTCCTCGCCAGTTCGCTCGCTACGCTCGGTTACATGGCTGCGGCGAGCGCTGATACATAAGGCTCAGCATTGCACTGGTCGTAACTAAAATCAGAATCCTTCTGAATGACTCTCCTGTCTTGCAAGTTGAATACCTTTCTCAAAGCCCTTTTGTATGAGTTGCTGTTGATGGTCAAAAGTGCGTCTGCGTGTTGCTGCAGTGTGATTTAGTAGCACGCCCGTCGAGCTTCATCCCCCTTCTGTTGAGAGCGAAATCAAAACAATATGATTTTTTTTCTTGCAACATGACACTTTTTGTTCAAAATGACAAAAAACGTCATGAGGTGATAAATGGACAATATTGAGCAGTTACGGAAAGTCGCTACACGTGCAGGTAAGCTTCTGACATCTTTGAGCGAAAGTATCCGACAGCAAAAAGAGGAATTGAAGCTTACCGAGTTCTATCAGGAATACAGCAAAGCCGCTCTGTATAAGCTGCCTAAGCTCAGTAAAGGCAGTGTTGAGTATGCTGTGTCCGAAATGGAAGCCGGTGGCTACATTTTTAAAAAGAAACCTTCTGGTAATACGATGAAATACGCGATGACGATTCAGAATGTCATCGATCTGTATAACCATCGTAAAGTACCGAAGTACAGGGATCGCTTCGATAAAGCCTTTACGATTTTTGTATGTAATCTTAAAGGTGGTGGTTCCAAGACAGTTTCTACCGCTTCATTATCACATGCTTTTCGAGCTCATCCTCAGCTTCTGTTCGAAGACCTGCGTATTCTGGCCATCGATTTCGATCCGCAGGCATCTCTGACAATGTTCCTGAGCCATGAGAATTCAGTGGGCTTGGTTGAAAATACGGCTGCTCAGGCCATGCTCCAGAACGTGTCTCGTGAAGAATTACTTTCCGATTTTATAGTACCGTCTATTATCCCTGGTGTTGATGTAATCCCCGCTTCCATTGACGATGCATTCCTTGCTGAAGGCTGGAAGGGATTGTGTGAAGAACATCTGCCAGGGAAAAATATTCATGCGGTGCTTAAAGAGAACATTATCGACAAGCTCCAGCATGACTACGACTTTATTTTCCTTGATAGTGGTCCTCACCTTGATGCGTTCCTGAAAAACTGCATTGGGGCGGCAGACCTGATGTTGACCCCTCTTCCACCGGCGACGGTTGATTTTCATTCTTCCCTGAAGTTTGTGGCCAGCCTCCCTGCCCTCATAGATTCCATCGAAATGGATGGGCACACCTGCAATCTCATCGGTAATGTCGGCTTCATGTCCAAGATCCTGAACAAGTCTGATCACAAAATTTGCCATAGTCAGGCCAAAGAGGTTTTCGGTGCCGATATGCTAGACATGGTTCTGCCAAGACTGGATGGTTTCGAACGTTGTGGGGAGACTTTTGACACAGTTATTTCAGCAAATCCAGCAACCTATGATGGAAGTACAGAGGCACTAAAAAGCGCAAAATCAGCAGCGGAAGACTTTGCGAAGGCAGTCTTTGATCGCATCGAGTTCATTCGTACTAACGGAGGTATGTGATGTCGAATGAGAAAAGAAAAACCATCGGCAGACAGTTAAATACTCAGGCGTCAATGCTCGAAATGGCTGACACCGGTAGAAGTCAGGTATTTACCTTAAAAACCGGCAGGAAGGTAACGTTCAGGTTTGTTCGGGTGCCTGCATCTGAAGTTGAAAGTAAGACCTTCGTAAACCAGGAAAACAATGGAAGAGATCAACTTGCACTGACCAGGGAGTCTCTGAAATCCATTATCCAGACGATTAAGTTTCAGCAGTTCTTTCCCTGTATTGGTATTAAGCAAAGTGAAAGGATTGAGATACTGGATGGTTCAAGACGGCGAGCCTCAGCAATTTTTGTCCGTACAGGCCTTGATGTAATGGTTACCGAAGAACATTTATCAGCTGATGAAGCTCGCCAACTGGCTAAAGATATCCAGACAGCTAAAGAACATAATCTTCGGGAGATTGGTCTGAGATTGATCGCTCTTAAAGAGTCCGGATTTAATCAAAAGGAAATTGCTGAACTGGAGGGATTATCTCAGGCTAAAGTTACCAGGGCGCTGCAGGCGGCGGCCGTACCGCAAGACTTAATTTCTCTGTTCCCGGTTCAGTCGGAGCTATCGTTTAGTGATTATAAACTTCTTTTAGAAGTTAATGAAAAACTCGGTGAAAAGGGATTAACGCCTGAAGAACTCATTCAGTCTGTATCAGCTCAGCTCGATGCAATTTTGAGTGATGGCGAGCGACCAGAAGACGAACAGAAAGCCAGTATTCTGAAGCTGATTTCTCAGGCATCTCAGGCATTGATAGATCCATCTCCCAAGGAAAAGTCAGTGGTTTCCCCACTCTGGTCTTTTGAAGAAAAGGACAAGTTCGCGCGTAAGCGTGTGAAAGGGCGCACGCTGACTTATGAGTTTAGCCGTATGTCAAAAGTGATTCAGGATGAACTGGACAAGGCTATCAACGAAGTCCTTGACAGAAATTTGAGTCAATAATTTCGCCATGGCGATTTCACATCTAACTTATTGTAATTAGGCAGTTTAGGTTGAGAATTTCACGGTGAAATCGCCATAGTTTCACGCCAGTTTCGCTGCAGGAATATCTGACCATCGTGTCGTATAAGCAGGAGAAAGCATCTCCCGTTTCATCTGCCATTCCGGGGCCATACCCCGCCCCGCAAACCATACTTTACCCAGCCCTGAGTTGTTGATCCCGTCCAGAACCCTCATCAGCTCAGCACTGTGAGGGCGTGGCGGGCGTTCGTCGAACAGTTGCAGCTGCGAAACTCCGGAGCCGGTGAAGTCATTCAGCATAACTCCGGCTTTGGCATACCGGTGCCCATCCCTCCAGATACGCTCCAGAGCCGTTGTAGCGGCTGCAATGATGTCCCTGGTGTCCTGAGTGGGTGTAAGAAGTTTTTCCGTAGCCACGTTGCCGTAGTAAGGCTCTTTAATGGCGAACGGAGACGTTTTGATGAAAACGGAAATATGCCGGCAATACTGGTGCTCTTTACGCAGTTTTTCAGAGGCCCGCTCTGCGTGCTGACAGATAGCCTGACGGAGTGACTCGTACTCCGTGATCTTCACGCCAAAACTGCGGCTGCAGACAATTTGCTGTTTCGTCGGAGGGGCTTCCTCAAGCGAAAGGCAGCTTTCCCCGTTCAGTTCCCGTACCGTTCGCTCAAGGACGACAGAAAAATTTTTGCGGATGAAGGCCGGGTTCGTCAGAGCCAGATCGAGCGCGGTTTTTATGCCCAGCACATTTAGCTTGCGTGCAATACGGTTACCCACCCCCCAGATTTCTTCAACCGGCTGCAGTGAAAGCAGTTTCCGCGTCCTTTGCGGATTTCCCCTGGTCAGAGCGAGTACGCCATGAAACTGTTTCCACTCTTTTGAGGCCCACTGGGCTGATTTTGCGAGGGTTTTCGTTGGTCCGGCGCCCACGCCAATGGTCAGGCGGGTACAGTCATACACCTGCTGACGCAGCTGCCGGGCGAAGTCCTCAAGCCCCATACAGTGCTCCACGCCGGTCAGGTCGAGGAACATCTCATCAATTGAATACTGTTCCACCCTGGGGGCCAGTTCCTCCAGGCAGTTCATCACGCGCGCCGATATCGAGGCGTAAAGTTCATAATTACTTGAAAACGCATATATTTTTTCCGGGTATCTTTCGTTTTTTATCTGAAACCACGGAGTTCCCATTTTGATCCAGGGCTTCGCCTCGGCACTGCGAGCGATTACATTCCCGTCGTTGTTGCTCAGGACGACTATCGGCTTTCCTTTCAAATCCGGGCGGAAAACACGTTCACAGCTGGCATAGAAGCTGTTCACATCGGCCAGGGCAAACATCAGTACATCTCCCTCGGGCGGTGGATGATATGCGTGACGACGCCAAAGATATCCAGCTCGTCGGGATCAGGATAAATCGGCGACCAGGAGGCATTCATGGGCTGCAGCGTCAGTCGCGGCGTCAGCAGAAGCCGTTTCACCGTAAACTCCCCCTGCATGCTGGCGACAACGATATCGCCGTGCCGCGGCTTTTCAGCACTGTCCACAACCAGCAGATCGCCATTGTACAGACTGCCGTCGGCCATGCTGTCTCTGCTGGCACGCAGGTAGTACGTCGCGCTCGGATGCCGTATGCAGTAATCATGGAGATCCAGATCGGACTCGACATAGTCAGCAGCAGGGCTGGGAAAACCGCAGCTGGCCAGATCGGCAAACAATGGATGGGCCTGTGGCGGGAGTTCTTTCCCGGTGCTGAAAAGTTGTAGTTTCATCTTTCCTCCTGACACTCTAATTTTACTGGTTATACATACAGTGTTCGCCGGGAGACCGGTAGAGATCAAGGGGTGAAAGTCCCCGACCATTGAAGGACCAGCAATCCACAAGGTCCCCGAGTCATGCGTTGCATACCGCGAGGTATGGGGCGAAGCGTTGACAGGGGTGTTGACAGGCCAGCCATTGAGCCACGAAATGTATATTAAATTACCGGGTGCCGACGTTGTACTGTTAACGGAAGGCAACATCATAGGGTGCGATACTGCGAGTGCCACATGGACCCGGCGGGGTCTGAGACCCTGGCATGTCAATACGATCTCTACGCGGGAACCGGGAGATCTCCCCTCTGACCATCTGCCAGTGTCGGAGACGGCCCGCACCGGGAAGACGAGGAGTCATAGCCGGTGATGTACGGAGAGGAGAAGTCGGACTCGCTCATAGTAGCGGCGAAGCAGGCGAACAACCCGAAAGGAGCGGAGTCAGTGGAGCGAAGGAGCGGGGCCAAGGGGAACGCGGAACAGCCACACATGCGCCGGACACAGAGCCGGGAAAGCATGTCACAGAGGCTGTCACGCGTGCGGGAAGCTGCGAAGCAGCGGAAGAAAGAACGGTTTACAGCATTGTTCCACCTGCTGACAGTCGAAGCACTGGAAGCCGCATTCCTCTCCCTGAGCAGGAAAGCGGCCGCCGGAGTGGATGGCATCAGGTGGATGGACTACGCCGGAAACATGAAGAACAACATAACAGATCTGCACCGGAGGCTACATCAGGGCAGCTACAGGGCGCAGCCCGGCAGGCGTCACTACATCCCAAAAGCGGATGGAAAACAACGCCCGCTCGGCATCGCCTCGCTGGAGGACAAGATCGTCCAGTATGCGCTGGTGAAAATCCTGAACGCAGTCTATGAAAACGACTTTATGGGGTTCTCATACGGGTTCAGACCCGGGCGAAGCCAGCACGATGCACTGGACGCACTGGCCACAGGGCTGGTACGCACTAACGTAAACTGGGTACTGGATGCCGACATCAGTCAGTTCTTCGACAGGGTGAGCCACGAATGGCTGATCAGGTTCACAGAGCATCGGATCGGCGACCGGAGCGTAATCAGGCTCATACGTAAGTGGCTCACAGCCGGGACGTTGGAGGAGGGTCAATGGCGAGCAACGGAGGAAGGCACCCCACAGGGTGCGGTCATCTCACCGCTGCTGGCAAACATATACCTCCACTACGTCTTCGATCTGTGGGCGCATCAGTGGCGACGTCGCTATGCCACAGGCAATGTGGTAATGGTCAGATACGCCGATGACATCGTCATCGGGTTCGACAAACGATACGATGCCCGGCGCTTCCGTATAGCCATGCAGCGCAGACTGAGGGAGTTCGGACTCACGGTTCACCCGGAGAAAACCCGTCTGATGGAGTTCGGCCGCTTCGCTGCCGAAAACCGTGCCATCAGGGGAAAAGGCAAACCAGAAACGTTCAACTTCCTCGGGTTCACGCACATCAGCGGGAAAGATCGCAACGGCAGGTTCATGCTGATACGAAAGACCCGCCGGGATCGGATGACGGCAACTCTGAAAGCCATCAAAGACGGTCTGCGAAGGCGCTGGCATTACTCAATCCCCGAACAGGGAAAATGGCTCAGGAGAGTGGTTCAGGGATACCTGAACTATCACTCGGTACCGGGCAACTTCCCCACCATGCAGAAGTTCAGGACACACGTAACAAACCTCTGGCGCCGGGCGCTCAGGCGCAGGAGCCAGAAGGATGATACGACCTGGACGAAAGCAAACAAACTGGCAGCCGCATGGCTACCAGGGGTTCGGGTTCTTCATCCATGGCCTGTGGAGCGGTTCACCGCCAGACACCCGAGGCAGGAGCCCGGTGCGTAAATCGCGCACGCCGGGATCTGTGCGGGGGGTATCCGGTAACGGGTATCCCTACCGCGACATATTTAACAGCGTGACGATAATCCAGATCGCCTGCCGGATAATGGTGCCAACTTACTGATTTAGTGTACGATGGTGTCTTTGAGGTGCTCCAGTGGCTTCCATCTCCATCAGTTGTCCCTCCTGCTCAGCTACTGAAGGCGTGGTGCGTAACGGTAAAAGTACTGCCGGACATCAGCGCTATCTCTGCTCTCACTGCCGTAAAACATGGCAGCTACAGTTCACTTACACCGCCTCTCAGCCCGGTACGCACCAGAAAATCATTGATATGGCCATGAATGGCGTTGGATGCCGGGCAACCGCCCGCATTATGGGCGTTGGCCTCAACACGATTTTACGTCACTTAAAAAACTCAGACCGCAGTCGGTAACCTCACGCATACAACCGGGCAGTGACGTCATTGTCTGCGCGGAAATGGACGAACAGTGGGGCTACGTCGGGGCTAAATCACGTCAGCGCTGGTTATTTTACGCCTATGGCAGGATGTGCAGGACGGTGGTGGCACGCGTCTTTGGTGAGCGTATTCTGGCCACGCTGGAGCGTCTTCCGGGCCTGCTGTCGGCCTTTGAGGTCGTGGTATGGATGACGGATGGCTGGCCGCTGTATGAATCCCGCCTGAAGGGAGAACTGCACGTTATCAGCAAGCGATATACGCAGCGAATTGAGCGGCATAACCAGAATCTGAGGCAGCATCTGGCAAGGCTGGGCAGGAAGTCACTGTCGTTCTCAAAATCGGTGGCGCTGCATGACAAAGTCATCGGGCATTATCTGAACATAAAACACTATCAGTAAGTTGGAGTCATTACCAACCAGTTCACCACCTACTCGCTCCGCGATTGTGGCAGTCTTCGAAATCCCCGGACGATCCGCCTTTATGAAAGTCTTGCTCAATTCAAATCTTCAGGCTTATGGGTTACTACTCATGCTTGGTTAAATGACCGTTTCGTCTTACCGGAATCCCAGCAGAAGAACTTGGCAGAGTTGAAACGATCTTTCCTTGATCCTGCACTCAAGCAGATAAATGAGAAAACACCTTTACTTGCTAAGTATAGTATTGATGATTCAGGAAAATTTCTGTTCTCAATAATTGATAAGCAAAATCCCGTCTGACATAAATCAGCACACATGAGCCTGTCATTTGACAAATTTTTGTCATGAAGATGGGCGGATTTCCACACAGCACCGGCGCCCGGTAAGGTGGGCGGATTCCCACACGGCACCGGCGCCCGGTAAGGTGGGCGGATTCCCACACGGCACCGGGGCACTGTTGCAAATAGTCGGTGGTGATAAACTTATCATCCCCTTTTGCTGATGGAGCTGCACATGAACCCATTCAAAGGCCGGCATTTTCAGCGTGACATCATTCTGTGG
>NZ_JBKIUP010000025.1:0-16493 GCF_046602535.1 Klebsiella sp. 1SOBk10mer
CGATTCCAATAGTTTTAACGTTCATGATAGCAGCGCTCCGTTCAATGAGTGACGATTTATCGTCCCACTGTGGCACAAGAGATGGGAGGCGACCATTCCATTAACAAAGCCGGGGCCAGTCTAAAGGCCAAAATCTCGTTAGCAGAAAGCGAGATGCTCAGGTGTTCAGATGGCTTTGAATTCGTCTGCGACAAGAGTGAAAAACTGCGGGTCACGTTCGCGCTGGACTTCTGCGACCGTGGGGGCATAGACTGGGCAGCAATCACGGGAGGTAATGACAGTTCGACGGTGCGGGATGTGATTCTGAAAGCGCATCGGCGACATGTTGCCGGACACACCAGTGCAGTGGCTGACGGACAACGGTTCAGCGTATACCACGTATGAAACGCGGAGGTTCGTGAAAACGATGAAAGAAGACTATATAGCGTTCATGCCAAAACAGGATTGAGAACAGCACTGTGAAACCTTGCAGCAGCATTCAAGCATAACAATGAAAACCACCCGCACAGCGCGCTGGGATATCACTCTCAAAGGGAACAACTGTAGCAGTGCACATCGTTAATTTAAGATACAAAAGCTGTCCAGAAACGGCGGGTCAAGATCAGGACGAGTAGGAGTACGCCTTCGCGGAATAGCGTACGATGCCTGGTCTTATGCAACGGTAGGACGCGGCGCTGAGCGAGCGCGTCACGGCCTTAAGAACGCAGATGCAGAGTTTGAGCGAGCAGCGCAGCATCATAAAGCGCTAAAGCTGAAACGATCGCAGTGGTAGCAGACGTACAATGGACCGACACTGTGACAAACCGGTTAAAACAGGGCTTTCAGCTAAGTTGCATCGAAAACCAGTGCCATTCACACGACTGCATGCTATGCAGTCGTGCTGAACACGTCCGGAGCGGTGTAGCTAAGGGCTGCTATGGTAAATGCGGCATTTTTTAATTATATGGAGTGTATTTTTATGAGAATTAAAAAGCCTCACCTTCGTCCGATAGTCATAACCTTGTCCGTTGGTGGTATTTTTTTGACTTCTATTTTTATGATAGTTGTCATTATGTTTTATCAACACGAAAATATAGAAAAAGATTTGCTTGATGCTAATTCATCGTACGCTATGAAAATGTCGGATGTAATGAGCAGTTATATTGAAATGGCTCAGGGCGAACTAGCATATGGTGCTAAGAAAATTGAATCAACGACTGATGTCGAATATCTTAAAAATGAGGCTGATAGGCTAAGATTGCAGTCCGGCATGTTTAATTCAGTTATTGTTGTTAGTAATGGCGCTGTTGTTCTGGCAACTTCTCCAGAATCACTTGATTTAGTTGGTGTTCACTTGAACTCAAGTGTCAGTAAATTGGCTATTGAGGGCAAAAAGGCATTTATATCGCAACCTTACAAATCAGTTGCTGGGAATTTGATTATTTTGTTGTCACATCCTATTTATGATAAGAGTGGTAATTACATAGGGTATATCGGCGGGTCTATATATCTAAAAAAACAGAGTTTATTTAGCGATGTTTTGAGTAGGCATTTTTTTAATGACGACACTGAAATTACCATCGTTAGTGATGATGGTAATGTGATCTTTAATAAAGATAACAGTGTTGTTGGTCGACCGATGGTTATGCCTGATGATTTGAAATCAAAGTTAGCTTCGTCTGAAAGAGGCGATGGTACCTTTTTTTCTTCGGGGCATAAGTATCTTCTTGGTTATGCTCATATGAAAAATACTGACTGGAATGTGTTTGTTTATAGTCATGCTGACAACGTGACCACTATTCTTATTAATTATGCTAAAAATGTGCTTGTTCTGCTAGTTGTAATAATAGTTGTGTTTTCAGTTGTTTCATATTTCATTGCATCCCAAATCTCAATTCCTTTAGAAAATCTTGCTATATCTACCAATGCTAAAGATATAGAGTCCTCGCTGACTTATATCAAAGGTATCAATGCTTGGTATGCCGAAGCTGACCGCCTTAAAAAGGCACTTTTAACGAATGTAAAGGTAATGATGAAAAGGGTTAACACTCTAAATGAAGTGGCAGTAAAAGATCCCCTAACCGGTGTAAATAATAGATTGGGGTTTTCGAATAAAACAAAGGATTACACGCAAGGCTCAGGGGCTTCAGTTATTGCTATTGATGTTGACTTTTTTAAAAAGATAAATGATTTCTTCGGGCATGGGGTCGGAGATGAGGTGCTTATTTCTTTGGCTCATGTTATTAATTCTTGCTGCCGAAGTGAAGATATTGTTTGCCGGTTTGGTGGTGAAGAGTTTGTTATTTTTCTGCCGAATACTTCAGTGGTAACAGCAGAGCGTATTGCGGAGCGTATCAGAAGTGTTATTGAAAGTACTGTTTTTACTAATGACTTGCGTGTCACCATATCTGCTGGTGTAGCAACGCAAACTGATCCCCTTAGTGGGATCGACTTTTTGCTGAAAAATGCTGATGATGCTCTTTATCAAGCAAAGGGAGAGGGGCGTAATAAAGTGATTGTATATAGTTTTATTTGAGTTTTGGGTAATGCTCCCAACTTACTGATTTAGTGTACGATGGTGCTTTTGAGGTTCTCACGTGGCTTACATTTGAATCGCCACGGATAATCTAAACACTTCCGAGCCATTGATAATACTGGTTTTCATATCCTGTCGGTGACATCTGATTGCTCGACCCATGTCGACGCTTACTGTTATAAAAAATTTCGATGTAATCAAAAATTTCGCTGCGGGCTTCTCCCGCCTTCCGTAGATCTTTTCTTTATGCGCTCTCGGTTCAGTAACTGAAAAAGTTTTCTGCAACCACGTTATCGTGACAGTTACCGCGACGGCTCATACACCCTTCCATGATTGCCGTGGTTCCGCGTCGTCTGGCCTGCAAAGATGATTATCTGGTGATTGTGGATATGCCACTGGAAGTACCATGCTTTACGAAAAGCATGGCCTGGAATCGCGATCCGGCGCATCAATGGATCCGGGCGTTGTGCGTTGAGGTCAGTCAGGATGATCCATTTAGACGGTATCAGAATACAGGGCGACTGTCGGTAAGATATAAAATTACTTATTTTCCTGATGCCGGATAGATGTAAGCAACACCCCAAACCAGATTCATTACTTGCAAAACGGAGGTAGTCCATAGATGTAAAAAGTGGGCTCAGAAATGCCCATATTTCGGCAGACTTCCCCGACGCGAGTGCCGGTTTCGGCCTTTTTCAGCGCAAACGCAATCTGTTCTTCAGTATAGCTTGTCTTTTTCATGGCGAAATACGTGAAATCGCTATTTAGCTATTTTTTATGAAGAATGATGATCCGAGATACTTGAAAACCGTTGTTGCCCTTTGAAAGCATCCCATTTTGAAAAAATCTTGAATTCAAAATGTTGAAGACAAAATCGGATGGAAAAAGTTAACTTATCTGGTATTGTCAGTAAAACCGGCAAAGGATTCAACTTACCAGGGGTGGTTTGTTGAATATGGAGCAGTAGCAGCCCCTTTGCCGGTTTGTCAGCCTATCATGCTTGCATCACTTTCCTTCCTGCACCTAAAGACATCCACATACGATCTGCAAATAAGAAGCTCAGGTTTCATTATGGGAATGAACTTCTTTTAACGATAAATGGATCTCGCCAGATGCATGAAACGTGACACTGTCACATTTAGATGGATATGATTTAATTACGTTGGTTATAGTTACCATGGTAAATATCAATATCGATAAAATAACATCAATTAATTATAAAATTTATACATAATAAATAAAACGAGGTTTCAGTATTTTGCTATAAAAACAATAAAAATGTATGGATTCAGGAATAATGAGAAATATGCTCATTTTTCCATCGCTTCAAGAGGTATGCAACATCCTATTTACAGTTAGAATAATAACGATTATTCCATGTGTTATTGTTATGTTAATAAATATGGTGGGGGTAACCGGCTTCTAAATCAGTCCAAAAGTTACTTTTCAAGTGGTTTTCGTTCAGGTTGCGCTACGCGAAATCTGAAGAAAAACGGAGGGGTGAGTACGTCAGATTTCACGTAGCGCGCGGCAAAGTAAAAGAAAATATTCGGATAATTTCTGCCCGGTTAAGGATAAATGATGAAATCGCAGTATGAAGGATAACAGGGCTGAATCCCTTTACAGCGCAAAAGTTACTTTTTGCACTTTGAGGGTGTGAGGAACGGGAAGGGGATCGGAATCGTCCATGATGTCGGGCCTTGTTTACCATAGTGTGCATCATGGTCCTTTTGTTTGACAGTCTTGCGGGTCATGACGCCAACTTAGTGCTGCTGTATACTTCGCCTTTTGGATAAGTGATGGCATAGGTTGATGTGGTTTATCCCCGTTGCTCTGAAACTCAAGGGGTTATCCGTAATGGTCACTCAACGTCAGGTGCTCAGCTCTATCGCTGCAAGCTCTGCCTGAAAACCTTCCAGTTCAGCTTTCAGTACAACGCCGCTAAACCCGATACCCATCAATCCATTATTGATATGGCAATGAATGGGGCCGGGTGTCGTGACACTGTACGAGTCCTTGATATCAGCCTCAATACTGTCCTCCGCCATCTAAAAAACTGGCGCCGAAACAGGTAGCGCAACACATTGAGCCCGGAGCAGAAGTTGTCATCTGTTGTGAAGCTGATGAGCAGTGGTCATTCGTACGTTGTAAGGGCAATCCACGCTGGCTCTTTTATGCCTATGACCGCATCCGAAAGCGGGTTCTTGCTCACGTCTTTGGCCCCCGAAATGCGGTGACGTTAAAGCGGCTTCTGGCGCTGCTGAGCAAATTTAATATTGCCTTCTACATGACCGATGCGTGGCCGGTATACCGGACGTTGCTGGACTCAGCCAGCCATGTAGTCAGCAAGAAATATACCCAGCGAATAGAGCGTCATAACCTGAATCTGCGGACTCACCTTAAGCGCCTTACCCGAAGGACAATCTGCTTTTCAAAATCAGAAGATATGCACGATAAGGTCATCGGATGGTATCTGACAATCAACCATTACCACTAAACCAGCGTCACGCCCCTTTTTTGGTTCCACGCACTTTTTGAGATTTCCGGGGTTTCAGCCATCAGCCGGTATTCTTCCGGCGTCAGGTTATTCAGGGATTCGTGGGGGCGCTCGCCGTTATATTCGACCAGCCAGCGCTCTGTAATTTCCCGTGCTTCATTCAGTGTTCTGAGCAGATAAAAATCCAGTATTTCCGTTCTGTATGTCCGGTTGAACTGTTCGATAAAGGCATTATGCGTTGGCTTGCCGGGCCTGATAAACTCCAGCATCACACCATGCTCTTCTGCCCATTGTGCCAGCGTCAGCGAGACCAGCTCCGGAGCGTTATCCATCCGCATCTTTAGCGGATATCCGCGGTTTGCCACGATCCTGTCCAGCACTCTCACGACTCGCTGCGCCGGGATATTCAGGTCAATTTCGATCGCCAGTGCTTTGCGGTTAAAATCATCCACCACGTTGAAGGTCCGGAAGCATCTGCCGCACACCAGCGCATCGTGCATAAAATCGATGGACCAGCTCTGGTTCATCGCCTCTGGCGTCACCAGCGGAACCGGATTGCGCACTGGCAGGCGCTGTTTTCCCTTACGGCGAAAATTCAGTTTCAGCAGGCAGTAAATCCGGTGAACGCGCTTATGGTTCCAGCTTTTGCCCTGCCTGCGCAGCACCTGAAAAAGCTTTTTAAATCCGTATCGCGGATAGCGTTCAGCCGCCACGGTCAGCGCCATAATGACTGGCTCATCACGTTGCGTATCCGGCTGATAACGAAATATCGTCCTGCTCAGCGACAATATCCTGCATGCCTGACGTAAGCTCATGGCAAACTGCGCGGTCAGATAGCTGACCAGCTCACGCTTTATCGCTGGTTTTAAAGCTTTTTTTCAATAACGTCTTTCAATGCGCGGCACTCGAGGCTCAGGTCCGCAAACATCTGTTTCAACCGGCGGTTTTCATCTTCGAGGTCCTTCATCTTTTTGATATCAGAGGCTTCCGTACCGCCGAACTTCGCTTTCCAGTTGTAGTACGAGGCCTCAGAAATTCCGGCTTCGCGGCACACATCTTTGACGGTGCGTCCGGCTTCGACGGACTTCAGAACGGCGATGATCTGGTGTTCGGTGAATCGGGCTTTGCGCATGGCGATCTCCTCCAGGAACATAATCAGTATGCAGGTAGATCTATAAATGTGAATGGTCCGCTTTACCGGGATGCTTACACGGCGAGAACGACATTGCCCATCCCACGGGTTTTCTTGCGAACAGGTCGAGAACAACGGCGAGGTACGCCCAGCGCTTACCCGTCCAGATATAGGTCACATCAAGGCACCACACCTGGTTTGGTTCCGTTACAGCGAACTGTCGTTCAAGATGGTTCGGAATAGCAACGTACTCATGACTGCCACGCTTACACCGGTGAGTCGGCTGCTGGCAACTGACCAGCCCCAACTCTTTCATGAGCCTGCCAGCAAGCCAGCGCCCCATCGGGTAGCCTCTCTGGGTTGCCATTGTGGCGATGCTTCTTGCTCCGGCCGAACCATGGCTGATGCCATGCAGCTCAAGTACCTGGCTGCGTAATACAGCCCGTCTGCCGTCTGGCTTTTCAAGACGGTTTTTCCGGTATTTGTAGCTGCTGCGATGAACCCCAAACACATGGCAGAGACTGACCACAGGATAACGCGCCCTGAGTTTCCCGATTATCGAGAACTGTTCAGGGAGTCTGACATCAAGAGCGCGGTAGCCTTTTTTAATATTTCGTTTTCCATTTCAATACGTTGTATCTTCTTCCTGAGTTCACGTATTTCGATTTGTTCCGGCGTTATCGGGGAGGCTTTTGGCGTTTTTCCCTGACGCTCATCACGCAGTTGTTTGACCCGTTTTGTCATCGTGGAAAGACCAACATCCATAGCCTTAGCAGCGTCAGAGACGGTGTAATTTTGGTCGACAACCAACTGAGCGGATTCGCGTTTGAATTCAGGACTGAAATATCTTCTTTTCATTGGAGCACCTGTGTTGTTCTGAGGTGAGCATATCACCTCTGTTCAGGTGGCCAAATTCAGTAAACCACTTCATTGCTATGGCCAGAGAGATCGAATGAAGCCTTTTTAACTCGCTTTGAATACGTCTTGCACCCAGATTCCGCAGTGTTAGTAACGCCAGGATCAGAGCGATTTCGTCGGGGCCAGTCTTAGTTGCTGGTGAGTGTTTAGGACGACGGCCGTGGCTTTCCAGACCAGCTATACCCTGTGCCAGATATCTGCGCCACCATTTACGTAATGTGGGTCGAGAAATGCCGCAGCGACGACATACAAACCCCGCATCACCAGACGTCTCATAGAGTTTTACACACTGTAACAGCTGCTGAATTCCCCTGTTCATAGTAAGGTATTATAGTGAAACGATGTCTGTGAATCACACAGGTAAATACAACAATGCATTAGCCATCTATAAATCTAGATGGCTATTGTTTGGTGTATTTTTTGTCTCCGAAGTGATTTACTTTAGATTCAGCTCTTTGATTCGGGTTCAAGTGGTCAAAACAACGGCAGCATCAGCCCAAAGGCTTTCAAACTGGCCTGGTCGTGACTACGGTCATAGGATCAGTCCATCCTACTGCTCAAGTTTTTCTAGAATTAAACAAGCTTCACGATTAAGAGTAATGAATTCCTGCCAGCTATATTGCTGTTGGTAGTTAAGCTGATACTGTTTTTCTACCTGGCAAATAAGCGGACGTGTTTTATAAATCGCGCACAGCTTTGTCTCCATCTGATAGTGACGACAAATGCCGTCACCACGATCGAGAAATTGCGTTTCACTGGCGCGATTGACGTGGCGACAACAAGCGCCGCACTGGTTACAGGGAAACGCGGGCGTTAGCGTCATAGCTTACTTAACCAGCTACGCACAGAGCGGGTATTCCCTGCTTCAAACGGTAGCGCAATATTACGGCGCTCAACCTCTGCACGCAGCAACAAACCGCGCTCAATTTCACTATTCACCTCGTTAAGATGCAGCGAGAAACGCGATAACGCAGACGTATCAATAGCAAACTCTAACGCCGAAAGCTCCAGTAGATAACGATCGAGTTCAGCATTCACCTGCTGATAATACTCTAGTGCTTTCTGATGCTTATCTTTAAACGTATCCAGAAACGTCCAGACCTTTTTCATCAATGCGCTGTGTTCAAGGAAGTAGTTCATCACCAGCGTCAGAAGACCAGTCGCCAGCGCGCCGCAGAAAGCCGCCAGTTCCGGACCAAAAGGAAAGACGAGCATCTTGGCTAAAGCTTCATTAACCACCACACCCGCAGCCACGGCCACACCCGCAGCCACCAGCTTGCTCACTGCTTTAGCCAGCTGCCCCGGCGCTAACCCCTCAGGGTTAAAGACCATAACTTTAAAGGCCTGTACCAAATTGTTCCACATCTCACGAATCAGGCGCACCATCATCTTCTTAGTCGTAAAGAAGATATTGAAGAGCGTCGTCGTAATGCTGGAGAGCACGCCACCGATGGCACCGTCTTTAAAGGACGCCAGGAAAGTGCTGAATTTACCCTGCACTCGCTGCCAGACTGCGCGTAATGCCTCCGCCGCATCTTGCAGGAAGTCTCCGGCATCGAATGAACGACGATGCTTCTCGAACATCACGGGAATGCGCTCGCGGAACTCAAACCAGGTCTCTGCCAGAACCAGCCCCAACATCTGCCGCGTTCCCATGCGAAATGCATTGTTCATTGTGGCAGTGGCGACATTCTTCGCAAACTTGCTGCTGGTATAATATTCCTGATTGATCGTACTGTTGTATTTTCCCCGCGCCTTTTTGTCAGCCTCTTTCATCCGTTCAAAATCGGCGGCTGCTTTATTTTCCAGCTTATTCAGTTGTTTTTGCTCTTGCTCGGAAAGCGTTGGTTGGCTGCGCAAACGGGCAATTTCCTGCGTAGTCACAGCATGCTGTTCTTGTAGCGTTTGCACGAAGGCATCCATCGTTTTCGCCTTCTTCGCCTTATTCAGCGACTCATTCGTGAAGGTCAGATTTGATGAATCATTAGCCAGGTCGGCACCATCGCATTCGGCAAGGATACGCCCTGGATCGTTGTGAATTTCATGGGCGGCAATAATATGGTCGAGATTCTTTTTATCATTAGCCGCAAATTTCTCACCAGTGTAGGTATCGGTCAACGTACCGACCTCGTGCGCCTTTTTTCCCGCCCGGTTGGTGGCAATGTAGTTTTCGTGGCTATGGTAATGATGAGAATCATACCCTTCGCGTTGCTCGTACCGTTGACGCTCGGCATCGGAGGCATACACTCCCTCGCGAGCGTTATGAATGGTATTCACATCGCCGCCGTAGTTATCCTCCAGCAAGAGGAAATCCAACCCAAAAGAGGTAGCCAGACTCTTGACTACCGTCTGATGTAACTCTTCACCCCAGTCAAATCTGGCTGTGTTCATTGTGCTCGCCCATAGCAATACCGGGCAGATTCGCCCGGCGAGTCGATTAAATACGAGAAGAAAATGCGTCAAACTCAGAATCAGAAGCCGCCAGTTTTTCGTCCAGAATCTCTTTGTTCAGCAGGTTCATACCGTTGCTGTCGGTCTGCAGTTGGATCACGCCATCTTCGATAACGGCTTCACCGTTTTCCTGCGTCACCGGCTTGAACAACGGCGTGGTGATCACGTCGGTCATTATGGCGGCTAATTCATAACCATGGTCGATAATCGCCATGATCTCTTCCGACTCACTAATCTCGGTAGTGATATTCTTCTCATGACGTTCAACAATGACGGCATGCATAGCTTTCAGCGGCTCAAAGTAGTGCTGAATAAAGACGCTATGCATACGGGTGATTGATTCGTAAATGCTATTTACATACTGCTGCACCTTCGTCAGCTGCGCTTCAGCCGCATTCATTTTTTCCACCGCCGCGGTCACTTCACGGGAGCTTTGATAAGCATTGTTAAGCGCCTTTTCGGCATGGCTATCGTAAGCCCAGCCCGCAATAGCAATCAGCGGAGCCACCACTGCACCGCCAAGCACCATCGCGCCGCCCGCCATCCCCCAACCACCTGCGGCCAGGGAACCACCACCAATCGCCGCCATTGTGGCGTTATACGCCGCCGCACCAGACAGGGCGGCAATCGGCGTACCGGTAGAAGCTGCGGCAAACGCCATCACGCCGCTGTACACGGCAAAACCAGCGGCAGCACCAGAAACCCCGGCACCGATGACCGTCGTTAGGTATTCCGTGGCGGAAATCGCCAAGTTCTGAATTTTATTGATGTTATGCTGTGGTACCTTCAGCCGAAGATCTTTATGCCCATCTTTCGCCATACGCGCCAGCAGATCGTCGGCAATCGTTTTAAACTCATTGAAATCTTTACCGATTTCCAGCTCTTTTTCACCCAGTTCGGCCAGTTTTTTCGACGTTGTTTCATTTGCCAGATCAAAGCTCTCTTTATGCTTATCAAAGCTACGCTGCGCGCGATCTAATACATCATCAGCTTCCGATTTTTTCTGGTAGCCATCATAAGCTTTTTTACCGCCAAACGCCGTTGCCGCTGCCGCGACGCCCAGAATAATGAATGGTAATGCCATAGATAATAATCTCCTGTGCAATAAGTCGTTGTTACCCGCTACGCATCACATTCCTGAACAGAAACGGAGTCGCGATCGGCAGTGATGTAGTTATGCAGCAAGTTGATGACCGTTTTTTTCAACCATTCTGGCATTCTGGTTCCAGAATTTCTATATTCGGTAACCAGAATAGAATTAGTGGAATAATTTGACTCTGATGTGCTGCCTTGCAAAGCAAAGTCACGCCATCATTCTCTTCGCGAACCAATTCTTGCTGAGGCAGTAAGTCTCGTCTTGAGAAGTAGCCAGCAATACTGTGTTTAATACGCACCCGCACCTCAAACGTCCCTTCACTCACCCAAGGATCGCGATGCTCATCAATTAATGACAGTGTGGGAGTATCTACAGCAAAATGCTCTTTCCGGATATCCAACCACCGAATTTTACTTAACGAAAAAGACTTTAGTAGATTGGCCCCTATATTTCCATACACTTTTTATCACTTAACCCATGACTGGTTCGTCGCCGCAGATATCCCAGTGCACTATGCGGATGCCATTCGTTATAATGTTCAAAGGCTTCCGCAAGGTTTTTTACCGCTGTTAACCCGTCAGGTTTCGCCATGATGCTGATGTAGTCGCGCTTCATCGTTTTCACGAAGCTCTCTGCCATGCCGTTGCTTTGCGGGCTGCGTACTGCCGTATGTTTAGGCTCCAGTCCTACCATTCTGGCGAACTGACGCGTCTGATGAGACCGGTAGGCCGAGCCGTTGTCCGTCAACCATTCAACGGGGGAGGCCGGCAGGTTGCTGCCGAAGCGTCGTTCCACCGCACCCAGTATCACGTCCTGTACGGTTTCGCTGTCATATCCACCGTTACTGGCCGCCCAGTGCAGTGCTTCACGATCGCAGTAGTCCAGTGCGAACGTGACCCGCAGTTTTTCGCCATTATCACAGCTGGACCCAAAGCCGTCAGAGCACCACCGCTGGTTACTTTCCCCGACGGCCACTTTCCCTGTATGCGCCCGTTTCGAGGGCGGTATTGCAGGTTTACGCTCAAGCAGCAGCGCATTCTGACGCATGATCCGGTATACGCGTTTGGCATTGATAACGGCCATGTCGTCAGATTCAGATTGTCTGCGCAGCAGTGCCCATACCCGACAATAACCATAGGTGGGTAGAGCGCCGATAACGGTATGGATACGGGCCAGCACGTCAGTATCATCAGGCTTGCGCCTGCGTCGGCGATCCTGCCAGTTCTTCGTCCGACGGGCCATGGCATGCAGTTGCGCACGTGAGACCCGGAGGCAACGACTGACAAGGCTTATTCGCCATCCTCCGGCAACAAGGGCACGTGCGCTATCCACTTTTTTTGTCGGCCATATTCAACGGCTTCTTTTAGCAGCTCGTTTTCCATGGTTTTCTTGCCCAGCAGGCTCTGTAGCTCTTTAATTTGCTTCATCGCAGACGCCAGCTCCGATGCGGGTACAACTTGTTCTCCAGCAGCAACGGCGGTAAGGCTGCCTTCCTGATACTGCTTACGCCACAGGAACAGCTGACTGGCAGCAACACCATGCTGCCGGGCAACCAGAGACACAGTCATACCGGGTTCAAAGCTCTGCTGAACAATGGCGATTTTTTCCTGAACGCTGCGCCGTCTGCGTTTCTCTGGACCTAAAACATCAATCATCCGGACTCCAGTGACTAAATAGCTGCGCGGAATAGTAGATCACTGAAAGGGAACTCAGCCCGGATTGTGCGATCTGATCAATCGCCAAACCAACCAAAACCACCAACCGGACTGAGCGATGCCGATCATAGCACCAATACCCCGTGGCGAACGACGCCTGATGCAGAAAGCTATTCATAAAACGCGCGATAAAAATCATGCCCGCAGACTCACGGCCATGCTGATGCTTCATCGGGGTGAACGGGTCAGCGATGTTGCCAGAACTCTCTGTTGTGCCCGTTTATCCGTTAGTCGCTGGATTAACTGGTTTACGCACTCAGGTATTGAAGGCCTGAAATCCTTACCCGCAGGGCGCTCCCGACGCTGGCCTTTTGAACATATCTGCACCCTGTTACGTGAGCTGATAAAGCATTCTCCCGGCGATTTTGGTTATCAACGTTCACGCTGGAGCACCGAATTACTGGCAATAAAAATCAATGAGATAACCGGTTGCCAGTTACATGCAGGAACCGTTCGCCGCTGGTTGCCATCTGCGGGGCTTGTATGGCGCAGGGCCGCGCCAACTCTGCGTATCCGTGACCCACATAAAGATGAAAAGATGGCGGTAATCCACAAAGCGCTGGATGAATGCAGCGCAGAGCATCCGGTATTTTATGAAGATGAAGTGGATATCCACCTTAATCCTAAAATCGGTGCGGACTGGCAGTTGCGCGGACAGCAGAAACGGGTAGTGACGCCGGGGCAGAACGAAAAATACTATCTGGCCGGCGCACTGCACAGTGGCACGGGTAAAGTCAGCTACGTGGGCGGCAACAGCAAAAGTTCAGCGCTGTTTATCGCTCTGCTGAAGCACCTGAAAGCCACTTACCGGCGGGCGAAAACAATCACGCTGATCGTTGATAACTACATTATCCATAAAAGCCGCGAAACCCAGCGCTGGTTGAAAGCAAATCCCAAGTTCAGGGTAATTTACCAGCCGGTTTACTCGCCGTGGGTGAATCATGTGGAACGGCTATGGCAGGCACTTCATGACACGATAACCCGTAATCATCAGTGCCGCTCAATGTGGCAGTTACTGAAAAAGGTCCGCCATTTTATGGAAACCGCCAGCCCATTCCCCGGAGGAAAACATGGTCAGGCAAAAGTGTAGCGGTATTAGGCGCAGCTATTTAGTGACGGGTAACGGGATTCAATATAAACGGTAACTGCACCTCATGCATATCACTGGAAAGGTTGTGCACCTGGTAGCTTGCTTGGATAATCAAGATAGCTTTGCACATCCTTGTTAGGCGTGTGCGGGATATCGTACTCATCATCTGTATCAAAAATAATATCGTGGTCAGGCCTTCCAAAGAGGGCGACCATAATTTTTAAAAAAAGCCTGGATATAATACTCATATCAACCTGTGAGTTATTGTACCGAAACAGGAGTTGCAGAAGGCTGTGTTTTGTCAGATGGTTTACCGGAGCCAACTGCTTCTTCTGGTTTTAATGTCGGCTCACTGCCAGCATCAGCAGAACTGTTACTGTGACCGGACTGAACATGGGCTTTAGTTTCGAGACTGGCAATATAAAGTTCCACCGATTTAAACCGCTTAATGCTCTGGATGAATGGCAATGCGTCGTATTTTCCATTCACGCTGTTTTCAGCGTTCAGTATTTTAGTGATGTTGTCCATCGCAACCCGCAGTGAGCTCAGGAGTTGCATGATAATTCGGTCATGAACCTGTTGTGAAATCTGACCGTATAACCACAACTGATGTGCCTGACGAGTCAGGACGTTGATGGTCTGGATAATATCCAGCAATTTATAGGTCATTGGGTGGTTCCAGCGAATTTCAAATTCACCATAGTCAAACCCTTCGAATGATGAACCATCCAGAGGCAGTCTGGCGACATTTTTGTCAATCTGCTCTTTGAAGATATTTACATTACCCGACAGTTCATCGTAAACACCGGAGAGCCATTTCTGAACTTTAGTGCTTGTCGCCTGGTCACCTTCTACCAGCCGGAAAATATTATAAATTGCATTGGGAATGGCGTTAAACTGGCGCAGGCAGGCTCTGTTTTTTTCATGAAAGTGCGTATAGAACTCACTTGAAAGTGGCTTTAATTTTGAAATGACCATCCCTAACGGGCGGTTACTGCCAGCGTTACGTTGATTGCGCGGTTCAGTTTTTGGGGATGCGTTGTCAGCCATTATATTAACCTCTTCAGTTTTTCCAGTCTTTTGATGTCGGCCAGTTTTCGTTGATGGTATTCCGCGAGTAGTTCACGGATCGGTTTAATTTTGTTTTCTGTTTCCAAGATCATCTCCAGTTCCCAATCCAGGGCATTTTTAAAACAACTAACGCTGTATCCTCCGAGTTTAGGTTTAACAACCACGCCATGATGTTCAATTTTGTTTTTGAACCTAGGCGAAAAATCTTTCCACACAATTGTCAGTTTTTGCGATGAGCCGACCTTTCTAAACACCGGTGCGAATCGACCGGGCATGAATTTCCCCCCGTTTGCATACGTGGTCTGGGATATCAACTGATTTCGTGCCTTCCAGGTCTCCCAGTATTCATCCAGAATTTTTGTCGCTTCTGATTTCAATAACTCGATATAGCGAACCGAGTTTTCGATAACGATTTCCTGATGTGCCGTAATTATCGGGTTCATATCAACTCCTCCATTCTCACAGACTACAGGAATCCAAAAAGATTTTTCTGAACTAACAAGGGTGTTTGCATTTTTTTTGATTTTTTTTGTGCTCATGTCGTCGGCAAAAAAGTAACTTTCTTGTGAGCACGACCAGCAACCTCTGCCTGAGGCCCCACACAGTGTGCGTTCCACCTCCCGTAAAACCACTTCTCGCAACCGTGGAGATGGAAAAGTAACTTTTTTGCGAACCAGTAATAGTTACCCTTATACATAAGTAACTTTTTGCGTAATAGTTACAAATGATGGAGGATGAAAATCTGTTGTCCATTGGTCACTATTCCGGGAAAAGTTACAAATGAAGATTTTTCCCCATTGGTAACTTTTTTCAAAAAAGATACTAATGAAAGATGTCGCTTATCGACGGTTTTTTCAAAAAAGTGCCCAATGATATTGGTGAAAATTCGGATGTTCTTACACTTGGAACTAAAACGAAGATAGTGCTTTATACTATTTGTGATTAATCCTTTTCTACTCTCCCTCGGATTGCTATGATATAATAAAACCTCTTTTAGTAACCGAGGTAGCGCGATTTAAAAGTATCCTGAGTGCGTAAAAGCCTTGCCACGCCTGGAGTGTATGAGGTTGGAGGTTAGGGAAGAAGGGGATCAACGAGTTCTTATAGAGATCCTCAATTAATGACCGCCAATGTCAACGCGTTAATTAGTCTGTCGCCTGGGAGTCTGTACGCGTAGCCACGCTTCATCCCCCCCAAATCACGCGTCACAAAGCTGCCAGCGTAACGTTTGGTAATGACCTGGCAGACATAACAGATGTCGAGAAGATAAAGCATGGACTTCTTGTTAACCTTGGTAAAAACATAGCAAGACGGGTTTCATCACTTTGTGCATCCGCAATGCGAGTCTACACGAACGAAAAACACAAGCCGAGCAGTCAGCTTTTCCACTGCATAAATTATGCTTGTGCAAATACTGTACTCGTTACACTTTTTAGATTAAAATCAGCCAGTTAATATAACACATGAGGTTTATGATGGCTGGCCAGTATGAAAAAGCAATAACGATAAAACAAGCGATAGATTCGATTAATTTACGCCACTACCTTCTGCCTGCAATTCAGCGAAAGTTTGTCTGGAGCAGCCGGCAAATATGTCTGCTATTTGATTCCATCATGCGAGACTACCCGATAAACTCTTTCATGATGTGGGATATCCGTAGTATCAGTATTAAAAACGATTACAAATTTTATGAGTTCCTGAAAGAATACTGTCAGCGATTTAATGAAGAAAACCCATGTGTACCAACAAATGCGGGATTTCATGATTTTAAGGCGGTGATTGATGGTCAGCAGCGTCTCACATCTTTATATATTGGACTGTGTGGAACGTATGCGTATAAACGGCCCCGGGTGTGGTGGCCTTCGGCACAGGATGATCGCATCCTGCCGCCCAGAAAGGGCTTTGTTGAATAAATCAGATTTCGGGTAAGTCTCCCCCGTAGCGGGTTGTGTTTTCAGGCAATACGCACGCTTTCAGGCATACCTGCTTTCGTCATTTTGTTCAGCGC
>NZ_JBKIUP010000026.1:0-12969 GCF_046602535.1 Klebsiella sp. 1SOBk10mer
GCGCTGAACAAAATGACGAAAGCAGGTATGCCTGAAAGCGTGCGTATTGCCTGAAAACACAACCCGCTACGGGGGAGACTTACCCGAAATCTGATTTATTCAACAAAGCCGGGTGGAGATTTCGCTCAGTTCTGCACCGCTTTCAACTTATACAAACCCTGCAAATTTTGTAGAAAAGGAGTTTGATTCACCGGCAAGGCGTGAGGAATGGTGATAGAAGCCAGGCTATTTGATAGGGCTGTACGTCAGGCACTGCCCTTAAGGAAGGTGCGATTTGCGAGCAAGGGCGCTTAGCATCGGAGTTAGCGGGCCGTCAATATGGGAGTTAGCGAGCACACAACCAGCCGCGAAGATCCCCGCGTCATAGCGACATAGAGGTGTCGTGCATCCATCTCTTCCGGGGATGTGATGACTGCCACCTCCCCTTCCAGTCCCTTTAGCAACAATGTGCTGCCGATTACACGCCGGGCCAATGGTCGACTCTCGTGGCGATTGCGTTCGCGCTCGTTTACCGTGGCGTCTGCAAATGTGCAGCCTCCGGCAGCAGCCGACTGCAAGGCGCGCAAACAACAGCGCAAAACCTCTGGCCGATAGACCCGCGCATTATCCTGGCGGGTCAGAAGGCGCAGTGCCTCAGCGGCCAGCGTAAAACCGGGTCTCTCTGCAAATGCCACTAACGCTGCTTCGGCAACCGTCGGCGGGTTGCGGGCTCGCCCTCTTCGTAGCGTTTCCAGACGGGGCAGCAATGCTGCGGGGCCAACTTGGGTCATGACGCCTGCGGCAAACTGCACCAGGCGCGTCAACGCATCCGCAGCGTCTAGGTTAAACGCTGCACCAAAGTCGGTAAGGTCGACTAAATCGACGGCTTCGACGGTCGTTGCTCCCGGGGTCTGGCTGGCCATCTGCTGACGCCCGCGGGTGTCATAGCTGTTTCCAATCACCAGTACCTGCCCGTTTGCGGTGACAGCGCGTGTCAGGGCTGCAGTAAGGCGCTGCTGAACAACTGTTTCTGCCCGTAACGGCACCCAGGTCACCTCAGCAGGCACCTGGCGAAGGTCAATGGCGTTACCATTCAGCAACATCCGTCGGCAGTCCAGAAGCCAGCGACCGAGCTCCGGCGCCCCTGCGTTAGCCCAGCGCCATGGATGATTGAGCTCACCAATCAGTGGAAAGTGAGAGAGTACATGTGCATCCCAGTCCACGAGCTGGTTCCCCCGAAAGCCAAAAATGGCCTGCATGGGGTCACCCAGTACACAGGCAGGCAGCACCGTTGATAGCGCGGTTACCAGTGCATGTTGCACCAGGTTGCAGTCCTGGTATTCGTCCACGATGAGGTGAGCGTAACTGGCCGCCAGAATATCATTGAGATGCCCTGCCTGCAGCAACTGGCAGGCAGCCTGCCGTATAGCGGGATAGTCAGTTCTGCGATTGCGTAGTTGAAGGACCTCAACATTGAGCCCACTCCGCGCCGGAAACATCGCCACAAGACGCATGGCAAATCCATCAATGGTGGCGATACGGTAGGCCACGGCAGAAACCCCGGCACGTTGCATACGCAGACGCAGTGTTGTCACACCCGCGTTGGTGTGCGTGAGGATAAGTACCGGCCTGGTCCCCGTATGCAGGGCCAGGGTATCCGCAATGATTTGTGTTTTACCGCACCCGGCCGGGGCCGTAATCGCCCCCCGATGATATTCCAGCAGGTTGTAGTCAGGCGGCATGTGCCCACCAGTAAAGCCGGCTAATCAGCGCCTGGAACCCGGCATCGGACGCGGGGAGATGAGGACCGAGGATATCGTGCGCCACATCCTCATACCGGGTCACCGATTTAAACCACCCGTTTCGTCGGTTACGCGCAGTGAGTCCCAATAGTTGTCGTATTTCAGGAGAATAAGGCCCCCCAATCAGGTGCCGCTGTTGCCGAATATGGGCAAGCGTTACCTGACCGTTGGATTGCGTCTGGATATGTGCCGCCACCAGTTCCTCCTCCATAAGCTCAATGCCTCGTTGAAGCAGCGCGTCGACGCCTGCATCCGGCAGGCTCATAAACAATTCATCCTCCAGCGCGCGACCGGCTCGCCATGTGATATGTTCTCCACCCGCAGCCTCGAAGGCCTCGACCGTCGCCGGGGTGGGCGGCTTATCCGCATCCACCAGAACCAGCACACGGTAGCCAAGTCGACTCAGTGCTAGCCCACGCACAAAACATCGGTCAGGCTCTCCTCCACCAACATTCACGAATGCGGTTCCTGCACTAAGCATGGAATTACCGTTGAGGGAGGTCCAGTAGTGATCCAGCCCGCGGATTAACCCTACCTCGCTCGCCCCTTCACAGACGATCACGCTACGCGCCAGAAAGGCTTCGGGGTCGGCCCGGAGCGTACTTTGAATATCATCGGAAATGCCCACCGGCAGCACCAGGTGGGGTGCTGTCGGATGGCCCCGCACGACAAAGAGCTGGTTGCCATTAAGCTCACGCACGGCCACGGGAGAGTGTGTGGTCAGAAAAACCTGAAGTGGCGGCGGTGTTTCCCTGGCCCCCAGTGAGTTCAGTAACCGGGTAAGCCGATGCGGTTCGAGTCCGTATTCCACTTCATCGACCAGCGCCACGGAGGCCCGTTGCGCGGCAGCACGCTGCATTCCTGCCACCAGAAGACGGGACGACCCCGTACCAAGAGAACGCAGCGGCACACCAGCGGCGTTGTGCAGCGCAATTGCACCATCGCCGATAGAAACCGCGTGAGCGTCCAGTAAGGCCTGAGTCCGACCACCGACCGGCACACCCAACTCATTGGCCTTCTGAGTAACTACGTCCAGCGTTGCCGCGAGTTGTACCGCTGCCTGACCACCGAAACTGGTTCGGGCCTGACGCGCAGCATTTGACAGTTCAGCCCCCAGATTAGGGCGCTCCTCCGTGAGCCGATTAAGCACCGATCCGCGTGCCCAGGACAAATTTGAGCTTGCATAGGTGCCAAGTCTCGCCGGTGCGATGAGCAGCCGATCTTTCCAGGCCAGATTGCGTTCCTGACCTAGCACTTCGGCACGCTGAGACACCAGCGTCCAGTTAGGCTCCAGTTCACTGTCGACGCTAAGCCGCAGACACAAAACCGTTTCCAGCCCGAGCTGGGGCTCTTCCTGTATCTGCCCCGTCGCGCTGTTGAATGCCTGCAAATAATTGCCGTAGGTTTCCATTGTCCTCAGCGCATCCGGCAATGACCCCAGGGTCAGGGTAATACTGATGGGCTGAGTCACATCGAGACCAAAAAAATCGGTGTCGCTGAAACTGACATTACGCCGCGCCCCCAGGCACAAATCTATAGCGTCAAGAATGGTGGTCTTGCCACTGTCCCCAGGGCCCATGAGGCAGTTGAGCCCTGGCGAAGGCAACCAGGTCAGCAAACGAATAGATCGGAAGTTCTGGATTTCAACTTTACAAACTCTGACCATGGGACTCTCCCTCTTTTATTCTTTTTGTCCACTCGCCTGTCGTAAAGATAACTACAAATGCGCAGCCAGTGCACTGACACGGATAAAAGTAACGCCCCCGAATTTCTTAATCAATGATATATAGCCTGTTTTACTGACATATCTGACAGCGGGTGGATTTCCTTCAATTTATTGATGTAACACCATACGAACTACATCAGCCTCCACCAGAATATGAGGTGAAATTGTTGCGCACCGATTAATCCGTGTGTTCTGGTCAAACTTTTGGTAGCCATACTTAAGTTCCATTGCGCACGCTGATAGGTAAATCTTGGGTACTTCTGACAAGTAACTTGAGGAACAAAAATGCGGGGAAGCGAAGAAAAATCTACGCCGGATGTTTTGGACTCTGCCCAGTTGGTACGTATTGAAGCCGTACACCGGGGATTCCTTTATCAGCACTTGTATGCCGTTGGCTGCTTGCTGCTGGCACAGAAAGCCAGCGTGGAGGCAGTGACCGTTGAGCTGGATGAGGATATTGAGCTGAACTCCGGGCAGGAGCGCATTTACGTTCAGGTTAAAACCCGCCTGAAACCCATCATTCTCAGCGATGTGTCTGGCGCGCTCGCGCGGTTTCGCCTGCTGACGGTAATCGATCTCTACACGCGCGAATGTCTGGGGATCTGCGTGGGCCAGAACCTGCGCTCTTCAGAAGTGGCGGAGATGCTGGACACTATCGCGTTGAGACGCCCATTACCGCAGCTACTGAAGACAGATAATGGCTCTGAATTTGCAGGGAAAATGCTGGATAAATGGGTGTACGAACGTGATATCCGGATCGATTTCTCACGGCCAGGCACGCCCACGGATAATGCTACGGTGGAGTCATTCAACGGCAGGCTGCGGCAGGAGTGCCTGAACGAGAACTGGTTTATGTCCAAGGAGGATGCCCGGTGCAAAATCGAGGTCTGGCGCATACACTATAACCAGAGTCGTCCCCATTCTGCACTGGGCTGGATGACCCCGTGCGAATTCGCCGAGAAATCTGCCGGTTGCCAGAATAAGCAACCAACCTGAAGCCGGTTATTCCTGATTATGCATGGATCATATTCGGGGTCAGGGTCAGGTCAGTCCATTACTCACTGACGGTTGTATTTAATACTGGGGGGCAGGTCACATGGTATTTTACCTGTTCAGAACGCTGAATGAAGTACGGGAAATTACGGAACACTCGCAGAATGAGTACAACAGCGAGCGTCCCTATGGTTCCCTTAAGAACCTGACGCCGAAGGAATACCGGCTGTTGGCTGATTAAACGGAACTCTCAAAAGTGAGTGAAGTAAACTAGGTTTGCTTACACTACTTGTCTTTGGCCTCAATATGTATGGACTCCTTTAGTGAGTTAGTATCGGGTAGAGCTTTAATCCACATATGATGGGCTTCTGTAGCAAAACTAATCACTTTTGATATAAGTAACTTATCAGCACCAACATCGCTGGTTTCCTCGTAATCCTCTGTTTTGTATTTGTAATGAATTAGAGTAGTTTCGATTTTTCTCTGTGCTGTTCTGTAAACTGACCAAAGATTTTGAGGTTTTCTTAGCTGAAGCCATGCGGTAGAAAATGCGGCTATCGCCGATAGTACTGATGGAATAACCTTTGACAACCACACGCCTTCCCCGAGACTGACGAATAAAGGAGCAAGTAACGAACAAATCATTACTCCACGAAAGCACCAAATACTTTCAGCTTTGTTGTGATCTGCTTTCGATTGAAAATGCTTTGCTTGACCTAAAGCGTAACTCGCCGCTGATTCTGTGCCTAAATCGTTTAAATTAGACATACATTACCTCAATTTATAGTACTTGTTTGTTGTTTATTCTACAGTTTCTAGCTAATAGAAATTTAAGCGATAATCCTAACCAATAGAATAATTCAAAACTTTAAATAAGTTCTTTTATTAACCCATACACAGCCTTAGCAGATATCAAAGCGGCTACTCTATGATACTCATCTCCCTTATTAGTATTACCGTTATCTACGACAGACTTAGCACTGAAGTAGTTTGGTTTTAATGGAGAGCGTCGTGCAGCTTCATAAAGTGCGTAAGATTCCATTTCAAAGGCAGTCTTTTTTCTATGTTGTGAAGTAATGTAGTCCAACATCTTCTCGTCAGCAATTACACTACTACCACTAGATGTTGTTGCGGTATATATTTTCACATCTAAAGTTGATGACCCATCTACCATTTCAGATTCTGAAAGATGCACACCTTGCGCGACTGCATCAACAAACCCATCTTCTTTTACAATTCTATTGATAGCGATTTCGGTATCGTGAATCAGTGGAATTGAATAACTTTCTGGTACAAAACCTTTACTTGTCCATTTACCTGCATCATGCTGATCGCACTGCGAAGGAATGACTATGTCGTAAATGTTAGCATTCCCCTCTATACCAGCACAAATACCACTCATGCAGATAATTTTGGGTTCGAATAAATCAATAGCTCGCGCACTAACGATAGATGTATTAACCAATCCCATTCGTGGAGGGACAATTATAAGGCCTTTATGTCCTTCAATCATCATATCCTGACAAGAAAGTCCATACTTGATTGAAGTCTTGGGCTTTGCGTAACCGGCCTCGATATAAGCAGCTGCTTCTTTCTCTAAAGCACAAACAATAATAAAATCATAAGTAGTCTTTGGGATGCATAACTCGATCTTCCTAAAAAAAGCCGATTTCCATTCGTCAGACCCCTGCTCATAAGTTATTACATTGATGTCATATTTATTGAGGTTTGAAAAATTACTTTCAGCTGAGTCTGAAAATTGAGTGATTGCAATAACTGGTGTCTTATAGTTTTTAGACTCATAATCTCTAATTAGCTCTATAATTTTCGAAGTAACATCTTGAGGCTCTTCCTCATCCTTACCAAATATAGGCAGAACCAAATCAGCAACTACTAAATCAAATTTTTCCTTGGTTATTTCTGTGTTGAATTTAAAAATAGAATCGCATTCTTTAATGTTTATCTCAAATCCAATCCCATTTAAGACACCCTTGATTTCCGATAACTTCTGCGGATTATCTTCTACAACTAAAACTTTCATAAATTATCCAATATGCTTTTCAAATGTTCTTGCCAAGACGATTCTTCCTCTTTGTACTCAATACAAGCCATGACATTACACCCTAACTGCGTCTTGAATTCAATTTTAGCTTGAGTTAAATCGTAAAACTTACCTGAGATATCTATATCAGGGTATTGAGTTACGACGATACATGGGTCATTCCTCTCTAAATAATTTAGTTCGAGCAGCACATCAATCCCTCCTGTTAGAAGAGATGTTGGAGAACCGCCGCCAATAACGGAAGGATGACTGGGCAGCGCCATATCCACTAAAATCAGATTAAAAATGTCACTATTAACAATGTTAATAGCTTCAGCTAAGCTTCCAGCTATCTTGATTTCTGGATCCGAATAGTAGCCAATCAAAAATTGGACTAAGCTGTCAGCCTTAAAACTATCGTCTTCGATAATCAATATATTTTTCATAGATGGCCCAACCTGTAAATCATATCGATGCAAACTTTTCGTTTAACACATTCTATGGTAATTATTTCAAAGTTCTCGTCATACTTGTCTAGGTGGTAAAGTTTTTTGATGCCACTCAAGTTTTCGACAGTTTGGGCTGTATCAATCTCAGCATCATCTAAATCGACTTTAAGTAATTGATTAATAGTAAATTCACTCGAAGAATCACAGATTTCTGAATCAAATTTCACGCGGACAAGTGCACTTAATTCATCACGCTCAATTGTGAAATTTCTATAAACACTACCTGCATTTTTACCATGTTTTGCAGCATTGAAAACAATGACGTAGAGAGCATCATAGAGTACATGATAAGCACCTCCTATTAATTCGATGTCGTGGTCTTCATCAAAGCTAGTGTCTGGTTGAAAATTTGGAAAGCTCTGCTTAACTTCAGTTACCACTACTTTATATAACAGGTTCAATGATGCTTTAGGTGATATACTTTGAGGTTTTTTGAACCAACTATACATATCAGTCAATTTGTCATTTACTAGGCGCTGAACTTCCCTATAAAAACTAGACACCCTCGATTCGTCCATTTTTGTTTGTAGCGCTTTTCTCTTAATTTCATTCAACAAATCTAAATCTACAAGATAATTTTTTCTACTTTTCAAAAAGCCATGAACAGATCTCATATCAATCTCAGCCAGCCTCCAACAATACTCATTAATTAATAAAATAGCGTTGTATGAGCTTTCGCTTTTATCGAAATCAGAATAGATATTGTTAATGCAGCCGTTCAGGACTTCTATTTTGTTATGACCTGTGATTTCTGGAGAAAGAAATCCTTCAAATGTACTGCCATTCTTTATATGAAGTTTATTTTTAACAATAGAGTCCACTTCATTTTTGTAACTTTCTTTAAAAGCTCCCCATAAAGGGAATATTAAAGGATCATCAATAATATCATCATAAGTTTGCTCTATATCATTAACTACGCTATGATACAAATGGCCTTTAAAAGTACCATGTCGAAGTCTTCTACCTAAATAAGATGCTATACCAAATAGGTTATTAGAGCAAAACTCTGAATAACACTTGGAAATTATTTGAGTGATTTGTGGTTCATTTGTATTAATCACTTCCTTATCATGCAGTGAAAACGAAAGCACTGTCGTTAGGTCTTGCGCTATTTCATCTTGCATCCACTCCAAAAACTTAGAAGTATCTACATATATTCGATTGTCGTCTAGTTCACCTTTGACGAGGTTAATCTTGTGATCTATTCTTAAGTTTTTTGCTCTCACCTTATAGTTAGTATCACCAGTTAGATCCCCCATCCAATCATGAAGACTAGCTCTAGTTTCTGTAATTTTCTCAGTCGTACCTATGACATGACTAAGCTTAGATATAAAATCTTCCGTACATACCTCATATGTGAATTCAGCAACAGCTTGAGACTTTTTAGCGACACTATCTATAAAATTAACTAAGTTTGATTCATTATACTTAATTATATAGTTTTGTAGCTTTCTACGTAATTTATAATGGTCAGCTTCATTTTTGCTTCTCTTGTAAATCAACAATAACAACACAATCTCGGATAGCTCGCTTGGTGAAGACAGTATAAAATTTTTGATAAAACTGATATTTATTGTTCGTGCTAAATCTCGAGTGTTCTCCATTAATCGGAGTAATACATCTTCAGTGGTAATTATCATGCCTTCATTTATATGGATCATTAAATTTAGGAGCGCTGAATTTGAAATTGACGACTTATTTACGGACAACTTGCTCCCACCAAACTCCAACAAATTCTCACTGGTAAGAATTTCTTCAATACCTTCAACTCTTACATTTTTGATTATTCTCAATACTAATTCATCATTCATTTCAAAGTATGGAGATTCAGGAGAGTCATTAAAGTGGTCAATAAGCAATCTATACTCAACAACTTCATCATTCTCTAGCCAAGCACAACTACGTTGGAAAAAAACTCCTTCTGAATCTTCATATTGCTCTGTTAGATTTACAATTTCCTGAATAGGCTTTGAGTTATTGTCAATTAATTTAAAAACCCAATCGATATTGATGTATTTAGATTTATCAAAAAGATTACTATTCACTTTCGTAATAATGATGGCATCCACTAAACTTGACTGCAAACAACTTTGCGTCAATTGAATCAGGTCTGCAGTGTTTTTGGCATGTGGATGAAATCCAATCCGTAGTAAGTCTCTTGTAAATTGATTGAAAACTCCTCGGTCTTTCGTAGACATTACAGATTTTTTAACGCTTAAATAGTCTTGTTCTTCTTTAAAACAATAAAGTAAAGTGTTTACTACGTTACTTCTTACACCATATGATGTAATAATCCTTGAAAGGCTATCAAATTTAGACATCTCATCGCTGGATATAACAAATATTGCTTTCCTTAATAAAAGATGACTATGACCATGATTTTCTATAGCTTTATTTATTAGTTTTTCTGCTAAAAAAAGATCATTTTGATATATACTTTCGTTTATCTCAAATAAATCCTCAAGGAATTTTTCAACTTTTCTTTTATTTAACTTTATTGCGTTATCTATATACGAAAGATTTTTTTCCAAACCTAAAGCATCTAGCCTTATGAAGTCATCTTTGAACTGAGGCTCTTTAGGAAATAAATCTGGAAGTAACTTGCGACCTATTGACAACGCCTTGACTGCATTTTCTGCTTGGTACAACTCAGTGACATTACATTTTTCTCTTAGATTATTCATCAAATCTATAGAGTCTGTATCACTTCCAGATGCAATCGCCCTAACTTTATTTCGTGTAGAGTTCTTTAACATTCTTAGAACGGCAGAAATATTACTTTTATTATCAAATGGAAAAATCATTATATACCTATTTTTTAATGCTTTTGGCAATTGAAGTGCCGTTACGTTAGAGACGATAAGCTATTTACAAATACCTAACCTATCAGCCGCAGGACGCTGAGCCTCATTGCGACAGGTCGACAGGGACAAACCACTACCTGCCCAAAAGCTCATGCACGCAATTGTGCATTGCCTGAACATTCCTAACAGAGATAGTGGGCAGCTTGCGCGCCTGAGCTGGGACAATCGGAGAGTCATCTAGATTGAAAAGCCATACCTTAATCTTGCCATATTCCTGCTGATTTATTGCCAGACTCATTTCGTCATAACACCACGGGCTCTGGGCATACTGACGGCTCCAAAGAACTGCACAAACATCGCTGCGAAGAACCGCTTGCTCAATGGTTGCTGTGATCATCTGATCTGACCTGATCTCATCGTCACCAACTAGGACCTCAATACCCTCTTTTACTAGTACGGCCCGTAGTGCATTGGCCATTTCGGCGTCCTGATGAGCAAAACTAACAAAAACCATTTTCGGTCTCTCTAAGAGACGGCTCGGCTGCATTCGATCTAACATGAGTCGATTAGCTATCTCAATCGTATGTTCAACACCATCGACGTCGCACAAAACGCTTGGGTCAAAACCTGGATTAAGTCTCGACCAATCTCGGCGCTCGTATGAGCGCTTCGCCACTCCACCGAGGAATGCAAACGGAATGATCGGAAGGCCCCTGGCCTCAGCAAGATGCAAAAGTGTACTAGCCGTTTGCGAAACCTTCCCTCCCAGAGCAACAACCACATCAGCTTTCTCCAGCGCCTGAATCTGGGCCAAAAACCAGGACTGGAACCATGCGTCTTCCTCATTGCCCTCTGGACCAGGGTAGTTCCAATCCTGGATTACGAGGCCAGGTCGTCCAAGCGTTTTGCGTAGAAGGCATCGCTTTTCCTCAACTGTTGGATGACTGGGACTATGGAACTGGATTAATCCACCACACTTAGAGTCCGCATAGCCCATTGCTGCGTAGTAGTCGACCGAATCAGTAAATGGGCTGCATATAAGTAGCTGTGCTCCCGCTTTCGCGAGAACATGCCCAAGGGTCAACGACGCCTTGTTCAAACGTGGGAGTTCAGCATCAACATCTGCGGTCTCACCGGTGTGACCACCTATGACGAATACAGATTTCACCCGAGAATCAAGCTGCAGATGTGGCGATGGCGATAATGCGACCTGCGCCAATTCTTCCTCAGCTCCGAACATCCCAGCTTGGACAGTGTGAATAAAAAACGAAACAGCGTTTCTAGCGGACAAATTTCGAAACTTACCTTTAGCTGTGTCTTCAATTTTTTCTTTTCGAGCGTCCGCGTAGTCAGAAATGCCGCGGATGGCCACAGTTCGTGGAGCCGTTGTGCGAACAGTCGCGGCATCGTATACACCTGCCGACTCCATTTCTAGGGCCGCAACCTTACGATCATGTTCACGGATGATCCAATCCACAAAACCCTTGCCTTTACCTACTGCTGGGCCGCTGGCCAACTTACGGTCGTCACCGGCAAAGAGCTTACAGCTACCTCGTAGGATCAGTTCATTGCTAGCAAGGGCAAGCTGTACCTCTTCTGAAATGAGTTCAGCCTTGGCAATCTGAGTGTCTTGCTGCCAACGTTTGTAATAGTCGCCACTGGTGTGTGCGAAAAATTGAAACCTATTGAGTAGTCTCAAAGAGCTTTGAAATTGGTTACCTGAGGTAGTAAAACTCCAGTTTTTACCTTCCCCATGGGTCGCTGAATTTGCCATGTACTCATTCACAGTGTCCGGTATAAATACATCGCCAGGTTCCATGTCGTTTACCAGTGATCCTGCTATGCCTAGCACCACGATGTTGGCCGGATTCAGCTTCTCGATAAGTGCTGAAGTAAGACTAGCGGATCGGGTATTGCCCATTTTTCCTGCCGGGAACACAGCAACTTCGAAGCTTCTGTTAAGAACAGGCGAGTCGATATTGCCGAAGAAACCTGTCAGTGCAACACCTACCTGCTCTTGGGATTCAAAATCTGATCCTAGCATATCTATAACGACATCAAACTCCTCGCTTAGAGCCACGTAAAGCAAGATATCGATAGCCTTACCCATACTTATTACCTTCCTAAAGTTGATGTAGGCGGCTGGATCTGCGGCGCGCAGCAACCACTAAACTGAAACGTTCGTGTTGTTCTTAAAATCAATAGCTTGAATTTTATTGCACTTTATCAAATTCATTAAGCGGTAAGTGTGACGGACATAACCTACATCCGAACCCACGAAGGCTGGATGTATCTGGCCCTGGTGGTTGACCTGTTCTCCCGAAAAGTTATCGGCTGGTCAATGCAACCCCGCATGACAAAAGAGATTGTCTCGTATGTCGGAATTCTTTTTCTGAATGGATCAGGATATCGGGTCAGGGACAAAGGCCTCATGCAAATCCAATCAACCCTGACAATGCTACCGCCCTCAGAGAGCTGTTCTGATTAGATTTTGGTGTATCTAAATGTTACTAAGATTCATAAATTATTCAAGAAGACAATCAGATACAACCTAAATCTTGATTTGCCGGGTTATACGATTAATTTGGGAAATGCTGTAACTAAGTAAGTTGCCGAGAAATGCACATTAGGCGCCCATTTCCTACTAGTTCATGAAGTTATCTGGAGGTAGACTCAACTATATATAGTGAATATACATTGAAATCATGTGGATAGCTAAATTTTGGTATATGAACTAAATTCTCACACAACATAAGTTAAATAGCCTCCATGAGTATTTTACTTCATGGTTTTTTGGTGCAACCACTGAAATCAGCATGTAGAATCGCCACGGATAATCTAGACACTTCCGAGTCGTTGATAATACTGGTTTTCATATTCTGTCGGTGACATCTGATTGCTCGAACCATGCCGACGCTTACTGTTATAAAACATTTCGATGTAACCAAAGATATCGCTGCGGGCTTCTTCCCGCGTTCCGTAGATCTTTTTCTTTATCCGTTCGCGGGCTTTGTTGAATAAATCAGATTTCGGGTAAGTCTCCCCCGTAGCGGGTTGTGTTTTCAGGCAATACGCACGCTTTCAGGCATACCTGCTTTCGTCATTTTGTTCAGCG
>NZ_JBKIUP010000027.1:0-11404 GCF_046602535.1 Klebsiella sp. 1SOBk10mer
AGTTATGGAGCCACGGTTGATGAGGGCTTTATTGTAGGTGGGCCAGTTGGTGATTTTGAACTTTTGCTTTGCCACGGAACGGTCTGCGTTGTCGGGAAGATGCGTGATCTGCTCCTTCAACTCAGCAAAAGTTCGATTTATTCAACAAAGCCGTCGTGAACTATAATTACACTCAGTCAGATCCAAACACCTTTTCATCTGCATATATACTTTGTACATACCAGGAGATTACATGCAGGCACCCGGTATACCGGAGAATGAAGAACAGAGGCTGAAGTCCCTGTATATTACCGGCCTTCTTGATACCCGTGACGATGAGCGTTTTGAACGCCTGACGCGGCTGGCCCGCAAAGCCTTTCAGGTCCCGGTGGCCCTGATAAGCCTGCTGGATCGCGAGCGCCAGTGGCTCCTCGCCTGCCAGGGCGTCGGCGTGCGCGAAACTCCACGTGATATTTCGTTCTGCGGGCACGCCATTCTGCAGGAAGGGCCTTTTATCATTCACGATGCGGCTGCCGATGCGCGATTTCACGATAATCCCCTGGTTACCGGTGAGCCACACATCCGGTTCTACGCCGGCCAGCCGGTGAGCCTGCCGGACGGCACGGTGGCCGGCACGCTGTGCCTGATCCACACCGTTCCCCGCGCCTTCACGGATGAGGACATTGCGTCCCTCCGGGACCTGGCCTGTATCGTGGAGGACGAATTCGAGGCCATCAGCATGGCCATGACGGACAGCCTGACGGGCATTCCCAACCGGCGCGGGTTTTACCGCGCCGGCGAAAAACTCTTCCGCGCAATGAACCGGCAGGATGCGTCGTTCAGCCTCATCTATTTCGATCTGGACAGGTTCAAACCGGTTAACGATCTCTGGGGACACGCGGAAGGTGACGAGGTGCTGAAGGTCTTTGCCGGCTTTTTACATCAGCACCTTGAACCGGGTGAAATAGCAGGCCGCCTCGGCGGGGATGAGTTTGCCGCCCTGATCCGGCGAAACGGTAACACTCAGTCTTATCTGCACGCGCTGAGTGCCAGTCTCGAACATTACAATGACACCTCGGGCAAGCCCTACAACATCAATTATTCCTTTGGCGAACTGATCAATAACGCAGACCATTATACGACACTGGCGGAGATGATCGGTAAATGTGACGAAGTGATGTACCTGAAGAAAAAAAGAAAGACCCTGTCGCGGAAAACAGAACCGTGACGTTCTCCTTCCCGGCTGATCCCCTGACCCGGGGTTCAGCCGGACGGCATGAACAATATATTTAACCGCAGGACGCATAAAGTCATTTATATTTGCTCATGGTGCAATAGTCCACTCATCGCAACAATTACTCGTTTTTTGTGTCCATGCTGCAATAATTCCTCTTCTCCACTTCTGAGATCCGAAAAAAGGTAAAGTCGGATCTCTGTAACACACATGTATTTTCCCCGGAAAGTAACGGACGTATACCAGCGTGACAGCGTCATCTGACACTTTCACACATTCGATTTTCCGAATGTATGGTTGTTTTTTTTGTCTCCGGGCGTATGCTTTACGCAACCGAACAGGAGGAATAATGACCCTTACAGCCCTTAAGCTTTTCAAAAACCTGTCCGATGAAACCCGTCTGGGTATTGTCCTGCTGCTCAGGGAGATGGGAGAACTGTGCGTCTGCGATTTCTGCACGGCGTTGGATGAGTCCCAGCCCAAGATTTCCCGTCATCTGGCAATGCTCCGGGAAAGCGGTCTATTGCTGGATCGCAAGCAGGGGAAATGGGTTCATTATCGCTTATCCCCGCATATTCCTTCCTGGGCTGCTCAGGTGATTGAGCAGGCCTGGTTAAGCCAACAGGACGACGTACAGGCCATCGCCCGTAAGCTGGCATCGGCAAACTGCTCTGGTAGCGGTAAGGCTGTTTGCATCTAAAAAAAATTTGCCTGAACATATGTGTTTTTTCGAATGTATGAGGTATTCAGAATGAAGACGTTAACGGTGTTTGACCCGGCAATGTGCTGCAGTACCGGTGTATGTGGTTCAGATGTCGATCAGGTTCTGGTTGATTTTTCTGCTGATGTGCAGTGGCTGAAAGAACGTGGTGTACAGGTTGAACGTTACAACCTGGCGCAGCAGCCCATGAGCTTTGTTCACAATGAGAAAGCGAAATCCTTCCTCGACGCATCCGGCGCAGAAGGGCTTCCGCTGCTGTTGCTGGACGGCGAAACGGTGATGGCTGGGCGATACCCAAAACGCGCTGAGCTGGCTCGCTGGTTCGGTATTCCGCTGGAGAAGGTAGGGTTAGCTCCCACCAGTTGCTGTGGTGGTAATACTTCCTGTTGCTGAATATGTCAGGAGGACATATGAAATTCTTACAGAATATCCCGCCTTACCTGTTTTTTACTGGCAAGGGAGGTGTAGGAAAAACTTCCATTTCCTGCGCGACGGCTATCCGCCTTGCCGAACAGGGTAAGCGGGTTTTGCTGGTCAGTACCGACCCGGCCTCCAATGTTGGTCAGGTATTCGATCAGGCTATCGGTAACACGATTCGCCCTGTGACAGCAGTTCCTGCACTTTCCGCACTGGAGATTGACCCGCAGGAAGCCGCCCGGCAATATCGGGCCAGAATCGTTGATCCTATCAAAGGTCTTTTGCCTGATGACGTTGTTAACAGTATCAGCGAGCAGCTTTCAGGAGCCTGTACGACTGAGATTGCTGCGTTCGATGAATTCACGGGCTTACTAACAGACGCTTCCCTGCTGACCCGCTTTGATCACATCATTTTTGATACAGCGCCGACGGGCCACACGATTCGTCTGCTCCAGCTTCCCGGTGCCTGGAGTAGCTTCATTGAAAGTAATCCAGATGGTGCTTCCTGTCTTGGCCCAATGGCCGGGCTGGAAAAGCAGCGTGAGCAGTATGCTCATGCGGTAGAGGCTTTGTCCGATCCTGAACGTACCCGCCTGGTTCTGGTTGCACGACTGCAAAATTCTACACTGCAGGAAGTCGCCCGCACTCATGAGGAACTGGCTGAGATTGGCCTGAAAAATCAATATCTGGTGATTAATGGTGTGCTGCCTGAAGCCGAAGCTGAACATGACGCCCTGGCCGCGGCGATATGGCAACGTGAGCAGGAGGCACTGGCAAATCTTCCTGCCGGTTTATCTGAGCTACCGACAGATACCCTGTTACTCCAGCCAGTCAATATGGTTGGTGTTTCAGCATTGAAGGGACTGCTGGATACCCGTTCTGAGGCATTACCGCTCCCGGTAACGAATATCCTGTACACGCCTGAAAACTTATCTCTCTCTGGCCTGGTCGATGATATCGCTCGCAGTGAACACGGCCTGATTATGCTGATGGGCAAAGGTGGTGTAGGGAAAACCACGATGGCTGCTGCCATCGCCGTCAGGCTGGCAGACATGGGATTTGACGTGCATCTCACGACCTCTGATCCTGCTGCGCACCTGAGTACAACGCTGAACGGCAGCCTCAAAAACCTGCAGGTCAGCCGCATCAACCCTCACGATGAAACCGAACGCTATCGCCAGCATGTTCTTGAGACGAAGGGAAGAGATCTGGACGAAGCAGGGAAACGGTTACTGGAAGAGGATTTACGCTCTCCCTGTACAGAAGAAATTGCCGTGTTTCAGGCCTTCTCCCGTGTAATTCGTGAAGCGGGTAAGCGCTTTGTTGTCATGGATACCGCCCCTACCGGACACACGCTGCTGTTGCTGGATGCGACCGGGGCTTACCACCGAGATATTGCCAAAAAAATGGGGAGTAAAGGTCATTTTACTACCCCCATGATGCAGCTTCAGGACCCGGATAGAACCAAAGTTCTGCTGGTTACGCTTCCTGAAACCACACCGGTCCTGGAAGCGGCAAACCTGCAGGCTGACCTTGAAAGAGCGGGGATTCATCCGTGGGGCTGGATTATCAATAACAGCCTTTCCATTGCGGATACGCGTTCTCCGTTGCTTTGTCAGCGTGCTCATCAGGAATTGCCTCAGATTGAGGCTGTTAAGGATCAGCATGCTGACCGTATAGCGCTTGTTCCGGTGCTGGCGTCAGAGCCCGCCGGTATTGAAAAGCTCAGAGAGTTGATGAGCTAATTTTTTGACATATACAGGGCGACAAAGTCGCCCTGTCAGGAGGTTTTATGTTACTGGCCGGCGCTATTTTTGTCCTGACCATTGTTTTGGTTATCTGGCAACCAAAGGGATTAGGGATCGGCTGGAGTGCAATGCTGGGCGCGGGACTGGCTCTGATATCTGGCGTTGTGCATGTGGGCGATATTCCGGTGGTGTGGAATATCGTCTGGAACGCGACGGCGACCTTTATTGCCGTAATTATTATCAGCCTGCTGCTTGATGAGTCCGGCTTTTTCGAATGGGCGGCATTGCATGTTTCGCGCTGGGGTAACGGTCGTGGCCGTTTGCTCTTTACGTATATCGTTCTGCTTGGTGCAGCGGTGGCGGCACTGTTTGCCAACGATGGTGCGGCACTTATTCTGACGCCGATAGTCATCGCCATGCTGCTGGCATTAGGGTTCAGCAAAGGCACGACACTGGCATTCGTCATGGCTGCAGGGTTTATTGCCGATACATCCAGCCTGCCGCTTATCGTGTCCAACCTGGTTAACATCGTTTCTGCAGACTTCTTTGGACTGGGCTTCACCGAGTATGCGTCGGTAATGGTGCCGGTGGATATTGCAGCCATTGTTGCCACGCTGGTTATGCTGCATCTGTTCTTCCGCAAGGATATCCCACCGACTTACGACCTGTCTCTTCTGAAAGCACCGGCAAAAGCGATTAAAGATCTGGCAACCTTCAGAACCGGCTGGATAGTTTTAATACTTCTGCTGGTTGGGTTCTTTGTCCTTGAGCCGCTCGGTATTCCCGTTAGCGCGATTGCGGCTGTTGGCGCTGTGATCCTGTTTGCAGTAGCTAAACGAGGCCATGCCATTAACACTGGCAAAGTGCTGCGCGGCGCGCCATGGCAGATCGTCATCTTCTCATTGGGGATGTACCTGGTGGTCTACGGTCTGCGCAACGCCGGGCTAACCGAATACCTTTCAGGTGTGCTGAATGTACTGGCGGATAAAGGACTCTGGGCTGCGACGCTGGGTACTGGCTTCCTGACGGCCTTCCTGTCTTCCATCATGAACAACATGCCTACCGTGCTGGTTGGCGCTCTTTCTATCGATGGAAGCACCGCAACAGGCGTTATCAAAGAAGCGATGATCTACGCCAACGTGATTGGCTGCGATCTGGGACCTAAAATTACACCTATTGGTAGCCTGGCAACGCTGCTCTGGCTGCATGTCCTTACACAGAAGAATATGACCATCACCTGGGGATACTATTTCCGCACCGGGATCGTTATGACTCTGCCTGTGCTGTTTGTAACGCTGGCAGCGCTGGCGCTACGTCTCTCTTTCACTTTGTAATGAGATACTGATATGAGCAACATCACCATTTATCACAATCCGGCCTGCGGCACGTCGCGTAATACGCTGGAGATGATCCGCAACAGTGGTAATGAACCGACCGTTATTCATTACCTTGAAAATCCACCGTCACGCGATGAGCTGGTCAAACTCATTGCAGATATGGGCATTTCAGTCCGGGCTTTGCTGCGCAAAAACGTCGAGCCTTATGAAGAGCTGGGGCTTGCGGAAGATAAGTTTACTGACGATCAGTTAATCGATTTTATGCTTCAGCATCCGATCCTGATTAACCGTCCGATTGTGGTGACACCGTTGGGAACGCGTCTGTGCCGCCCTTCCGAAGTGGTACTGGATATTCTTCCGGATGCGCAAAAAGGCGCATTTGCTAAGGAAGACGGCGAGAAAGTAGTAGATGAGGCAGGGAAACGGCTGAAATAACCGAAAGGGGGCGATGCCCCCTTTCTCCTGCCTCAGCGTCCGGGTACCGGACTGTCCGGCAGCGTACAGCTCCCTTTTCCCAGCTGACACTGCAGCAACACCGTGTCCAGCCAGCGGCCATGCTTGAAACCGATGTCCTTCAGCGTGCCGATTTCAGTAAATCCGGAGCGAAGATGCAGCGCTACAGACGCGACGTTCGCACAGTCCCCCACAACCGCTATCATCTGGCGGTATCCCTGAGACCGGGCCCATGTTAAGGCATGATCGAGTAAGGCTTTTCCGCCCCCCTGCAGGGCGATATACCAGGGAAATCCACGTGACTGAACGTTTTTCACCCGGGCAAGCATTTCCTGCGTGTTCGGGGGGGCCGTCTCGAAGCTGCCTGTGCCGTGCAGGACATGATGGGCGTAAATACGGCGTATGGCGGGAATGTGCTGCTCTTCAGCATTGATAATGTGCATTGTATGACTCCTGTGACGTTGACTGACACACTACCGGAATTCGCGACGGCAGATTAAGCGCTTCATCTTATGACCTGTATAAGGAAATGTTTTAAGTGGAGGTGGGGCGTCGCCCCACCTGTCAGCCCGCCATTTCAGCCAGCAGGTCCACGCCTACCGGGTCGTCCTTCAGCAGTGGCGTCAGGGCAATGCGCTGTGCATAATGCCCGGCAACGTCGTCGATCAGCGGCAGTTCGCGACGGGCACGGGTGACCAGGAACGGGGAGGACGGCTTCGCGGCCGCGAGGCTGTTATTGATGACCCACGCCCAGGGGTCAATCCCGGCCCGGCGTAAGTCCTGCTGCAGCCCGGCCGCTTCCAGTACCGGCGTGGTTTCGGCAAGCGTCACGATAATGACTCTGGTCTTCTCCGGATCCTGCAGCTGCATCATTGGCGTTATCACGTGATCGTGAGCATGCCCCATCTGGCGCACCATTTCCCGGTGATAGGCCCCGGTTGCATCCAGCAACAGCAGCGTATGCCCGGTGGGCGCAGTGTCCATAATGACAAAATGGTCGTTGGCCTCTTTGATGATCCGGGAGAATGCCTGAAACACGGCAATCTCTTCGGTGCAGGGGGAACGGAGATCTTCCTCCAGTACCGCCAGTCCCTCCGCATCCAGCCCTTTTCCCTGATTTTCCAGCACAAAGCGACGATAGCGCTCAGTCTCTGCCTTTGGATCGATACGGCTAACCTGAAGGCCTGGCAGCGAGCCATCCAGGGTGTAAGACAGGTTGGCTGCCGGATCGGAGGTGGTCAGGTGGACTTTATGACCGCGTCTGGCCAGCGAGACCGCGACCGCAGCCGCCACCGTGGTTTTTCCCACGCCCCCTTTTCCCATTGTCATGACCAGCCCTTTTCCCGCCCGGCTGAGGTCCTCCACCAGGGAGGCAAGCTCCGGTAAATCGACCGTCGTGAGCGTGGCTCCCGGATCCGGCAGAACAGGTGTGCTCTCTGTAAACAGCGCCCTCAGGGCGTCCAGACCAACCAGATTAAAAGGCTTCAGATACAGCATCGACCGGGGAAGATGCGCGAGGTTTTCAGGCATGGCCCGTAAGGCCCGTTCCTCCCGCGCCAGAATACTGTGCGCCAGCGGATCCCGTTCACCGGCAAAGGGAGGCAGCACGCCATTGATGGCAAGGTGCTGATGCTGCAGACCGATAGCCGACAGCTCCTCGTGGGTATGGGAGACCTCTTTCAGGGTCGACGCCTGGGCGCGGGCAACCAGAACCAGTCGCGTGAGTGCCGTATCAGAGAGGGCTTTCACTGCGTCAGCGTACTGGTCCTGTTGTTTCTCCAGCCCTACCAGAGGGCCGAGGTTCGCCGCAGCATCAGGATGTGCATCGAGATACCCGCTCCAGGCGCCCGGCAGCTCAAGCATACGGATGGTGTGTCCGGTTGGTGCAGTATCAAAGACGATATGATCATATTTTTCGCGCAGTTCATGACTGGTCAGCAGTGCGGTAAATTCATCAAATGCCGCGATCTCCGTGGTACATGAACCGGAAAGCTGTTCTTCAATGCTGCTGATGACATCGGCAGGCATCAGTTCACGAACAGGATCGAGCACGCGATCGCGGTAAGCCTGCGCGGCCGCCATCGGGTCAACTTCCATTGCCGCAAGGTTTTCCACGGTGCGGATACCAGTGATCCGGTGGCCCACAGTCTGGCTGAAGACCTGACCGACATTGGAGGCCGGATCGGTACTGACCAGAAGCGTTCTCCGGCCCTGGTCAGCCAGCCATACCGCCGTCGCGCAGGCCAGAGAGGTTTTCCCCACGCCGCCTTTGCCGGTGAAGAAGATAAACGGGGGGATATTCTGTAAAAATGGCATCGTCATTGTTGAGCTCCTCCGGGATTAAGGCATACGGGGAATGCTGCAGCAGCGCGGCTGCGTGCTGTCTTCATTCCAGTCCTGCGTGAGGGAAATACCGGCCCAGCGGGCGATATCTTCCCGGGACGGGAGCTTGCCCGCCATCACCAGCTGGCCGTCAAGCAGGGTAGCGGGAAGGGACTCCATTCCTGACGTGTTCAGGAAGGCCCTGATGACGGGCGTATTCAGGAACTGCTGCGGGTTCTTTGCCAGGCTGTAAAGCTGAATATTCACACCATGCTTTTTCGCCCATTCGGCGCTGGAGTTCCATTTGACGGCTTCATCGCTGACCACGACGCTGCTGGTCGCACAGCAGCCTGCGGCTTCAAAGATCTCAATTTTTGACATGGACTGTTTACCTCAGTGTTGAATGATGGGGCTTTACACTGAGGTAAACGAGTGAGGCGGGAAAAAGATGCGCGGTTAATCCATTTTTTTATGGCAGCAGACGGAAGACGCATCATCCGCTTCCACCTGGCAGAGTTCCGTCATCGTCTCCTTCAGATGTTTCCGGGCGCGAAGCAGGCGCGACTTAAACGCCGTCAGCGTGATCCCCAGCTCGTCGGCCAGGCGCTGCTGGGGACGCCGGTTCAGATCGGCCTCTTCTATCAGCCATCTTTCCTCGTCAGGTAAGGCCTGCAGGGTTTCAGGCAGGCAAATCTCCAGCGTTGAAACCGCATCATGGAAGGCGTCAGGCAGCGGGATCTCGTCTTCCAGCACCACGACGTCTCTGGCGGCACGGTACTCATCCGTCAGCAGATTCCTCGCCGTCCGGTACAGCCAGGCCCGCGGGTTCTCCATTTCACAGAAGCGGTCTGCACAGGCCCGGGCGCGCAGGAAGACTTCCTGAAGCAGATCGGCTGCCTGCTCCCGATCGCCTGTCCTTGATGCCAGAAAACGGGAGAGCTCTGCTTCATGCTGTTGCCAGAACACGCTCATGCAGTTGTTGAATGCCGTTACATCACTCATACCAGCCCTCAGATTTTGCTCTGATTCACCCGCCGGGAAAGTGCTTCTGCCGACTCTTTACGTTCACTGTAGCGATCGACGAGATACGCTGCATACTCCCGGGTCAGCAGGGTAAACTTCATCAGCTCTTCCATTACATCCACAATACGGTCGTAGTACGGGGATGGTTTCATCCGTCCGTCTTCATCAAACTCCTGCCAGGCTTTCGCTACCGAGGATTGATTAGGTATAGTGATCATTCGCATCCAGCGGCCAAGAATACGCATCTGGTTTACCGCATTGAAAGACTGGGAGCCTCCGCAGACCTGCATGACGGCCAGGGTTTTTCCCTGAGAAGGGCGTACTGCGCTCTCTGATAGTGGTATCCAGTCAATCTGGGCTTTCATAATGCCGGTCATCGCACCATGACGTTCAGGAGAGCACCATACCATCCCTTCAGACCAGCGCACCATTTCGCGAAGTTCCATAACCCTGGGGTGCGTATCCGCTGCATCATCCGGCAGAGGGAGACCGGAAGGATTAAAGATGCGGACATCCGCACCCATGGCGGTAAGAAGCCGGGCAGCCTCTTCGGTGGCCAGACGGCTGTAGGACCGCTCTCGAACGGAACCGTACAACATCAGGATCCGGGGAGGATGGTCAACTGTCTTTACACCCAGGCGGACCCCGGTGAGACCTGTATCAAACAGCTCAGGAACAACATTTTTCAGTTCAGCAATCATTTTGTCTCCGGTGGTGACATAAAACCAGGCGGGGCATATTCGTCTGCACAGCACTCTTCTGTCAGAAAGGCAATCAATGCAGCAAGGTTGTCATAACAGGCGTGGCAGAACAGTGTTCTCCCCTGCCTTTCCTGGCGAACCAGTGAGACGGATATCAGTGATGAAAGATGATGACTCAGGGTCGAGGCCGGAATGGCGAGATGTTGCTGCAGTTCCCCCACGGGCAGTCCCTGACGTCCGGCCTTAACGAGTGTTTTGTAAATATCGAGACGAGTGGTGTGGCCAAGTTCTTTCAGCACCATCGCGGCGATTTTCAGCTCCATCCCATTCCTCGTAATTTTACTTCTATATTTCCAGAATAATAGAAATATATAGTGAGCGCAACCACGTCCATAATATGACTCCATCTCCGGGGCCTTACACTTACGCGGCATGGAGAAAACATGATCGGTGTTTATACCTCTCAGAAATGAGGTACGTCACAATATATATGGAAAAATGCATATGAATCCGTCACAGTAGAAACCGATTCCCGCTAAAAATGAAATGACCTTCATCCTTTGCTGACGGGCGCATTATGTCCCGCCGCCGGGAAGCCCAGGCAGGCTCGTTTTCTGACTGCCTATGAATACAGCAAACATACGGTACAGAGAAATGGCAGAGATCATCATTAGAAAAATGCACGAAGAGGACTGGTGTGCAGTCAGGGAAATTTATCAGGAAGGAATTGCAACAAGGAACGCCACCTTTCAGACCGCAGCACCTGAGTGGCTGGAATGGAATGAAGGGCATCTTCAGGACTGCCGCTACGTCGCCACTGTTGATAACAGAGTGGTGGGATGGGCTGCGCTATCTCCTTTTTCCCGCCGGCATGCATACCGCGGTGTCGCAGAGCTGAGCATTTATGTCAGTACTCATTTTCAGGGAAAAGGCGCAGGCAGGGCTTTGCTCTCCGGGCTGATAAAGGGCTCGGAAGGTGCGGGTTTCTGGACGCTACTTGCTGGCATCTTTCCGGAAAACCAGGCCAGTGTTGCTTTACATCGCAGCCAGGGATTCAGGGAAGTCGGCTGCCGGGAAAAAGTGGGTGAAATGAACGGAAAATGGAGAGATGTTCTCATTCTGGAAAGGCGTAGCCGGACAGTGGGTTGCTGAAAAAAAGAATGCCTCTGTTCATCAGAGGCATTCTGTCCTGGAAGGGACTTTATTCCGGTGAGGGTGACTTCAGTTGCGGCATAAACAGCTGGCAGCACGCAACAGCTGCAAGCCCGCCAGACAGCGGAGCGGCCCAGTACAGCCACTGATTATCCCAGTATCCCATGGCCAATGCCGGCCCGAAGCTACGGGCCGGGTTCATGCTTGCCCCGGCTTTGTTAATGGAATGGTCGCCTCCCATCTCTTGTGCCACAGTGGGACGATAAATCGTCACTCATTGAACGGAGCGCTGCTATCATGAACGTTAAAACTATTGG
>NZ_JBKIUP010000028.1:0-11281 GCF_046602535.1 Klebsiella sp. 1SOBk10mer
CGCTGAACAAAATGACGAAAGCAGGTATGCCTGAAAGCGTGCGTATTGCCTGAAAACACAACCCGCTACGGGGGAGACTTACCCGAAATCTGATTTATTCAACAAAGCCCTGCGCATCTTCCAGCGAGAGAAACCAGTGAATGTTCAGGCATTCATCCCGCAGACTGCCGTTAAATGATTCAATAACCGGGTTATCCGTTGGTTTTCCAGGGCGGGAGAAGTCCATTGTGACCCTGTGCTCATACGCCCATTTATCCAGACTTTTCGAGATAAACTCGCTGCCGTTATCTGTCTGAATACGTACCGGCAGGCGCTTGCCCAGCACCCGTAATTTGCGGTTTTTTTGATTTCCGGCGATACTACAGGGTCATCCGCGAGATGCATTCAATCAGTACCTCTCATACAGCCATAAAGCATTGAAGAAATGTTGTTATAATGTTAATTTGTATATGTGGTGAATCCCCCTATGCGGAGGGGCATATCCAGTCTGAATCATTTTTGCGCTTTGCGAGTCGTCCGTGGGCTGGCGGCGGCTTACCGGGAGGCACCCGGCACCACATTTTTTATTACAAATGAATATAGTTACTCATTAAAATACATGCAAATGTGATGTATCTACTGTTCTTTTACTTTGGCCATATATAGTCATAGACAATGAAAGCGATGCTTGCTGATAATAAATCCTGAACTATTTTTTGAATGAGCGTTGATTTTTTGAAAGGTTGCTGTGTACGACTGTAATCTCATGATGATCGGTAATGACTCCAACTTACTGATAGTGTTTTATGTTCAGATAATGCCCGATGACCTTGTCATGCAGCTCCACCGATTTTGAGAACGACAGTGACTTCCGTCCCAGCCTTGCCAGATGCGGCCAAGGATTCAGGTTATGCCGCTCAATGCGCTGAGTGTAACGCTTGCTGATAACGTGCAGCTTTCCCTTCAGGCGGGGTTCATACAGCGGCCAGCCATCCGTCATCCATACCACGACCTCAAAGGCCGACAGCAGGCCCGGAAGACGCTCCAGCGTGGCCAGCGTGCGTTCACCGAATACGTGCGCCACAACCGTCCTCCGTATCCTGTCATACGCGTAAAACAACCAGCGCTGGCGTGATTTAGCGCCGACGTAACCCCACTGTTCGTCCATTTCCGCGCAAACAATGACGTCACTGCCCGGTTGTATGCGTGAGTTTACCGACTGCAGCCTGAGTTTTTTAAGTGTCGTAAAATCGTGTTGAGGCCAACGCCCATAATGCGTGCACTGGCGCGACATCCGACGCCATTCATGGCCATATCAATAATTTTCTGGTGTGTACCGGGCTGAGAGGCGGTGTAAGTGAACTGAAGCTGCCATGTTTTACGGCAGTGAGAGCAGAGATAGCGCTGATGTCCGGCAGTACTTTTACCGTTACGCACGGCGCCTTCGGTAGCTGAACAAGTGGGACAACTGATGGGAATTGAAGCCACGGGAGCACCTCAAAACCACCATCATACACTAAATCAGTAAGTTGGCACCATTACCATAAGTTGCCTAACGGGAAACCTGTGTACGAACTGAAAAAGGCGGTGACCGAATCCGGTTGGCTGAGCGATTCGAAGGTGAAGGTTCCTTGCACTAAGACGCTGGTGATCGCCAATACCGATGCGGGTGATGACATGCTGGAAACGGCCTCGACTGTCCTGTTGAAAAACCTGAGCCGGGTGCTCGGCACCAACGGTAAATAATCATGCTGCGCAGGCTGTGTTTCTGGGTGTTGTTCACTATCGCGTTACTTGTTGCCTGGCGACTGGCGGGGCTGCTGCTAGATCTGGTGCTATTAGTCGTCATTGTTGTGGCGCTGATACTCAGATGAGATTCGAAGGGTGCGCGGTAGATCCCTCAACCCAATGACTGTTTGTTCTTGGGCTGTTTTGGCTCTCATATTCCACTCGAAAGGTGGCTTTGTTGAATAAATCAGATTTCGGGTAAGTCTCCCCCGTAGCGGGTTGTGTTTTCAGGCAATACGCACGCTTTCAGGCATACCTGCTTTCGTCATTTTGTTCAGCGCTCGTACCAGGGCCATAGCCTCCGCAACCTGACCATCGTAGTCACGCAGCGTCAGTGAACCCCCGAACAGCTGTTTTACCCGGTACATCGCCGTTTCCGCTATCGAGCGACGGTTGTAATCTGTTGTCCATTTCCACCGCGCATTACTCCCGGTCATTCGCTGATTAGCCACTGCACGGTTACGGTCTGCATATTCACCGGGCCAGTAACCCGCACCTTTTCGGGGAGGGATAAGCGCGCTGATTTTCTTACGCCGCAGTTCATCGTGACAGAACCGGGTGTCGTAAGCGCCGTCTGCCGATGCTGCCCTGATTTTTCTGTGAGTCTGCCGGATAAGACCCGGGAAGGCTTCTGAGTCCGTCACATTGTTCAGCGACAGGTCTGCACAGATGATTTCATGTGTTTTACTGTCAACGGCGAGATGCAGCTTACGCCAGATACGGCGGCGTTCCTGGCCATGCTTTTTGACTTTCCACTCGCCTTCACCGAAGACCTTCAGCCCGGTGGAATCAATTACCAGGTGTGCGATTTCACCCCGGGTGGGCGTTTTGAAACTGACATTAACCGACTTTGCCCGCCTGCTGACACAGCTGTAATCCGGGCAGCGTAGCGGAACGTTCATCAGAGAAAAAATGGAATCAATAAAACCCTGCGCAGCCCGCAGGGTCAGCCGGAATACGCGTTTAATCACCAGAACGGTGGTGATGGCGAGATCAGAATAGCGCTGAGGTCTGCCTCGTGATGAAGGCGTTGCCGACTCATACCAGGCCTGAATCGCCCCATCATCCAGCCAGAAAGTGAGGGAGCCACGGTTGATGAGAGCTTTGTTGTAGGTGGACCAGTTGGTGATTCTGAACTTTTGCTTTGCCACGGAATGGTCTGTGTTGTCGGGAGGATGCGTGATCTGATCCTTCAACTCAGCAAAAGTTCGATTTATTCAACAAAGCCTCGAAAGGTTTTGCTGCATACCCTATAATCCGCCTCAGTAATCGTAGGGGAACGCAATGAAAAGGATTCGACTGTTTATAGGTGTTGTGATTATAGGTGCTCTGTCGGGGTGCGCAGCAGTCCAGTATAATGATGGTGAAAAGGTCAGTATTCAGTCCGATGCTTGGTACGGGCTGGATAGTTTGCATAACACTGCTGTTAAGGCGTGCCAGCAATATGGCAAATCGAAAGCAGTTTATCTCCATAGCGCTAATATGAACCCGAACTTACCGAAAGGTAGTGGGGTGCAAAATACTATCTGGAAATGTGAGCCATAAGCATGTCTAATTTTAATAGGCTTTGTTGAATAAATCAGATTTCGGGTAAGTCTCCCCCGTAGCGGGTTGTGTTTTCAGGCAATACGCACGCTTTCAGGCATACCTGCTTTCGTCATTTTGTTCAGCGCTCGTACCAGGGCCATAGCCTCCGCAACCTGACCATCGTAGTCACGCAGCGTCAGTGAACCCCCGAACAGCTGTTTTACCCGGTACATCGCCGTTTCCGCTATCGAGCGACGGTTGTAATCTGTTGTCCATTTCCACCGCGCATTACTCCCGGTCATTCGCTGATTAGCCACTGCACGGTTACGGTCTGCATATTCACCGGGCCAGTAACCCGCACCTTTTCGGGGGGGATAAGCGCGCTGATTTTCTTACGCCGCAGTTCATCGTGACAGAGCTGTTACCAACGGTGCAAAACTGATCCACCCCAGCGGTTGAAAATTGATCCCGGGGTTAATCTGCTCCTCTGAATACAGGGGAGCTTATGATCACTTTTGAGATTCGTATGGAAATTAAAGTCCTGCACAAGCGGGGAATGAGTATCCGGGCCATTGCCAGGGAGCTGGGTATTTCGCGCAATACTGTCCGCAGCCACCTGAAAGCCAAATCTGAAAAGCCGCAGTATTCACTACGCCCGGCACCATCATCACTGCTCGATGAATACCGTGATTACATCTCTAAGCAGATCAGCGATGCGCATCCCTACAAAATCCCGGCGACCGTTATTGCCAGGGAAATCATGGAGCTGGGCTATCGTGGAGGGCTTACTATCCTGAGAGAGTTCATCCGTAAACAGACCCTGCCAGCACAGGCAGAACCGGTCGTTCGCTTCGAAACCGAGCCCGGACGGCAGATGCAGGTTGACTGGGGGACCATGCGAAACGGCAAGTCACCCCTGCATGTGTTCGTCGCTGTTCTGGGATACAGCAGAATGCTTTACATCGAGTTCACCGACAACATGCGCTACGACACGCTGGAAGCCTGTCACCGCAATGCGTTCAGCTTCTTCGGCGGTGTACCGCAGGAAGTCCTGTACGACAATATGAAAACGGTGGTGCTGCAGCGTGATGCTTACCAGACCGGGCAGCACCGGTTCCATCCTTCCCTGTGGCAGTTCGGCAAAGAGATGGGCTTCTCTCCCCGCCTGTGCCGTCCCTTCAGGGCGCAGACTAAAGGCAAGGTGGAGAGGATGGTGCAGTACGCCCGCAACAGCTTCTATATCCCGTTAATGACACGCCTGCGTCCGATGGGGATCACCGTCGATGTTGAAACCGCAAACCGTTACGGCCTGCGCTGGCTGTACGATGTGGCCAATCAACGTAAGCATGAAACTATCCAGACCCGCCCCTGCGATCGCTGGGTGGAGGAACAGCAATCCATGCTGGCACTGCCACCGGAGAAAAAACAGTATGACGTGCAGGTTGATGAAAGCCTGATGACCTTCGACAGGCAGCCGTTGCATCATCCGCTCTCCATCTATGACACGTTCTGCAGAGGAGCCGCATGATGGTCGAACTGCAACATCAACGGCTGATGGTGCTTGCCGAACAGCTCCAGCTGGACAGTCTTATCGGCGCAGCGCCGGCGCTGTCGCAACAGGCGGTGGATCAGGAATGGAGCTACATGGACTTCCTGGAGCACCTGTTACATGAGGAGAAACTGGCCCGGCATCAGCGTAAACAGGCGATGTACACGCGGATGGCAGCCTTCCCGGCGGTAAAGACGTTCGAGGAGTACGACTTCACCTTCGCCACCGGCGCTCCTCAGAAGCAAATCCAGTCGCTGCGATCCCTGAGCTTCATAGAGCGTAACGAAAACATCGTGTTGCTGGGGCCATCGGGCGTGGGAAAAACGCATCTGGCGATAGCCATGGGCTACGAAGCAGTACGGGCGGGCATCAAGGTTCGCTTCACAACAGCAGCGGACCTGCTGCTACAGCTGTCCACTGCACAGCGTCAGGGCCGTTACAAAACGACTCTCAATCGTGGTGTCATGGCCCCGAAGCTGCTTATCATCGATGAAATAGGTTATCTGCCGTTCAGTCAGGAGGAAGCCAAGCTGTTCTTCCAGGTCATCGCCAAACGTTACGAGAAGAGCGCGATGATCCTGACCTCCAACCTGCCGTTCGGGCAGTGGGATCAGACGTTAGCCGGTGATGCAGCGCTGACATCGGCGATGCTGGACCGGATCTTACATCACTCACACGTCGTGCAAATAAAAGGGGAAAGCTATCGACTGAAGCAGAAACGAAAGGCCGGGGTTATCGCTGAAGCTAATCCTGAGTAAACAAGGTGGATCAATATTAAACCGTTGGTGGTGGCGGTAAGTGGATCACTTTTTACCCGTTGTTGACAACGGCTTTCAGACGGTGTACCTAAGCATCCTTGGAAGGCTTTGCGCACAAAGCTGCTATGCCCAAGGCTAACTAAAACCCAGTTACCAGAAAGTGCCTCTATCCAAAAAGCCAAAAAATATGCACAAGAGGCCGAGTTTTGGCAGCATGTTGGTAGCAAAATGCACTTTGTTATGGTTTCGGGTGACTCAATGAAAACGTTGGTTACGGTTTTTGCAGTAAAGTGAGTGAGCTAATGTAGTATTCGAAATTTCTGAATATTTCTTATGTGCCAAAAGCAGACCTTGCCAAAGCACGTTGTGCACGTTGCAAGACTTGACCCCAGACTTTCTTAGCGAAGTGTCCACTTTTGCTGGTACGGATCACTCGAAAGTGTTAGCAATAGAGTAGACGCGATATGAAGTTGTGTAGTGGTAAGTGGCACTGTCAACATTGGTGCTCATATCACGGATTCGCGAAACGCGATTATAGAAACTGTTGCCATATTAGACTTATGGTGTTTAATATCAGGAACTTAAAGAATTTATTGAAATGCTCGTTGGTGATTATCTCGCTAAAAAGTGCTAGATAAGAAGCAAAACTAAACCTGTTTTTCTCGAGATGTAGATGTGTTGAGTTTGCAACACGTAGGTAATCCCTTTATTTATTGTTTGAATAGAAATCATGGCTTTAGAACAAGTTATCTACAACCTTGAAGAGGTTAAAGGGCTCTCTGATGAAGAGCTTTACCAACGCCTTTATGATAGTTGGGGCTTGGAAAATCATAAAATTGATGTCTGGGGTGAACTGAGTATTAACGAGGCAGGGAACTGGGCTGGTATCCGTAACGCAAAAACTCTTAGTGGCAACCAAAGCATAGAATACCCTCTGGCTGATTCGCATGAATTGCAATCAGGTGTGTTTTTAACCCCATCAGTAGCAAAAATAGTGTTAGGCAATGACACTAAAGGGATGGTTGCTTGTGAACTGATGTTAGCATCCATCCCGCAAAGAGCTAAAAAAAACAACCCATTTCTATTAGCCGTCAATGATAAGACGGTTGAGCGTTTGACCTATCTGCCCGATGCATTACCTAATTTAGATCGGCAAGCCCTAATTCAAAATGAAGATGAAACACTGCTACGCAAAGTTATTTATGACGCAGAAGTTAAGCGCGTTAAACATAAAATCGCCTCAGAAACAGAAGCGTTAGAGGCAGCGTTGCAAGAAAAACAACAGGATATGACTGACAAGTTGGCGGAGTTGTCAGACGCATTCAAAAGTACACAGGATAAAATCACAGCATCAACGACAGAGCTTGAAAGCTCAATCAAGAGAAATGAAGAACTAAATAATGATAATCATCGGCTAAATCTGAAGATTCAGGAAAGCAAAGCTGAGTTAGACGTCATTATCGAAAAGAGCCGAAAAGTAGAGGAAAGTATGGCAAGAAAAGTCGAGAAACTAACAGATTTCATCAAAGAGAAAGCCATCTTCCTGAAGAGTTTTGAGTTTTTGGATGAGGAAGATTTCGACTCTTTTGTTGGAAGCCCCTTGTCTAATAAGGAGCGTGGTGAACATATCTCTTTTTCACAAGCCCTTTATTCAAACTACAGCGATGCAGTTTCTTACATTCTAGCGTACCTCAAAGAACGAGACATCCTGTACCCTCGCCATATTATCGAGAACTTCCTAACGCTTATTCGCACCAATGATCTCATCATTCTGGCGGGGGACTCAGGCTCAGGCAAAACAAACCTGGTTCAGTCGTTTGCCAAGGCTATTGGTGGGGTATCTAAGATCATTCCGGTTAAGCCTAACTGGACTAGTTCAGAAGATTTGCTGGGCTATTACAATCCCCTGGAGAAGAAATATTTGGCGACACCATTTCTTGAGGCATTGATCGAGGCTAAGCAAAACCCAGATATCCCATACTTCATCTGTTTAGACGAAATGAACCTTGCCCGAGTTGAATATTACTTTGCCGACTTTCTTTCTAAGCTAGAGGAGCGTAACGAGCAACCGACCATTCAACTTTACTCGGATGATGAAGCTGCACACGTTCTTGCCGAGCTAAAAGGGGTTGTTTCTGTCATTTCTAACGCGCAAGAAAAGTTCAGCAAAAATGGCATCGTGGACTTCGTTGCGCTCATGCAAGATGAAGAAATTAACGCTGAAATGAAGCGCGCGTTTGGCTTTAGCGATAAAGACTCACTGATTAAATACCACGGTGATATCAGACGTATGTTGGCAGGTGTTCTCGGCACGCCTTCGTCAATCACGATTCCAGCGAACGTAAGAATTATTGGTGCTATCAACATCGACGAAACAACCCATTACCTCTCACCAAAAATACTTGATCGTGCACACGTGATGAAGTTCAAGAGTCCTTTGCTGACCGACTGGGATGCTATTTTTGATGAGATTGACTCTTACGGGCTCGACGACGTTACTTTACCGCTAGTGTTTGATATTGAAGAGCTTGGTGAGCGTACCCCTTATCCGAAATTTGAACGTTTGAATGAATTCTGCGAGTTATTTACGACTTTAAACCGCGATGTTTTCGACCCGCTTGGCGTGGAATTTGGTATGCGAACTATTCGACAAGGGCTTAACTATGTAAGTTTATTTAGCGATGTAAACGATAATAAGTCTCTGGCCATCAACAACTTTATCGTTCATAAGGTGCTACCAAAATTCACATTTGATGGCGATAAGCAAGTGGGTGATTACAGTAAAGCTGAGCTTGTTAGCCGTGTATTCTTACCTCGCCTTGAGTCGCTGCTGGACAACCAAGTAGAAATAGCGGCGGAGTTTTCATGCACCAAATCGATAGAGCGTTTAGTTAAAACGGCTGAATCGAATGATGGCGTTGTGAACTACTGGGCGTAATCATGGAAGCTCCATTCGTTATCAAGTTTATCGAGACCAAATGGCACGATAAGCAAACCTTAGTCAGTGTTAGCGAGTCGGAGTACTCGCTAAAGCTTGAGCAGACGGGAAACAACGCCTTTTCCGCGCACACCACCATTTACCCAAAGGTCGATGAACTGCGTTTTGCTCAACTTGCGATAAAAACTAAGCAGGGTGATCAGTCACCGCCCTACATTGCCATGCCCAATGGTGAGAGAAGGCAGTTAGAGTCGATTACCGATCCCGCTTCTAATGAGGAGTGGTGGGTTGAGCCTGCCCATTGGGATGCAAAACAGCGGGTTTGGCGCAGTGAAGCGCGAAGGACTGCTGGCCAAATCATGTTTGTCATTGGCAGCTCAACACTGAAGCTTGATATTGATATTTCCGAACAGACTAAATCGGATCTTTCACGTTACCTGTCAGATTTTAAAGCGGACCTGTGGGAGTTGATCCTCGATGAGAGTAGTCATATCACGGGCGACGCTAAAAATTCACAGGTTGCAGCCATCGACCAAGAAGCGCTGTCATTAGTCGCATCAATTCTTAGCAATGCACAAACCATCCTCAAAAAGCCCAAAGTTGAACTGAAAGAAATTCAAGCGTTAAAGCCAGCAAAAGAAGTACGTCCTGTTCCACGTACATTTATGGAGATTTGTACCAAAGGTTCGCGTAAGCATTTAACGAGCCGCGCATCTGAGCCGAGTTACAACGTGCCAGAAAACCAGTATGTGCTGTATGTGGTTTCGAGCACGCTGAGCATTGTAAAGCAATTGGTTAAGGTGGCTGAGAGCAAAAAGAGTCGTTTTTCTGGGGCTATTGAAAAGCTCAATGAGCGTTTAGACAGTTTAAAAGACTATCGTATTATCAACCGTGACCTAGTAGTTAAAGACTTAGAACGACTTAAAAAGCGCTTTGATACAGAAGTAATCAATGCCGAGTTATCGGAACAGTTAGCGAAAATCAACGTTAATCTGTCTCGAAGTTACTCTGAAAAAGGTTACCTAAGATTGGAAAAAGCAACAGGCTCTGAGAATGAGTGGTGGGCTAAAATTAAACCATCGCAAAATGATGACTGGCAACAGTTTGAGCCAGATGGATATACCATTTTTAGTTCTAGAGATCATTACGCCAGCTTGTTTAAATCTTATAGCGACTATGAGATAGAAGCGAAGATCCCTTTACCGTTAAGAAGGGGAAAAGCGGTGGTCTTGTATCCAGAATACATCTCACGAATTTGCGTATTACCAGAGTCTCGTTCTATTCAAAGAGAGCAAGAAAATTTCACTAAATTGCGTAACAAAGGCATTGCTCTAAGTAAAAAGGATTGGCAAGCGAAGCTGACAACAGATGAACTCGCTGAACAGGAAAAAGAACGTGCTACCATCAATAAGCGCTTGGGTTATTTCGCAACTGAACATGAAAAGGTGGGAATCGTACACAAAGCGCTTGAGCCAAAACTGAAACCTTTCCAGCAAATAGAAAAAGAATGGCGTCAATGCAAAGTCAAAAGTAAAAGCACCTTTCCTAACTCTATGACTTTTGTGCAAAACCCTGCCTATCAAGCGGTTCACTCGGGTTTTAAAAAGTTAAAAGAGCAGATTGGCTTGGCCGATGAGGACATTTTGCTTTCGCTGGAGAAGATCGAAGCGATTGGGTTAGTCAACATGCCACTACTTTATGAACGCTGGTGTTTGCTGCAAATCATCAAAGTGCTGACTCAGGCATTCCGCTATCAGCCAGAGGACAACTGGAAACGAAAATTGATTGCGAATATTCAAGGCAATGAAGAACAAATCAGCATTCAGTTTTTCAACCCAAGTGTTTCAAGAGCTATCACTCTGCAATACGAACCGTTCTTAGCAAATGGTAAGCGCCCTGATTTTGTTTTGGATGTAGAAGCGATTACCAAAAGTGGTAACCAGATTTCAAAGCGGTTAGTCGTCGATGCAAAGTACTATTCTGCTGCCTATCTCAAGCAAAGAGGTGGGATCGGTGGGGTTATCCATGAACTTTACAACGGCAAAGATTATAGCGAATGCCAAGAGAACAGTGTGTTTGTTCTTCACCCCGTGTTAGATGCGGTTGAGAAAGTCGTCTCTCCACAGGAATGGGCGAAAGACAGTTATTTGGGCGAACTATCCATGTTTGATTGGGAACCTGCACACCATCAACGCCAAACTACAAACTATGGTGCAGTATGTGCAAACCCAATGAAGTCGCAACGCTATCTTGATGAAATCCAACGTATGCTAGGGATGTTTCTACAGTACGGCATTGAAGACAATACATCTTTTCGAGGAGCATCGGATGATACTCATGCGGTGAATTTTTGTGTTTCTTGCGGGTCTGAAAAAGTAGTTGATGTAACGAAATCAATGAGTTCAAATAATCAAAAGCGTTGGTATCGGTGCAATGAGTGTACACACTTTACCGTGTATACCCACTGTGGTACATGCAATACACGATTAATTAAGAATGGCGAGTATTGGACCTATTTGTCTTTGATGCCTATGTCTTCAATTAACATAAAGTGTCCAAACTGCGAGTCTCCCGTATGACGGGTGACCTGCTCCCCGTATTTTCACACAGACTGCTGTTAGTTACTTCCGCCTTTGGGAGTTTTCGGATCTGCGGTGGAAAAATGAGAAAACAGAATATGCGCAGCATATCCATATGCCACGCATCTGCATAGGGCAGACATACGCATATGTTTACCATCTG
>NZ_JBKIUP010000029.1:0-11117 GCF_046602535.1 Klebsiella sp. 1SOBk10mer
TTTATTATGGTGATCCCCTGGGCGAAATGCGCCTGGTAAGCAGAGTTTTTGAAATGTAAGGCCTTTGAATAAGACAAAAGGCTGCCTCATCGCTAACTTTGCAACAGTGCCCAGGCAGTTAACCCGACGCAGGCAGCGATTTTTTCCTGTGCCGGAAAGGGTTTCGCGGTTGATGCTGATGATCCCCTGCTTAAAAACAGAGTTAACATTGCCCACAATATTGCTGGTTTTGATGAGCCGTTAAAGGAGTTTTATGAATGGATGGATGTATCTGGTGATTGCCGGCATAGCCGAAGTCTTTTATGCCGCGTCAATGCTCCGGACTGAGGGATTTACCCGGATCTACCCCAGTATTTTTTGCCTGACATTTATCGGTGTGAGCATGTACTTTTTGTCCCTGGCAACACGGACTATTCCTGTAGGAACCGCTTATGCGGTCTGGGTCGGGATTGGTGCTTTAGGGACAGCAGCGTACGGAATAATTTACTTAAATGAAGATAAGGGCCTGTTACGCATTGCCTGTTTCGGACTGATTCTGGCGGGTATCATTGGCCTGAAAATTCTGGCAGGACACAAGCAGCTGTAGGTTCTCATCCATAAACAGAACTCCGGGGGCATTCTGATTTTAGACATCAGCATGCCTCTCCCTTTCCCCTTTTTGAAATGGGACATTACCCGCTACATTAATAACAGGCGAGAGAACCGACATAACCGGGGGCGGCCAGGAAAAGTTGCCATGATTGACAAAAAGACTGCTTTTTGTTTGTACCTGCATGATTAACGGTGCGAATTTTTTCGGCAAACTATAAATGCGGGCACCAGTGTGATGATAAGCACCTGAATAAATGCCGACGGTAATGAAGGTGGCCCTGTTGATTAATAAGTTTGCAGGGAAATAAAAATCCCCGTCATCACGGGGATTTTCCGGACCCGAATGCGTTACCGGGAAGGATGCGAAGGAGAAAAGCGCAGTATCAGCATACCCGCCAGTGCTGCCAGTACAGAGCCGGCAAGTACCCCCACCTTGACCTCGTCCACCAACAGGGGGCTTTCTGCAAACGCCAGGTTGCCGATAAACAGGCTCATGGTAAACCCTATTCCGCACAGGACCGATACGCCGTAAACCTGCAGCCAGGTACTTTTTTCAGGCCGTTTTGCCAGGCCCAGGCTGACGGCCAGCAGCGACAGGCCGAAAATGCCCGCCTGCTTGCCAACAAACAGGCCCAGCGCAACGCCGACCGGTACCGGCGACATCAGGTCATCAGCCGTCATACCGGAGAGCGCGACCCCCGCATTTGCGAAGCCAAACAGCGGCAGTATCAGAAACGTCACCCACGGATTGATGCCGTGCTCCAGCCGGGCAAGAGGGGATTGTTTATCCGGATCGGTTACCCGCAGCGGGATAAAGAGCGCCAGCAGGATACCCGCGATGGTGGCGTGCACCCCGGACTGAAGCATGAAAAACCACAGCACGCCCCCCGCCAGCAGATAGGGAAACAGCCGGGTAATCCCGGCACGGTTCATGATAAACAGCAGAGCAACCGTGACCGCCGCACCGGCCAGCATCAGAAACGAAATATTACTGGTATAGAAGAGCGCAATAATAGCCACTGCGCCCATGTCGTCCAGAATAGCCAGCGCCGACAGGAAAATTTTCAGCGAGGCAGGTACGCGACTGCCCAGCAGTGCCAGTACCCCGAGCGCAAAGGCAATGTCCGTGGCGGCAGGAATTGCCCAGCCAGCGAGGGTTTCATCGCTGCCCGCATTAAACCATACGTAAATGGCCGCAGGCACGGCCATCCCGCCCAGCGCGGCAAATCCCGGCAGCGCGCGCTGGCCCCAGGTGGCAAGCTGACCGGTGAGAAGCTCGCGCTTGATTTCTAGGCCGACCATCATGAAGAACACGGCCATCAGGGCGTCGTTTATCCAGTGCTCAACGGAGAGGCCGGCGGCGTTGTATTTCAGGAATACCTCATATCCCTCCCTGAGCGGAGAGTTAGCCACGATGATAGCGGCTGCTGAGGCGATGATGAGCACGATGCCGCCGGCTGCGGGCGAGCTGAAAAATGCAGATGGCACTTCTGACATCCTCTTTTTATTTCTGTCTGGGATTTCTGACACACTCCCTCCCTTTATTCAAAAAAAACAGGCCTTCCCCTGATATACAACCGCTGGTTATCAGAGGATAAGCCGGCTGAGCTACGCTGAAGATATAAAAAATACGATAATTAATTGCTGATAAATTAACGAATTAGCGTGACGTTAATTTTATCATAACGTCCGGCCCGCTTCAGGCGGAAGATGTAAAGCCCTGTAAAGCTGCCGCAGGCAGGGGCATTTTTATCCGTCATCAGCCACACGCTCACAGCAGCCATGTGACGACAAAAAAACCCAGGGCAGTCATCAGAATGGAGCCGGTTACGTGTACCAGCAGTGAAGTAAACGCCCAGAAATAATTACCGGACTGCAGCTGTGAGAATATTTCCAGGGAAAACGTGGAAAACGTGGTCAGCCCACCGCACAGCCCGGTGATAACAAGTAATCGCCAGGCCGGATCCAGGTCAGGATGGCGCATGAACCAGGCCAGCGACGCACCAATGATAAATCCGCCCGCAAGGTTCACTACCAGCGTGCCCGGTGGCAGGTCAGGAAACAGGCTGTTCAGGCGTGCGCCAAGCAGCCAGCGGATCAGGCAGCCAGCGGATCCACCAATGATAATGGCCAGATAAGATTTCACGGGGTTTACCTCTGTGTCAGAGGGAGTATGCAGGCTGATGATACGGGGCGGCCTGACATACTCCCGGTTAAAGGGGAGTAATATCAGGCGTCATCAGCTTCTCAGGGGAAGCGGTTGGGTAAGGTGGAACGCCATCACCTCGCCGCAATTCTGGCCCGGTCACGGGCGTTAATCAAGCGGCTATCCACTGTTTTTGTGCGACTCCCCCTGCGGCGGGCATGAGGAGCCCGTTTTCAGGCTTGACCTGAAGAGCATTAAAAATTATCGTTTCGGCAGCATTTTATATCTGACTGTGAGTCATGCACATTACGCCACCCTGAGTTTCTCTTCGCCCGTCCTTTATCAGAGAGCCTGCCGCGACAGCCAGTCCGCGCCGGGTACCGTTCTCTCATATCCGTTACGGGACTGCCACCTTTCACGGTGAACCCGCGTGTACCTGCTTCAGGGACGCAGGCGCCGTGTCCGCAGCAGCCGGTACGGACACGTCGTGATTAATCGGCGGGCTGCAGCCCGCCTTCAGGGATATTCATGCGTCAGCTTTTTCGGTTTATGTTTCATCACGCCTCTCACCTTACGTTCGGTGCGATGCTGATGGCCATGTCCAGCTTTGGACAGACCTATTTTGTCTCACTTTACGGGCAGGATTTTCGTGAGGCCTTTGGGCTCACCGACGGCGGACTGGGCGGCCTGTACGCAATCGGAACGGTGATGAGCGCCATCACGCTGACCTGGGCCGGACGGCTGATTGACTACACCACGACCCGCCGCTTCACGCTGGCGGTCACCCTTTTGCTGCTCACGGCCTGCCTGCTGGTTTCCGGCGCACAGGCGGCGTGGATGCTGTGCATCGGGTTTTACTTTCTGCGCCTCGGCGGCCAGGGACTGATGGTGCATACTGCGCTGACCGCAACGGCGCGCCAGTTCCCCCTTGATGCAGGCAAGGCGCTCGGCGCCATCGCGCTGGGGCTCTCGCTGGCGCAGGCCGTTTTTCCTGTGATTGCGGTGCAGATAAGCGCGCTGACGGGATGGCGCGCTGCCTGGGGCATCAATGCCGGAATGCTTGTTGCCGGCGTGGGGGTCGCGCTGATGTTTTTGCCCCGCGGGAAAGAGAAGCCGCTGCGTACGTTCAGAAAGCGGGGTGAGGAGAAAGAAAAAGAGGCGCCGGTATGGCGAAACCGCAACCTGCTGCTGGCGCTGCCTGTCGTGCTGGCCTCCCCCTTTATCACCACCGGCTTCTTCTTCCACCAGGCGAGGCTGGCACAGGAGAAAGGCTGGGAGCTGTCGTGGGTGGCGGTATGGTTTATTGCCTATGCCATTACCCAGGCGGTATCGCTGCTGTCGTTTGGCCCGCTGATTGACCGGCTCTCACCACGCAGGCTGCTGCCGTGGTTTCTGATGCCACAGGCCCTGGCCATGCTGGCGCTATGGCTCAGCAACGGTCAGTGGGTGACGCCTTTTTACCTGATTATGACCGGCGTATCGTCGGCCATTGCCTCAACGCTTGCCACCGCGCTCTGGGTACAGCTGTTTGGTCCGGCGCAGCTGGCCAGGGTGCGCTCGGCGGTTGAGGCAGGGACGGTGATTGCCAGCGGGGCATCCCCGGTAATCATGGGCGTGCTGATAGATAACCATGTCACCCTGCATCTTCAGGCCCTGTTCTGCCTGGTCTACATTCTTGGCGCCAGCCTGCTGGCCACCGGTATCAGGACGGATGCGCCGCAATAACGCGCCTTTACCTTCATACCCGTCATCCTCTTTCCCCTGTGAAGGCGGGCCTGATATCAGGCCCGCCTGTTTCATCGCAGCATCAGCAGGGGCTGACGGCTTTCAGACAGCATTTCCGTGGTGTGGCTGCCAATAAAGAATCGCCGTAACCGGGAGTGCCCGCAGGCCCCCATTACCGTGAGGTCGATATCATGGGCGTCCGCGTAGCGGCACAGCGCCCCGGTTACGGACTCGTCTTCCAGCAGGCGTGTCTCGGTCGTGATACCGGCTTCCTGAAGAACAGCCTGCGCATCCTGCAGGGCTGACATGTCACCGTTGACCATCACGATATGACAGCTCAGGCCGTGCAGCAGCGGGCTGACCGTCAGGCGCGTCAGGTTTTTACGGCTCTCACTGCTGCCGTCGTACGCAAACATCACCCGCGCCGGCGGCGTAAACGTCTCCGGCACAATCAGCACCGGGTTTTTCTGCAGGCGAATGACGCTTTCCAGATGGCTGCCTACCTGATTCTGCGTCCCGCGGCGCCCCAGCACCATCAGCCGGACTTCGCCCAGCTCCGCCAGGATTTCGTCCAGTGCGCCGTGCTTTTGCAGCAGCTGTGCGTCCGGCTGTCCGGTCTGCTTCAGGAGCTCCGCACAGCCGGCCAGCACGGCCTTGCCCTGCGCCATCAGCAGCCGGCTGCGCTCACCCTCGACGCGGACCAGCGCTTCGGTCAGCTGCTCCCGGCTGTCAATACCAATGCTCCCGGTCAGGTCAGACACGGCGGGAGTCTCACTCTTTTCGAGCACGTGCAGCAGCGCCAGCGGCGCGCCAAGTTTACCGGCTGCCCAGGCAGCATACTCACAGACCGGCCGGGTTGACGGCGAGCCGTCAACGCAGGCAATAACGGTGTTATTCATGATGCTTTCTCCAGTAAATTAATGGCCACCCATCAGCTTTTCCACTTCTTCAGGCTTGTCATGCACTCCGAAGCGGTCAACGAGGGTGCGGGTCGCGTCATTCATACCCTTGATCTCCACTTCCGTGCCTTCGCGACGGAACTTGATAACCACCCGGTCCAGCGCGCTCACGGAGGTGATATCCCAGAAGTGGGCGTGCGTTACGTCAATCACCACGCGCTCCACCGCTTCACGGAAGTCGAAGTGGCTCATAAAGCGATCGGATGAGGCAAAGAATACCTGGCCGGCTACGGTATAGGTGCGGGTGTCGTCCTTCAGCTCAGAGGAGACCGCCATAAAGCGGGCGACCTTGGTGGCGAAGTTCAGCGAGGCAATCAGCACGCCGGTGAGCACGCCAAACGCCAGGTTATCGGTCGCCACCACCACCACCACGGTGGCCAGCATCACCACGCTGGTTGACAGCGGATGGCTGCGCAGGTTGCTGATGGAGCGCCAGGAGAAGGTGCCGATGGAGACCATGATCATCACCGCCACCAGAGCCGCCATGGGTATCCGGGACACCCAGTCGCGCAGGAACACCACCATCAGCAGCAGCACCACGCCGGCGGTGAGCGTGGAAAGCCGCCCGCGCCCGCCCGATTTGACGTTGATCACCGACTGGCCAATCATCGCGCAGCCCGCCATGCCGCCGATAAAGGAGGTGCAGATGTTGGCCACGCCCTGCGCCTTGCACTCGCGGTTTTTATCGCTCGGCGTGTCGGTCATGTCGTCCACGATGGTGGCGGTCATCATCGACTCCAGCAGCCCCACCACGGCAAGTCCTGCCGAGTACGGCAGAATAATCATCAGCGTGTCGAGGTTAAGCGGGATATCCGGGATCAGAAACACCGGCAGGCTGTCCGGCAGTTTGCCCATGTCACCCACGGTGCGCACGTCCAGGTGCAGCCACATGGAAATGGCGGTCAGCACGATGATGCAGACCAGCGGCGAGGGAATGGTTTTGTTCAGATACGGGAAGAGATAAATGATGCCCAGGCCCGCAGCGGTCAGGGCATAAACGTGCCAGGTGACGTTGGTCAGCTCCGGCAGCTGCGCCATAAATATCAGGATGGCCAGCGCGTTCACGAAACCGGTGACCACCGAGCGGGAGACGTAGCGCATCAGGCTGCCCAGCTTCAGGTAGCCGGCCGCCAGCTGCAGTACGCCGGTCAGCGCCGAGGCCGCCAGCAGATACTGCAGGCCGTGGTCTTTTACAAGCGTGATCAGCAGCAGCGCCATCGCACCGGTGGCGGACGATATCATTGCCGGACGGCCGCCGAGGAAGGCCATAACCAGGGGAATACAGAACGCAGAGTAGAGCCCGACCTGCGGGTCGACTCCGGCGATGATGGAAAAGGCGATCGCTTCGGGAATAAGCGCGAGCGCGACCACAATACCGGCAAGGACGTCACCACGGACGTTACCCAGCCAGTCCTTACGCGTCGAGGACAGCAGCATAGTCATTTCTCAGTTTTTGATTACGGTCAGCCCGTGAGGGCAAAAATTTTACGTACGAAAAAGCACATCCGCAGACGGGATGTTTTTGAGTGCGCGCCGAAGTTTATTCAGTGCGACAGAGGAGGGGTACGACTCAGGGTGGCGTAAGACGCATGGTGGTGTTTATCACTCCTTCACGGCTGACAGAGCAGCGCGGGTAATCAGAAAGACCGGATGAACAGACGTTCAGTACCGGCCACAAATGCCCGCCGGGCAGATGAACCACGGCAAAAAGCGCTTTTTACTCTACACGAATTGTTAACGGGGTCAACGCGCAGGGCAAAAACGCTGTTCATGGAATGCCGGTCAGGCGCATCCGGACGGAAAGTCCTTCTGCATGCTCAGGCTCGTCCGGCGTTCGCACATACATATGATTAAGTGAATATAAATTTGACGGAGAAAGTTTCACAGGTACACTCAGGTCAGTCACAATAAGGAGTCACCATGCCACCCGTGTCCCCCCTGCAGCTTTTTAAAAGCCTTTCCGACGAAACCCGACTCAGCCTCGTGCTGCTGCTACGCGAAAAAGGGGAGCTCTGCGTCTGTGAACTTACGTCCGTGCTGAAAGAAACTCAGCCCAAAATCTCACGGCATCTGGCTCTGCTGAGAGAAAACGGGCTGCTTACCGACCGGCGGGACGGAAAATGGATCCACTATCGTCTGTCGCCTCATATGCCGGCGTGGGCAGCGGCGGTTATCGAACAGGCTTATCTCTGCCAGCGGGATGATATCCGCCAGCTCAGCCGGCAGGCTGAACGCGATAACGCCACCACCAACGGCAAGCCTGTCTGCATTTAAAAATTTACCGGTATATATCTGGATTATCGAATATATTACGCATCGAAAATTTATCAGTCCGGTTTAACAGGCATTTGTATTCAATAGGAGCGGGTATGTTTCTGGCAGGTGCGATTTTCATCCTGACGCTGGTACTGGTCATCTGGCAGCCGAAGGGGCTGAGCATTGGCTGGAGTGCCGTCATCGGTGCGGCGCTGGCGCTGCTGACCGGCGTGGTGCACATCGGTGATATTCCGGTGGTCTGGCAGATTGTCTGGAACGCCACGGGCACGTTCATTGCGGTCATCATTATCAGCCTGCTGCTCGATGAGTCCGGCTTTTTTGAGTGGGCCGCGCTGCACGTTTCCCGCTGGGGAGGCGGCAGGGGCCGGCTGCTGTTCACGTATATCGTTCTGCTGGGTGCCGCAGTGGCGGCGCTGTTTGCCAATGACGGAGCCGCGCTAATTCTGACGCCGATCGTTATTGCCATGCTGCTGGCGCTGGGATTCACTCCCGGCTCCACGCTGGCGTTTGTGATGGCAGCGGGCTTTATCGCTGACACCTCCAGCCTGCCGCTCATCGTATCGAACCTGGTGAACATCGTAACGGCTGACTTCTTTACGCTGGGCTTCAGCGAGTACGCATCCGTCATGGTGCCGGTGAACATTGCCTCCATTGCGGCCACGCTGGTGATGCTTCATCTCTTTTTCCGCAGGGACATCCCGGTCACCTATGACCTGGCGAAGCTGAAGGCACCGCGGGAAGCCATCCGGGATGCACGAACCTTTAAGGCTGGCTGGGTGGTTTTGGTTCTTCTGCTGGTTGGCTTTTTTGCTCTGGAGCCGCTCGGCGTGCCGGTCAGCCTGGTGGCGGCGGTGGCGGCGTTTATTCTCTGGCTGGTTGCCCGCAAAGGACACGTGATTGACGCCGGCAGGGTGCTGAAAGGCGCGCCCTGGCAGATCGTTATCTTTTCGCTGGGCATGTATCTGGTGGTATACGGACTGCGTAACGCCGGACTGACTGATTACCTTTCCGCCGCCCTGAACCGGTTTGCAGAGCACGGCGTATGGGGCGCAACGCTCGGCACCGGCTTCCTGACGGCGGCACTCTCGTCCGTCATGAACAACATGCCCACCGTGCTGGTTGGCGCGTTGTCGATTGACGGTAGTAGCGCACAGGGCGTGGTGAAGCAGGCGATGATTTACGCCAACGTCATCGGCTGTGACCTCGGCCCGAAAATAACCCCTATCGGCAGCCTCGCAACCCTGCTGTGGCTGCACGTGCTGGCACAGAAAAACATCACCATCAGCTGGGGCTATTACTTCCGCGTGGGCATCGTGATGACCCTGCCGGTGCTTTTTGTCACGCTGGCCGCGCTGGCCCTGCGCCTGTCTGTTTAACTTTAACCCCGGGGCTGCGCCCGTGCAGCCCCTTTACGGAGTACCGCTTATGACTGACATTACCATTTACCACAACCCGGCCTGCGGGACATCCCGCAATACCCTGGCGCTTATCCGTAACAGCGGCGCCGAACCCACGGTTATTCTGTATCTGGAAACGCCGCCGTCACGCGATGAGCTGAAGAAGCTGATTGCGGATATGGGCATCGGCGTGCGCGACCTGCTGCGCAAAAATACCGAACCGTACGAACAGCTCGGCCTGGCAGAAGACCGCTTCAGCAATGACGAACTGCTCGATGCCATGCTGGCTCATCCGATCCTCATTAATCGCCCGGTGGTAGTGACACCGCTCGGCACGAAGCTGTGCCGTCCCTCCGAAGTGGTTCTGGACATACTGCCGGACCCGCAGCAGGGCGCGTTTACCAAAGAGGACGGCGAAGCCGTCATTGATGAGCACGGGAACCGCGTCAGCCACTGATTTTTTACCAGGCTGCGGGCATAACAGTGTGGAAAAAGCCGGCATCTGCCGGCTTTTTTATATGCTGCGCTGGTTGACCCGCTCAGAAAGCTGCGCGGCACTCTCTTTCCTTTCGCTGTAGCGGTCGGTGAGATAATCACTGCGACCGCGCGTCAGCAGGGTGAACTTCATCAGTTCCTCCATGACGTCCACTATGCGGTCATAATACGAAGAAGGCTTCATGCGGCCATCCTCATCAAACTCGGCCCAGGCTTTTGCCACGGATGACTGATTCGGGATGGTGATCATCCGCATCCAGCGTCCAAGAATACGCATCTGATTTACAGCGTTGAACGACTGTGAGCCGCCGCTGACCTGCATGACGGCCAGGGTTTTTCCCTGTGACGGGCGGACCGCGCCTGACGTCAGCGGTATCCAGTCAATCTGGGCCTTCATGATGCCGGTCATGGCCCCGTGACGCTCCGGAGAGCACCAGACCATGCCTTCCGACCAGAGAACCAGCTCCCGCAGCTCAGCCACTTTCGGGTGCGTCTCCGGCGCATCATCGGGCAGTGGCAGGCCGGACGGGTTGAAAATTTTCACCTCCGCGCCCATGGCCGTCAGCAGCCGGGCACCTTCTTCCGTTGTCAGCCGGCTGTAAGAGCGCGCCCGCAGCGAGCCGTAGAGCATCAGGATGCGGGGCGGATGCGTTATCTCTCTGGCCTTCAGCTTATCTTCCGTCAGCGGCGCGTCCAGGAGGGCCGGATCGATATTTTTCAGGGCATCAGTCAGGTTGTTCACAATGGGGTCTCTTCGGGAGTCTTTGCGGGTGACAGACTGCAGCTGCCGCCTGCGCAGCATTCTTCTGTCAGAAAGGCCATCAATTGCTCAAGCTGCGCATAGCAGGGCCTGCAGAACAGGGTACGACTCTGCCGTTCCTGGCTTATGAGTCCAGCGGATATCAGCGCTGAAAGATGATGGCTGAGCGTGGAGGCAGGAATCTCAAGGTGCTTCTGCAGTTCGCCAACCGGCAGGCCTTCATGACCCGCCCTGACCAGCTCCCGGTATATGCTGAGACGTGTCGGGTGGCCCAGTTCTCGAAGTGCGTTTGCAGCAGTGTTTAAATCCATAATACCTCCTTTATCTATATTTCCAGAATAATAGAAATATAGCCTGCGTCAATCGTTTCTGCCGTGAGGGTACCGCTTTCCCAATCATGCTCTGTCCGCCAGGTTATGGGGGGCAGAGCCAGAGCACTACCGAAATCCTTGCGAATACCCGTGCAGGGAATAATTTCCGCCCCCTTTATGGCCGGAAAAAAAACTGATAAACGTCGCCTTTTCAGAAGGTTGCTTTCTTAACGTGGTTTTTCGCATGGTTGGACCTCAGACCCCGTTTACTGCGGTCTTTTTGTGATGCATCAGCATAAAACGTTTTACTTGTGGACCCTAAGAAATGGAGAACAGGTAATGCTGCCAACTTGCTGATTTAGTGTATAATGGTGTTTTTGAGGTGCTCCCGTGGCTTCAGTCTCCGTCTGCTGTCCCTCCTGTTCCGCTACTGAAGGCGTGATGCGTAATGGCAAA
>NZ_JBKIUP010000030.1:0-9212 GCF_046602535.1 Klebsiella sp. 1SOBk10mer
GCAAGGCTGGGACGGAAGTCACTGTCGTTCTCAAAATCGGTGGAGCTGCATGACAAGGTCATCGGGCATTATCTGAACATAAAACACTATCAGTAAGTTGGAGTCATTACCCTTTCTGACTACTTATTGGCCGAGGAAATATTCATGATCCATTCAATAGCATTAGGTGTTCTGATCCAAGGTTTAATATTATGGTTTATATAATCAATTGCTTCATCCATTTCACCTAACGTGATATATCCACTGTTAGACTTTGGTTGTAATTTGTACTTTGATAACAAGCTTGGGATGTGCTTATTAGAGCTAATAGCTGCTTTAGCGATATCATCGGCATCGGGGGATGACTGTCTGTAGGCGAGGAGGGCGCGTGTATACTGAAGAAACGGGCGCATATCACCTGAATAATCATCCAGTAGCACGCTCAGATCATCCACCATTTCGAGTTCAAGATAATAGTTCGCTAATAAATGACGAATCCCCTGGTTGTCGTTCGGGTTTAGCTTGAGCATTTCGTGGCAATGAGACATGGCCGGGTAGAAATTACCTGACTCCCATAGGGCATCAGCCAATGCTGCTTTTGCTCTCATATATGGACGCGTTTCGACAAATCCCCAGAAATTGCCCGCAAATTCCTGAAAATCTTCACCCAGTGCGACACTGGCCGCATATAAAGCCGTCTCCAGAGTAACGATTTTTGACTCAGGGGGCTCTTCGGATATCTCGCAGTAGAATGAGTATGCGTCAGCACAGAGCGGGGATTTTTTGATAGCTTTTCTGATGAGTTTCAGCACAACGTCCAGGTCATCAGTTTCCCAGGCATCGAACATAAATTCCTGAGCCGCAGCCAGATCCAGCTGTAATTGCTCAGAACTGACGGCATTTTTATATAAATCAACGCGCTTTTTAGTCGGGAATTTAATCATCTCAAGTATCCTTTTGGGAGCTCACCGTTACCTGCTACTTCATAGCACTGATGGTCGATTCTACCGCTTTGAACTTGCCACAAACAAGTTCGGGTCTGCCAGAACGGGATTGATCGCCCGGAGTTATTCCTGGATGCGCACCTGAGCTTTACGGCTGGGCGATTTTTTGCTTCGTTCCCGTTTGCCTTCGTTTTCCCGTTCATCCTGTTTTACCTGAGCCAGTCTGAGTACAGTCCCGAGACGTTTGTTATCAACAATCTGCCCCTGGTCGACACAGGCCAGTTTATCAAATGCCTGGCACTCAAGGCTCCGATGTCCGTAGTGGAAGGCGAGGGTGCCATCGGGATAATCCAGCACTTTAATTTTCTCACCGGCAAGACGGCTATTTTCTTCTGTCGGGTCCATGAGATAAAGGATCTTATCGTACTGGAAGGTCAGTGATTTCGACACGGTACGGACATCATGCCAGGCAAAGATGTCTCTTAACTCATCGGGGTTTTCCTTCACCGGACGATGCAAATCTTTCGGGAACCTGGCCGGTCGTGAAAACCGGCTGTTAAAGTCAGCGATGAAAGTGGCAAGCCAGGCATTTGCGGCCTCAATGCCGGTAATACCTTCCAGACGCATTTCTTTAATCAGCCGATCCTGAAGAGTCTGATTCGCCCGTTCCACGCGACCTTTAGCCTCAGAGCTGTTGGCACAGATAAGCTCGATTGCCAGGTCATAGAGCACACGTCCGAACTGGGTAACGGTGGTATTGCGGTTCTCCGGACCACTGACGCGAAATATTGCGTGTTTGTCACTGTACAGCGATACCGGCTTCCCATGCTGCTCAATGTATTCCCGGGTTGCCAGCATGTAGTCAAAGGCTGTTTCTGACTCGCTGAACCGCAAATGCATCAGACGGCCGGTGGCATCATCGATAAAGACCAGCAGGCAGCATTTTGGTGCACGGCCTTCAAACCAGTCATGGTGGGAGCCGTCGATCTGGATCAGTTCCCCCAGGCAATCACGTCGATGCCGGGGTTGATAAACCCGTGACTTGCGTCGGGCATGTGGGATCCAGATTCCGTCAGACGTCATCCAGTTGCGGACGGTCTCGATTGAAAGCCGGATATTATGGCGCTCTCTGAGCTTTTCTGCGGCCAGTGTGGGTCCAAAGTCACTGTAGTTTTCACGTATCAGCGTGAGTACACGCATTTTGAGAGATTCGGTCAGCCGACGGTTGCTGGGTTGACCGCGTTTGCGGCTGACAAGTCCTTCAGCACCAGAAACCCGGTAGCGATTGATAAGCCGTTGCGCCTGACGTTCTGAAATGCCAAGCTGTGACGCTGCATCACGACGGCGTAGACGTTTTTCACAAACTGCCTGTATCACCGGTAAACGGTGGATCTCTTTATCTGACATGGTCACCAACATGCGTTGAGTCCCTTAGAATTGGGGTCTGAAGTCCAATGGAACGAAAACGTACGTTAGTGAAGTAACTATCTGATATATAAACATAATAGACGCAGAAAAAATCGCTTAAAACGGCGTGTTTTTAATCAATAAATGGCATTTATCGGACATTGTTGTCTACAAATCGATTTTTCAGACATGTGTTTATCTCTTACCGTACGTTTTCGTACGGTTGGACCTCAAACCCTTTAAACGAACTTCCGCGTATTCACCGTAGACTGAACCCTGATGCGTGGCATCACTATGCCCGGGAATGTGGAATACACCTTGATAATCCAGCTCAGGGTGTGCGGTACGATCTACATGAAATGGCCATCGCTGCCGTCATCGCAGGACAAGGCGTAGCATTGGTTCCGCGTATGTATGTCGAGAATGAATTGCGTTGCGGTATGCTCGTTTCGCCCTGGCCAGCCTCAGGATGCCTGAGCAAAAAATTCTGTTTAGTAAAACCGACGGAAACGGGGATCAATGAGGCTGCGCTGGAAAGTTTTGAACGCTGGCTGCTTGCTGAAATTAATACTCTCACCAGCCTCAATGCTGAACGATGACATTCCGTCCGCTCCTCGCTGTGAGTTCAACCGATGGATGCAACCCATTGGTTAAATGCTCTGCGAGTGATTCATAGTATGGGGTTTTTCCTGGCCTATAGTAGTGCGGCCCCACAGTCCCATGTTTATATTTTTTAAGTCTGGACTTAGGCAGGCATTCGTTATTTGCGCTGACCTGCCAGTTCATGACAAAGCGCACCGATCTTTTCAACTGCATTGAGCAGCGTGGACGAGGGTTCATTCGCACAATTTAACCTCAGGAAGTTCTGAAACTCGGCCCCTGGGGAAAACAGGAGGCCAGGACTGACACCAATGCCCAGCGCCAGCGCGCGACGGTGTACCACCAATGAATTCAGCGGATGCGGGAGTTCTATCCACAACAAGAAACCGGCTGTCGGCACGGTAACACGAGTGCCCTGTGGGAAGCTTGCCTTGACCCGGGCGATAACGGCTTGTACCCCCTCTGATATCCGGAACTTCAAGCGTCGTAAATGACGATCGTAGTCCCCACTTGCCAGTATATTGCTCGCGGCAGCCTCAAGCAGCGGTGCGCCAGCCCAATCCCCGGCCATGCGAGCCTGCAATACCTGAGTGTGATAGCGTCCTGCCGCAACCCACCCGATTCTCCAGCCCGGGGCAAGGGTTTTGGATAATGAACTGCAGTAGATCACACTCCCGCTCTGGTCGAACGCCTTGCAGGCCGGAGGACGCTGCCCTTCACCGGCCAGATCACCATACACATCGTCCTCAATTAAAGGGATGCCTGCACGTTCAATCAGAGCAACAAGTTCCTGCTTACGGGTGACGGGCATACTGGCACCGAGTGGGTTTTGCACCGTGGGCGAAGCCAGCACGGCTGCGGGACGGTGACGCTGAATAGCTTCATCCAGAGATGCCAGCAACAAGCCTTCAGCAGGATCCGTGGGGATTTGCAATGCCTTGAGGCCTAAGTCCTCAAGCAGCAGGAGCGTACCGAAGTAGGCAGGTTGCTCAATTGCCACTACGTCACCTGGCTGACATACAGCCCGCAGAGCCAGACGCAGTGCTTGCGTCGCTCCAGCCGTGATGACGAGATCATCCGAACCAAAACGGGCTCCCCACTGTGCAGCGCGTACGGCTATATTTCTGCGCAGGTCTGCCCTTCCCGGCGGCAGGCTGTAGCTCTGCCCGTGCGCGTCAAGGCGGCGGGTTGCAGTCTGTAGCGCCCGCTGTAGCGTGTTTGTTGGCAACCATATTGGATCGGGCAGCGCTGCACCAAGTGGCACCAGACGGGCTTCTGCGCTACTAAATAGTGAACGGGCTACTGCTGACATTGTCACGGGAACTGGGCCAGGTAAATCCTGGGAAGACGGCATGTTCTGAGATGTGTTTATCTGGCAAACGAAGTAGCCCGAACGCGGACGCGCTACAATCAGGCCCTCGGCCTCGAGACAACGGAGTGCTTCCAGTGCCGTTGGGAGGCTAACCTGCTCTCGTTCGGCCAGTTTACGTGCGGAGATCATCCTGTCGCCGACTCGCAATACACCTGATGCAAGGGTAAGGCGCAGCATTTCAGCAATCCGGCGGTAATGTTGGGACAACAGACGTGGAGCGGACATTGCGAACTGTACAGTCTGATTTTCGATAGATCTGACTATACAGACAATGATGTGGCCCTTCTATAGTGGTGCCGAACCCGCTCAATCAAGGAGGCATTATGCATAGCGATAACTTCGATCTTTCTGCTTATTTCCGTCGCATAAACTACACCGGGCATGCAGCCGCCGATACCGCCACGCTGCACGCGCTCATGCGTCATCAACTCTTTTCGGTGCCCTTCGAGAATCTGGATGTACAGGCTGGCAAAGTCGTATCCCTGGTACCCGAAGACATTGCAGATAAACTGCTACATCGAGGTCGTGGCGGATACTGCTATGAGGTTAATGGGCTATTTGCAATGGCATTGGACGCTTTAGGTATTACCTACCGTTTCGTTGCCGCTCGCCCGATGTTCTACCCGGCACGCCGACCGAAAACGCATATGGCATTAATTGCTGAAGTTGATGATCGCCTGTGGCTTTGCGATCTAGGGTTCGGCAGCTATGGTATTCGCGCGCCGCTCGCTATAGACATGACAGATACCGATATCGAACAGGATTTCGACACTTTCCGACTTATCCGTGACGTTAATAACGAGTATCTGCTACAAGCGAAGGTGGAGGGTGCATGGGCTAATCAATACAGTTTTGATCTGTCCCCCCAGGAGTGGATTGATTTCGTCCCGGCCAACTACCTCAATTCCACCCACCCTGATGCCATCTTTGTGCAGAAGTTACTGATCGTGCAGCACGCCCCCGAGGGTCGCCTGATTTTGCTAGGTAATTTGCTGAAGACGATCACCGCAGAGGGTATCGAAACGCAACAACTGATGGATGACGGTATTGCCCTGGCCCTGAAAAATCGCTTTGCTCTGCCTGTACCGCAATACATCGGGAAGAGCGCTTAATCCTGAGTACAGCCTTCCCTCTTTTTATTCTAATGAAATAGACAGAGGGCTGGCTGGCACGCCTGTCGCAGACTAGTCATTCACAAATGAGGGTCTGGATTTAGTTTTATTTCAGTTGCAACACCGATGCTAATTGACCATTCATTGAGCAGGAAATCAATGCCTGCTTTTCGCTCAAAGCTGCCTGTCAAAGTGGTCAAGCTTTTCCATAGCTCAGAGGTACCAAAAATCACCTTAACGAATGGAAGGGACTTCCCCTGGATATGCGCCTGATTAACTCTTGTGCAATCATGGGGTAAACATAGCCCCGGAGGGATTCGTTATGACCATCACTACTGTCGGTATCTGAATTCGGTGTCATCGCGCCACAAAGTACAGATGCCCTGCGCCACATGGTTTCCGGGCAGAAGAGCTCTTTACCGCTTCAGGTTCAGCAATGTGTTGATGATTTGCTGGAACACGTTGATCGCATTGAAGCTAACATCGCTGAATATGACCGAATTTTGTCGCGCATGGCCAAAACAGATCACCGCAGTCAGCGGCTAATGGAGCTAAAGGGAGTTGGTCCCACAACGGCCTGTGCACTGGTTGCCAGTATCGGTAATGCACATGATTTTAAAAATGGACGGCAACTGGCGGCCTGGCTGGGACTGACGCCATCACAATACAGCAGCGGTGGAAAGTCGAAGCTCGGCAGGATCACAAAAGCCGGTGATTCGTATCTGCGAACGCTTCTGGTACAGGGTGCTCGTTCAGTACTGATTGGCGCTGAGAAAAGGACTGACTCATTCAGTCATTGGGTCTGTTCACTGGTCGAACGCAGAGGATACTGGCGCGCTGTTGTGGCCATCGCCGCCAAAAAATGCAAGGCTGTGCTGGGCATCATTGCATTACGGTGATGATTTCAGACTGTACTCAGCCAGCTAAAGTACGAAGCAACAGTATGACCATCTGACCTGCAACTCGTTGATGATAAAGAGTTAAACCCCGTGAGGTATATCTGAATATTGTACAGGATATACGTATCCGCTTAACGAACAAGAGCCTCACGCGCGTCTTTCATCAGGGCCCGAATCGATGACGATTCATCATGGCCGTTTATAGTACCGCAGTCTCTCCCCTTTATTTTTACTGAAGAGCAGACAGAAACGTAAGCGTAAACCCAGTGCCGTATGTAGCCATTAAGCCAGTACTGATAACTTAGACGTCCACCTGTACAGACGGACATCTAAGTATGGAATCCCTATCCTGGCGAAAAGAACCCCGTAAAAATTATCCCAATGACTTCAAGCTACCTATGGTCGAACTTGCTTCCCGCCCCGGAGACTGGTGACCAATGCTGTCGTTCTCTGGAATACCATCTACATGCAGGCTGCACTGGATCATTTACGTAACGAAGGCGAAACCATAAATGAAGAGGATGAAGCCAGACTTTCGCCACTGAGACACGCGCATTTCAACATGCTGGGGCATTACACGTTCACACTTGCGGAGCAGGTAACAAAAGGCCAGCTAAGGCCACTGAAGCAAGCGGAAGAAACGGACGAATGGCCTCTGTAACGGTCATATTGTCGCGGGGATTGATGACCATCTGTTCAAAAAATGTACTTAGCGTACGTTTTCGTACGGTTGGGCTTCAGACCCCGAATTGCTTTCAGTTTAGCTTACTCTAAGGTGACATTTCTATCTGGATGAAAGGAAGTGCGGACAAATTCCTGGACCTTCAGGAGTTAATTTATGCATTCATACGAGGACCGGATTCGGGCCGTCGAACTCTATTACCGGTACGGAAAGAAAGCCTCCGTTGTCGTCATGGAGCTGGGATATCCTTCCACAAAACAGCTGGGCCGTTGGGTTCGGATTTATGAAGAGAAGGGCGATTTACCCAGGGAATTAAAACCAAGAGAACGCTATTCACGTACACAGAAAATTGCTGCTGTTGAGCATTATCTTACTCACGGTGGTTGCCTGTCGTACACTCGCCGAGCCATCGGCTACACCAGTAACGAAATTCTAAAGCGCTGGATTGAAGAGTTTTATCCAAATGCGCGTCCCCTGGTCATTCGCTCAGGCACAAGCAAATGCTTCAGCCCGGAATAGAGGTCTCAGGCCGTCCGGGAGCTCTGTAACCGACGTGGAACCGCGCGTAAAGTTGCACAAAGCATAGGCGTCAGCGTCCCGGTCCTGTACAAATGGAAGAAAGACCTTATCAGTGACGAGGCTTATCAATCCATGCGCAAACGAAAGGCAGCCCCTCAGGATAAAAATCAGGATGCTTTACTCGGTAAAATCCGGCGTCTCAGGAAGCAGGTTCATCAGCTGCAGCTCGTACGTGACATACTGACAAAGGCGAATGAACTGATAAAAAAAGATCTGGGCGTCAGCTTTCTGAAACTGAAAAACAGGGAGAAAACCCTGATAGTTGATGCCCTTAAGAAAAAGTACCCCGTTGCTGAGTTGCTAAGCGTTCTGCAACTTGCCCGCAGCTGTTATTTTTATCACAAAGCCAGCAAACGTCTGTACGATAAGTATGCGGAAATACGCGTGATCATGGCCGATATCTTTGAGGAGAATTACCGCTGTTACGGCTACCGGCGCCTTCACGCGATGCTTCGCAGTAACAACAGAGTTATTTCTGAAAAGGTTGTCCGCAGACTGATGGCAGAAGAGCAGCTCGTTGTTAAGCGCACCAGGCGACGACGATATAACTCTTACTGTGGCGAAATCGGTCCGGCACCGGAAAATTTACTCGCCCGGGATTTTAGTTCCTGCAGGCCAAATGAGAAGTGGCTGACCGATATTACGGAGTTCCAGCTTCCGGCTGGAAAAGTCTATCTGTCGCCGGTTATCGACTGCTTTGATGGCCAGGTTGTAAGCTGGTCGATAGGAACACGCCCGGACGCGACGCTGGTGAATACGATGCTCGATGACGCACTCGATACGCTCAGCGAACATGATAAACCGGTGATACACAGCGATCGTGGTGGCCATTACCGGTGGCCGGGCTGGCTCGAGCGTATCAACACCTCCGGACTTATAAGGTCCATGTCGCGCAAAGGATGCTCGTCGGATAATGCTGCGTGTGAAGGCTTCTTCGGGCGTATCAAAAACGAAATGTTCTATGGCAGAGACTGTGCGGGTATCACGCTGGAAAAATTTATATGCTTCCTGGACAGGTACATACGCTGGTATAATGAGAAAAGTATCAAGCTATCATTAGGTGCAATGAGTCCTGTGAAGTACCGGCAGCATCTTGGGATCACAACATAACAGTCCAGGAAAACATCCGCAGCCCCCATTACTATTGAGCCCCTACAAAATTGGTGCGTGTAATCATTGTTATGTTAAATTTAGTCCGTCGTTCATTTAGTTCATAACCGCTCAGAGAATGCGATTAATCATACACTTACCTATCCTCCTATCTTCTTCTTGCAGGACATTATGTTTGTCGGTTACTTTGTTCATAACCATACTGACCTGCTCCCCGTTGATTAATACACCGCGATGTTAGTAATGTCTTCATAAGCCACATGAGGACATCCCCATGAAGAAGCGTTTTTCGGTAATGGTGCCAACTTACTGATTTAGTGTACGATGGTGATTTTAAGGTGCTTGCGTGGCTTCCATTTCCATCAGATGTCCTTCCTGCTCCGCTACTGAAGGCGTGGTGCGTAACGGCAAAAGCACTGCCGGACATCAGCGCTATCTCTGCTCTCACTGCCGTAAAACATGGCAACTGCAGTTCACTTACACCGCTTCTCAACCCGGTACGCACCAGAAAATCATTGATATGGCCAT
>NZ_JBKIUP010000031.1:0-8566 GCF_046602535.1 Klebsiella sp. 1SOBk10mer
CTGAACAAAATGACGAAAGCAGGTATGCCTGAAAGCGTGCGTATTGCCTGAAAACACAACCCGCTACGGGGGAGACTTACCCGAAATCTGATTTATTCAACAAAGCCGATCACCTGCTGATGGCTGAAAAACCGGAACTCTCAAAAAGTGCGTGGAACTAAAACAGGTGTGCATTACTCCACCTCATGTTGAAGAGACCAGACTGCATCAGAAAATTGCACCATAACTGAGCAAGCCGCATCCCATTGGTGCAAAAGTGTCTCCAAAAATAAATAATCCATTGATTTAACTGTACTTTAAAAATGGCATGAATTTTTCATGTCGGGTATATGCAAGCAGGGGCAACCCTTAAGCCTTGAATCCATTAAATATCGACAGGTAATGAAGCCTGATTGTCCTAATAAGGACAATCAGGCTTTTTTATTAATGCAGAGAGCAAACATACGTGCAAACTATTGATATTGGAATTTTGCTTTCCACAGAAGGTACCTACAGCCACCTGGCGAACAGCACACTGCTTGGTGCGCGCCATGCCTTAGAGGAAATCAATGCCGATCCTGCTTATCCTTTTCAGCTGCGGGCCCGACATATCAACCCTGCGGGTGAACTCGCAGCCTACAGTGAAGCGGTGAGCACCTTTATCGCTCACGGCATCCGCCATATCTTCGGAACCATTACCTCTGCCAGTCGGAAGGAGATTATCCCGGACCTGGAGCAGCATAACCTGCTGCTGTGGTATGGCTGTCCTTACGAGGGGTTCGAGAGCTGCGAGCAGGTCGTATATCTGGGCGGTTGTCCGAACCAGACTCTGCTGCCACTCCTGCGGCTGGCGCTGGATATGTTCGGAAATCGCTCCTGGCTGATCGGCTCTAACTACGTCTGGGGCTGGGAAAGCAATCGTATCGCCCGTGAGGTAGTGGAAGGTTCCGGCGGTACGGTGGTGGGCGAAAAATATCTGCACCTGAGAAACAGCAACGTGACCGAGTTGATTGAGGCGATTCTCAGCACAGAGGTAGATTTTGTGCTCAATAACCTGGTAGGCGAAACCTCTTATGCGTTTCTGCGCGCACTGGACGAGGCCTGTCTTCGCGATCGGCGGACGTTAGCGGTGCTCAGCTGTAATTTTACCGAAGCCGAAGTCGCCGAAGTCGCGCCACTAAGGGCGGTACGTTTGCTTTCCTGCGGACCGTTTTTTGAGAGCGTCGATCTCGATTTTTGCGCGCGGCAGCACCTGCAACATGGCGCACAGCGCATCTCCCACTACTATATCGGCGGCTGGCGGGCAGTAAGGCTGTTTGCCAATAGCCTGCGCGAGGCCGGAAACAGCGAGCCGGGTGCGGTGCTGGCGGCACTGCATCGTCAGCACGACGTTGATTCTCCGGGCGCTCGCTCAGTAATGGCTCGAAACAACCACGCCTGTTTGCCCTGCTACATCGCTGAGTTGCAACAAACTTGCTTTCAGATACTGCATCGCGAACCGCTGCCGGTTATGCCCGATCCCTATCTCTCCGCGACCGAGCTACGTGAAAGCCGAACGGTTGCAGCCAGACCTGCTCTGAGGATTGTTAAATGAAAACGCTGCTGTCCCCGGATTTAGATGCTCAGCCGCTCCTGCTGGTAGACTGTGAAGCAAGGAGTCGCGAAGCGCTGGAAAAAAACCTGACGCGGATGGGTATCCGCTGGCATCACCTGACCGGAGATGAGGCTTTACCTCCTCTCACCCCCTGTGCAGTACTGGTGGAACTGGAGGCATTCGCCAGCCCGCTAACCCTGAGCCAGATCAATCTGGCGGGAATACCGGTGATCGCGCTGACCTCACATGAGGGACTTTACCAGGTACAGCGCGCGCTGGAGTTAGGGGCAACAGCGCTCCTTACCAAGCCTATTACACAGCGAGCCATCTATACCACCCTGATGATGGCAGTGGGGCTGCGTCAGCAGTTGCATGACATTCAACAGCAACAGATGCTACTGCGCCAGCGTCTGGCAGCAATGCCGCAGATTACCCAAGCTCTGGCGGCCCAGATGCAAGCGGAAAGTATTGATGAACAACAGGCATGGGTTCGCCTGCGCTCGGAATCAATGTGTACGAACCAGTCGGTGGCACAGGTGGCGCATAAGTGGCTGCTACGAATGTCGTCCGGCAAGCGGGGAGCACAATGAATAGAGTCGGATATTTTCTGCGCCGGCCAGCCCTGCTGCTCTCGCTGCTGTTTATTCTCCTGGTGGTGATGAGCGCGCTGTTTGCCCCCTGGCTCACCCCCTTCGATCCCGATGAACAGTTTGTCGAGGGACTGAGCCTGGAAGGCGCACCGCTTTCTCCCAACAGCACTTACTGGCTGGGAACCGATCTGCTGGGACGCGATCTCTTCTCGCGTTTAATTTACGGAGCTCGTACTTCGTTACTCATCGGTGTTGTCGCCAACGGCACTGCAGTACTGATCGGCGTCCTGGTAGGGCTTAGCGCAGGTTATCTGCAGGGGCGTATCGGAGGGCTGCTGATGCGCTTTACCGATCTGATGATGGCGTTTCCCGCACTGCTGCTGGCGATTGCCCTGGCGGCGATTTTCCAGCCAAGTGTCTGGATCGTGTCCCTGGTGATCGCCATGGTGAACTGGGTGCAGATCGCCAGGGTTATCTACGCCGAAACTAGCGCGCTTAGCGCCCGCGACTTTATCGCCGTGGAACGCACCCTGGGGGCCGGAACGTTGCGTATTCTCGGCGTGCATTTAATTCCACATCTGGCGCCAACGGTGCTGGTCTGGGCCACACTAGGCATCTCCACCACAGTCCTGCTGGAAGCTACTCTATCGTTCCTCGGGGTGGGGGTACAGCCGCCAACGCCGAGTTGGGGCAACATCATCTTTGAAAGCCAGAGCTATTTTACTTCGGCTCCCTGGCTGGTGTTCTTTCCCGGCGCGGCGATTGTGCTGCTGTCGCTCTCTTTCAATATCGCTGGTGACGCCCTGCGCGACGCCCTCGATCCCGGCTTAAAAGGACGAAACTAATGCTATTTCTGGGAAAACGTCTGTTGCATGCCGGGCTGATCCTGCTTGGCGTTACGTTGATCTGCTATTTGCTGCTGTTTATGTTGCCCGCCGATCCAGCGCGCCAAATCGCCGGGCGCAGTGCCACGCCGGAAGTAGTCGAAAACATCCGCCATCAGTTGGGGTTGGATCTGCCGTTTTATCAGCAATATTGGCGTTATCTGCAGGGGCTGCTGCACGGCGATCTGGGACGCTCGTTTATTCAGCGCAGCGAAGTGAGTGAACTGGTTTCCGCCCGTATCGGGCCGTCACTGCAGCTGATGGCGGCGGGTATTCTCTGCGAGTTGGTACTGGGGATCGCCCTCGGCACCCTGGCGGCGTTAAAACGCGGCGGGCTGGCGGACCGGCTTCTGATGGCGCTCTCCTTTATCGGTGTTTCGGCGCCGCAGTTCATCGCCGCGATGCTTTTTCTCTATCTTTTCGCCGTGGTACTCAACTGGTTCCCGATGGGAGGCTATGGCGGCTTCAGCCATCTGGCGCTACCGGCGCTAACCCTCGGCCTGCTCGGCAGCGGCTGGTATTCACGCATGTTGCGCTCGTCGATGATTGAGGTGCTGCATCAGGATTTTATCCGCACCGCGCGGGCCAAAGGGCTGGGCCGAACCCGCGTACTGCTGCGTCACGTGCTGCCGAATGCCGTGCTGCCGCTAATTCCGATGATAGGCATTGATATCGGCATTTTTATGGGCGGACTGGTGGTAGTCGAATCGGTCTTTGGCTGGCCGGGTATCGGTCAGCTGGCCTGGCAGGCGATTCAACAGGTGGATATCCCGGTGATTGTCGGGGTAACCACCGTGTCAGCGGTTGCCATTGTTGGCGGCAACCTTATTGCGGATCTGGTGCTGCCGTGGGTCGATCCGCGCATTGATGTCAAAAAGTAGCAGGGGAAGATGATGAAAAATGCGTTATTGACAATGGCGGTGGCCGCGGCCTGTTTCTCTTATGGCGCGCAGGCTGACGAGAAGACCGGCGGCGATATCGTGGTGACCTACCAGAACGACGTGGCGACCCTCGATCCGGCCATTGGCTATGACTGGCAAAACTGGTCGATGATCAAAAGCCTGTTCGACGGCCTGATGGACTATCGTCCCGGCACCACCGAGTTGGTGAACGACCTGGCGGAGAGCTACGCCATTTCCGAGGACGGCAAGGTCTACACCTTTGTGCTACGCAAAGGGGTGAAATTCCACAACGGCCGCGAGGTCACGGCGGCGGACGTGAAATATTCTCTGGAACGCACAGTCAACCCGAAAACCCAAAGTCCGGGCGCCGGGTTCTTCAGCCCCATCGCGGGCTATGACGAGGAGGCCAGCGGTAAAAGCACGACCCTGAGCGGTATCGAGGTCGTCGACGATCATACGGTAAAAATCACTCTGAAAGAGCCCAACGCCACCTTCCTGCATGTGCTGGCGCTGAACTTTGCCTCGGTGGTTCCCCGTGAGGAGGTGGAGAAATGGGGCGCCGACTTCGGCAAGCATCCGGTCGGCAGCGGCGCGTTTGAGCTCCAGGAGTGGAAGCTGGGCCAGGAGCTGATCTTCCGCAAAAACCCGAACTACTTTAAAGCCGGCGTGCCGCGGCTGGATCACATAAAGTTCGAAATGGGACAGGATCCCTCGGTCGCTCTGCTGCGGCTGGAAAAAGGCGAAGTGGATATTGCCGGCGACGGCGTACCGCCCGCACAGTTTCTGTCGTTTAAAAACAACCCGGCCTATAAGGGCCTGATGGTCACCGGCGACCAGTTGCAGACCGGCTACGTGACGATGAAAACCACGCTGCCGCCTTTCGATAATCTCAAAGTCCGCCAGGCGGTGAACATGGCGGTCAACAAAGATCGCATCGTGCGCATCATTAATGGACGCGCGGCGCCGGCCAACCAGCCACTGCCACCCGCCATGCCCGGTTATGACAAGGCATATCAGGGTTTCAGCTACGACCCGGCAAAAGCGAAGCAACTGCTCAGCGAAGCGGGTTTCCCCAACGGTTTTGCTACCGAACTGTACGTGATGAATACCGATCCGCAGCCGCGTATCGCCCAGTCTATCCAGCAGGATCTGGCCAAAGTGGGCATCCACGCCAGCATCAAATCCCTGGCGCAGGCGAATGTGATTGCGGCGGGCGGCTCCGCCAGCCAAGCGCCGATGGTCTGGTCCGGCGGCATGGCGTGGATCGCCGATTTCCCGGATCCCTCCAACTTCTATGGCCCGATCCTCGGCTGCGCCGGGGCGGTAGAGGGCGGCTGGAACTGGGCGCGCTACTGCAACAAAGCGCTGGACGCGCAGGCGGCCGCGGCGGACAGCATGGTGAAACCCGACCAGCAGGACGCTCGCATTGAAGCCTGGCGCAAAATCTTCATCACTGCAATGGATGACGCGCCCTGGGTGCCGGTATTCAACGAGAAGCGCTACACCGTACATTCCGCACGCATGGGGGGCGAGGACGCGCTGTATGTCGATCCAGTGCATGTACCAGTCAACTACGACTATATCGGACTGAAATAATTTGATGGCGCCGGGACGGCGCCGCTGCTTAAAGGAGAGTCAGGATGTGCCAAAATTGTCTGGTGAAGACCATTCATCATGCTCAACATCATTTCGGCTGGGATAACAGCCTGAGCCCGGTTCTGCACGTAGCTTCCGGCAGCCAACTGGAGTTTCACTGCCTGGATGCGGCTAACGGCTGGTTCAACGCCGGTTCTACCGCAGCGGATATCCCAACGCTGCCGTTTGATAAGCTCAACCCGGTCAGTGGCCCGGTCTATGTGGAAGGCGCTCAGCCGGGCGATGCGCTAAAGGTGACGCTGGAATCCTTTCGTCCCAGCGGCTTTGGCTGGACTGCGAATATCCCGGGCTTCGGCCTGCTGGCCGATCAGTTTTCTGATCCGGCGCTGGCGCTGTGGCAATATGACCGGCAGGGCTTAACCCCCTGCGCCTTTGGCCGATATGGCCGCGTACCGCTGAAACCCTTCGCCGGTACCCTCGGCGTCGCTCCCGCCGCCGCGGGCCATCATTCGGTGGTGCCGCCGCGCCGCGTGGGCGGCAATCTGGATATTCGCGATCTGGCCGCTGGCTGCACATTATGGCTACCGGTGGAAGTAGAAGGCGCGTTGTTTTCTATTGGTGACACCCACGCCGCGCAGGGCGATGGTGAAGTCTGCGGCACGGCGATTGAAAGCGCGATGGACGTGGTGGTGAAGCTGGAAGTGGTTAAAGATATGCCGCTGAAAACGCCGCGTTTCGCCACCCCTGGCCCAGTGACCCAACATCTGGATCGGCACGGCTACAGCGCCTTCACCGGCATTGGCCCTGACCTGATGACCGCCGCCCGCGACGCGGTAAGCTATACCATCGATGCGCTGTGCCGCGAACAAGGGATGTCGGCGGAAGAGGCCTATATGCTCTGCTCCGTGTGCGGCGATCTGCGCATCAGCGAAATCGTCGATCGGCCTAACTGGGTGGTGTCGTTCTATTTTCCCAACAGCGTGTTTAATTAGGAGCGTTATGTCAGCAGTCCTATTTCCGGCGCCGCTGCTCTCGGTCGAGCGCCTGTCGATCCAGTTTGGTACACAGCGGGTGGTGGATGACGTCAGCTTTGCGCTCTGGCCGGGAAAAACTCTGTGCATTGCCGGCGAGTCGGGCAGCGGTAAATCGCTGACTTCGCTGGCGATCATGGGTTTGCTTCCGGAGGAGGCACAGATTCCAGGCGGCGCGATTATTTTTGATAACCAGGATTTGCTCAGCCTGCCGGAGCGGCAAATGCAGCTGCTGCGCGGCAAGTCGGTTGCCATGATTTTTCAGGAACCGATGACCTCGCTCAATCCGCTGATGACGGTGGGCCAGCAGCTGGAAGAGACGCTGCAACGCCACGAAGTGCTGGGCCGCCGTGAACGGCGCAGCCGGGTCAGCACGATGCTGGACGCGGTCAAAATCAGTCATGTGGAGAAGCGCCTGCAACAGTATCCGCACGAGCTTTCCGGCGGTATGCGCCAGCGGGTGATGATCGCCATGGCAATGCTGTGCCAGCCACAGGTGCTGATTGCCGATGAGCCGACCACGGCCCTCGACGTCACTATTCAGGCGCAGATCCTCGAGTTGATGCGCGAACTGCAGCAGGCGTTTTCCACCAGCCTGCTGTTGATCACCCACGATATGGGAGTGGTGGCAGAAATGGCCGATGATGTGCTGGTCATGAGTCACGGCAAAATCATGGAGCAGGCTCCGGCAAAAACGCTGTTTACCTCGCCGCAGGCGGCTTATACCCGCCAGCTGTTGCAGGCGGTACCGGTGCTGGGCCAGGCGCCCGCGCTGGCGCCGGTCGAGGCGACGCGACCGTTGCTCAGCGTCCGCGACCTCAGCGTGCGCTTTCCGGTGCGCGGCGACGGCCTGCGCGTGCGTCGCGAAGTCCATGCCGTCGATGGCGTCAGCTTCGATCTTTTCCCCGGCGAGACGTTGGGCATCGTCGGTGAAAGCGGCTGCGGTAAATCGACGACGGCAAAAGCGCTGATGAATATGGTGCCATTTAGCGGCAGCGCGCAGCTTAACGGACAGGAGCTGCACGGCCTGAAGGACGAGGCGTTAAGAGCGGTACGCCGCGATTTGCAGATGGTGTTTCAGGATCCCTGGGCGGCGCTCAATCCGCGCAAAACTATTTTCGACCTGGTTGGGGAGCCGCTGCTGATTCATGAGCAGATGCCCGCAGTACAGCGCACGGAGCGGGTGGCGCAGCTATTGCAGCAGGTCGGCCTGCCAGCGGAAGCGATGCGGCGTTATCCGCACCAGTTTTCCGGCGGCCAGCGCCAGCGCATTTGCATTGCCCGCGCGCTGGCGCTGAACCCGAAAGTGATCATCGCCGATGAATCGGTTTCCGCGCTGGATGTTTCAGTACAGGCGCAGGTGCTGACGCTGCTGGAAGATTTGCGTCAGCGCTATCGGCTCAGCTATCTGTTTATTTCCCATGATATGGCGGTGGTGGAGCGCATCTGCCACCGGGTAGCGGTGATGTTTGGCGGCCAGCTCGTGGAGATCGGCCCACGAGATCGAGTGTTGCACCATCCGCAGCATCCTTATACTCAGCACTTGCTCAGCGCCGTTCCTATACCTGACGTTCAGCAAAGACGGCAACCCCGAGCCACCAGCGCAATGCCGATAAGACCAGAACCGATCAAACCCATCGGCTATCAGAGAGTACCGCAGCGCTTTACCGATTTTGGCGACGGGCACCTCGTCGCCTGCTGAACAAAAAAGCATTCAAACCGGCGGATTTCCGCCGGTGGCAACACTGTTGCCACACAACTCGACGAGAGGCCATTAAACTGGAAAAGTTAGCACATAGCAGGACATAGAGCCGGTCTAAAATGCCCTAAATGCAACGTACCGTATCTTTTATTGTTAGACAAAACCGGAGGTAAACATGGGCTTTGTTGAATAAATCAGATTTCGGGTAAGTCTCCCCCGTAGCGGGTTGTGTTTTCAGGCAATACGCACGCTTTCAGGCATACCTGCTTTCGTCATTTTGTTCAGCGC
>NZ_JBKIUP010000032.1:0-7889 GCF_046602535.1 Klebsiella sp. 1SOBk10mer
CAGTTGGTGATTTTGAACTTTTGCTTTGCCACGGAACGGTCTGCGTTGTCGGGAAGATGCGTGATCTGATCCTTCAACTCAGCAAAAGTTCGATTTATTCAACAAAGCCACGAATCGCCTAACAGGTTTTAACACCTTAAAATTTCACTGCTGGTTAAACACATTATTAAATGATTTTTATCATTTAAATCATTGGGTTAATTTTAATTGTGATTTGCTTTTAACCCTCGCAATTTAGAAGTATTATTTTGAGATTAATCCACTTGCCCTGCCTTCATCACTGCTTGTAAATATGCGTGAAGAATGATTTTAAGGTTATATATCATGGAGTTATTGAAGTTTTTGGCGGCGATTTTTGTCATTTACTTGTTGTTTTTTAGAAAGAAAAAACGTAAATCTCCAAAGTCTTATGCTTCAGACCCCGTGAAAGCACCGCCAAAAGAATGGCTCGCTGACATCAAGAAAAAAGAGGCGGTTGTGCGAAACGATGATAGTGAAGACGATAACCTTGCAACTTTTACATTGAGCGGTGGCCGGGGTGTTGAACTTCGGGTGACAACCAATCATTACCGCAACACCTCAAAGTCAGCAGGTGCACTAGCTCGATGGGTACTTCCGGGTGAGATGATAACTGTAGCTGGTGTAGCAATTAGCGGTGGCCACATTTACGTGGGGCAACGTATGAAGCCCTCCGGTCAGGAATCAGGCGGCTATTATGACGATGGAAGTGAGGCATCATTAATTGATGACACATGTAAGATAAAACCTACTTCTTATCTTTACGAGGACAGTTCCTTAGGATACTGGCCCAGTTTTTCCTCTCTTTCCCCAGAAGCACGCGGTGCGTATGTCAGTTGGCTTGCCAGCGATAGGTCTGATCCATCGTGTCCTATCGGCTATGTTTTTATCTACCTCTACGGCCTGGAAAGAAAAGCGCTCGTAGATTCAACTGACCCAAAATTCCCCGATGCTGAGTTCCGTAATCTGTTCAATGAAGTCGCTCGGTTAAGATCGGTATTCATTGAGAACCGCTCCTTCCGTGGATATTCGACCCAATTACTCGAAGCCATGTCTATTCTGCGCCCGAACATGGGCTTAGCCACTGAGCTCGATAGCAATTCAGGTTTCAGCAACAGCATGCAATTTAAGCTGGCTCTGGCAAAAACTGTACATGAAGGAGTTCCTGTATCAGCTGAACTGGCGTTGAACTGGGTAATAAACCACACCGAGTATTCGCTGCGTACCCCAGCTCGCCGCTGTGCTAAAGAGTTTGCTGCGCTTTTCAAACGGCGTTACACCCTCAAATATGGTGAAGGGATGGTCGTTAAGGCGAATAAAACGCGCCTAAGGTTAGATTACACACCAGCAAGTCCTAGTTTGCGAGGTGTTCGACTCCCTGTTCCCGACCTGCCTGATCCAAGTGCGTTGAAGAGCCCTGTCCAGAAAATTATGGCTCTTGCCGACATATGTACGGATGAACTTGATGCTTATAGTCGCTACCTTGGTAGGAAAGGTACGTCAGTCAATGATACGGCTGCAATTATGTTGCTCCCTTCAGAGATCGTTAATGAAAGCGCAGAAAAAATATTAAGCTCATTCAAACGCTGGGCTGATGAGGCGATCCTCGTCAAGGAGGGGTTAGTCTCAGTTGCTGACTTTTGGGCACATATGAATGCCAGTTGCCCCAATAAGATCAATAAAAAAGAGGCCGATTTGATGCAGGCCTTTGCTCTGAAGATGGGTTACGGTCTGGCACCTGACCCGTATTATCACCATGTGAAGGCGGATGTTGATGGGACACTTGTTCTATTCCCTGCCGCCGAAGGTGGACGCTTCTCACCTTCTTCTGAATTTATCTCAGCAGTAATGACGCTCAGATTAGGGGCGATGGTTGCCTTGATTGACGATTCTCTTGATCAAGCTGAACAGAAAGTGCTTGAGAATGCCATCAACAACAATACTGGCTTCACCGATGATGAAAAACGCTCTCTACATGCGTATTTAACGTGGCAACTTCATACCCCAACCAATATGACAGGAATGAAAAGCAGGATTGAGTTGATGGGGGCCGCGGAAAAAGCTGCTGTGGGTAAAGTTATCGTTAGTGTTGCCTGTTCGGATGGGACAATAGCGCCTGCCGAAATCAAACAGCTTGAGAAGATTTATTCAAGTTTGGGGCTGAATCCCTCATCTGTCTCGAGCAATATCCATCAGCATTCCGCAACTGAACATGATCTCGTCTCGTCTGTATCAACTGATCAGCCAGCAGTAGGGTTCACACTGGATGCTAATGTACTTGCCCGCCACGAATCTGCCACGGATGATGTTCGTAAATTGCTGAATACAATTTTCACCGAAGAAGAACCGGAAGAGCCAGAAAGCGCTCCAGCCTCATTAACGGAGGCGGGGGGGCTAGACTCCGCACATAGCCAGCTATATCGCAGTTTGCTGGAGAAAGAACAGTGGTCCCGGAAAGAGGCGACAGAATTGTGCGGAAATTTGAATTTGATGCTCGGCGGTGCGCTTGAGGTGATTAATGACTGGTCCTATGCGGTGGTTGATGCTCCGGTACTGGACGATGCCGATGATGATATCTGGGTTGACCTGGAAATTGCCAAAGAATTAGAGGGATAGTGAATGTCTGTAACACGTATAAGAGTGAAAGAACGTGACGCTATTATTCAGTCACTTAAGTCAGGTGTAACGCCAAGGATAGGCATTCAGCATATCCAGGTTGGCCGCGTGAATGAGATCACCGCTCTCCATCAGGATATTGAGAGGATTGCTGACGGTGGTTCAAGCTTCAGACTTATCATCGGTGAATATGGTTCTGGTAAAACGTTCTTTCTGAGTGTTGTGCGCTCTATTGCGCTAGAGAAGAAGCTGGTGTCTGTCAGTGCAGACCTTTCTCCTGACAGACGCATTCACTCATCGGGAGGTCAGGCTCGTAATCTCTATTCTGAGCTTATGAAAAACATGTCCACCAGAAACAAGCCGGATGGTAATGCGTTACTTAGCGTTGTTGAAAGATTCGTTACGGAGGCAAGAAAGGAAGCGGACACGGACGGCTCCGAGGTTTCATCAGTTATTCATAAACGCCTGGCAGCTCTGTCAGATATGGTGGGTGGATATGACTTTGCGAAGGTCATTGATGCATTCTGGCGCGGGCATGAGCAGGATAACGAAACGCTAAAATCCAATGCTATTCGCTGGTTGCGGGGAGAGTACACCACCAAAACTGATGCCCGTAACGATCTCGATGTTCGGACTATTATCTCAGACGCATCATTCTATGATTCTTTGAAGCTGATGAGCCTTTTTGTCCGCCAGGCAGGCTATGCCGGTCTTTTGGTCAGCCTCGACGAAATGGTGAACCTCTTTAAGCTGAATAATACGCAAGCAAGAACAGCGAACTACGAACAGATTTTGCGGATCCTGAATGACTGCCTGCAAGGCTCAGCCGAGAACATTGGTTTTATCCTCGGGGGTACGCCAGAGTTTCTTTTCGATCCGCGTAAAGGTCTTTACAGCTATGAGGCGCTCCAGTCGCGTCTGGCGGAAAACCGGTTCGCGCAAAAAGCAGGAGTGATTGACTACTCATCCCCCACTTTGCATCTTGCCAGCCTCACCCCTGAGGAACTGTATATTTTGCTGAGAAATCTTCGTCATATTTATGCAGGTGGAGATCCAGAGAATTATCTGGTTCCAGATGAGGCACTGACTGGATTTCTGCATCACTGTAGTAAAACCATTGGAGACGCTTACTTCCGTACCCCCCGTAATACTATAAAAGGTTTCCTGGACATGCTGGCCGTGCTGGAACAAAACAGAACGATGAACTGGCAAACACTAATCGAGGGGGTGGCGATTGAAGAGGACAGGCCCAGCGAAATGGATGACGCCATTATAGAGGAAAGCGATGACAATGACGGACTGGCGAACTTCAAATTATGAGCAGTGCCTATGATAGTCTCGACCCCCGCGTCCGTAAGTGGATTTACAAGCAGGGATGGTCAACATTAAGGCCCTTGCAGGAGAGTTCTATCCCGGCAATTTTAGCCCGTGATCGAGACGTGCTAATCAGTGCAGGCACAGCAGCGGGTAAAACAGAGGCTTTCTTTCTTCCTGCCTGTTCGGCAGTTGCAGATCTCACTAATGGATTTGGCATCGTCTATATCAGTCCGTTGAAGGCATTGATTAACGATCAGTACCGTCGTCTTGAGAGCCTTGGAGATGCATTGGAAATGCCAGTGACTCCCTGGCACGGGGATGTACCACAAAGCAAAAAGAAGAAGGCTCGGACAAACCCTGCTGGCATTTTACTGATTACACCTGAGTCACTTGAGTCTTTGCTCATAAATTCAATGGGCTGGCTCAAACAGGCGTTTTCTTCAGTCGCATACATCGTTATTGATGAGTTTCATGCTTTCATTGGCTCAGAGCGTGGTGTACAGCTGCTTTCTCTGCTCAATAGAATTGACCATTTGCTAGGACGCCAGGTAAATCCAATTCCCCGCGTTGCGTTGAGTGCCACGCTGGGGGAACTGGAGAAAGTGCCCGAACTTTTGCGCCCGGACAAACGACTACCCTGCGTAACTGTTACAGATAGTAAGAGCGAGGCCACTCTTCAGGTACAGGTCAAAGGTTATCTGGAGCGAGTGCTCCAAAAAGAAGAAGAACTTCAGAGTTCAGCTGAACATGACGTTTGCGCTGACATTTTTAGACTTTGCCGTGGCGATTCTCATTTGGTCTTTGCAAACAGTAGAAAGCGGACTGAAAGCATTGCTGCCACGCTGAGCGACATGTGTGAGGAACATATTGTTCCCAATGAATTCTTTCCCCACCATGGTTCCCTTGCCAAGGAATTGCGGGAAGCGCTTGAAACTCGTCTTCAGAAAGGAAATTTGCCCACAACAGCTGTTTGTACAATGACGCTTGAGTTGGGAATTGATATCGGTAAGGTTAAGTCGGTTATCCAAGTTACGCCTCCGCATACTGTTTCCAGTCTGCGTCAGCGTATGGGACGTTCTGGGCGACGCGACTCCCCATCAGTTCTAAGAATGCTAATTACAGAAAATGAGCTCACTGTTAATAGCAGCATTGTTGACCACCTACGGCTGCAACTGGTCCAGTCGATGGCAATGATTAGATTGATGATCTCTAAACAATGGTTTGAACCAGCTGATGTTCAACAGATGCATTACTCCACGCTGCTACACCAGATCCTTGCTATTACCGCACAATGGGGCGGAGTTCGTGCCGATCAGCTCTGGGCACAACTATGCCAGACAGGGCCATTTAGAAATGTAGATTTGAACGATTTTAAAAGTCTGCTTAAACATATGGGAACAAGTGGCCTGCTCACTCAACTTGCTAGCGGCGAAATGGTTGTTGGGGCAGAAGGGGAGAAACTGACTAACCATTACACTTTTTATGCTGTGTTCAATACACCAGAAGAGTTCCGCATTGTCACTGGAAACAGAACCCTTGGAACAGTGCCTGTAGATTCCCCACTGCTACCAGACCAACACATAATCTTCGGTGGGCGGCGCTGGAAAGTGACTGAGATTGAGACAGAGAAAAAAGTTATCTACGTAGAGGCAACCAAAGGCGGTCAGCCACCACAATTTAGTGGGGGAGGTATGTCTGTTCATGATGCCGTTCGTCAGGAAATGCTCGCTATCTATAGGGAAGGTGATTACCGCATAGCAATAGGTAGCAAGAAAGTAGATTATGCCGATACTGCCGCCAGAAACCTATTTGCGGAAGGCTGTAGTAACTTTCAGCGTTTTAAACTTCAAAATGAGTGTTTTATTACGAGTGGACAACACTGTTACGTAATACCCTGGATGGGGGATAAAGTTGTCAATACGATTACAGCCTTGCTCATACGTTGTGGTTTTAAAGCAAATTCATTTGCTGGCGTTATAGAAATCGATAACTCCAGTGTAGCTTCCGTTCAGCACGCGCTGAAAGAAATGTTGTTGTCAGGCTTGCCATCTGCATTTGATCTTGCCACAGATGTTCCAGAAAAGTACTTAGATAAATATGACGAGTATTTACCAGAGTCCCTTCTTGCGAAAGGGTATGGTGCAAAGGCGTATGAAACAGAAGGTACGCGCATCTGGTTGCAGAAACATCTTTAGTAATCTGGATATGTAATCAGGGTATAAATAAGACATATATACCCTGAATTTTTTATTTCCCTGTAGATTTACTAGGCTTTAGTCCCGGGGTATTACCAGGAGTATCTTTATTATCACGTCGACGTTGATCCGGTTTTCCTGTCGATTTAGCAATTGGTTTTGGACCAGGTTTAAGACCCATGATAGTTATCCTTTAGAGGTGTAAGAGGGAAGCCTCAACATTGATATATTGGATAATGTGAAATTTTTCAATGGGAGCGATCAACATATCCAATGATTAACTCGATATTGTGAACAGTGTCCGCTTCTGGCTGTGAGTTCAACCGATGGATGCAACACATTGATTGAACCGTTCTGCGGGTGATTCATAGTCTAGCGTTTTTCTCGGCCTTTCGTTGAGCTGTCTGGCAACACTGTTAAGTCTTTGCTGGCTGTGAACCGATAAGTCAGTTCCTTTTGGAAAATATTGTCTGAGCAATCTGTTCGTATTTTCATTTGAGCCACGTTGCCAGGGAGATTGAGGATCACAAAAATAAATCTGAATGTCTGTCGCTATAGTAAATCGTGTGTGGCTGGTCATTTCAGCGCCACGATCCCAAGTTAATGTTTTATAAAGCTCAGCAGGTAATTCCCGGGCTTGTCTGATGAGTGCAGATATAACCGTTATGGTCTTGTTGTCTCTGATCTTCGCCAGCATAATAAAACGAGAATGACGTTCTACGAGGGTGATGATATAGGAGTTTTTCGAGCCCTGAATCAAGTCACCTTCCCAGTGACCTGGGATGGCTCTGTCAGCCGCCTCTGGTGGCCTTTCGCTGACAGGTATCGTGTTAGGGATTGACCCTAATCCTTTCCCTTTAAGCGATGACGTTCTGGATCTACGCACTGCTCTTCCGCTTCTGAGGCATTGCTGCAGCTCTTTTTTTAATGCTCCCCGGGTTTGTATAAAAAGCGTTTTATAAATCGTTTCGTGTGACACATGCATTTCCTGATTATCCGGATAACAGCGTTTCAGCCAACCGGCGATCTGTTCCGGCGACCAGTCCTGATGCATCTTCTCTGCAATGATTTTACACAATGCGGGGCTTTCAATTAGCTTGCAAGGTTTTGGTCTCAGTGCATTTTCCCACGCAGTAGCATCGGCTTTTGCTGCACGGTATTGTTTTGCACCACCGTGCCTCCTGACCTCGCGGCTAATCGTTGAGGGCGCTCTTGATAATTTGGCGGCGATATCCCTGATACTGAGTTTTGCTACCAGCCCTCTGGATATCTCCTCTCTTTCATCAAGCGAAAGCGCTAATCGGTGCCGTTTTCGCACGGGAGGACGATAGCCGCCTGTCTGGTGGATAGTGGGCATAATGGAAGAATGATATCTGTCGAACATTCTGGCGATATCATGTAGAGAATCACCTTGCTTATATCTGTCCCAGATAATTGCCTTCTGCTCTGGCGTGTAGTTAATCCGAGTTCTTCGTTTCATGACAACGTCCCCCTTGATTAAGGATAGCGTTGCATCGACCCGTTGAACTCACAGCTCAAAGCGGACCTTCCGTTCGCACCTGCCTTTTGCTTTGAACACCCTCCTGCTGTATCTCCTTCATCCTGCCATACGATTACTCCGTTCAGATCCGACTTTGGGAGTTTTCGGATCTGCGGTGGAAAAATGAGAAAACAGAATATGCGCAGCATATCCATATGCCACGCATCTGCATAGGGCAGACATACGCATATGTTTACCATCTG
>NZ_JBKIUP010000033.1:0-7219 GCF_046602535.1 Klebsiella sp. 1SOBk10mer
CCAGTTGGTGATTTTGAACTTTTGCTTTGCCACGGAACGGTCTGCGTTGTCGGGAAGATGCGTGATCTGATCCTTCAACTCAGCAAAAGTTCGATTTATTCAACAAAGCCAGTCATGATGTCAAATGAACGCGTTTCGACAGGAAATCAGGTAATGCTGTCAACCTGTTGATGACTATTTTAATCTGTAGTCATTCAATCCTTGTAACATCAGGATGATCCTGGTGTCAGTGAAAATACGAAATCAACACGTTGGTATCATTACCCACCTGTGAACTGACGTCGGCATTTTGAATCTCACTTCGGCGTGCCCCCTCCGAATGGCGCAAAACATTTCGTGGTATGGCATGATAGCACCCGAAGAGAGTCAATTCAGGGTGGTAAATGTGAAACCAGTAACGCTATACGATGTCGCAGAGTATGCCGGTGTCTCTTATCAGACCGTTTCCCGCGTGGTGAACCAGGCCAGCCACGTCTCTGCGAAAACGCGGGAAAAGGTGGAAGCGGCGATGGCGCAGCTGAACTACATTCCCAACCGCGTGGCACAACAACTGGCGGGGAAACAGTCGTTGCTGATTGGCGTTGCTACCTCCAGTCTGGCCCTGCACGCGCCGTCGCAAATTGTCGCGGCGATTAAATCTCGCGCCGATCAACTGGGTGCCAGCGTGGTGGTGTCGATGGTAGAACGAAGCGGCGTCGAAGCCTGTAAAGCGGCGGTGCACAATCTTCTCGCGCAACGCGTCAGTGGGCTGATCATTAACTATCCGCTGGATGACCAGGATGCCATTGCTGTGGAAGCTGCCTGCGCTAATGTTCCGGCGTTATTTCTTGATGTCTCTGACCAGACTCCCATCAACAGTATTATTTTCTCCCATGAAGACGGTACGCGACTGGGCGTGGAGCATCTGGTCGCATTGGGTCACCAGCAAATCGCGCTGTTAGCGGGCCCATTAAGTTCTGTCTCGGCGCGTCTGCGTCTGGCGGGCTGGCATAAATATCTCACTCGCAATCAAATTCATCCGATAGCGGAACGGGAAGGCGACTGGAGTGCCATGTCCGGTTTTCAACAAACCATGCAAATGCTAAATGAGGGCATCGTTCCCACTGCGATGCTGGTTGCCAACGATCAGATGGCGCTGGGCGCAATGCGCGCCATTACCGAGTCCGGGTTGCGCGTTGGTGCGGATATCTCGGTAGTGGGATACGACGATACCGAAGACAGCTCGTGTTATATCCCGCCGTTAACCACCATCAAACAGGATTTTCGCCTGCTGGGGCAAACCAGCGTGGACCGCTTGCTGAAACTCTCTCAGGGCCAGGCGGTGAAGAGCAATCAGCTGTTGCCCGTCTCACTGGTGAAAAGAAAAACCACCCTGGCGCCCAATACGCAAACCACCTCTCCCCGCACGTTGGCAGATTCCTTAATGCAGCTGGCACGACAAGTTTCCCGACTTGAAAGCGGGCAGTGAGCGCAACGCAATTAATGTGAGTCAGCTCACTCATTAGGCACCCCAGGCTTTACACTCTATGTGTCCGGCTCGTATGTTATGCGAAAATGTGAGCGGATAACAATTCACGCAGGATACAACTATGACAATGATTACGGATTCACTGGCCGTCGTATTACAACGTCGTGACTGGGAAAACCCTGGCGTTACCCAACTTAATCGCCTTGCGGCACATCCCCCTTTCGCCAGCTGGCGTAATAGCGAAGAGGCTCGCACCGATCGCCCTTCCCAAGAGTCGCGCAGCCTGAATGGTGAATGGCGCTTTGCCTGGTTTCCGGCACCAGAAGCGGTACCAGAAAGCTGGCTGGAGCGCGATCTTCCTGACGCCGATACTGTCATCGTCCCCTCAAACTGGCAGATGCACGGTTACGATGCGCCTATCTACACCAACGTGACCTATCCCATTGCGGTCAATCCGCCGTATGTTCCCACGGAGAATCCGACGGGTTGTTACTCGCTCACATTTAATGTTGATGAAAGCTGGCTACAGGAAGGCCAGACGCGAATTATTTTTGATGGTGTTAACTCGGCGTTTCATTTGTGGTGCAACGGGCGCTGGGTCGGTTACGGACAGGACAGTCGTTTGCCGTCTGAATTTGACCTGAGCGCATTTTTACACGCCGGAGAAAACCGCCTCGCGGTGATGGTGCTGCGCTGGAGTGACGGCAGTTATCTGGAAGATCAGGATATGTGGCGGATGAGCGGCATTTTCCGTGACGTCTCGTTGCTGCATAAACCGAGCACGCAAATCAGCGATTTCCATGTAGCCACTCACTTTAATGATGATTTCAGCCGCGCTGTACTGGAGGCAGACGTTCAGATGTACGGCGAGCTGCGCGATGAGCTGCGGGTGACGGTTTCTTTGTGGCAGGGTGAAACGCAGGTCGCCAGCGGCACCGCGCCTTTCGGCGGTGAAATTATCGATGAGCGTGGTGGTTATGCCGATCACGTCACCCTACGTCTGAACGTCGAAAACCCGAAACTGTGGAGCGCCGAAATCCCGAATCTCTATCGTGCGGTGGTTGAACTGCACACCGCCGACGGCACGCTGATTGAAGCAGAAGCCTGCGATGTCGGTTTCCGCGAGGTGCGGATTGAAAATGGTCTGCTGCTGCTAAACGGCAAGCCGTTGCTGATTCGCGGCGTTAACCGTCACGAGCATCATCCTCTGCATGGTCAGGTCATGGATGAGCAGACGATGGTGCAGGATATCCTGCTGATGAAGCAGAACAACTTTAACGCCGTGCGCTGTTCGCATTATCCGAACCATCCGCTGTGGTACACGCTGTGCGACCACTACGGCCTGTATGTGGTGGATGAAGCCAACATTGAAACCCACGGCATGGTGCCAATGAATCGTCTGACCGATGATCCGCGCTGGCTACCCGCGATGAGCGAACGCGTAACGCGAATGGTGCAGCGCGATCGTAATCACCCGAGTGTGATCATCTGGTCGCTGGGGAATGAATCAGGCCACGGCGCTAATCACGACGCACTCTATCGCTGGATCAAATCTGTCGATCCTTCCCGCCCGGTACAGTATGAAGGCGGCGGAGCCGACACCTTCGCAACCGATATTATTTGCCCGATGTACGCGCGCGTGGATGAAGACCAGCCCTTCCCGGCTGTGCCGAAATGGTCCATCAAAAAATGGCTTTCGTTGCCTGGAGAGACGCGCCCGCTGATCCTTTGCGAATACGCCCACGCGATGGGTAACAGTCTTGGCGGCTTCGCTAAATACTGGCAGGCGTTTCGTCAGTACCCCCGTTTACAGGGCGGCTTCGTCTGGGACTGGGTGGATCAGTCGCTGATTAAATATGATGAAAATGGCAATCCGTGGTCGGCTTACGGCGGTGATTTTGGCGATACGCCGAATGATCGCCAGTTCTGCATGAACGGTCTGGTCTTTGCAGACCGCACGCCGCATCCGGCGCTGACGGAAGCAAAACACCAGCAGCAGTTTTTCCAGTTCAGTTTATCCGGGCGAACCATCGAAGTGACCAGCGAATACCTGTTCCGTCATAGCGATAACGAGCTCCTGCACTGGATGGTGGCGCTGGATGGCAAGCCGCTGGCAAGCGGTGAAGTGCCTCTGGATGTCGCTCCACAAGGTAAACAGTTGATTGAACTGCCTGAACTACCGCAGCCGGAGAGCGCCGGACAACTCTGGCTAACGGTTCACGTAGTGCAACCGAACGCGACCACATGGTCAGCAGCCGGACACATCAGCGCCTGGCAGCAGTGGCGTCTGGCGGAAAACCTCAGCGTGACACTCCCCTCCGCGCCCCACGCCATCCCGCAACTGACCACCAGCGAAACGGATTTTTGCATCGAGCTGGATAATAAGCGTTGGCAATTTAACCGCCAGTCAGGCTTTCTTTCACAGATGTGGATTGGCGATAAAAAACAACTGCTGACGCCGCTGCGCGATCAGTTCACCCGCGCACCGCTGGATAACGACATTGGCGTAAGTGAAGCGACCCGCATTGACCCTAACGCCTGGGTCGAACGCTGGAAGGCGGCGGGCCATTACCAGGCCGAAGCAGCGTTGTTGCAGTGCACGGCAGATACGCTTGCCGACGCGGTGCTGATTACCACGGTCCACGCGTGGCAGCATCAGGGGAAAACTTTATTTATCAGCCGGAAAACCTACCGGATTGATGGAAGTGGTCAAATGGCGATTACCGTTGATGTTGAAGTGGCGAGCAATATGCCACATCCGGCGCGGATTGGCCTGACCTGCCAGCTGGCGCAGGTAGCAGAGCGGGTAAACTGGCTCGGATTAGGGCCGCAAGAAAACTATCCCGACCGCCTTACTGCGGCCTGTTTTGACCGCTGGGATCTGCCATTGTCAGACATGTATACCCCGTACGTCTTCCCGAGCGAAAACGGTCTGCGCTGCGGGACGCGCGAATTGAATTATGGCCCACACCAGTGGCGCGGCGACTTCCAGTTCAACATCAGCCGCTACAGTCAACAGCAACTGATGGAAACCAGCCATCGCCATCTGCTGCACGCGGAAGAAGGCACATGGCTGAATATCGACGGTTTCCATATGGGGATTGGTGGCGACGACTCCTGGAGCCCGTCAGTGTCGGCGGAATTCCACCTTAGCGCCGGTAGCTACCATTACCAGTTGCTCTGGTGTCAAAAATAATAATAACCGGGCAGGCCATGTCTGCCCGTATTTCGCGTAAGGAAATCCATTATGTACTATTTAAAAAACACAAACTTTTGGATGTTCGGTTTATTCTTTTTCTTTTACTTTTTTATCATGGGAGCCTACTTCCCGTTTTTCCCGATTTGGCTACATGACATCAACCATATCAGCAAAAGTGATACGGGTATTATTTTTGCCGCTATTTCTCTGTTCTCGCTATTATTCCAACCGCTGTTTGGTCTGCTTTCTGACAAACTCGGGCTGCGCAAATACCTGCTGTGGATTATTACCGGCATGTTAGTGATGTTTGCGCCGTTCTTTATTTTTATCTTCGGGCCACTGTTACAATACAACATTTTAGTAGGATCGATTGTTGGTGGTATTTATCTAGGCTTTTGTTTTAACGCCGGTGCGCCAGCAGTAGAGGCATTTATCGAGAAAGTCAGCCGTCGCAGTAATTTCGAATATGGTCGCGCGCGGATGTTTGGCTGTGTTGGCTGGGCGCTGTGTGCCTCGATTGTCGGCATCATGTTCACCATCAATAATCAGTTTGTTTTCTGGCTGGGTTCTGGCTGTGCATTCATCCTCGCCGTTTTACTCTTTTTCGCCAAAACGGATGCGCCCTCTTCTGCCACGGTTGCCAATGCGGTAGGTGCCAACCATTCGGCATTTAGCCTTAAGCTGGCGCTGGAACTGTTCAGACAGCCAAAACTGTGGTTTTTGTCACTGTATGTTATTGGCGTTTCCTGCACCTACGATGTTTTTGACCAACAGTTTGCTAATTTCTTTACTTCGTTCTTTGCTACCGGTGAACAGGGTACGCGGGTATTTGGCTACGTAACGACAATGGGCGAATTACTTAACGCCTCGATTATGTTTTTTGCGCCACTGATCATTAATCGCATCGGTGGGAAAAACGCCCTGCTGCTGGCTGGCACTATTATGTCAGTACGTATTATTGGCTCATCGTTCGCTACCTCAGCACTGGAAGTGGTTATTCTGAAAACGCTGCATATGTTTGAAGTACCGTTCCTGCTGGTGGGCTGCTTTAAATATATTACCAGCCAGTTTGAAGTGCGTTTTTCAGCGACGATTTATCTGGTCTGTTTCTGCTTCTTTAAGCAACTGGCGATGATTTTTATGTCTATTCTGGCGGGCAATATGTATGAAAGCATCGGTTTCCAGGGCGCTTACCTGGTGCTGGGTCTGGTGGCGCTGGGCTTCACCTTAATTTCCGTGTTCACGCTTAGCGGCCCCGGCCCACTTTCTCTGCTGCGTCGCCAGGTGAATGAAGTCGCTTAAGAAATTAATGTCGGATACGGCGCGAGCGCCTTATCCGACCAACTTATCAGGACGGAATGTTAAAAATGAACATGTCGATGACAGAAAAAATAAAAGCAGGCAAGCTATTTACCGATATGTGCGAAGGCTTACCTGAAAAAAGACTTCGTGGGAAAACATTAATGTATGAGTTCAATCACTCGCATCCATCAGAAGTTGAAAAAAGGGTAATGACTCCAACTTATTGATAGTGTTTTATGTTCAGATAATGCCCAATGACTTTGTCATGCAGCTCCACCGATTTTGAGAGCGACAGCGACTTCCGTCCCAGCCGTGCCAGGTGCTGCCTCAGATTCAGGTTATGCCGCTCAATTCGCTGCGTATATCGCTTGCTGATTACGTGCAGCTTTCCCTTCAGGCGGGATTCATACAGCGGCCAGCCATCCGTCATCCATATCACCACGTCAAAGGGTGACAGCAGGCTCATAAGACGCCCCAGCGTCGCCATAGTGCATTCACCGAATACGTGCGCAAACCGTCTTCCGGAGCCTGTCATACGCGTAAAACAACCAGCGCTGGCGTGATTTAGCGCCGACATAACCCCACTGTTCGTCCATTTCCGCGCAAACAATGACGTCACTGCCCGGTTGTATGCGTGAGGTTACCGACTGCGGTCTGAGTTTTTTAAGTGACGTAAAATCGTGTTGAGGCCAACGCCCATAATGCGGGCGGTTGCCCGGCATCCAACACCATTCATGGCCATATCAATGATTTTCTGGTGCGTACCGGGTTGAGAAGCGGTGTAAGTGAACTGCAGTTGCCATGTTTTACGGCAGTGAGAGCAGAGATAGCGCTGATGTCCGGCAATGCTTTTGCCGTTACGCACCACCCCGTCAGTAGCTGAACAGGAGGGACAGCTGATAGAAACAGAAGCCACTGGAGCACCTCAAAAACACCATCATACACTAAATCAGTAAGTTGGCAGCATCACCCTTTTTCTTAAGGGCATCAACTATCAGGGTTTTCTCCCTGTTTTTCAGTTTCAGAAAGCTGATGCCCAGATCTTTTTTTATCAGTTCATTCGCCTTTGTCAGTATGTCACGTTCGAGCTGCAGCTGATGAACCTGCTTCCTGAGACGCTGGATTTCACCGAGTAAAGTATCCTGATTTTTATCCTGAGGGGCTGCCTTTCGTTTGCGCATGGATTGATAAGCCTCGTCACTGATAAGGTCTTTCTTCCATTTGTACAGGACCGGGACGCTGACGCCTAT
>NZ_JBKIUP010000034.1:0-6241 GCF_046602535.1 Klebsiella sp. 1SOBk10mer
GCAAGGCTGGGCAGGAAGTCCCTGTCGTTCTCAAAATCGGTGGAGCTGCATGACAAAGTCATCGGGCACTATCTGAACATAAAACACTATCAGTAAATTGGAGTCATTACCGGGTTACCGTACTCCAGCCAGTAGTCCGGTGACTCCATCTGCCGGCCGTCGATGATGTTTTGCTTGAACATGCCGTAGTCGTAGCGGATGCCGTAACCGCGTCCTGGCAGCCCCAGCGTGGCCAGGGAGTCGAGAAAACAGGCTGCCAGACGACCGAGACCGCCGTTGCCCAGGCCCGGGTCATTCTCTTCGTCAATCAGCTCTTCCAGATCCAGACCCATCCCGGCCAGCGCTGTTTTCACATCCTCATAGATGCCCAGCGACAGTAAGGCATTCGAGAGGGTACGGCCGATGAGAAACTCCATCGACAGATAATATACCTGGCGCGCCTGCTGCGAGATCCGCGCCCGATGCGCCCGCAACCAGCGCTCAACCAGCCGATCGCGCACGGCGAACAGCGTAGCATTGAGCCATTCATGCTTATTGGCAAGTGAAGGGTCTTTACCGAGAATAAACATGAGGTTATAAGCGATAGCATGCTGCAGCGCTTCTTCATTCAGCCTGGGTGAAATATAACTTATGCGTGGTTCCATTTTTCTTATCCGTAGCAATTAAATAATACGCTGATACAACAGGTGGAAAGACTTTGCGGCACTTTGCCAGCTAAAATCCATGCTCATCGCCTGCCGCTGCACGTAACGCCACAGCGAGGGACGCGACCACAGGACACTGGCCCGGTGGATAGCATGTAATAACGATTCCGTCTCGCTGTCGGTAAACACAAATCCGGTCGCGAGCCCGTCAACAAGGTTTTCGAGCGAACAGTCGGCGACGGTATCCGCCAGTCCGCCGGTACGGCGAACCAGCGGTAATGTGCCGTAGCGCAGACCATAAAGCTGGGTCAGACCGCAGGGTTCAAAACGGCTGGGCACCAGGATGACGTCGGCGCCGCCAATCATCTGATGCGACAGCGCCTCGTCGTAGCCGATCCGGATACTCACCTGCCCGGGGTATTGCGCCTCGGCGGTCAGAAAACGGGCCTGCAAATCCGGGTCCCCGGATCCCAGCAGCGCCAGCTGCCCTCCCTTAGATATAATTCCCGGCAGCGCGCCAAACAGAAGATCCAGCCCCTTCTGGCTGGTCAGCCGGCTCACAACGGTGAACAGCAGCGCCCGATCGTCCGCCTTCAGCCCCAGCGACGTCTGCAGCTGCTGCTTGTTCTTCGCTTTCTCCGCCAGTGAATTCTGGTCGTAAGGCGCTGCCAGCAGCGGATCGCGGCGCGGATCCCAGATATTTTTGTCAACCCCGTTCAGGATCCCCGACAGTCGCCCTTCCCGCTGACGTTGCCGCAGCAGCTCTTCCAGACCAAACGCGTACTGTGGTTCGGTAATTTCACGGGCATATGTCGGGCTGACGGTGGTGATATGGTCAGCGAAATAGAGACCCGCCTTAAGGAAGGAGATTTGCCCATTAAACTCCACCCCGTGCATCTGGAAGAACGACCACGGTAACGCGATCTCCGCCATATGCCGGGCCTGAAACAACCCCTGATAGGCAATGTTGTGCACCGTAAACACCGATTTGGCCGGGTTGCCGCGGGTGGCCAGATAAGCCGGGGTGAGACCCGCGTGCCAGTCATGGGCGTGGACGATTTCAGGACGCCAGAACGGGTCAAGACCACCGGCAAGCTCGGCCCCGACCCAGCTCAGCAACGCGAAACGCAGGACGTTATCAGGATAATCCTGCATCTGCTGGTTATGATAAGGATTACCCGTCCGGTCATAGAGATGCGGGGCATCAATCAGATAGATGCCCACACCGTTAAAATGGCCAAACAGCAGCGTCATCCGCCCGGCGAATGTCTCCCTGCTGGCCACCACCTGCGGATCCTGAACCCCGTTGCGGATCGCCGGAAACCCAGGCAGCAGCACGCGGGTATCCAGCCCCTCGGCAATTTGCGCCGCCGGGAGCGCGCCGGTGACGTCGGCCAGTCCGCCCGTTTTTAACAGCGGGAACATCTCTGCTCCTACATGTAAAACTTGCATGTATGCTCCTTATTATTCAGCCACAGAGACGACCCGCGACAGGGCAATATTTTCTCTGCCGCCGGACACGCTTTTTCCGCAAATGGGCTCATACCTCAAGTTTGTCCAGCATTTCTTTGGTAACCAGAACGATGCCTTCTTCCGAACGATAAAAGCGTCGCGCATCCTCAACGGCATTTTCGCCAATCACCGTCCCCTCCGGAATAACGCATCCCCGGTCGATCACGCAGCGTCTTATCCTGCAGGAGCGACCGACCCAGACGCCCGGTAATAAAACCGACGAATCAATATTACAGAACGAGTTAATCCGAACTCTGGAAAATAGAACCGACTGCACCACCACCGAGCCAGAAATAATACAGCCGCCGGAGACCAGAGAATTCATGGTCATGCCATGACTGCCGGAACGGTCCTGAACAAATTTGGCGCTGGGCAGCGATTCGACATAGGTACGGATAGGCCAGTTACGGTCATAAACGTCCAGCTCTGGCACTACTGAGGCTAAATCCAGATTCGCTTTCCAGTACGCCTCCAGGGTTCCGACATCGCGCCAGTATGGCTCGGCATTATTATCCGACTGAACGCAGGAGCGCGGGAACGGATGCGCATACGCTTCACCTGCCGCCGTTATCCTGGGAATAATATCTTTGCCAAAATCATGGGTGGAGTGTTCATCCCGATCGTCGTCTTCCAGCAGCTGGTAGAGATATTCCGCATCAAACACATAAATGCCCATACTGGCAAGCGAGCGGGTTTCATCGCCAGGAATGGTGGGCGGATTAGCCGGTTTTTCAACAAATTCAATGATTTTGTCATTCTCATCCACGGCCATGACGCCAAAAGCGCTTGCCTCTTCAACCGGGACCGGCAGGCAGGCCACGGTACAGCGCGCCCCTTTTTCAACGTGATCGAGCAGCATCCGCGAATAATCTTGTTTATAGATATGGTCCCCGGCCAGAATAACGACATATTCCGCATCATAGCGGCGGATAATATCCAGATTCTGGGTCACGGCATCCGCCGTCCCCCGATACCAGTTCTCACCATGCACCCGCTGCTGCGCCGGTAATAAATCCACGAACTCATTCATTTCTTCGTTAAAGAATGCCCAGCCGCGTTGAATATGCTGCACCAGTGAATGGGACTGATATTGTGTAATGACCCCGATACGTCTTATTCCGGAGTTAATACAATTCGATAAAGCAAAATCAATAATTCTGAATTTACCGCCGAAATGCACCGCAGGTTTTGCGCGAATAGTGGTCAGGTCTTTTAATCGTGTGCCACGTCCGCCGGCGAGGATCAGGGCCACGGATTTAAGCGGTAACTGGCGCGACAGCATTAAGTTGTCAGTATATTCAAGTTTACTCATAATAATGTCCTGCTATTAAATAAAAGCCATAAAAGAAAATAATGAAGAAAAAGCCTCACTCTTCTGCAAAATAATTCAGAAGTGATCACCTCCGGTAATAAGTCAGCTGCAATAAATCAGCTGCGCGTTTTATTGCCCTGCAGATTCCCGTACCAGCCAGATTGTCGCCAGCGGCGGCAGAGTCACCGACAGCGAATGCTCCCGACCGTGGCTGGCGATCGCCTCGCTTGCCACGCAGCCGCCGTTGCCGGTGTTGCTCCCGTGGTAGTGCATCGAGTCGGTGTTCAGCTCTTCACGCCAGCGCCCCGGCTGGTTAATCCCGAAGCGATAGCCGTGACGCGGTACTGGCGTGAAGTTGCTCGCCACGATTATCTCGTTCCCGGCTTTATCGCGACGGACAAAGATAAACACCGACCGTTCATGGTCATCCACAACAAGCCATTCAAAGCCGTAGGGGTCAAAATCCAGTTCGTGCAGTGCCTTATGGTGGCGATAGGTATGGTTCAGATCGCGCACCAGACGCTGCACCCCGTGATGCCAGTTGTCGCCCCCTTCCAGCAGATGCCAGTCGAGGCTGGCGTCGTGGTTCCACTCCCGCCCCTGGGCAAACTCGTTGCCCATAAACAGCAGCTTTTTACCGGGGAAGGCAAACAGCCAGCCGTAGTAGGCGCGCAGGTTGGCGAACTTCTGCCAGGCATCGCCAGGCATCCGGTCAAGAATCGATTTTTTGCCGTGAACCACTTCATCGTGTGACAGCGGCAACACGAAGTTTTCGGTGTAGTTGTAGAGCATCCCGAAGGTCATCTTGTCGTGATGATAACGACGATAGATGGGATCGAGCTGCATATAGTCGAGGGTGTCATGCATCCAGCCGAGGTTCCATTTGAACCAGAAGCCAAGACCGCCCGTCGAAGACGGTCGTGTAACCCCGGCGAAGTCGGTGGACTCCTCCGCCATCGTGACCGCTCCCGGCGTCTGCTCACCGAGCACACGGTTGGTATTGCGCAGAAATTCAATCGCTTCGAGGTTTTCCCGGCCGCCGTACTCATTGGGCACCCACTCCCCCTCTTTGCGGCTGTAGTCGCGGTAGATCATTGACGCAACCGCATCCACGCGCAGGGCGTCGATCCCGAAGCGTTCAATCCAGTACAGCGCGTTCCCGACCAGAAAGTTGCTGACTTCACGGCGACCGTAGTTGTAGATCAGCGTATTCCAGTCCTGGTGATAACCTTCTCGCGGGTCGCTGTGTTCATACAACGCGGTGCCGTCGAACGATGCCAGCGCAAAGTCATCCGACGGGAAGTGGCCCGGCACCCAGTCGAGGATCACGTTCAGACCCGCGGCATGGGCAGCATTCAGGAAGTAGCGGAAGTCTTCACGGGTACCAAAACGGCGGGTCGGCGCGTACAGCCCGGTGGGCTGATAGCCCCAGCTGCCGTCGAACGGATGTTCGTTTACCGGCAGCAGCTCCAGATGGGTGAAGCCCATCCACTTCGCGTAAGGCACCAGCTGGTCCGCCAGCTCGCGGTAGCTGAGCCAGAAATGGTTATCGGCGTGGCGGCGCCACGAGCCAAGGTGCACTTCATAAATCGAAATCGGTGCATCAAACTGGTTGGCCTGCTGACGGGACTGTGGCTGTTCGACCTTTTCCGGCATGCCGCAGATAAGCGACGCGCTTTCCGGGCGCATCTGTGCCTCAAAGGCATACGGGTCGGATTTCACCCGCAGGTGGCCGTGGGCGTCAATCAGCTCGAACTTATACAGCTGGCCGTTATGCGCGCCGGGGACAAACAGCTCCCAGATGCCGGACTCTTTGCGCAGACGCATCGGGTGGCGGCGGCCGTCCCAGTAGTTGAACTGTCCGACCACCGACACACGACGGGCGTTCGGCGCCCAGACGGAAAAACGCGTCCCGGTGACGCCGTCCATGGTGTCGGCATGGGCTCCCAGCGTCTCGTAGGGCCGCAGATGAGTCCCTTCAGCGAGCAGCCAGGCATCAAGCTCCTGCAGCAGCGGGCCAAAGCGATAGGGGTCGTCAATCAGGTTTTGCTGACCGTGCCAGGTGACGGCCAGCTGGTAACGAAAAGGATTTTTCCGGCGCGGCAGAACGCCGCTAAAGAACCCGCGTGTGTCGAGGCATTCGAGTTTACCGACTTTGCGCCCGGTTTTCGGTTCAATCACCCATACATCGGTGGCATCGGGTAATAATGCGCGCACTTCCAGACCCGCATCGGTTGAGTGCATGCCAAGCACGGAAAATGGATCGGAACAATGACCTGCGAGAAGTGCGGAGATCGCACTTTTTTCATTATAATCAGACATGGCAGTCACCCTACTATCATCCTGCGGAAAGAATTAAAACGCCTCTTCCTGCTTTATTGATCCGGTAATATTCCGCTGCATGCTACGCATCGAAATATCAACACGTTATTCCAGAGCCTTAAGACATGTCGGTTGTCCACAAATAGAGAGTGATTAACCTCCTGAGAAGTGAGTTAAATGCGCTGTACGACTTCTGTATTATCTGTCTTCAGAATAATTACTCCTGATTTTCTTTCTGTGAGTAAACACTCATTTCTATATTAATGGGGAAACTAATTTTTATTTCGTCACGAATGATGAGTTTCCTTCTGCTGAATTCGTCAGATCGTATATAAAAAAAGGCTTTGTTGAATAAATCGAACTTTTGCTGAGTTGAAGGATCAGATCACGCATCTTCCCGACAACGCAGACCGTTCCGTGGCAAAGCAAAAGTTCAAAATCACCAACTGGC
>NZ_JBKIUP010000035.1:0-4973 GCF_046602535.1 Klebsiella sp. 1SOBk10mer
CGATTCCAATAGTTTTAACGTTCATGATAGCAGCGCTCCGTTCAATGAGTGACGATTTATCGTCCCACTGTGGCACAAGAGATGGGAGGCGACCATTCCATTAACAAAGCCCCGGTAACGCAATAAAAAGGGTTTCCTGGCATGAGTTTCAATAACCCGCCGGACTTCCCGAACGACCTCCAGCGGAAAACGCATCCGGTTTGCTAATGAACCACCCCATTCGTCAGTACGCTGGTTAAACCAGGGGGAGAAGAAGTTCTGGATAAGAAAACCATGCGCGCCGTGCAATTCAACACCATCAAAACCGGCCTCAATTGCGCGGCGAGTGGCTTCGCCGAAGTCATGGATCACACCAGAAATTTCGTCATGACCCAACGCCCGGCTGGCTTGTTCCCCGCGATTAAAAGGGCCAGCCGGAGCGGCCAGGGCACTGGCGCTGACGAGCTCTCCATCTGGGATGAGTTCGGGAACCGCTTTATTACCGGCGTGAAACAGTTGCAGGATTGCCAGCGCCCCCCCGCTTTTTGCCGCATCAGCCAGTTTCCTCAGACTCGGGATAAAACGATCATCGTAGGCTGCGAATTCATTGGTGAAACCCACTCCGTTTCTCTGGGGGCAGTTTGGATATCGAAAATTATTGTACGCTAAGGCTATTTTTTGACCTTTCGACTTTAGCTGGCCTCAGCCGACGAAACTTACCGGAAGCCGGTTGCTTATCCAGATATAATCGCCTGTCATATTGATGTGCTCCCAGCCTAACGGCGACAAATGCGACAGCAGTTGCTCGTTGCTCTTCACTCCTTTACGCTTCAGGGCATCGATCGTTCTTTCCATATAGACGGTGTTCCACAGCGAGATAGCTGCCGTCAGTCCGCTGGCGCGATAGCTCTGATTTTCCGGTTTGCGGTCCCTGATTTCCCCCAGTCGGTGCAGGAATACCGCACACGCCAGTGCGTTACGGGCCTCCCCTTTATTCAATCCAGCCTGTACCCGCCGACGAAGTGCCGGATCGCGGAACCAGTCGAGCATAAACAGCTTTCGTTCTATACGGCCAATTTCCCTCAATGCTTTGGCAAGTCCGTTTTGCTTGGGGTAGCTGGCAAGATCGGTGAAAACCACGGTATTTCCGTTCGGAGGCGACGCGAGCAGTGCGCAGCCTGTCTTCTGAATGCCGCTTTGCGGCATGGAGGCGCCAGATGAATTTGAACAAGGCTCCGTCGGTAAGTGGCGCCGTCGCCCGGCGAAGCCGGTTACCGTTTTGAAAGGTTCTGCCTATCCCATCCCTTACCCTGTTAAGCCATACCCGCTAAAAATAACTCAGGAGCTTTTGTGCGCGGTCGGAGTGGTCACGACAAGGCAAGGGCCGTAGTCGTGGCGTATCTCCGCGTTAGCGGGCCGGTAGGGCCGCTTACGAGCGTGTACTCTGAACTCACCGCGTCACCTCTCACAGCGACTAATCCCTTAGTTACAACACCCATCATTAAAAGCGATGGTGTTCCCCGGCCTTCGGCCGGGGGCGGCGGCGCTTTTCAGTGGTGGGGAGGGGCACCTGGCCGGCAAACCGGCGCCGGTTTTATGATGAACTTCCTTTTGAATGCTGTAACTAATGTGGTTCTCCGGCCGGGGCCCGTCGCGGAGCGATGGGAGCTCTCTCTGATGTTGCCGAACCGGCGCGACCGTCAGGTCGCTGCAAGGGCGGGCATTCTCCCGAGCCGGTCCACAGGGCAGGCGATGAACAGGTTATGTGTTTACAGGATTTATTAAAGGATCTTTAAAAGAGGTACAGAGCTGGTGTTTAAAAGGAACCACGCGCCTTGAAAGTCCGACGGCATGTGCTTTGTGCGTATCACGGTTGTAGCCTAATGAAATACTCCCTTGCAGTTATATGTGGATAACAGAAATCGGCCGTCAGAAGTGACGCCGGCGATAACATTTAAGGCCACGTTGACGCCAGGAAGACCGGAATTATGGTGAGGAATGCAGGCCTGAAGATAAGATAATACGTAGTAGCCGGCCAACAGGCGTGCGAAAGCCTCCGGCGCCGGCCGGATTTTTTAAAGAAGGAATGTTATAGGGGGGCAGTGGCCAGCCGCGTGTAGTTGTTTCCGCGCGACAGCAGCATGCGCTCCTGCACACGGCGCTCAACCTCACGCTTCAGCGCTTCTTTATCGCCCCTGAAGCGGCCGGTGGCGTATTCGCGGGTCAGTTGCTGACGCACGCGCGTCTCGATGTCATGACGCTGCCGTGATGCATCCCGCCGTGCAGTATCCCGCTTCCGGCCGTGAGATTTTCGTTCAGCCTGGTAGCTGCGAAAACGCTCACGCACAAACCGCCACGCTTTTGCGATCAGTTCGTCCATCTCCAGCGGTTTCAGTTGCTGTTTTTTGCGCTGCAGGTTTTCCCATTCCACACGGCTGCGGCGCGCGGCCACCACAGCCATTTCTGAAACGTCAAGCGCGGAAAACAGAGCCGGGGTGAAGGTGATATCGGTCGGGATATTACAGCCGATCTGTGGGTCATATTCCGTCTGATAGGTGATCAGCCCCAGCTCGGCCAGGAACTTCAGCGCCCGGGTGGCTCGGGTGATCGACAGGTTGCCGCTCCTGGACTCGGTGGCCAGTCCACATTCGATGGCCATATTGGTAATCGAGCGCTGCACGCGATTGGCCAGCGGATCGTAGTGGAAACACATTGCCTGCAGAAGAGCGTCAATTGCACGCCGGCGCAACAGTGGTGGCATCCGGTGACGCTTACCCAGCGAACGCAAAAACGCCACATGGATGGAAAAATCAAAACGGGACGTGAAGCCTTCGGCTTTCGCCATCAGCTTACGGCAGAACGGCAGGGTCTTTTTCCCTTCACGCGGCGTGAATACCGGATTCGGGTTTTTAACCTGTGAATAGTGATTTTGAAGGAGATCAGTCACCGCTTCCTGCGCTTATGTTGCACAGAAGGAGCGAATGACTCAGAAACTGAGCTTGAAGTTTTCTGAGCATGTACATATACTCCCTGCATAGAGCAACACGTTCTATGCAGTTTATGAAGGCCCCGTTAATCTTTTCCTTCCGCCAAGATTGAAGAAGATTATCGGGGTTTTTGCTTTCTGGTCCCGGGTAGATACCTCATCAGAACCAGTTCCCTGCCACCTTACGGCGTGGCACACCCAAAATTATTCAGACCATCAACAATCTAGCACTCAATATAAACATGATCAAGAATGTGAAGTCTTTACATCTAAAAGACCGCGTTCTGTAAGCTCTCGCTCAAGGAGCCTCTCGATAAACTGGGCTTGTGTCAGACCTTCTTCTTCACAAACCGCTATCATCACGTCCTTTAGTGGGTTTTTAACAAAAACCTTAACTTCTTTATGCGTTTCGCGTTTCCGCGCAATCGCGGCAAGCTGTCTCTCACTGGCAGACATTGGCTTACCTTTCCGGTATGCACGTTTTGCATTCGCAGAGGAAGTTGTTTTATCTGCTGGACGTGACATTTATCGCTCTCCTGACACCTCAGAAATGTCTTCGGAACGGAGGATACTACAGAACTCTCAGATCCTGCAAATCAATAACTTACTTTCAATTTGCAAGAGATCCTTTCTAAGGTTGTCATTTGTATTGGCGTACAAATTTCAACTAAATGAGATGCCCATGTCCTCTTGTAAGAGAGATGGAGAGTAGCCCATCCTGAACTAAAAGTGAGTACCTTCAGGGGCAAGATTTAAGAGGTAAGATACGAGCGACGGGTGGTTCAGGCGCTTTAGCATGGACGTAAGTGAACCGTATTGATGCTCGTTTTATGGCTGAGGTGCGTTAATAAGCCCGTTTCCAGTCCGTTCCCTGCGACCAGCGGGTCGACCAGTGCTGCAGATAGCGTTGAGCAACGACTGGAACATCCCACACGACTAGCACGTTCTCTGAATTGACCCGATCGGCGGAGCGGGTGTAGTTAAAAGACCCGCCTTCAATATTGCGGCCATCAGCAATGATGACTTTGTCATGCATAATTTTGTACTGCGACACTGTGCGAACCGGGATGCCGGCATTGACCAGAAGATTCATGGCCGCCAGACTCGCCTGGTTTTGCTTGCCGGTATTGGCTTTCCAGTCCAGAACCACTTTCACATCGACGCCACGCCGCTTTGCCCTGACAAGCGCGCCGGCGACTTCGGGTGAGGTAAAGGAATAGCCCATCAGCCGGATTTCCTGCTGTGCAGAATTAATAGTCTTCAGGACCAGCTGCAGAGCCGTTCCTTCCGGCGAATATCCCGTCTCGATGCTGTCGGCATACACAACCGGAAAAGGTGCAAACAAAGACAGGCTGATAAGCCCGGACAGACAACATCTGCGGAGCGTACGGTTCATTTTTTTCACAGTATTTCCTTAACGGGTGTTTAAGAAACGCCAGGAGCGGGGGAAACTGGCTTTTCCCCGTTCCCGGGGTTGGACAACGACGCCATGCGGAGGCGTCAGGATTTTGTGGTATGCCGAAGCCAGTAGCAGACGGGTCCGTCGCCGGTATCGTGGACAGAGCCATAAACCATCCATCATGGGGTCAGTTTGGAGACAGGAAAAAATAATGGATATCTAGTAATTATTCTTCAAATCCAGAGTTAAAAATGTGCGGATTCATCACCTGAACCCGCACATTCAATCACGATTTTTTAAAACCTGGCTTACCGTTAGCAGCTCGCCATTCCTTTACGGTTTTAACAATTCCTTTCGCCGAAGAATCTTCGCCTACCTTAGGCTTGAAGATGAGGTTCCAACCAGCAGGATGCTCTGTTAGTTGGGCGAACGAATAAATAGCATCATCGTTCTCTTTGTCAGTTGGAAAATCAGCAGCGATTATTTTACTAACAAAAGGGTAATGACTCCAATTTACTGATAGTGTTTTATGTTCAGATAGTGCCCGATGACTTTGTCATGCAGCTCCACCGATTTTGAGAACGACAGGGACTTCCTGCCCAGCCTTGC
>NZ_JBKIUP010000036.1:0-4547 GCF_046602535.1 Klebsiella sp. 1SOBk10mer
TATTATGGTGATCCCCTGGGCGAAATGCGCCTGGTAAGCAGAGTTTTTGAAATGTAAGGCCTTTGAATAAGACAAAAGGCTGCCTCATCGCTAACTTTGCAACAGTGCCCACCGTTGAACGTCACATCCGGGGCAAATGGGCCTGCGACAGCTGCGAGACGTTGATCCAGGCACCGGTGCCACCGCAGGTGATCGACAAAGGCATCCCCACCGCTGGCCTGCTGGCCCAGGTGCTGGTGGCCAAGTATGCCGACCATCTGCCGCTGTACCGTCAGGAACGCATGTTCGGCCGTGCCGGCCTGGAAATCCCGCGCTCCACCCTGGCCGAATGGGTGGGTGCCTGTGGTGTGCAGTTGCAGCCGCTGGTGGATGCGTTGAGAAATACTCTGCTGGAACACAGTGTTCTGCATGCCGATGAAACCCCGGTCAGCATGCTGGCCCCGGGCAAGAAGAAAACCCACAAGGCCTACGTCTGGGCCTACTGCACCACACCGTTTGCCGACCTGAAGGCAGCTATTTACGACTTCGCACCCAGCCGTGCAGGCGAACACGCCCGAACCTTCCTGGGTGACTGGCGGGGCAAGCTGGTCTGTGATGATTACGCTGGCTACAAGGCCGGGTTCGGCAACGGCATTACCGAAATCGGCTGTATGGCCCACGCCCGGCGCAAGTTCTATGACCTGCACGAGGCCAACAAGAGCGAATTGGCGGCCAAGGCCTTGGAATACATCGGTGGACTCTACGAGATCGAGCGGGAAACCAAAGATCTGCCACCGGATATGCGGCGGGAAATCCGGCAAACCAAAGCCAAACCCCTTGCCGATGCGCTGCATCAGTGGATGCTGGCCCATCGCCAGAAAGTGCCGGATGGCTCCGGCACGGCCAAAGCCCTGGATTACAGCCTCAAACGTTGGGAAGCGCTGACGCGCTACCTGGACGATGGCGCTGTGCCCATCGACAACAACTGGGTGGAAAACCAGATCCGACCCTGGGCGCTGGGGCGCAGCAATTGGCTGTTTGCGGGTTCACTGCGCAGTGGTCAACGTGCGGCTGCGGTCATGACCCTAATACAGTCAGCGAAGCTGAATCGGCATGATCCCTATGCCTACCTGAAGGATGTGCTGACTCGCCTGCCGACACAGAAGAACAACGCCATCGACGAGCTATTGCCCCACAACTGGAAACCGGCCATACCTAACAAGGTGTAGGCCGGACGTGTATGGAGAGCCTTCTTCGAAAGCTGGACAAGGTGCCAACTCTAGACGGCAGGATATGCCCTGGGAGATCGATGAGAGAAAGAGGAGGCCATAAGTAGAAAATTTCCCAAGCGACTGGTGGCTCGCTAGGCATACGTGTCGTGTTACTCCTAAGTTATTAGACACACTAGATTTTCCGGGCTTTGCTGGGCTGCGGGTGTCGCAGGTGTATGCCGCACGGAGATCGCAGTTAAACCTGATACTAGGCCGGCTCATGCACTAGCCGGATGTCGATTTCTCTGTCGACATACTTCCACTCCACCGAGGCCCGGAGTTCGGCCAAAAGCCTGTTAAAGCCCGGCTCATCAGACGGGGAATATTCGAACCACGTCAAGAAGTCGAAGGGTTCGCTCTCGCCCAGGTCCCGACAATGGTGGAGACGACGGGCCACAGCAGGGAGATATTGGAGCCCAATGTGAATGTGACGGGACTGCTCCTCAAAAATCTTCCGGCGTTCGTCTTGAGCCAGTCCCCACCATGAGGGGTTTTTCCGGATAGGGATCAGGGCGGCACAGGTGGCCTCTGCTCGACCCAAACTTGGCTGCTTCGCCACGAGACGATCCTTCTCTTCACGCACGACATAACGCTCGTTACTCGTTATCCCGCGAAGAAGCCATTTGGTGCCCAAAGGCTGCGGCGAAACAGAGCCAGCGGCTACGTCGAGCCGGGGGATTCCAGGGAGAGGGGCTCCCGCCACGGCATCCATCCGAACAACGCGCCAAACACCCGTTTCTCCACCAGCGAACGTAAATAATCGTGTATTCATCAGTTTCCTCTCAGGCCTTTCGCCTATTTCTCAGCCAACGCAAAACCGGCATTGCCCGGCGCAACCACTGAAACAAATATAAAAGGTTCGGGGCCAGAGTTCATTGCACCATGTACCTGCCCAGGTTTTGCGATCGCAATATCTCCAGCTTTAAGATGAGTGACTATGCCGTTACCTTGATGATATTCGGCTTCACCTGAGATAACCGTCCAAGTATCTTGGCCGTGAGGATGTACATGGGAAGCTATTTCCTGCCCAGGGTGGGCGTGCCAAACAACGACGACAGAGTCATTGGTTTCCAGAACAACCGAACGAATCGGTTCGCCGTTAGACGGACGAACATATTCATCCACCGAAAAAATCCGCGATTCAGTTTCTGCTCTCATGTTCACACCCATTTAAAACTGATTGGACACGTACTCTAAACGCAACTGCGCCTGGACAGCACATGAAGATATGTACCTAAGCGCCCTTCGGGAAAACTATGCTCTGGCGCACAGAGACCGTCAATACTCCGTCGTGGGTAGGCATGACATAACGGGAGGAGACGGGCGACGCTTTGGTCATATGTACATGAGAAGGTGGCTCGCCCGCTCGGCAGGGTTGTTGTCGATGGGCAGGTGTCCCCCTTTCGATGTAGCGGATCAGCTTTAACCAGTTGCTCGCAAGGCAATTGATTGCTTGCCCAAGGCACTTTGACGACGTGACCTGGGGAGGGGTTTTGTCCAGCCTAGCTTTCAGTTGCTCCAGGAAAGCCTGGCTTTGCGACTGGCGCGTCTGGTATCGCTGGGCATCGCCCGCCTCTTCCATGTCGCGCTCGATGCCGTAGAGCTTGTTGATAAGAGTCAGTGCCATCTCCGCTCGGCCGATCTTGCCCTTGGATTGAGTTTTCTGATGAACTTGCGCCGCGCATGCCCAGCAACCTATACGCTCGACGCCTTTCTGCCTCCAGGAGGCGCTGCGGCACCTCCTGGGTACGGCTAGCGGTGTAATTGAACAGGATGACCGGAAGATTTGGTGGGCCACCGCGATCTCCTCAGTAGCTATAGCCAAACAGGTTGGGTATGAGAAGTTCAAGGGGGGGCGAGCAAAGCCCCCGTTCCAATTGATTCTCTATTCCACACAAATGGCGATATAAGCCGGCGGGTGATGACGACCCTGGAAGCTCTGGCATCGAGAGTGGATGTCTACTCCATCGACGAGGCGTTTCTGGATCTGACCGGAATCGACCGGGTGGTAAGCTTCGAGCCTTTTGGTCGGCAGGCGATTTGGCTCAAGGTGGAATCACCGGACGGTTACGATACAACGGTCAACGCTTGCGCCTGCTGTCGATTGACACCCCGGAAACCTACAAGCCCAGGTGCGACGCCGAGCTGACGAAGGGCCGCGAGGCAACCGCACGCCTCCGCGAACTGGTTGCCAACGCTCAGCGCATCGAGGTTGTCGATTCCGGCCAAGCCGACAAGTACGACCGCCGCCTTGTTCACCTGCTGATCGACGGGCGGGACGTGGGGCAAACCCTCATGGCCGAGGGGTTAGCCGTTGAGTGGAGGCCCGGCCCGAATGCGTGGAGGGAACGCCGTCGCCACTGGTGCGGATACTGATCGCTTTTCAGCTTGAGCCAGGAGCGCCCCGCCGCAGTGATCGGCACTTGTGTCGATCCGAGGAGGCGCAAGAGCCACAAGCCCCTGATAGGACCACGTAACGCGGCCATGCCACTAGAGCACGGCCGCTTTTTTCTTTTAAAAACAAAAATATAAAAAAATCCTGTTGCTTGAGCCGGTGGTATTGTGGGCAACTGCCGACCTGTTGGCAGGGTGGGGGCAACCGCTCGCGGTTGTCCCTGGCCTGTCAATGGGGAACCGCGAAGCGGTTAGGCAGGTATCCGGCTTGCCGGATTGTCCATAATTCCACGGGCTGTTTTCCCCAGGGCTACACGTTTTATATATGTTTTTTTTGTTTTAAAGAGTTTTAGGGAATCAGAAGGCAAAATTTACCTTCATTATCAGTTGCTTATAGAACCCCTCGGTGGGTAATAGACGGTTTCCGGTGGGTAATAGACGGGGTTGGGTGGGTAAACGACGGAACCGGGTGGGTAATAGACGGACTATCCACAGGCTGGATCGCCGGATCGATCCCCTCCCGTCTATTACACACCCGCCTTGCGCAAACCCTGACCAGTAGTCGCCTCGCGCTCCGTCTATTACACACCGCCGCGCTTAGTATTCGCCTGGGTCCAGTGGGGGGAGAACCCCGGAGCTGCTGACGACTTCCCCGCGTTGCGGACGCTCGACCGTCTCGCCGGGTTTCAGCGGATAGCGCCGCAGCACTCGCCCGTATTCTTCGCTCGCCCGCTTTGCTTCCACGCGCACGCGGCCAGACTCCGAGTTGACGCAGTTCAGGTAATTTTCTGTGGCACTGTTGCAAATAGTCGGTGGTGATAAACTTATCATCCCCTTTTGCTGATGGAGCTGCACATGAACCCATTCAAAGGCCGGCATTTTCAGCGTGACATCATTCTGTGG
>NZ_JBKIUP010000037.1:0-4434 GCF_046602535.1 Klebsiella sp. 1SOBk10mer
GTCTCCCCATGTGAGAGTAGGGAACTGCCAGGCATCAAATAAAGCAGAAAGCTCAGTCGAAAGGCTGAGCTTTTTTGCGTTTGTGTCATCCGGGGAGGGTGCCGGCATGCCTCTCCGGTGGCGCTGCGCTTACCTGGGCCAGGGGCCTTGCGGGGTCTGTAGCCCGGACCGGTACACCACATCACCACCGATAACGTCCCGCAATATTATTGCCTCTGTAATCAGGCAAGCCTTCCCCCGCCAGATACGGTAAACTAACGCCGATTTTGCATCAGGAAGCCACTATGAACCACTCCCTCAAACCCTGGAATACCTTTGGCATTGAGCGATCCGCCAAAACGATAGTACGCGCCGAAACTGAGCAACAGTTGCTAAGCGCCTGGCAAACCGCTGCCGCGGCTGGCGAACCCACGCTAATCCTTGGTGAAGGCAGTAACGTCCTGTTTCTGAACGACTATGCCGGTACGGTGATCCTCAACCGGATTATGGGGATCGAGGTGAGCGAAACCCCGGATGCCTGGCGCTTGCACGTCGGTGCCGGCGAAAACTGGCATCAACTGGTGCAGTTCACGCTACAGCATGCGATGCCTGGTCTGGAAAATCTGGCATTAATCCCAGGCTGCGCAGGATCGTCGCCGATCCAGAATATTGGCGCCTACGGCGTCGAATTACAGCGGGTCTGCGAATATGTTGACTGCATCGAGCTGGAAACGGGACGTAAACAACGCCTTTCCGCGGCGGAATGCCGTTTCGGCTATCGCGACAGTATCTTTAAACATGAATATCAGGACCGCTACGCCATCGTCGCGATTGGCTTATCGTTAGCGAAAGCGTGGCGACCTGTGCTGAGCTACGGTGATTTAACACGTCTCGATCCGCAGACAGTCACCCCGCAACAGGTATTTGATGCGGTCTGCCATATGCGAATGACTAAATTGCCGGATCCAAAGATTAACGGTAATGCTGGCAGCTTTTTTAAGAACCCGATCGTCAGCGCTCAGGTTGCTGAAGCGCTGCTGGCGCAGTTCCCTCATGCACCGCACTATCCGCAGGCAAACGGCAGCGTCAAGCTTGCCGCTGGCTGGCTAATCGATCAATGTCAGCTCAAAGGAAAACGCATCGGCGGCGCGGCCGTGCATCGACAGCAGGCGCTGGTACTGATTAATGAAGATCAAGCGACCAGCGAGGATGTGATAAAGCTAGCCCATTACGTTCGCCAGCAGGTGGGGGCAAAATTCAATGTATGGCTTCAGCCCGAGGTGCGCTTCATTGGAACGCATGGTGAAGTCAACGCAGAGGAGAGCATTGCGTGAAAGACCATACTATCCCTTTAACGCTAATTTCTATCCTTGCTGATGGTGAGTTTCACTCAGGTGAACAGCTTGGCGAGCAGTTAGGCATGAGCCGGGCGGCGATTAATAAGCATATCCAGACGTTACGCGACTGGGGCGTCGATGTGTTTACCGTGCCGGGCAAGGGGTACAGCCTGCCAGAGCCCATTCATCTGTTGGATGAGAAAAAGATCTCCCAACAGATAGAACATGGCCGAGTGACTGTCCTTCCGGTAATCGACTCCACTAACCAGTATTTGCTGGACAGACTGGATGAGCTGACGTCCGGCGATGCCTGCGTAGCTGAATATCAGCAGGCAGGGCGAGGCCGGCGAGGCAGAAAATGGTTTTCCCCCTTTGGTGCGAATCTCTATCTCTCGATGTACTGGCGTCTGGAGCAGGGCCCGGCAGCGGCGATTGGCCTAAGCCTGGTGATTGGTATTGTGATCGCTGAAGTGCTGCAGCAACTCGGGGCCGAACAGGTTCGCGTGAAATGGCCAAACGATATTTACCTGCAGGATCGTAAGCTGTCAGGGATCCTCGTGGAGCTGACGGGGAAAACGGGCGATGCCGCACAAATCGTCAGCGGCGCGGGTATCAACCTTGTGATGCGTCGTGTGGAGTCTGATGTCGTCAATCAGGGTTGGATCAGTCTTCAGGAAGCGGGGGTGGTCATCGACCGTAATCTCCTCGCCGCGCGCCTGATTAAAGAGCTGCGCCTGGGACTGGAGCTGTTCGAGCAGGAAGGGTTGGCTCCTTATCTGCCGCGCTGGGAAAAACTGGATAACTTTATTCATCGTCCGGTAAAACTGATTATCGGTGATAAAGAAATTTATGGCATTTCCCGCGGCATTGACGCCCAGGGTGCGCTATTGCTGGAGCAGGATGGTGTGATAAAAGCCTGGGTTGGTGGTGAAATATCATTGCGCAGCGCAGAATAAAAAAGGGAGCTCCGGCTCCCTTTGCTTTATTTACGTAAGCGTACCTGATTAACAGAATGATTGGCGCTCTTGGTCATAATCAGGCTGGCGCGCTCGCGAGTTGGAAGGATGTTTTCCTTGAGATTCATTAGGTTAATCTCATTCCAAAGCGAGGTGGCAATTTCGACCGCTTCTTCCTTCGACAGCTTGGCGTAATTATGAAAATAAGAATCCGGGTCGGTAAATGCCCCTTCCCGGAATTTAAGAAAGCGGTTGATATACCAGCTTTTCAATAATTCTTCCGGGGCATCGACATAAATAGAAAAGTCGACAAAATCCGATACGAATACATGATGCGGATCGTGTGGATAATCCATCCCACTTTGCAGAACATTCAGTCCTTCAAGAATGAGAATATCCGGTTGAGCGACGGTTTTATCGCCATCGGGAATAACATCATAAATTAGATGGGAATAAACCGGTGCAGTTGCCTGTGGTACCCCTGATTTGAGATCGGAGACAAACTTCACCAGCCGATGCATATCATAGGACTGCGGAAAGCCTTTTTTCTTCATTAACCCACGTTCTTTCAAAACTGAGTTAGGGTGCAAAAATCCGTCAGTGGTAATGAGTTCGACATGGCGATGCTCCGGCCAACGGCTCAGCAAGGCCTGCAGTACACGGGCGGTGGTGCTTTTTCCTACCGCCACGCTGCCAGCGATACTGATAATATAGGGAATTCGCTGACCGTTGGTGCCAAGAAATTGTTCGAGAACAGCCTGACGACGCAGGTTAGAACTGATATAGAAGTTGAGCAAACGCGACAGCGGCAAATAGATCTCAGCAACCTCTTCCAGAGAGAGATCTTCGTTGATGCCTTTTAACCGCGTGATTTCTTCCTCGGTTAACGTCATCGGGACAGAATCACGAAGTGCAGCCCATTGGTGGCGGTTAAATTGTAGGTACGGTGTCATTAACGTCTGCTCTTTTTGGCTCATAAGCATGTTCTTACCATCACCGAATACGTTGAAACGGCGATGCTTCACACGAGTTAATCAGGACAATGGGCAGGAGGGTAACACCAGATTGCCGGGAATAATAAGAAAAAAACTCATTGAATGCCGCTTTCTCGCGCCAGCGTCACAAGAGAGGAATAAGTTTCTTATGCTTTGCAAAGCATGGCCTTTGCTAACAGGATGGTACTAACGGCCTGCTGCCTTTCAGTTTACGGTCAGTATACGTTCCTGGTAAACGTGGCTGACCGAAACCGCGCCTGATGGGCCCGTTTGTTGGCGATTATTTGCACTCCTTTGTTTGAAATTACACCGTTTTTTCGCGTAAGAGCACAAAATGTGAGCAAGAGAACGTTTTATGCAAATTTTTAGTTGCATGAACTCGCTCCTCTCCCTAGAATGCGCGCTACTTGATGCCGACTTAGCTCAGTAGGTAGAGCAACTGACTTGTAATCAGTAGGTCACCAGTTCGATTCCGGTAGTCGGCACCATAACAATTTGGGTGGGGTTCCCGAGCGGCCAAAGGGAGCAGACTGTAAATCTGCCGTCATCGACTTCGAAGGTTCGAATCCTTCCCCCACCACCACTTTCTGGCGACGCTTTGCGTAGCCGGAGTTGGTTGGGTAAACTAATCAGCTCAATACTAAAGAGAGCAGTCTTTTTAGTATTACAGAAAGAACTGGGTAGCCGAGTTTCAGGATGCGGGCATCGTATAATGGCTATTACCTCAGCCTTCCAAGCTGATGATGCGGGTTCGATTCCCGCTGCCCGCTCCAGACGTGCTGATATGGCTCAGTTGGTAGAGCGCACCCTTGGTAAGGGTGAGGTCCCCAGTTCGACTCTGGGTATCAGCACCACTTCTTTTCTCTCCTTCCCTGTTTCTCTTCTGTTATGTTCATTCAACAAGTCGGGCATGTTGCCTGGTTGATGTGGTGATATCACCGATTTATCCGTGTCTTAGAGGGACAATCGATGTCTAAAGAAAAGTTTGAACGTACAAAACCGCACGTTAACGTCGGTACTATCGGCCACGTTGACCATGGTAAAACAACGCTGACCGCTGCCATCACTACCGTTCTGGCTAAAACCTACGGTGGTTCCGCTCGCGCATTCGACCAGATCGATAACGCGCCGGAAGAAAAAGCTCGTGGTATCACCATCAACACCTCT
>NZ_JBKIUP010000038.1:0-4219 GCF_046602535.1 Klebsiella sp. 1SOBk10mer
GCACCACCCCGTCAGTAGCTGAACAGGAGGGACAGCTGATAGAAACAGAAGCCACTGGAGCACCTCAAAAACACCATCATACACTAAATCAGTAAGTTGGCAGCATCACCCAATGAGTGAAGCTAGTTAACTTTTATAGCATCCAGAAACCGCTAAAATAACTTTAGCTTCTCATATGAATCTTTAAGAGCAAATTCAACTCGTAAGTTTTCCATATTTTCCTTTGGGATGAAACCTTCCAGAACATCAGCCATAATCTCGTAACCCCATGCTTATACTTTGTGATCACGTCGTCCGACATCATAGGTTATAAACCGGGGAAAGAGAACCACATTTGTCACCTCAACAAAGGCGGATATCTCTGTATCGAGGAGCATCTGAAAAGCGTCATTAGACAGAGCCAAATAAGCCCTGACATAAGCCGGTTTAAATCTGGCCAGATTCCATAGATTGACCAGGAAATTCATCTGTATAGAGACGATGTTTTTCCTGAATAACTCAAGGTCGACGGGTTTATAAACATACTGCTTCCCGCTCAATAATTCGCATGGCTCATTTGGTTTCATCTCGGTACTGTCAAAAGGTCTGCCGTACGTTTCAAACTTCAGTAACTGAGAGTCATCCAGGATTAATTTTATTAACTCACCCCATAAAACAGGCTTCCCGTTGACACGGGGAACTAGCAGGCTACCTGGTCTGGCTTCTGACAGGGCAATTCTATTTAGACGCGCATCAGTGGCGGGATGGAAAAAACGCTCCAGCAGGTTCTCCGGTATATAGCGGTAGTCCGACGCGAGATCACGAGGCAACACACTGAGTAGTTTTTTCTGACTACGTATCAACTGCAACTCCGAGCGGAGAAACGCCTTAATGACCGTGTCAGTCTGTACGTTGGGTTGTACGTCCATACGCTCTCCAGAGTACTTTTAAATCGCGCTACATACGGTTACTTAAGGGCTGTTATTATATCAAAGCCATCTTAGAGACACTACCCAAAAAAACAAGTACTAATATTATTAGATACTAAATTATAAAAAATCACTGTCCTTTTACCTTGTACTGGTACTTATAACATTAGGCACTTTTTATAGAAACTGCACAGTTTCGCTCGGTTTCATTAGTACCTTTTCATCAAAAAAGTACTAATGAGGATAGATTTTCATTAGTACTTTTTCCTGTGAAAGGTACTAATGGCAGGACTGGAATCCTACACTTTCATTAGTACTTTTTTTGCAAATAGTTACTTATGTATAAGGGTACCTATTACTGGTTAGCAAAAAAGTTACTTTTTCCATCTCCAAGTTTGCGTGAAGTGGTTTTCCGGGGATGGATCGCACACCGTGCGGGCCACAGGCAGAGGTTGTTGGACGTGCTCACAAAAAAGTTACTTTTTTTAGCCGACGGCATGAGCACAAAAAAATTTAAAAAAAAAATGCAAACGCCCTTGTTAGTTCAGAAAAATCTGTTTGGATTCCTGTAGTCTGTGTTGCTGGAGGAGTTGATATGAACCCGATAATTACGGCACATCAGGAAATCGTTATCGAGAACTCGGTTCGCTATATCGAGTTACTGAAATCGGAGGCTTCTAAAATTCTGGATGAATACTGGGAGGCCTGGAAGGCACGAAACCAACTGATATCCCAGACCACGTATGCAAACGGGGGAAGGTTTATAACTGGTCGTTTTGCTCCTGTGCTGAGAAAGGTTGGATCGTCGCAAAAACTGACAATTGTATGGAAAGATTTTTCGCCTAGGTTCAAAAACAAAATTGAACATCATGGCGTGGTTGTTAAACCTAAACTCGGAGGATACAGCGTTAGTTGTTTTAAAAATGCTCTGGACTGGGAACTGGAGATGATCCAGGAAACAGAAAACAAAATTAAACCAATCCGTGATCTCCTCGCGGAATTCCATCAACGAAAACTGGCCGACATCAAAAGACTGTAAAAACTGAAGAGGTTAATATAATGGCTGACAACGCATCCCCAAAAACTGAACCGCGCAATCAACGAAACACTGGCAATAACCGACCGTTAGGGATGGTCATTTCAAAACTAAAGCCACTTTCAAGTGAGTTCTATACGCACTTTCATGAAAAAAACAGAGCCTGCCTGCGCCAGTTTAACGCCATCTCCAATGCCATTTATAATATTTTCCGCCTGGTAGAAGGTGACCAGGCGACAAGCACTAAAGTTCAGAAATGGCTCTCCGGTGTTTACGAAGAACTGTCGGGTAATGTAAATACCTTCAAAGCGCAGATTGACAAAAATGTCGCCCGACTGCCTCTGGATGATTCTTCATTCGAAGGGTTCGACTATGGTGAATTTGAAATTCGCTGGAACCACCCAATGACCTATAAATTGCTGGATATTATCCAGACCATCAACGTCCTGACTCGTCAGGCACATCAGTTGTGGTTATACGGTCAGATATCACAACAGGTTCATGACCGAATTATCCTGCAACTCCTGAGCTCACTGCGGGTTGCGATGGACAACATAACTAAAATACTGAACGCTGAAAACCGAGTGAATGGAAAATACGACGCATTGCCATTCATTCAGAACATTAAGCGGTTTAAATCGGTGGAACTTTATATTGCCAGTCTCGAAACTAAAGCCCCTGTTCAGTCCGGTCACAGTGACAGTTCTGCTGATGCTGGCAGTGAGCCGACATTAAAACCAGAAGCAGCAGCTGGCACCGGTAAACCATCTGACAAAACACAGCCTTCTGCTACTCCTGTTTCGGTACAATAACTCACAGGTTGATATGAGTATTATATCCAGGATTTTTTTAAAAATTAGGGTCGCCCTCTTCGGAGGGCCTGACCACGATATTGTTTTTTATACAGATGATGAGTACGATATCCCGCACACGCCTAACAAGGATGTGCAAAGCTATCTTGATTGTCCAAGTAAGCCTGCGGGTATAACACTCTTTTCAGAGCGTGAGATTCTATCTGTACATGCTAACCGGTTACAGGAAATTAATATGTATATCGGTTTGCCAAATTCAGACCTGAGTGAGGAGGCCTATACCTTCACTAATCTGGTCATTAAGCCATTGATGGAATATACACGCTGGATACATCTTTTACCTGCGTCGGCTTTGTTGAATAAATCGAACTTTTGCTGAGTTGAAGGATCAGATCACGCATCTTCCCGACAACGCAGACCGTTCCGTGGCAAAGCAAAAGTTCAAAATCACCAACTGGCCCACCTACAATAAAGCCCTCATCAACCGTGGCTCCATAACTTTCTGGCTGGATGATGAAGCTATTCAGGCCTGGTATGAGTCGGCAACGCCTTCATCACGGGGAAGACCTCAGCGCTATTCTGATCTCGCCATCACCACCGTTCTGGTCATTAAACGCGTGTTCAGGTTGACCCTGCGGGCTGCACAGGGTTTTATTGATTCCATTTTTACACTGATGAATGTTCCGTTGCGCTGCCCGGATTACACCAGTGTCAGCAAGCGCGCAAAGTCGGTTAATGTCAGTTTCAAAACGTTCACCCGGGGTGAAATCGCGCATCTGGTGATTGATTCCACCGGGCTGAAGGTCTGTAAGCGTTAACCGGACGCCGTATTGATACTGGTCAGGCAGGTATAGCCACGTTCCACGGCAGAAGTTCACCAACCTCAAGGCGTTTGGTGAAGAGGCACAGTCCATCCGCATCTGCCCAGAGAATTTTGACGGTATCACCCCGGCGGCCACGGAAGATGAACAGGTGGCCGGAGAAGGGGTTCTCATCCAGTACGTGCTGTATCTGCTCGCCCAGACCGTTGAAGGATTTACGCATGTCGGTGGCGCCGGCGACCAGCCAGATACGGGTGCCAGACGGGAGGGAGATCATCGTCCCCTCCCGGTCAGTTCGCGAAGCAGTGTTTTCAGGATAGCGGGAGATAAGTTCCCTGTCAGGCGCAGACTGGCGCTCCCGACAGCCACTTCGCAGGTCATCACCTCACCGTAAGCGGAACCGGATGGTTCATAGTGTGGTACTGCATGATGTGACAGGGACATGTCAGATACCACAACAGGGATGACAGCATCAGGTTTACTGACTGAACGTTGTATTTCATCGGGCAAAAGGTGGCTGTAGCGCTGGCGCCGGCTTTGTTAATGGAATGGTCGCCTCCCATCTCTTGTGCCACAGTGGGACGATAAATCGTCACTCATTGAACGGAGCGCTGCTATCATGAACGTTAAAACTATTGGAAT
>NZ_JBKIUP010000039.1:0-4167 GCF_046602535.1 Klebsiella sp. 1SOBk10mer
AAGGCGCGGGAATAAAATCCCATTCAGACGCCGGATAGATTCAAGCAAGCCAACTTGTCGTCAAAATCGGTGTTGCAAAAACGGGAGTGACCATAGATTCCGTTTTCTGAGACGACCCCTGGCTGCGCGCCTACGACTTCACGACTGACCGCGGCGCCATGGCGCTCAATGACTACGCCCGCTCCAACGACCCCTTTACACGGGTCGGCCGGCAGCAGGTCGCTGTCGACGTCTCCAGCGTCATCCGCGCGTCCCCGGACAGCTTCCGCGTCGCCTGGGTCGAGCGCCGATACGAAAATGGCCAGCTCGCCGAGACCACGCGCTGGACCGCGATCCTGACGATCGTCGTGCAGATCCCCCGAAACGCCGACCGGCTCAGGGCGAACCCGCTCGGCATCTACGTCAACGCCATCAACTGGTCACGGGAGCTTGGGCAATGAAGCCGTATTTCCGTAAAGCCGGAAACCCGGCTTCACACACACACGTACTCCCGGCTCTCCGTAGAGCCGCATTCCCGGTCGTTCTGCTAGCGGCGACCGCGCTCGCGGGCTGCGCGACCACCAATCCGCCGCCGGAGATTTCCTACGACAATGCGGCTCCGGCGGTGCAGACCGTCGATCCACCCGCGCCGGTCACCGTGGTCGAGCTGCCCCGGCCGCTGCCGCTGCCTGGCCAATTGCAGCGTGTGGAGGAGACGCGGCGTGCCCCGGAGCCTTCTAATCCGACCGCTCGCGTCAACCAGGCAAACGAGGCGGCACGAGTCCAGCCGGTGCGCGACGGCTTCATTAACTCGATGCAGGTCTACCCGTGGACTCAAGGGGCGCTTTATCAAGTCTATACCGCCGTCGGGCAGATCACCGACATCGCGCTCCAACCCGGGGAGCAGCTTGTCGGCGCAGGCCCGGTGGCCGCCGGCGACACAGTGCGCTGGATCATCGGCGACACCGAGAGCGGATCGGGGGCAACGCGCCAGATCCACATCCTAGTAAAGCCCACCCGCGCCGACCTGATGACAAACCTCGTCATCAACACCAACATGCGCACCTATCACATGGAGCTGCGCTCGACAGAGCGCACCTATATGGCGTCGGTCTCATGGCAGTATCCGCAAGACCAGCTCATTGCGCTGCGCCGTCAGAACGCCGAGGCGCAGGCGGCCCAGCCGGTGGCGAGCGGCGTCGATCTCGCGAACGTCAACTTCCGCTATGCGATCGAGGGCGACCGTGCGCCGTGGCGGCCGCTGCGCGCCTTCGACGACGGACGCCAGGTCTTTATCGAGTTTCCGCGCGGCATCGGTCAGGGCGAGATGCCGCCACTCTTCGTCGTCGGCCCCGAGGGCAACACCTCTGAGCTCGTGAACTATCGCGTTCGCGGCCACCACATGATCGTTGATCGTCTGTTCGCGGCTGCCGAACTTCGCTTCGGCTCCGGCCGCGAGCAGAAGCGCGTCAGGATCGTCCGCACAGACGGGAGGCCGACCTCGTGAGCGAGAACCCGCCCCGGATTGAGGAAGTGCCGGACGACGATGCGCAGCCCCTGACCGGCGAGCCGGTCGGGCCTGCGCCGATGCGGCTGCGGGCCGAACCGCCCCGCGTCACCCGGTTGTCGCGGAAGGTTCTCGCCGGCCTCGGTCTTGTCGCCAGCGTCGGGCTCGGAGGTGCGCTGATCTACGCGCTTCAGACCCGCGACGCCGGTCGGCCGAACGACGAACTCTATTCGACCGAGAACCGCTCGACCGCTGACGGACTGGCCGGCCTGCCGCGAGATTACAGTGGCGTGCCACAGCTCGGTCCCCCTCTTCCCGGTGACCTCGGCCGGCCGATCCTTAGTACCCAGGATCGCGGACAGCCGGTGCCCACACCCGGGACGGCCACGCCCAATCCCGGCATCAGCCCGGAAGAGCAGCGCCGCCTTCAGGAAATCGAGACCGCGCGCACCAGCCGTCTCTTCTCCGGATCGGAAAGCCGGGGCACACCCGCTGCTGCGGGAGCTGCCCCAGCGCTCGCGCCGGTGCCGGATTTGGCGAGCATTGGCCTCGCTCCGCCGCCCGCCACGCCCTCGGCGCAGGACCGGCAGAACGCGTTTCTGAACGCCGCGGCCGATCGCAGGACGGTTGCGCCCGATCGCGTCGCTGCGCCAGTATCGCCGAACGTCCTTCAGGCGGGAGCAGTGATATCCGCGGCGCTGATCACCGGCATCCGATCCGATCTACCCGGCCAGATCACCGCGCAGGTCACCGAAAACATCTACGACAGCCCAACCGGCCGTATCTTGCTTGTGCCGCAAGGCACTCGTGTGGTCGGGCAGTACGACAACAACGTGCAGTTCGGCCAGAGCCGAGTCCTGCTCGTCTGGACTCGGCTCGTCTTCCCGAACGGGCGCTCGATCGTTCTCGAGCGCCAGCCTGGTGCTGACGCTGAAGGGTTCGCCGGGCTGCAGGATGGCGTCGATTACCATTGGTGGGATCTGGCCAAGGCTGCGGGATTGTCGACACTGCTGAGCGTCGGCGCCGAACTCGCGGTCGACAACGACGATCAGCTCGTTCAGGCGATCCGGAACGGTGGGCAGGACACCATCAACGACGCAGGGCAGCAGATTGTGAGGCGTCAGCTCAACGTCGCGCCCACGATCACTATTCGGCCCGGATTTCCCGTGCGCGTTCTCGTGACGCGAGACTTGGTACTGGAGCCATATGGAGGGTGATGATGTCGAAGCTTAAGCTAGGCCCCATCGCGGACGACAAGCCGCTTAAGGTACAGGTCGAGCTACCTGCAGCTCTCCACCAGGACCTTGTTGACTACGCCCACCTATTGGGCCGAGAGCAAGGTCAGTCCGCTGTTGACCCAGCTCGGTTAATCGTCCCGATGTTACAACGGTTCATCGCGACAGACCGTGGCTTCGCCAAAGCCAGGCGAACGTTGACGCCGGGGAGCGCCGATTAATCCGTGGTCCCCGCTCTAGAGGGGGTGTCGAAACACTTCAGCAGCAGCGGCAGAGTCGGGTTGTCGTTGTCACTGGAAGAAATTATAGCGGCCGTCGGCGCCCGCGCCGATGGGAGCGGGATCAACGCGATATCCGGCCGGTAGATCACGCTGGTGATGGTCAAGCCGAAGCCCTGTTCGACCATCGTCAGCAGGGTTTCTCGGCTGACTTGTTGGATCGAGAGTTGAACCGCTCCGTCTCCGGCGCCCACCATGCGCCGGAGTATGCCAGCGAGCTCACGCCCAGCGCCATCCGAGCGAACGAGGAAGACTTCGTCACAAACGTCCTCCCACGACAGCTGTGGCCGTGCTGCCAACTCGTGAAGCGGGGACAATGCCACGAACAGATCTGGTTCGCAGAGACGTCGAACTTGGAACTGAGGGCTCTTGCTCGCACTCAGGCTGATTGCTGCGTCCAGTAATCCGCGCTTCACCCCCAAAGTGTTTTCTTCTGAAGTGCCTTCCTCAAGCTTTACCTCGATCGTCGGATGTCTATTTCTGAATGCCGAGAGAATGTTGATGATCGGGCACGCCGGGAACGCTTCAAGCATTCCAAACCTCACGAGCCCGGTCTTGAGTTTCCGCGCGGAGCGGATCTCCGTTGCGGCGTTACGAAGGTAGCGCGCTCCCACCACCGCTTGTTGAAGGAAGCGCTCACCTTCTGGAGTCAGCCCTGCCCCCGCTCGCGTACGCTTGAAGAGAGAAAAGCCAAGTTGGCGCTCAAACAGCTGCACACGTCGGCTGACGGTGGATTGCGATATCGATAGGCGCTCCGCCGCTCGGCGGAAGCTGCCGGCCTCGGCGACCTGAACGGCGTACTTCAGGTATCGGAGATCAAGAGTCAGGTCGGGCATGAGACCCGTCCGATCATACCGGCGGTCTCATCGGCGAACCGCCTGCGCCCGGTGAGCGGCACCCATGCACGTCCACTTTCATCGAGCCCACCCCCGCTAGCGCCTGGGGAACGAGCACGTCCGTTGATCTCAGATGTGGAATCCGAGCTGAGCCCCTCAATGAGCATGACCATGTCCGAATCTGTCATAGATGCATGCGGCGGTCATACATTTTCACACGCTGTGTAAGTTCACACAGATATTGCAATTGCCTCAGAACACTAAAGGAGGGATTGCCAGATGTTGATGCAGCATATCGGTGTCGGCTATTTTGGGTATTACCGAGCAACTGC
>NZ_JBKIUP010000040.1:0-3825 GCF_046602535.1 Klebsiella sp. 1SOBk10mer
CGATGCCATCCTGCCGTGGGACCGGGCTGCGGTGGACGCCACGACGGACATCCGGGTGGCGCTGCGCCTCGCCGGGACGCCGATCGGCCCGAACGACACGGCCATTGCCGGACACGCCATCGCGGCGGGCGCCGTCCTGGTGACGAATAATACAAGAGAGTTTGAGCGGGTGCCGGGTCTGGTTCTGGAAGACTGGGTTAAGTAACGTTAGACTGGCCCCCTGAATCTCCAGACAACCAATATCACTTAAATAAGTGATAGTCTTAATACTAGTTTTTAGACTAGTCATTGGAGAACAGATGATTGATGTCTTAGGGCCGGAGAAACGCAGACGGCGTACTACACAGGAAAAGATCGCTATCGTTCAGCAGAGTTTTGAACCGGGAATGACGGTCTCCCTTGTTGCCCGGCAACATGGTGTGGCAGCCAGCCAGCTATTTTTCTGGCGTAAGCAATACCAAGAGGGAAGTCTTACTGCTGTGGCTGCCGGAGAACAGGTCGTTCCTGCCTCTGAACTTGCTGCCGCCATGAAGCAGATTAAAGAACTCCAGCGCCTGCTCGGCAAAAAAACGATGGAAAATGAACTCCTTAAAGAAGCCGTTGAATATGGGCGAGCAAAAAAGTGGATAGCGCACGCGCCCTTATTGCCCGGGGATGGGGAGTAAGCTTCGTCAGCCGTTGTCTCCGGGTGTCGCGTGCGCAGTTGCACGTCATTCTCAGACGAACCGATGACTGGAAGGACGGCCGCCGCAGCCGTCACACGGATGATACGGATGTGCTTCGCCGTATACACCATGTTATCGGAGAGCTGCCCACATATGGTTATCGTCGGGTATGGGCGCTGCTTCGCAGACAAACAGAACCTGATGGTATGCCTGCGATCAATGCCAAACGTGTTTACCGGATCATGCGCCAGAATGCGCTGTTGCTTGAGCGAAAACCCGCTGTACCGCCATCGAAACGGGCACATACCGGCAGAGTGGCTGTGAAAGAAAGTAATCAGCGATGGTGCTCTGACGGGTTTGAGTTCCGCTGTGATAACGGAGAAAAACTGCGGGTCACGTTCGCGCTGGACTGCTGTGACCGTGAGGCACTGCACTGGGCGGTCACAACGGGTGGCTTCGACAGTGAAACAGTACAGGACGTCATGCCGGGAGCAGTGGAACGCCGCTTTGGCAGCGAGCTTCCGGCGTCTCCAGTGGAGTGGCTGACGGATAATGGTTCATGCTACCGGGCGAATGAAACACGTCAGTTCGCCAGGATGTTGGGACTTGAACCGAAGAACACGGCAGTGCGGAGTCCGGAGAGTAACGGAATAGCAGAGAGCTTCGTGAAAACGATAAAGCGTGACTACATAAGTATCATGCCCAAACCAGACGGGTTAACGGCAGCAAAGAACCTTGCAGAGGCGTTCGAGCATTATAACGAATGGCATCCGCATAGTGCGCTGGGTTATCGCTCGCCACGGGAATATCTGCGGCAGCGGGCCAGTAATGGGTTAAGTGATAACAGGTGTCTGGAAATATAGGGGCAAATCCAGCGACAGCCTGCAACGACACTCACCGACGGGGACTGATGGGTTACCATCCAGTTGTCCATCTAGCATACAAAATGTCGCCTACAGGACTTACGTCGTTTTTAGGAATAAACGATCATGATGTAACTGTGGGAGGGATAGGGGCGCTACGAGAAATCTGACCTGGTACACCCCTGTAACCCTGTAGGATCTCACGTAGCGCAGTTTGGTGATAATCTGAAAAATTAAGAGAACTGTCTACCCAACGAACATAAGGTTAAATCAGATTTCATGATATCTTAGATAGTAGATATCAGTTTAGCAAGTATATGATAAATTATAGATATTTTAGGCGATTCTCTCAGTAAAAGTTAACAAAAAATGTAATAATAGCATTCACAAAATGACAGCATGTATACATTTTAGATAGTCAAAGGGGTTATGTATGTACAGAAAAAAAAGAGGAACAATCAAGCCAGTAGCTATTTTGATTGCTATATTTTCTGCTTGCTTGATTTTGGACTTTCTTTTTTTTGTATATGACACTAACAATAAAAACAAAGAAACAATATCCGAAATATCACGCATCACTGATAACATGATCTCGTATGCAAATAAAACAAATGATACAGTAATGAGTATTACATCTAGTGGAAAGAATTGTGATGATTATCTTCCTGATATTAGAAGGATTGTTACTATAACTCCCTTTATACGCTCCACTTTTTTTGGTACGAATGATACTATAAAATGCCATTCTCTCATTGGGCCATTAGATATAAAAGACCCTCAACCATCTTATGTGTCCAATAAGATGGCTTTGATTACAGGAAGTTTGATTCAGACAAAGCATCCAATTCTTTTGGTCAGGAAGAAATATAATTCAGACTTCTATGCTACTGCGATCGATGGTATGTATTTGCAAATGATAATGAAGCAGTTGTCAGAGTCAGGGTTGTCAATAGAGCTTAAGGTTGGCAATGTTTACTTATCAGCAAATGGTGAATTATCATTAACCTCCAATAATAGTAAAAATGTCGCATTTCAATTCATAAACTCAGTAAAATATCCATACCGGTTAAGTGCAGGTCTTAACTATACTTCCGTTTTTATTGCTTACTTATATATCCAACGCTATCATATCTATGTCCTAATATGTCTTTTTGTGGCATTGTTATTTATTATCATTAGGCGTTCAAGACTGCATTACACCCTAACTGATGATATGATACAGGGCCTAGAAGGTGGAGAATTTATAGCTTATGGTCAAAAGATAATCAACATTAAAACAGGTAAAGCAAGTGGCGTAGAGATTCTGGTTCGTTGGGTCCACCCAACGCATGGACTTATTCGACCAGATATGTTTATACCTCAGGCAGAACAATCTGGAATTATCATCCCAATAACTCAAAGTTTATTTAAACAAGTCTCTTCGGCTATTAATCAAATAGAGGAACCTTTTTCTGAAGAGTTCTACATTTCATTTAATGTAACAGCTAAACACTTTCATAATCTAACTTTATTTAAAGATTGCTTCCAATTTTTAAGCAAATTAAAAGACAATAAAATAAAACTTGTTTTAGAGCTCACTGAAAGAGAAGTAATCCCTCAGAATGAAACAAGCCTCAGATTATTTAGACTGCTAAAAAACCTGGGTGTTGAATTGGCCATTGATGATTTTGGTACCGGGCATTCAAGTTACTCTTATTTACATAATCATTACATTTCAATACTTAAGATAGACCGATCATTTATAGATAAGATTAGTGTCGATGCTGTATCTGGTATACTAATTGATAGTATTATAGAGCTTGGACATAAATTATCATTAAAAATGATTGCTGAGGGAGTTGAAACTGAAGAACAGATTAAATACCTTGAAGAAATGAATGTACCATATGCGCAAGGCTATTATTACAATAGCCCACAGCCGTTTAAAGATTTAATTTATGACTTGAAAGGGATTTAATTTAGATGTTCTATATACGTTTTAGTTGGTCTATTGTATAGGAGGAGTGGTAATGACTCCAACTTACTGATAGTGTTTTATGTTCAAGGCGGGTGCAGAACTGCATAAACATCTGAAATAATAACCGGATAATATTCTAACAGCGCGGCCAAATGCCGCGCTGTTTTATATGAGTCTGGTTCATACCTGTGCTAGTCCAGTCGAGAAAGTCTTTGTTGAGCACACCAGAGGCTTTGTTAATGGAATGGTCGCCTCCCATCTCTTGTGCCACAGTGGGACGATAAATCGTCACTCATTGAACGGAGCGCTGCTATCATGAACGTTAAAACTATTGGAATCG
>NZ_JBKIUP010000041.1:0-3598 GCF_046602535.1 Klebsiella sp. 1SOBk10mer
TTCCAATAGTTTTAACGTTCATGATAGCAGCGCTCCGTTCAATGAGTGACGATTTATCGTCCCACTGTGGCACAAGAGATGGGAGGCGACCATTCCATTAACAAAGCCCCGTCAGGGCTGACGGCGTGCGAACGTGCACATCGTGGATTTTACGGCGGGCGTGAGCCCAGCAGGCGGCTTCCGTTATCCGGCCATCGCGGTACAGCTCGTTGAACCCGGCGTACGCATCCGCCTGTAGCACACCGCTGAACCCCGCAAGATGGGTCTGCGGATGGATGCCTTTTCTGTCGGGGCTGTAGGCGAACCACACCGCCGGTGCCAGCGCTGACCCGGCGTTGCGGTCATCACGAACATACGTCCACAACCGCCCGGTCTTCGTCTTCTTATTGCCCGGCAACAGCACCTGGACCGGGGTATCATCGGCATGGAGTTTACCGTCAGTCAGGACATAGTCCTGAAGCGCCTCCTCCAGCGGGGACGGCAGCCGGCAGCATGCATCCACCCAGCCCGACAGCAGTGAACGGCTCAGCTCCACACCCTGGCGGCCGTATATTTCAGACTGGCGGTACAGCGGGGTGTGCTCTGCATACTTTGAACTCAGCACGCGGGCCAGCAGCCCCGGTCCTGCGATACCCCGCTCGATGGGCCGTGAAGGCGCGGGGGCCTGCACGATGGCATCGCACTGAATACAGGCATGCTTTTCACGTACTGTCCGGATAACCCGGAAGGCGCTGCGCATCAGCTCCAGCTGTTCGGCGGCATCTTCACCCAGGTAACTCAGCGCACCACCACATTCCGGGCAGCATGACGCTGCCGGCAGCAGCCGTTTTTCGTCACGGGGAAGTGATTCAGGGAACGGTTTGCGGGTACGGGTCTGCCGCAGCGGGCGCTGCACGGCCGGGTCATCCACCCGGCCGGTAAGGGTATCGCTTTCTTTCTGCAACTGCTTAAGGTCGGCTTCCATCTGCGCGATACGGCGGGAGACTTTTTCGGAGCGGCTGCCGAAGTTCATCCGGCGCAGCTTATCCAGTTGCGCCTGCAGGTGATCTATTTCGCGTTCACGCTCGTTCAGCTTTTCCAGAAGGGCACGATTCAGCGCCTCCTGTTCGGCAAGGAGACGTTTCAGTTCATCGATATCGTCAGGACGTGAGCTGTTCATACCGGATATATTACCAGGCTCATTCAGCGTCGACCAGGATAAAGAGGCCTACAACATAGTCAGTGACGTAAGCAGTCTTTTAGGCTGCCGCCAGTCGATACCTTCAAGGAGCATCGCCAGCTGTGCCGGTGTGAGGAACACTTTGCCATCGCGAGCTGACGGCCAGGCGAAGCGCCCGCGCTCCAGCCGTTTGGTCAGCAGGCACAGCCCGTCGCCGGTGGACCACAGAAGTTTAACCTGACTGCCGCTGCGGCCCCGGAAGATGAAGACATGGCCGGACATCGGTTCGTCTTTCAGCGCCGTCTGCACTTTTGCAGCCAGCCCGTTGAAGCCGTTTCTCATATCGGTAATACCGGCAACCAGCCAGATTTTGGTGCCTGTTGGTAGCGGGATCATCGCTTCAGTTCCTGTATCAGCAGAGTCAGAAGCTTTTCGCTGACAGTGCCGTTGAGGCGGAGTGTCCCGTGCCGGAACGTTACCTCACAGCTGATGCTGAGCTCTGAGTCCTCAGCGGGCGGTTCTGGTTGTACGGCGGTGGCATCGAGAGTCACAGGAAGTAACTGAGGACTCTCAGAGGAAGGTAATAGCAGCTTTCCCTCGCGCCACTGCTGGCGCCATTTAAAGAGCAGATTGGCATTAATGCCATTTTCAAGCGCCAGTTTTGAGATGTTAAACTCAGGAGAATAATTAGGGCAGCCTTTACGCCTGCCGGGAGTCATATTTTTCTGCATATCTGACACTTTGGTTCCCACTACTTATTTGGTGGACACCACTTTGTCGGATGCTTCAGATTATGACCAGACGGTTCACGCTGTACGCTTACTCAGAAACTGACGACATGGCGGTGATCAATGCCAAACGCGTATACCGCATCATGCGTCAGAATGCGCTGCTGCTTGAGCGTAAACCGGAAATACCGCCATCGAAGCGGGCGCATACAGGGAAAGTGGCCGTTGGAGAAAGTAACCAGCGGTGGTGCTCTGACGGCTTCGAGTTCAGCTGTGATAACGGTGAAAAACTGCGGGTCACGTTCGCTCTGGACTGTTGCGATCGCGAGGCATTTTACTGGGCGGCCAGTAACGGTGGATATGACAGTGAAACCGTGCAGGACGTCATGCTGGGTGCCGTGGAGCGTCGCTTCGGTAACAGGCTGCCGACATCCCCCGTTGAGTGGCTGACAGACAACGGTTCAGCCTACCGTTCTTATCAGACGCGTCAGTTCGCCAGAATGGTAGGACTGGAGCCTAAACATACGGCGGTACGTAGCCCGGAAAGCAACGGGGAGCAGGTCACCTCCTGCTTTTGGCTTAACTCGTCGGTTAGCCACGCATCAAAACGGCCCATATGCCCTTAAGGTCCACTCTATTCAGGTTAAGTGGGGATTTTGGCGAGGTTGTGAAATGCAAAGGTAACGTTCACATATTGTAAACGGCAAAGAGCGATGCTATAATGTTCACATAATGTAAACGGATGGAACGACCGCAAGATGCACGTAATTTCAAAAGAGCCTTTTGAGGAAGCGGCAAAGCGATATCCCAACGATTCGTTAGCCATTCGGGCGTTGTACCGCTTAGTGCGCGAGACGGACTTCTCTTCTCCAGCTGAGATGCTAACTCTGATACCGAGCCCGGATAATTTTAAGTACAGGAATAAGTGGTGGGTTTTGGATGTAGGGGGCAACAACTTGAGGGTTATCGCCTATATCAATTTCGTAAATAAGCGCTTCTACGTGAAGCACATCGCAACCCACGCTGATTACGACAAGTTGACCCGCTATTACAGGGAGAACAAAGAATGATTACCGACACTGCAAAAGCCATTGAAGCAACCAAACAACTCGTAGCTGCCGTCCCCTTCCTAGGGGGCAGTTCTTCCGAGAGCGATTACCGCGAAGCGATGGAGCTGGTGGATTATCTGATCGAGAACGACGACGAGAACCCACTTATTGACTTCCTGGCGAGTAAGATTGCCGACTATGAAGATAACAGCCCTCGTTTCGCTGAGTTCAACAAAGCTATTGCTGAAATACCAGTCGGCGTTGCACTTCTGCGAACCCTGATTGACCAGCACAAGCTGTCTTATTCAGACCTTAAGGATGAGATCGGATCTAAATCATTGGTCAGCCAAATCCTGTCAGGGCAGCGCTCTTTGACCATCACTCACATAAAAGCTCTTTCCGCGCGCTTCGGTGTAAAACCTGAGTGGTTCCTATAACCGAAAGATATAACTAAATCACCTGATGGTGATTTAGTTATGATTAATTTCATTTGTAAGGAAGCTTCCATGTCAGACGAAGTAGTAAAGCCAGGGAATGAAGAGGCTCTTAGTGGCTTTGTTAATGGAATGGTCGCCTCCCATCTCTTGTGCCACAGTGGGACGATAAATCGTCACTCATTGAACGGAGCGCTGCTATCATGAACGTTAAAACTATTGGAATCG
>NZ_JBKIUP010000042.1:0-3369 GCF_046602535.1 Klebsiella sp. 1SOBk10mer
CAGGAAAGCGCAAGAGGGAGCCACCGGGGGGAAACGCCCGGTATCTTTAAGTCCTGTCGGGTTTCGCCACCACTGATTTGAGCGTCAGATTTCGTGATGCTTGTCAGGGGGGCGGAGCCTATGGAAAAACGGCCGCTGTGCTGCCTTCTCCCTCTCCGAGCTGTCTGCTCTATGTCGTTATGTGCGCGTTGCGACCGCTCGCCGCAGCCGAACGGCAGGAGCGTAGCGACTGAGTGAGCGAGGAAGCGGAAAAGAGATCTGTCTGACATTGAGCACTGACGCTCTGAGGCCCTTTATGACGAAACAACAGAAAACAGCGCTGAACATGGCTAAATTCATCCAGAATCAGTCTCTGCTCCTGCTGGAGAAGCTTAACGAGCTTGATCTCGATGTTGAGGCCGACCTTTGTGAGAAACTCCACGATGATGCGGAGCATCTTTTCCGTACACTGTCCTCGAGACTGGATGAATTACAGGATGGTAATTGATGGCCAGAGTGTCTATTAGTGAAGCGGCACGGCTTGTTAAGGTTAGCCGTCCCACAATTTACAAGATGATTAACAGTGGGAAGTTAAGTTACACCTCTGTTGTAAAGCACGGGAAGGCTATTAAAGTTATTGATACTTCAGAGCTTATTAGAGTGTTTGGTTCTCTTGATGGTGTCATCGATACTGTAAAATATGATGTAAAAAGTGACGCAGAATCTACAAGTATTAACAGCGTTGGTTTACATGATTTACAACATAGAATCGCTCTACTTGAAGCTGAAAACGATGGTCTTAAAGGGGCTGTTAAGGCTCGAGATGAGCATATTGATTCCCTTCGTCAGGCTATGCAGCTTCTGGAGCACAAGCGCGAGCCTTCTTCACCACCCCATTCCCCGTGGTGGAAATTCTGGAAAAAATCCTGATCCTGCCATGCTTGAGTTTTCCTCTCCGGCCATCCCAGGGAGTTCCTGAACCTTCCCAAAAATCGCCAGATCTCTGAACGCTCCTCACGACTAAAAATACCCACACACTACGCAAAATTAAAATTTTGCAGATTCCTTATTTAAAACAATTGGTTAATGAAAAATTAATGTGCAGTGATGTGTTACAAAGTGCAGATCCAAGTCGTGGACGACTCTATGGCGAATCGTTTACGAATTGCCCACGATTCATATGTGAATCACGCTTTATTATCATGTTGTTATGATGAATCGACTCTTGATTCAATTCATCAATTTGGGCGTTTTTTGTTCATGGTGACTCTTGATTCAATTCACGATTCGAATCGCCGGTGAATCGTGTGGTGAGTCGTCCGGCGACTTGCCATAACGTGATTGCCGGCCGTCGACGAACCCGATTCCTGAACGTGCTGAAAACCGGTTTTCCGGCTGTGCCGGCAACGCCTCACGGCCACGCAATAAATTGCGCATCCGTTCACCGTTATCGGGGTGGTTCGTGGTGGCTTTCAGGGCGTTCATCGGATTTTAGCCGCTAAAATCCCGGCCAGGTATGTCCGTGCATAGCCATGCAGTCGCGCCAGAATCATCAGGGGCGTTTTTTCTCGATATGGGCACAGAAAGGTGTGTGTTTCAGGCCGGAGGCCTCAGAAACGCCCTGAGGGCCTCTGAGGCGGTGCGGGCAACGGATGTTATGGTAAATAGCTCGACTCTGTGGCTCTTACTCGACGATAAAAAAATAGTATTATAAAACAACACCTTACAAAAAACATATATTTATCAATGGTTTATGTTTGTTTTTTGTGAACTAATAGTTTATCAATTTGGGCGTTTTTTGACTGATAAATGGTCTTTTATCGCGCTAAATTTCATCTTATGAACTAATTTTTAGATGCTAAAAACTAATGATTCTAAAAGTAAGTGATTGATTAAATTGGTTTTATTTTTTATTTTCAAAAAAAATTAAAACCATTGTCTCTAGATGTAAATCCTTTGGCGAGATAAAATTTGAAAATAACTCCTCGTAGAAGGACCTTTTATGGAAAATTTAACCGTTATCAGTTCATTTATTACCTCAATAGCCCCTGTCATCAGTGGGTTCGTTCCGTTCCTGTTGTCATTAGCTGTTTTGGCAGGCTTCGTTGCTATTTGCATTATTGGCTGGAGGAAGTGAGATGATCCCTAATTGGGCTCCGATGTTCTCTTGGTGGGTTCATAACGGACTTATTCGGAAATTTAATTGGCGTAACGATGAGATCGGCAAACCATCAGCAAAGGTTGCCGCTCTTATGATTTACATAGCAATTACCATGAAATGCGCTGAAGAAGTTGGCATTCAGGAAGTGAAAATAACCTATACCCGGCTATCAGAAATGACAGGGATTAGTCGGCAGCTGATAAGAGAAGGTACAGCTATTTTAGTTAAGCTGGATATGATTGATGTTACGCGGATTGGTCGAAACAACACCTATAAACTGATAAGCAATAAAGAGCGTAGTGGATGGTGCAAGATACCTGTAAGAGCAATAACTAGTGAAGGTGGCCATGCTATTACACCATTTGAAGATTTAAAGCTAAGGCGAAAAGTAGAGCTGCATGCGCTAAAAATATTCATTTATCTTGCTTCTGTTCGTGATAACTACACAGAGTATTCGTTAGCTTCTTACCAGACTATAAGTAGTGCTGTTGGCATTACAGAAAAAGATATCCAGAGAGCATTAGCACTCCTCTCATTGGTAGGTCTGATCACTAGGATTTCTAGTGAAAAAGCTGATGACACTAAAAAGAATCAGCCTAATCGCTACTATCTTGCTGGATATAAAAGCTTTGTTAAAAGATCGGACTGGTGAATACGAGGTGTGCATAGGCAGGGATGGGTTTAACGCTAAGCTAGGAATGCATTCTTGACGTTACTCTTTGGCTAAGAGTATCGTTACGCATTAACGAAAAAACCGCCCTGCAAGGCGGTTTTTCGAAGGTTAAGTCAGTTGGGGAACTGCTTAACCGTGGTAACAGGGTGAACAAGACCGCTGCCGCCAAATTTCTCTTTAAGTTTAGCCGTTGTTAGGCTCAAACATCAAGACTAAAGAATCTATAGGCATCTTGTTACCCCGTTACCAGTGGCTACCGCCAATGGCGATTTGTCGTGTCTGCTCCGGGTTGGACTCAAGTGATAGTTACCGGAAAGGGCGTGGTAGTCGGGCTGAACGGGGGGTTCTTGCATACAGCCCAGCTTGGAGCGAACTGTCTAAACGGAGCGGGACGTGGTGATTTAGGTAAGGCTTCCACCACAACACGTAAACCGCAGGGCGGGAACAGGAAAGCGCAAGAGGGAGCCACCGGGGGGAAACGCCCGGTATCTTTAAGTCCTGTCGGGTTTCGCCACCACTGATTTGAGCGTCAGATTTCGTGATGCTTGTCAGGGGG
>NZ_JBKIUP010000043.1:0-2850 GCF_046602535.1 Klebsiella sp. 1SOBk10mer
CGATGATGTTTTACGAAACATCTTCGGGTTGTGAGGTTAAGCGACTAAGCGTACACGGTGGATGCCCTGGCAGTCAGAGGCGATGAAGGACGTGCTAATCTGCGAAAAGCGTCGGTAAGGTGATATGAACCGTTACAGCCGGCGATGTCCGAATGGGGAAACCCAGTGCAATTCGTTGCACTATCGTTAACTGAATACATAGGTTAACGAGGCGAACCGGGGGAACTGAAACATCTAAGTACCCCGAGGAAAAGAAATCAACCGAGATTCCCCCAGTAGCGGCGAGCGAACGGGGAGCAGCCCAGAGTCTGAATCAGCTTGTGTGTTAGTGGAACGGTCTGGAAAGTCCGACGGTACAGGGTGATAGTCCCGTACACCAAAATGCACAGGTTGTGAACTCGAAGAGTAGGGCGGGACACGTGGTATCCTGTCTGAATATGGGGGGACCATCCTCCAAGGCTAAATACTCCTGACTGACCGATAGTGAACCAGTACCGTGAGGGAAAGGCGAAAAGAACCCCGGCGAGGGGAGTGAAAAAGAACCTGAAACCGTGTACGTACAAGCAGTGGGAGCACCTTCGGGTGTGACTGCGTACCTTTTGTATAATGGGTCAGCGACTTATATTCTGTAGCAAGGTTAACCGTATAGGGGAGCCGCAGGGAAACCGAGTCTTAACTGGGCGTTAAGTTGCAGGGTATAGACCCGAAACCCGGTGATCTAGCCATGGGCAGGTTGAAGGTTGGGTAACACTAACTGGAGGACCGAACCGACTAATGTTGAAAAATTAGCGGATGACTTGTGGCTGGGGGTGAAAGGCCAATCAAACCGGGAGATAGCTGGTTCTCCCCGAAAGCTATTTAGGTAGCGCCTCGTGAACTCATCTTCGGGGGTAGAGCACTGTTTCGGCTAGGGGGTCATCCCGACTTACCAACCCGATGCAAACTACGAATACCGAAGAATGTTATCACGGGAGACACACGGCGGGTGCTAACGTCCGTCGTGAAGAGGGAAACAACCCAGACCGCCAGCTAAGGTCCCAAAGTCATGGTTAAGTGGGAAACGATGTGGGAAGGCACAGACAGCCAGGATGTTGGCTTAGAAGCAGCCATCATTTAAAGAAAGCGTAATAGCTCACTGGTCGAGTCGGCCTGCGCGGAAGATGTAACGGGGCTAAACCATGCACCGAAGCTGCGGCAGCGACACGATGTGTTGTTGGGTAGGGGAGCGTTCTGTAAGCCTGCGAAGGTGACCTGTGAGGGTTGCTGGAGGTATCAGAAGTGCGAATGCTGACATAAGTAACGATAAAGCGGGTGAAAAGCCCGCTCGCCGGAAGACCAAGGGTTCCTGTCCAACGTTAATCGGGGCAGGGTGAGTCGACCCCTAAGGCGAGGCCGAAAGGCGTAGTCGATGGGAAACAGGTTAATATTCCTGTACTTGGTGTTACTGCGAAGGGGGGACGGAGAAGGCTATGTTAGCCGGGCGACGGTTGTCCCGGTTTAAGCATGTAGGCTGATTATCCAGGCAAATCCGGATAATCAAGGCTGAGGTGTGATGACGAGGCACTACGGTGCTGAAGTAACAAATGCCCTGCTTCCAGGAAAAGCCTCTAAGCATCAGGTAACATCAAATCGTACCCCAAACCGACACAGGTGGTCAGGTAGAGAATACCAAGGCGCTTGAGAGAACTCGGGTGAAGGAACTAGGCAAAATGGTGCCGTAACTTCGGGAGAAGGCACGCTGGTGTGTAGGTGAAGCCCCTGCGGGTGGAGCTGAGACCAGTCGAAGATACCAGCTGGCTGCAACTGTTTATTAAAAACACAGCACTGTGCAAACACGAAAGTGGACGTATACGGTGTGACGCCTGCCCGGTGCCGGAAGGTTAATTGATGGGGTTATCCGTAAGGAGAAGCTCTTGATCGAAGCCCCGGTAAACGGCGGCCGTAACTATAACGGTCCTAAGGTAGCGAAATTCCTTGTCGGGTAAGTTCCGACCTGCACGAATGGCGTAATGATGGCCAGGCTGTCTCCACCCGAGACTCAGTGAAATTGAACTCGCTGTGAAGATGCAGTGTACCCGCGGCAAGACGGAAAGACCCCGTGAACCTTTACTATAGCTTGACACTGAACATTGAGCCTTGATGTGTAGGATAGGTGGGAGGCTTTGAAGCGTGGACGCCAGTCTGCGTGGAGCCAACCTTGAAATACCACCCTTTAATGTTTGATGTTCTAACGTTGGCCCCTTATCGGGGTTGCGGACAGTGTCTGGTGGGTAGTTTGACTGGGGCGGTCTCCTCCCAAAGCGTAACGGAGGAGCACGAAGGTTAGCTAATCCTGGTCGGACATCAGGAGGTTAGTGCAATGGCATAAGCTAGCTTGACTGCGAGCGTGACGGCGCGAGCAGGTGCGAAAGCAGGTCATAGTGATCCGGTGGTTCTGAATGGAAGGGCCATCGCTCAACGGATAAAAGGTACTCCGGGGATAACAGGCTGATACCGCCCAAGAGTTCATATCGACGGCGGTGTTTGGCACCTCGATGTCGGCTCATCACATCCTGGGGCTGAAGTAGGTCCCAAGGGTATGGCTGTTCGCCATTTAAAGTGGTACGCGAGCTGGGTTTAGAACGTCGTGAGACAGTTCGGTCCCTATCTGCCGTGGGCGCTGGAGAATTGAGGGGGGCTGCTCCTAGTACGAGAGGACCGGAGTGGACGCATCACTGGTGTTCGGGTTGTCATGCCAATGGCACTGCCCGGTAGCTAAATGCGGAAGAGATAAGTGCTGAAAGCATCTAAGCACGAAACTTGCCCCGAGATGAGTTCTCCCTGAGACTTTAAGTCTCCTGAAGGAACGTT
>NZ_JBKIUP010000044.1:0-2283 GCF_046602535.1 Klebsiella sp. 1SOBk10mer
TGGACGCCCTTCTAAGAGTCAAGCTGTTATCGGGATACTGTTGATCCGCCTGTTTTGATTGCGCAGTAACGTGTAAACTTCGCGGGAGATATATCGCTTTAGACAGCGTATCGCTTCCATTTTTGTATGTCCTTCGGCTACACGCCTGGCGACATATTCCTTTGTTTTTGCGTCAGTTCGTAAGCGTCCGATGGCGATGATGTGAAGTGCACTATTTGCAGCACGATCTCCACCACGATTAAGTCGGTAACGGTTCGTTTTTCCAGAAGAAACGGGGACCGGGCTGACACCACACAGTGCCGCAAATCCTGATTCTGATCTTAACCGTTGAGGATTGTCTCCGGCAGTGATCAGCAACTGTGAAGCGCTTTCGTATCCGATAGCATTACGTTTAATCAGTTCAGGTGCCAACTCGTCGACAATTGCCGCAATCATGACATCCAGATCAGCGATTTCGTCATGTAACTCGAGATAGCGTCGGGCAAGGGACTTTAATGAAATGCGATAAACGTTGGTTACATTGCGGTATTCACTGGCATCAGGTCTCCAGGAACCCAGGGGCCTGATGAGCTGCATGCGCGTCATATTTCTGAGCTGTTCACGTAATTCATCCGGGGCAGAGATAATATTTGAATGGATAATCTGGAGAGCGACTCTGCGGGCTGATATTGCTGTTTTTCGGCAAGTTTTTAATACCCGCAGGGACTCAATCATGCCATCACGCGTTTTGGGAGTAACTGTCCTGATGCCTGAGAATGCTGCATGAGCGGCACATTCAGCATCAATTGTGTCACTCTTACCCCGTTTGCGTCGCTCCATCCGGTCTGGAGCAGTCACCTCAAGAACTTCTAACCCGGCGTTCTGAAAATAACGAAGCAAACCGGAACCATAGGTACCTGTGCACTCAACACCAATTCGCTTTAATGTCCCAAACGAGGTCATCCATGCCAGCATCTGCCGGTAACCTTGTCGTGTTGTGGAGAAATACTGAGTCCCAAGGACTTTATTGTTCTGATCTACGACAGCGGCAACGTGCAAATCTTTATGTGTATCCACGCCACCCACAACGGCAGCTTCGGTAACTTTATCAACCATGACAGAGCTCCTGTGAGGAAACAGAGTTGAATCTCCAGACAGATAACCCGGACAGGACAGTAACGAGACAAGCCGTCAGGCCCTTCTTGAGTCACGCGCATCGGTGAAGAGATGCCTCGCATGAAGGCGCTTCCGGCAACCGACGGGTCCAGGGCAGGACACAAAAGGTCGATCGCTGTGTGAGTCAGGATGCGGGAAGGTCTTCACTGCATCAGTAATCACACCAATCTGGTTAAACGGCAAACTAAGTGGTGGTAAAGACTGACATCGGCATTATTACTATCGCTGTGGAACATCACCCCGACGGGCTTACCACGGGTTTCCCATGCCATTTCCAGTGCTTTCATGGTGAGCCTGCTGTCCGGCGAGAACGACATGGCCCAGCCCACTGGTTTTCTTGCGAACAGGTCGAGAACAACGGCGAGGTACGCCCAGCGCTTACCCGTCCAGATATAGGTCACATCACCGCACCACACCTGATTTGGTTCCGTTACGGCGAACTGTCGCTCAAGATGATTCGGGATAGCAACGTGCTCATGACCGCCACGCTTATACCGGTGAGTCGGCTGCTGGCAACTGACCAGCCCCAGCTCTTTCATGAGTCTGCCAGCAAGCCAGCGCCCCATCTGGTAACCTCTCTGGGTTGCCATTGTGGCGATGCTTCTTGCTCCGGCAGAGCCGTGGCTGATGCCATGCAGTTCAAGTACCTGACTGCGTAATACAGCCCGTCTGCCGTCTGGCTTTTCAGGACGGTTTTTCCAGTATTTGTAGCTGCTGCGATGAACCCCGAACACATGGCAGAGAGTGGCCACAGGATAACGCGCCCTGAGTTTCCCGATTATCGAGAACTGTTCAGGGAGTCTGACATCAAGAGCGCGGTAGCCTTTTTTAATATTTCATTTTCCATTTCAATACGTTGTAGCTTTTTCCTGAGCTCACGGATTTCAATTTGTTCCGGGGTAATGGGGGAGGCTTTTGGTGTTTTGCCCTGCCGTTCATCACGTAATTGTTTCACCCATCGCGTCATTGTGGAAAGGCCGACATCCATAGCGCTGGCTGCATCTGCCACGGTGTAGTTCTGGTCAACGACCAGTTGAGCGGATTCGCGTTTAAACTCTGCGCTGAAATTTCTTTTTTTCATTATGACACCTGTGTTGTTCTGAGGTGAGCATATCACCTCTGTTCAGG
>NZ_JBKIUP010000045.1:0-1956 GCF_046602535.1 Klebsiella sp. 1SOBk10mer
ATGGTCAGGTTGCGGAGGCTATGGCCCTGGTACGAGCGCTGAACAAAATGACGAAAGCAGGTATGCCTGAAAGCGTGCGTATTGCCTGAAAACACAACCCGCTACGGGGGAAACTTACCCGAAATCTGATTTATTCAACAAAGCCCACCGTTTTGTGTTATAGGGATGATGCCAGGGTGAACTTGGGTGAACTTGATGCCATATTCACCCCAATAAAAAGCCCCGCATAAGCGGGGCTGTAGATTCAGAAATATGGTTTTGGCTACTGGTAGGTATCTGCGAAATGCCCTTCGATCTGAGATCTGACATCAACAGTTTCGTCTAACTTTAAGGAATCATAGCCCTTAATATGGAAATGAGGCTCATATGCATAAATCGTAATAAATGCATATGACCCTTCATCTCCCGTGAAAATCTCATATTTGACGCGAGAAAGACCGGCACCAACTAACATGTATGTATCCAGAAGCTTCTGGGTATTCATCATCCATTCCTTTTCCTTTAAAAATCCTTATCAGCATACATGAATTCGATGGATGACGACAGCAATGAATTCTTGCAGATTTCAAAAAAACCTCAATATCAGTAAGTTAATACCCATACAGCCCCCCAAATACGCCAAAAAATAAAGCAGAAAGCAGCCAGGCAAGTGCAGTCTTCTTCATTAGCACTCCGTAAAATGCTATAGACATTGCTAGACACATCGTTATAAAAACTGGCCACATAGTCAATAAAAAAAGCAAATAACCAAAAAACCCACTATTAATAGTTATATTCACCGCTAACTTAACCCTGACGTTCTAAATATGAGCTGTATCGCATGACACCATGCAATCTGTTCTTTCTGGCGAACTATAGCATTATCAAAGCCACTTAGTGAATGCTTGATGCCTTAGCCGCTGAGCTCCGTTAACTGATTTACACCCGCTACGCTTGTTATATCCGGAGTGTTGTCTAAACTATCTAATGACTTTGCTCTGCCACGACAAAGTCCGTCGTTCTACCTGTGAGCTCAGGGATGAGCCACTTCCTGTAGTATCTGGCCTTCCATTTTTTCTCAAAACCAGTAGAAAAACATCCCGCAATCTGACTATACTCCTACATTGGCTGCCCCTGCAGCACTCCGTCAATTTGTCGGATTTACTCTACGGGGTTTTTTATAACCTGAAACTGCTGGACAAAAGGCTCCAAGAACTAAGCCCACCAGCAGCACATTTCCAGGATATCCAGAAACAGGATACCTAAGAGTTGTTATGTCCTTCGAACATATAAGGCGCGTATGATGATTAGTTATATTCAAACCTGAGCTCATCAAGCCTTAATGGTTTTCTTATAAAAGTATTTTTGCATTCGATAATGAGTATCTGTCCCTCGCACAATGCGCAAAGCATAGGGGAGGATTTATCGGAATCACCATTTCCACCGGTGTAATTATTAACCACCCAAAGAGTGTAATCAATCGTGTCATCTCTGACAAGATTGATATTCCCAGCATTCTGTTCACCTCGTAAAATATACTTACCCTGCTTATCTTTTATACCATGAGAGAGAGTTCCACTCCTTTATTAAAATAATAGATAAAAATCTTAAGTCCACCATCTGATACAAGTACTTCCAATGACAGTTTGTCACCTGAAGCTGGATAAGACATTCTTGCATAACATTTTCTAATCACAACCTACCTACTCATTTTTGGGTAGGATATAAGAAAGACAGGGACTGAACTCAACAAGAAAATAACCTATCGGGCTATAGCTTTATAATAAGCCTGCCAGCGGGTAATGACTCCAACTTACTGATAGTGTTTTATGTTCAGATAATGCCCGATGACTTTGTCATGCAGCGCCACCGATTTTGAGAACGACAGTGACTTCCGTCCCAGCCTTGCCAGATGTTGTCTCAGATTCAGGTTATGTCGCTCAATGCGCTGAGTGTAACGCTTGCTGATAACGTGCA
>NZ_JBKIUP010000046.1:0-1797 GCF_046602535.1 Klebsiella sp. 1SOBk10mer
CGCTGAACAAAATGACGAAAGCAGGTATGCCTGAAAGCGTGCGTATTGCCTGAAAACACAACCCGCTACGGGGGAGACTTACCCGAAATCTGATTTATTCAACAAAGCCATAAAAAAATAAAACATACGCCTGATGACAGCTCAATCATTCTGGGTTGCAACTTCATGGCAGCATTTACCTCCACCAGACGGCCTGACAGGCGGATTGCGGCGGCAGGAAACGCCCTAAAGTACAAAATCTGCGGCTGGCCTCACAGTTTTCGCGACTCTGCAGGAGAATATCGAGAGGCTGGGCCATACTGAAAATAGCAGAGCATAAACCTTACTCTTCATGGCGATTAAAAGGGAGGAATATGCAGGCAATACACCACGTAGAAAAGTTTCATCCAAAAGATTTTGATTTTATTGCATTAAGTCTGGCCCAGATGAACTCACAAGGGCGGAAAGTGGACGTTGAACAGGTCACCGGCAGTATGAATGATGCATGTAAATCCCGGTTCCTCGACAGCTACCGCTACCATCTCAATCTATTTGTCGAAAAATCACCAAGTTGACACAACAGGCCGGATAGCATAATCCGGCCTGTTCATTATTGTGTTCCGGCAACATCTCTGTGAAGGCAGATAACACCCCCAGATGGGGTTCACGACTTTGCAGAAAAAGTATTTTTCCACCCTGCTCCTCATTACCAGTAAGAGACGTTGTCAGTCGCTGATGCACGTATCGGTGTATACCCCTGCAAATCACATATCTTTTTTCCGCATGCTGGTTCCCCGGTCAGCAGACTTATCTATGGTGATAAAAATTACTAATGAGACATGCGAAATAAAAAATTAATTTTATGACTTAAATTCGCTGTATTCGGGCATCACCTAAAACCCCTGAAATGTTATCAAATGGTTAAATAATATGATTTAAAACCACCATTAATTAACATTTTATTTTGTCTTCCCCCATCAATCCCTCATGATTTAACACAAAATCAACATAAAAAATCATGAATTTTAACATTAATGTGCATAACTCACAATTACGTAATCCTGACTTCCTGAGCTATTCCCTTTACCGGTAATCTTTCCATGACATCCACCCCCTACAGTTCAGAAAGGCAAAAATATGAAACTTAAAATTGCATTGCTTAGCGTAGCTATGTCTTCAGCATATATTTTTTCCGGTTCAGTATTCGCAGCAGAGAAATATGAAATTGCCTTGGTTGCAAAAGTCAATGGTATCCCATGGTTTAACCGGATGGGGGTTGGCGTAAAGGAAGCTGCCGATAAACTCAATGTTAATGCCTATCAGACAGGGCCAGCAACCCCGGATCCGGCTCAACAAGTTAAAGTCATTGAGGACCTTATTGCTAAAAATGTTAATGCAATTATCGTTGTACCAAATGATGCAACGGTTCTGGAGCCTGTATTAAAAAAAGCCCGGGATAAAGGTATTGTTGTGTTGTCTCATGAGTCCCCTGATAAGCAGATAGCTCAATGGGATGTGGAAACTATTGATAGCGAAAAATATGCTCAGGCCAATATAGATGAACTTGCAAAAGATATGGGTGGAAAAGGTGGATATGTGATTTACGTTGGTTCACTGACTGTACCACTGCATAATAACTGGGCCGACCTTGCGATTAAGTATCAGAAAGAAAAATATCCTGACATGCATGAAGTGACATCCCGTTTACGGCTTTGTTGAATAAATCAGATTTCGGGTAAGTCTCCCCCGTAGCGGGTTGTGTTTTCAGGCAATACGCACGCTTTCAGGCATACCTGCTTTCGTCATTTTGTTCAGCGC
>NZ_JBKIUP010000047.1:0-1780 GCF_046602535.1 Klebsiella sp. 1SOBk10mer
CAGTTGGTGATTTTGAACTTTTGCTTTGCCACGGAACGGTCTGCGCTGTCGGGAAGATGCGTGATCTGATCCTTCAACTCAGCAAAAGTTCGATTTATTCAACAAAGCCCCCAGAAAGCTTTACGTCGATTTAACATCGCCACTTGACTCAGACGATGAGCCCATGATGAGGTACAACTTCAGGTTCCTCACCGACAAGCAATACACTGATTCACTTACCGATAATAAACATCATTGGTTCTGCCTGCACGAAATATTCAAATACGAGCAAATTGATTCTCCGGATGATATCTTATTTAAAGTTGTCGTGCCAGAACTCGAAAAAAAAGGACTCATTTCCAGTGAATTCTCCAGAAAAACCCTGCTTAAACTTTATACCAAGATAAGAACTGAGAATCTTATCCACTACTTCAATGAGAGCAGCCAGGACATTGATCATGTGTTGGATGTTTTCATCCGCACGAATAGCGGGGGGACAAAACTTGAGTTCTCCGACTTACTGATGTCAATAGCTGTAGCACACTGGCAGGGTGATTTCAGAAGAGAACTGGATGAACTAACAAAAAACATTTATCAGAATAATGAAATGGGGTTTTATATTGAAAGAGACTGGTTCTTAAAAACCAGCCTGATGCTTATTGACTCTGACGTCCGGTTCAAAGTAAAAAATTTCACCTCAGAAGAGGTCGGTAAGATACAACAACAATGGTCTGAAATAAAATCCTGTATCAAGGAGACTTTTGTTCTTATCAGGCGATTCGGCATCAATCCACAGTCACTGATATCTAAAAATGCAGTCATTCCTGTGGTCTACTGGCTTTACAAAAAGCAAACCAGTGGACACCCATTATATACAACGATTAATCTCCTGAATAAAAACCACAATGAACGCTCAGTAATTAGTCAGTGGTTTTACATGGTACTTCTGAAAGGGATCTTTGGAAGCCAGGCAGATGCGCTACTCACGAGCATCAGAGACGTAATGAAGAATAGTCTTTCAGATGTTCATTTTCCTCTTGAGAAGATTATTGACAGGTACAAAGGCTCGAATAAGGACCTCAGATTTGACGACGAATACATCGAAAGCCTTCTCAATATCAGATATGGCGAAGGTCGCTGCCGCGCACTATTGCATCTTCTGTTCCCTGAAATGAATCCGACTGAGGTGTTTCATATTGATCACCTTCATCCAAGAAATCATTTTTCAAATAAATATCTTGAGAAATTAGATTATATTGCGAATTCACCGGAGAAACTCAGCTTTTACGAAAATCCGGAACACTGGGACACCATACCTAATCTTCATTTACTGAATCACTCTCAGAATATAAGTAAACAGGATACATCCCTGAAACAATGGCTATCTCACTCATCTAACAACTATACTCCATCAATGCTGTTAGTTTCAGATGAAAATATTGAGTTCAGTCGCTTCCAGGAATTCTACAATGAGCGAAGAAACGCCCTAAAGCAAAGACTACTGAATCGGGTATTTCTTACAACAAAAATAGATTCATCACCATCCACAATAGATACGGATGAAGAAATTCTCACCGACTGAACGTTCAGCCCCGATAGTATCGGGGCTTCAGTATTTATCGTCAGCGCAACGTTGGTAATGACTCCAACTTACTGATAGTGTTTTATGTTCAGATACTGCCCGATGACTTTGTCATGCAGCTCCACCGATTTTGAGAACGACAGTGACTTCCGTCCCAGCCTTGCCAGATGTTGTCTCAGATTCAGGTTATGTCGCTCAATGCGCTGAGTGTAACGCTTG
>NZ_JBKIUP010000048.1:0-1483 GCF_046602535.1 Klebsiella sp. 1SOBk10mer
CGCATCACGCCTTCAGTAGCGGAACAGGAGGGACAGCAGACGGAGACTGAAGCCACGGGAGCACCTCAAAAACACCATTATACACTAAATCAGCAAGTTGGTAGCATCACCAATACTTTCAATGATCTGCACTTTTAACTGCACAAGCGACATACCATTCAGAACTTAAAAAGTTAACAATGTTTTCATACTGGCGTGTATGCCACATTATTAGCATTTTGCGAATAAAAATAACTGGCATAATTGTATTTAATGATAATGTTACATATTGTTAGCCAGGTTCCGGAAAGCGAGAACCGGAACCGCACCTGTCCAGCCGGTATTCCCGTCGATGACCCTCGCTTTTTACTGATTTGTGCCCGACTGAGAAGTCGGTAACTCAGTTTCGGAATCGGCGCAGATGAGTTTCGGGAACAAAATAAATGTTGCCGCGCGCCCGTGAGCATGCCACGTACAGCCTGTTACGGGACGACGGTGGAAGGGTTGCCAGTTCCTGACGGGTCAGAAGCTTCCAGTGGGAGGATCCCATCACAATGCAGACATCCTGAAAGTGATCGAGCCCTTTACTGGCGCCCCAGTTCATGGAATAGCAGCCGTAACGGTGATGTTCACGATAGAAGAGCTTAATCACCGTATTATCGGCGTGCAGGGTGGCTGAGCGCTCTGTATCTGCGATCGTTTCAATCAGGGAGGCATGTATCCCATGGGCAGCGATACGGATGTTCAGTTGCCCGGTGATAAACTCGCACACTGAAGCTGAGCAACGCCATGTCCGGTTGAGCGTGTCCCGGTCAACCGCGAAACCTGCTGCGTCGAAGCGGGCCTCATATCGCGTGATGTCGTCGTGCAGCGTTGAATTAACGTTGCCGTCATGGCTTGTATCAAAGGTATGCTGATAAAAATCGCCGCAACAGAGCACAGTGATTTCCGCGCGGCAGAGCTCCAGCAGAAAATTAAAGTCATGTCCGGCAAAGTCCTGGACTTCATCGACAAGCAGTTCATCATAGTAACGGGCAAGCCGGATACGGATATCCGGCAGCAACCCCCGGGCTGTCAGTAAATGTGCGAGCCTCCGGTGATACAGCCGTCCGGCGGGATCCTGATAATGCCGGGCATTCGTGCGCGGTATTCTGGGTGGGGGCTGGTCGAAGCTCAGGCCACGCGATGCCAGCTGCTCCTGCAGGAAAGGCCGGAAGCAAAAACCGTGCAGAAACTCAAACCAGGTCATCACCCTGATCCCTTCCGGGATAAAGCCAAAACGTCTGATAATCTGTGCCCGCAGATGCGCTTCATTATTCACGGTGAAGGTCAGGAGCAGCGTCCTCCTGTCCTCACTCAACCGTCGTATCAGCAGCGTGGTCTTGCCCGAGCCGGCACTGTTGCAAAGTTAGCGATGAGGCAGCCTTTTGTCTTATTCAAAGGCCTTACATTTCAAAAACTCTGCTTACCAGGCGCATTTCGCCCAGGGGATCACCATAATAAA
>NZ_JBKIUP010000049.1:0-1391 GCF_046602535.1 Klebsiella sp. 1SOBk10mer
ATTTATTCATAGATGGTCGCCTCCTGTTTGCCAAGCTAAATATGTTGTGGTGGCTTTACTGGTCATCGATTGCAGCCATAGATCCGGACTTTGCCGAGGTGATGTAAAATACCTCTGTCCCTGATGGAATACGCTGATGGAGGCCTCTATCAACAAAGCGCTCTTTCAGGAGCCTTGAATAAACCGGGTTTTCCCCATCGCGGTCTGACCTGTCTTGCCATCACTTCATGCTTGCCTGGGCAATCGGTGGTGTTGTTTCTGTCTTACTGATTAAGCAACTTAAGCGCTTATTATTGGTGCACAATACTCCCGCTCTTTGGCCAGGAGCGCCCACACAGTCCGCGCATTCTTGTTAGCCAATGCTACCGAGGCAATGTTGTTATTCCGGCGCGCCATTAGCTGGTTAGCCCAGCTCGATACGGCATCCTGTTTATGTTTGGCCGACTGCAATACCGCCCTGGCACCATGGATAAGCAAGGTCCTCAAATAGGTATCACCTCGCTTGCTTATCCCGAGCAGGACTTGTTTACCCCCACTGGAGTGCTGACGTGGAACCAATCCGAGCCAGGCAGCCAGTTGTCGGCCATTCTCGAAATTGTTGGCTTTACCAATGGTCGCAATCAGCGCGCTGGCGGTAACAGGGCCAATACCAGGGATCTTGCCGATACGCTGGCAGAGAGCATTTTGCCGATAGCACTGCTCAATCTGCTTGTCGAGTGTAGCGATGACATCGAACAGGTACGCCATGTGGTGCTGTAGTAGACTCAGCTGTGTACGAAACAGGACGGGTAACGGGTTATCCGCATCTTCCACGAGCTCAGGTAATCGTCGCTGTAGCTGCTGGATACCTCGGGGGACGACAATGCCAAATTCGGCCAATAACCCCCTGATTTGATTGGCTTGTGCGGTTCGCTGTTTGATGAAGCTCTGACGACTCCGGTGAAGTGCCAATACGGCTTGCTGCTCAGCGGTTTTGACCGGCACGAACCGCATGTTAGGTCGAGTGACGGCTTCACAAATAGCTTCAGCGTCTGCAGCATCATGCTTATTGGTTTTAACATAGGGTTTGACGAACTGAGGGGCCATCAGTTTGACATTATGGCCCATCGATATCAGTTTATTGGCCCAGAAATGAGCAGATGCACAGGCCTCCATGCCGATCAAACAGGGTGGGATGTTGGCAAAAAAGGAGGCCATTTGTGCCCGTCTGAGTTGTTTGTTGAACAACCGTTTTCCGTGCTCGTCAACCCCATGGATCTGGAAAACGTTTTTTGCCAAATCGATTCCAATAGTTTTAACGTTCATGATAGCAGCGCTCCGTTCAATGAGTGACGATTTATCGTCCCACTGTGGCACAAGAGATGGGAGGCGACCATTCCATTAACAAAGCC
>NZ_JBKIUP010000050.1:0-1342 GCF_046602535.1 Klebsiella sp. 1SOBk10mer
GATTCCAATAGTTTTAACGTTCATGATAGCAGCGCTCCGTTCAATGAGTGACGATTTATCGTCCCACTGTGGCACAAGAGATGGGAGGCGACCATTCCATTAACAAAGCCCATCAGTATTCTCCGCGAAGCCGAAGCTGGGGTACCCGCCCGTGAACTCTGCCGCAAGCATGCCATTTCCGATGCCACGTTTTACACCTGGCGTAAGAAGTATGGCGGTATGGAGGTGCCTGAAGTTAAGCGCCTGAAGTCGCTTGAGGAAGAGAACGCCAGACTCAAGAAGCTGCTTGCCGAAGCCATGCTGGATAAAGAGGCGCTTCAGGTGGCTCTTGGGCGAAAGTACTGACGACAGACCAGAAGCGGGAAGCCGTGATGCTGATGTGTGATGCGACCGGTCTGTCGCAACGTCGTGCCTGCAGGCTTACAGGTTTATCCCTGTCGACCTGCCGCTATGAGGCTCACCGTCCGGCTGCTGATGCGCATTTATCAGGGCGCATCACTGAGCTGGCACTGGAGCGCAGGCGTTTTGGCTACCGTCGTATTTGGCAGTTGCTGCGCCGTGAAGGGCTTCATGTTAATCATAAGCGCGTGTACAGGCTTTATCACCTCAGTGGCCTGGGCGTAAAACGCAGAAGACGTCGTAAAGGGCTGGCAACAGAACGTCTGCCGCTGCTCCGTCCGGCGGCGCCCAATCTGACCTGGTCGATGGATTTCGTCATGGACGCACTTTCCACCGGTCGCAGGATCAAGTGTCTTACCTGCGTCGATGATTTCACAAAGGAATGCCTGACGGTCACTGTTGCCTTTGGGATTTCAGGCGTTCAGGTCTCGCGTATTCTGGACAGCATTGCACTGTTTCGAGGCTATCCGGCGACGATAAGAACTGACCAGGGGCCGGAGTTCACTTGCCGTGCACTGGATCAATGGGCCTTTGAGCATGGTGTTGAGTTGCGCTTAATCCAGCCGGGCAAGCCAACGCAGAACGGATTTATTGAGAGCTTTAACGGACGATTTCGCGATGAATGCCTGAATGAGCACTGGTTCAGCGATATCGTTCACGCAAGGAAAATCATTAATGACTGGCGGCAGGATTATAACGAGTGTCGTCCACATTCAGCACTGAATTATCAGACGCCATCAGAGTTTGCAGCACGGTGGCGAAATGGAAAATGTGAAGGTAAACAAACCGACCTTACTAACTGACGGTTGTATCTAATCCTGGGGGCAGGTCAGCCCTGGTACGAGCGCTGAACAAAATGACGAAAGCAGGTATGCCTGAAAGCGTGCGTATTGCCTGAAAACACAACCCGCTACGGGGGAGACTTACCCGAAATCTGATTTAT
>NZ_JBKIUP010000051.1:0-1279 GCF_046602535.1 Klebsiella sp. 1SOBk10mer
ACCGCTGGCAACAAAGGATAAGGGTTGCGCTCGTTGCGGGACTTAACCCAACATTTCACAACACGAGCTGACGACAGCCATGCAGCACCTGTCTCACAGTTCCCGAAGGCACCAAGCCATCTCTGGCAAGTTCTGTGGATGTCAAGACCAGGTAAGGTTCTTCGCGTTGCATCGAATTAAACCACATGCTCCACCGCTTGTGCGGGCCCCCGTCAATTCATTTGAGTTTTAACCTTGCGGCCGTACTCCCCAGGCGGTCGATTTAACGCGTTAGCTCCGGAAGCCACGCCTCAAGGGCACAACCTCCAAATCGACATCGTTTACGGCGTGGACTACCAGGGTATCTAATCCTGTTTGCTCCCCACGCTTTCGCACCTGAGCGTCAGTCTTTGTCCAGGGGGCCGCCTTCGCCACCGGTATTCCTCCAGATCTCTACGCATTTCACCGCTACACCTGGAATTCTACCCCCCTCTACAAGACTCTAGCCTGCCAGTTTCGAATGCAGTTCCCAGGTTGAGCCCGGGGATTTCACATCCGACTTGACAGACCGCCTGCGTGCGCTTTACGCCCAGTAATTCCGATTAACGCTTGCACCCTCCGTATTACCGCGGCTGCTGGCACGGAGTTAGCCGGTGCTTCTTCTGCGGGTAACGTCAATCGACAAGGTTATTAACCTTATCGCCTTCCTCCCCGCTGAAAGTACTTTACAACCCGAAGGCCTTCTTCATACACGCGGCATGGCTGCATCAGGCTTGCGCCCATTGTGCAATATTCCCCACTGCTGCCTCCCGTAGGAGTCTGGACCGTGTCTCAGTTCCAGTGTGGCTGGTCATCCTCTCAGACCAGCTAGGGATCGTCGCCTAGGTGAGCCGTTACCCCACCTACTAGCTAATCCCATCTGGGCACATCTGATGGCATGAGGCCCGAAGGTCCCCCACTTTGGTCTTGCGACGTTATGCGGTATTAGCTACCGTTTCCAGTAGTTATCCCCCTCCATCAGGCAGTTTCCCAGACATTACTCACCCGTCCGCCGCTCGTCACCCGAGAGCAAGCTCTCTGTGCTACCGCTCGACTTGCATGTGTTAGGCCTGCCGCCAGCGTTCAATCTGAGCCATGATCAAACTCTTCAATTTAAGTTTGATGCTCAAAGAATTAAACTTCGTAATGAATTACGTGTTCACTCTTGAGACTTGGTATTCATTTATTGTCCGAAGACATTAAGAATCCATGTCACTTTGAGTGCCCACACAGATTGTCTGATAAATTGTTAAAGAGCAGT
>NZ_JBKIUP010000052.1:0-1207 GCF_046602535.1 Klebsiella sp. 1SOBk10mer
TGTAAGTATCCCGCATAATCGTGCCATTCACATTTAGAGATCCTCCGGCATAATCGCTCTGCCAACAAAGGAGATCGCTATGCGTAAAGCCCGTTTTACTGAGCATCAGATCATTGCCGTAATTAAATCGGTTGAAGCCGGACGAACCGTTAAAGATGTCTGCCGGGAGGCCGGTATCTCTGAAGCCACCTACTACAACTGGAAGGCCAGATACGGCGGCATGGAGGCTTCTGATATTAAAAAGATCAAGGATCTTGAGGACGAGAATCGGCGTCTCAAACAGATGTTTGCCGACCTGAGCCTTGAGAACCGGGCGCTGAAAGATGTTATCGAAAAAAAGCTTTAAAACCAGCCTTTAAGCGTGAGCTGGTCACTCATCTGATAACGACATTTGGACTCAGTATCCGTCAGGCCTGCCGGAGTCTGAACCTGAGCAGAACGGTTTACCATTACCGTCCGGATACCACGCGTGATGAACCCGTTATTGTCGCGTTGCAGGCAGTGGCAGAACGATACCCACGGTACGGTTTTCCAAAACTTTTCCAGGTTCTGCGGCGGCAGGGATACCCGTGGAATCACAAAAGGATCCATCGTATTTATTGTCTGCTGAAGCTGAATTTTCGCCGTAAAGGCAAACAACGGTTGCCGGTGCGTAATCCCTCGCCACTGATCACACCGGAAGCGTTGAACCAGAGCTGGTCTGTCGATTTTATGCATGATGCTCTGGTCTGTGGCCGTCGTTTTCGCACGTTCAATGTCGTTGATGACTTTAACCGTGAAGCATTGTCGATTGAAATCGATCTGAATCTGCCAGCTCTGCGCGTGGTCCGTGTGCTTGACAGGATCGCGGCAAATCGCGGCTATCCTGTCATGCTACGCATGGATAATGGTCCGGAATTTATCTCACTTGCACTGGCTGAATGGGCAGAGCAACATGCAGTAAAACTGGAGTTTATCCAGCCGGGTAAGCCGACACAGAACGCTTTTATTGAGCGCTTTAACCGAACATACCGTACAGAAATACTCGATTTTTATCTGTTCAGAACGCTGAATGAAGTGCGGGAAATCACGGAAAGATGGGTGTCAGAATATAACTGTGAACGCCCTCATGAATCACTGAACAATATGACACCGGAGGAATACCGACAGCACCATTATTTGGCCGGGATCTCAAAAAATGCATGGAACTAAAACGGGTCTATTTACA
>NZ_JBKIUP010000053.1:0-1205 GCF_046602535.1 Klebsiella sp. 1SOBk10mer
GTAGCCCGGCTAAGCGTAGCGCCAGCCGGGAACGCTCCTTCGGCAACGCTATCGCATCAGAACCACGCCTCAAACATCCCGCCGACGTTCAGCGAATCCAGCTGCTGGTCCTGGGTGCCGTTCACCTTCGCGGTATGCTCATTGTCCACCTGGCCGCCGGTCACGTAGAAGCGCAGCATCGGACGGAACTCCGGCCCCATGCCGATGGCGATGTTCTGCGACAGCGTCAGCTTCCAGCCGTGGTTATTCCCGCCCTGGTCGTAGTCCACGCGCTGGTAGCCCGCTTCCAGCCAGGTGGAGTGCACGTCGTTCCAGAAATACATCGGCCGCACGATGGCGCCGTAGTTCTTGCGGTTGTCGGTGTTGTCCCTGCCGTTGTCGTAGTCGTGGAAGGCCAGCAGATATTCCACCTGCGCCTGCTGAGTGAACTTATGGCTGCCCTCGAAGCTGGCGTAGACCGTGGTCAGGTCGTCGGTTTTGTTGTAGACGCTGTTATCCGAGTTGTCGGAGTAGCGCAGGATCACCTTGTTCACCCCGCTGTCGTTGGTGTGGCTCAGCACCAGGCCGCCCTGCCAGGCTTCGAGGCGCGCGTCGCTGTCCACCGCCTTCGAGTCAAAGCCGTAGTTGGCGTACACCTCGACGTCGATCGGCCCGGCCTTGATGTTGTGGGTTTTGGTGGTCAGCGCGTAGTGGCCGTTGTCGCCGGTGTCGGAGCTGCCGGTACAGGTGATGCGCGACGGGTTGGTCTCGTCGGCCATCACTTCGGGGCTACAGGATTTCACCTGCGACACCGCCGCCACGTCGAACTGTACGCCGCCGATATCAAAGTTCTTCACCCCGGCGCCCTGGCCGTCGTGGTTCATCCAGAAGTAGTCGTTGATCCCCTGTTGCGGACGCTGGTGGAAGTCGCGGCCGGCCCAGAGATAGGCGTTGGGGTTGGATTCCAGCACGTTGGTGACGCCGACGTAGGCCTTCTTCAGGTTAACCTCGTCGCTCCAGTGGTCGAACATCACGTTAAGATCCCAGATAGCCCCCTGCGCGCTTTTGAAGGCCTTGCTGATCTGGAATTCGCCGCCGTTGCTTTCGTTGCCCAGGCGGCCGATCGCCGAGGCGCCGTTATAGGAGCCGTCGACGCCGACATATTTCTGGTCGCCGGTCTGGAAGTGGGCGCCATAGCGGGCGTAGCCGCTGAACTTGAGGCCGAA
>NZ_JBKIUP010000054.1:0-1101 GCF_046602535.1 Klebsiella sp. 1SOBk10mer
CGCTTTTCGCAGATTAGCACGTCCTTCATCGCCTCTGACTGCCAGGGCATCCACCGTGTACGCTTAGTCGCTTAACCTCACAACCCGAAGATGTTTCGTAAAACATCATCGTGTCGCGAAAATTTGAGAGACTCGAACACACATTAACTGTGTGTCGTTTCAATTTTCAGCTTGATCCAGATTTTTAAAGAGCAAAACTTCGCAGTGCACCTTTTCAGGTTCACTCTGAAGTTTTCTTGTGTTCGCAGTAAAGATGGTGGAGCTATGCGGGATCGAACCGCAGACCTCCTGCGTGCAAAGCAGGCGCTCTCCCAGCTGAGCTATAGCCCCATCGGTGTTATCTCTGTACCGGTAATTTTTCCTGAGACAAGGCGTGGTGAAGCGAAGCATACTGAAGTATGCGAGCTTTGCCACAACGCAGTATTCAGGGAAAATTTGGTAGGCCTGAGTGGACTTGAACCACCGACCTCACCCTTATCAGGGGTGCGCTCTAACCACCTGAGCTACAAGCCTGCAGAGATTATTTACTGCTCTATTTCATCAGACAATCTGTGTGAGCACTGCAAAGGCAGGTTCTTTAAGGTAAGGAGGTGATCCAACCGCAGGTTCCCCTACGGTTACCTTGTTACGACTTCACCCCAGTCATGAATCACAAAGTGGTAAGCGCCCTCCCGAAGGTTAAGCTACCTACTTCTTTTGCAACCCACTCCCATGGTGTGACGGGCGGTGTGTACAAGGCCCGGGAACGTATTCACCGTAGCATTCTGATCTACGATTACTAGCGATTCCGACTTCATGGAGTCGAGTTGCAGACTCCAATCCGGACTACGACATACTTTATGAGGTCCGCTTGCTCTCGCGAGGTCGCTTCTCTTTGTATATGCCATTGTAGCACGTGTGTAGCCCTGGTCGTAAGGGCCATGATGACTTGACGTCATCCCCACCTTCCTCCAGTTTATCACTGGCAGTCTCCTTTGAGTTCCCGGCCGGACCGCTGGCAACAAAGGATAAGGGTTGCGCTCGTTGCGGGACTTAACCCAACATTTCACAACACGAGCTGACGACAGCCATGCAGCACCTGTCTCACAGTTCCCGAAGGCA
>NZ_JBKIUP010000055.1:0-1025 GCF_046602535.1 Klebsiella sp. 1SOBk10mer
TCGTCCATCGCGATCGGGTGGATCAGGGTAACAACCATTTTGATGTTGTCGCCCGGCATTACCATCTCTACGCCTTCCGGCAGTTCGATGGTGCCAGTCACGTCAGTTGTACGGAAGTAGAACTGCGGACGGTAGCCTTTGAAGAACGGAGTATGACGGCCGCCTTCGTCTTTGGACAGGATGTACACTTCAGATTCGAACTTGGTGTGCGGGTTGATGGTGCCCGGCTTAGCCAGTACCTGACCACGTTCGATTTCTTCACGTTTGATACCACGCAGCAGAACACCTACGTTCTCACCAGCACGGCCTTCGTCCAGCAGTTTGCGGAACATTTCAACGCCAGTACAGGTGGTTTTCGCGGTTTCTTTGATACCAACGATTTCAACTTCTTCACCCACTTTGATGATACCGCGCTCTACACGACCGGTAACAACGGTACCACGACCGGAGATGGAGAATACGTCTTCGATCGGCAGCAGGAACGGCTTGTCAATCGCACGCTCTGGTTCCGGGATATAGGTATCCAGGTGGCCAGCCAGTTCGATGATTTTCGCTTCCCACTCTGCGTCGCCTTCCAGCGCTTTCAGAGCAGAACCACGAACGATCGGGGTGTCGTCGCCCGGGAAATCGTACTGAGACAGCAGTTCACGAACTTCCATCTCAACCAGTTCCAGCAGCTCTTCGTCATCAACCATGTCGCATTTGTTCAGGAACACGATGATGTACGGAACGCCTACCTGACGACCCAGCAGGATGTGCTCACGAGTCTGCGGCATCGGGCCGTCAGTCGCAGCAACAACCAGGATCGCGCCGTCCATCTGCGCAGCACCGGTGATCATGTTTTTAACATAGTCGGCGTGGCCCGGGCAGTCTACGTGCGCGTAGTGGCGAGTCGGGGTGTCATATTCAACGTGAGAGGTGTTGATGGTGATACCACGAGCTTTTTCTTCCGGCGCGTTATCGATCTGGTCGAATGCGCGAGCGGAACCACCGTAGGTTTTAGCCAGAACGGTAGTGATGGCAGC
>NZ_JBKIUP010000056.1:0-973 GCF_046602535.1 Klebsiella sp. 1SOBk10mer
GTCAGCCTGAATACGCGTTTAATGACCAGCACAGTCGTGATGGCAAGGTCAGAATAGCGCTGAGGTCTGCCTCGTGAAGAAGGTGTTGCTGACTCATACCAGGCCTGAATATCTTCATCATCCAGCCAGAAAGTTATGGAGCCACGGTTGATGAGGGCTTTATTGTAGGTGGGCCAGTTGGTGATTCTGAACTTTTGCTTTGCCACGGAACGGTCTGCGTTGTCGGGAAGATGCGTGATCTGATCCTTCAACTCAGCAAAAGTTCGATTTATTCAACAAAGCCCAGGTGATCCTCCGGCGTCAGGTTATTCAGGGATTCATGGGGACGCTCTGGATGGAAGATCCTCGTGACGAAGCCGAATTTGCCCCCGGCCACGTGCTTTTTTTCGAGCGTAATGTTGTCCATGCATTACCAACCCTTCTTGAAGAACCCGTAATATTTCTGTCATTGGCCAGCCCTCGTCGTGATCCTGAAGATATTACCTTTGTTGACCCGAAAGATGGCACTGCCAGAACCTTTATGGCCAGAAATAATGAGTCAGCATAATTTATTTCCTAGTCCATTCATATGAAAACACTGGCGGAAGAGGGCTATGCACCGAGGTAAAGGGAGGCAATCCGTCGTCAGACGGTGTACTGTACACCGAAGAACAAAACCAGGCCCGTCAGCGCGAAGGGGCTGGTTTTGTTCAAGCGAGAATACCGCGCAATGTATTAATCAGTGCAGGCTCACGTTCAATGAGACACAGCAGTTTCAGAAGCCACTCGATGTCGGGGGTAATATCACACGAAAAGCGGCGTTGCTTCAGCGCCGTCGCCAGCCACCTGGTGAGAAAGTGAAGTGGTTTACTGAATTTGGCCACCTGAACAGAGGTGATATGCTCACCTCAGAACAACACAGGTGTCATAATGAAAAAAAGAAATTTCAGCGCAGAGTTTAAACGCGAATCCGCTCAACTGGTCGTTGACCAGA
>NZ_JBKIUP010000057.1:0-972 GCF_046602535.1 Klebsiella sp. 1SOBk10mer
TGTGTAAGTTCACACAGATATTGCAATTGCCTCAGAACACTAAAGGAGGGATTGCCAGATGTTGATGCAGCATATCGGTGTCGGCTATTTTGGGTATTACCGAGCAACTGCTTATGCGATGAAACACTCTCTTATGCCCGAGATTGCGAAGTTAAGAATGAAGGCTCTGAACTTCTGGGATAAGCACGGGATCCGTGCCGCAGCTGATGCTTTTGACGTATCAACGCGAACACTCTACTGGTGGCGCCGGTTACTGCGCACCGGTGGTCCAGAAGCACTAATTCCAAGAAGCAAAGCCCCTCTGGTTCGCCGTTCAAGGCACTGGCATCCTGATGTACTCAAGGAGATCAGGCGTCTGAGAACTGAGTTACCCAATCTCGGCAAAGAGCAGATTTTTGTCAGGCTGAAACCATGGTGTGAAGCGCGGCATTTTACCTGTCCCAGCACGTCAACCATTGGAAGAATCATTGCTGGTGCTCACGATAAAATGCGGATGATCCCCGTACGCCTCAGCGCCAGGGGCAAAGCCCGGTTGATAAAAAAACGCTCAGTGAAGCCCAGAAGACCAAAACAATACCGCCCGGTAAAAACAGGCGAACTCATAGGGATGGACGCGATTGAACTCAGGATGGGGGACCTACGCCGCTATATCATTACCATGATCGACGAGCACAGCGACTATGCGCTGGCCCTGGCGGTCCCTTCACTCAACAGCGATATTACCAGCCATTTCTTCAGCAAGGCCACAAAGCTCTTTCCTGTCGCTATCAGACAAGTTGTCACTGACAACGGTAAGGAGTTCCTCGGTAACTTTGATAAAACGCTACAGGAAGCCTCGATTAAACACATCTGGACCTATCCGTACACACCGAAAATGAATGCGACCTGTGAGCGATTTAACCGGACACTTAGAGAACAATTTATTGAATTCAATGAATTGTTGCTTTTTGAGGACCTGAATTTGTTTAATCA
>NZ_JBKIUP010000058.1:0-852 GCF_046602535.1 Klebsiella sp. 1SOBk10mer
TGCTTTTCTGCTGGAATTTGGCATTAGCGTTCCCCGAGGAGCTGCCGTTATTAGCCGACTGAGTACCATTCTTGAGGATAATAGTTTGCCTCTTTACCTCAGCCAGTTATTGCTGAAATTACAACAGCATTATCACTATCTTGTTGAGCAGATTAAAGATTTGGAATCCCAGTTGAAACGAAAGTTGGACGAAGATGAGGTTGGACAGCGCTTGCTGAGCATTCCCTGCGTCGGAACACTGACAGCGAGTACTATTTCAACTGAGATTGGCGACGGGAAGCAGTACGCCAGCAGCCGTGACTTTGCGGCGGCAACAGGGCTTGTACCTCGGCAGTACAGCACGGGAGGTAGGACGACATTGCTGGGAATTAGTAAGCGAGGTAATAAAAAGATCCGAACTTTGTTGGTTCAATGTGCCAGGGTATTCATACAAAAACTGGAACACCAGTCTGGCAAATTGGCCGATTGGGTCAGGGATTTACTGTGCCGGAAAAGCAACTTTGTCGTCACTTGTGCTCTGGCAAACAAGCTGGCCAGAATAGCCTGGGCCCTAACGGCACGACAGCAAACTTATGTAGCATAACGGCAGAAATACACCGGTTTAAAGAATTACTGATCTGGTTTTGCGAATACTGATATTGATGATACTAACGGCCCACCGGCCTGTTGAGGAACCTGTAAAACGGAAAGGCTCATTGAAGCCGTATATTTTCTGGAGGTTCATCAGGCGCGGAACTCATCAAGGCGCGGGAATAAAATCCCATTCAGACGCCGGATAGATTCAAGCAAGCCAACTTGTCGTCAAAATCGGTGTTGCAAAAACGGGAGTGACCATAGATTCCGTTTTCTGAG
>NZ_JBKIUP010000059.1:0-820 GCF_046602535.1 Klebsiella sp. 1SOBk10mer
GGCACTGTTGCAAATAGTCGGTGGTGATAAACTTATCATCCCCTTTTGCTGATGGAGCTGCACATGAACCCATTCAAAGGCCGGCATTTTCAGCGTGACATCATTCTGTGGGCCGTACGCTGGTACTGCAAATACGGCATCAGTTACCGTGAGCTGCAGGAGATGCTGGCTGAACGCGGAGTGAATGTCGATCACTCCACGATTTACCGCTGGGTTCAGCGTTATGCGCCTGAAATGGAAAAACGGCTGCGCTGGTACTGGCGTAACCCTTCCGATCTTTGCCCGTGGCACATGGATGAAACCTACGTGAAGGTCAATGGCCGCTGGGCGTATCTGTACCGGGCCGTCGACAGCCGGGGCCGCACTGTCGATTTTTATCTCTCCTCCCGTCGTAACAGCAAAGCTGCATACCGGTTTCTGGGTAAAATCCTCAACAACGTGAAGAAGTGGCAGATCCCGCGATTCATCAACACGGATAAAGCGCCCGCCTATGGTCGCGCGCTTGCTCTGCTCAAACGCGAAGGCCGGTGCCCGTCTGACGTTGAACACCGACAGATTAAGTACCGGAACAACGTGATTGAATGCGATCATGGCAAACTGAAACGGATAATCGGCGCCACGCTGGGATTTAAATCCATGAAGACGGCTTACGCCACCATCAAAGGTATTGAGGTGATGCGTGCACTACGCAAAGGCCAGGCCTCAGCATTTTATTATGGTGATCCCCTGGGCGAAATGCGCCTGGTAAGCAGAGTTTTTGAAATGTAAGGCCTTTGAATAAGACAAAAGGCTGCCTCATCGCTAACTTTGCAACAGTGCC
>NZ_JBKIUP010000060.1:0-754 GCF_046602535.1 Klebsiella sp. 1SOBk10mer
TGAATAAATAAGATTTCGTGCGAACGACCCTGTAGCTGGCTGGATTTTCAGGCAATACGCACGCTTTCTGGCATCCCAGCCTTTGTCATCCTGTTCAACGCACGCACCATGGCCATAGCTTCCGCTACCTGACCATCGTAGTCACGCAGCGTCAGTGAATCTCCCAACAACTGCTTCATTCTGTACATTGCCGTTTCCGCTATCGAGCGACGGTTATATTCCGTTGTCCATTTCCACCGTGCATTGCTTCCGCTCAGCCGCTGATTAGCAACGGCACGGTTGCGGTCTGCGTACTCACCGGGCCAGTAACCTGCTCCTTTTCGGGGAGGAATAAGCGCGCTGATTTTTTTGCGGCGCAGTTCATCGTGACAGAGCCGGGTATCGTAAGCCCCGTCTGCCGCGGCTGCCCTGATTTTTCTGTGAGTCTGCCGGATAAGGCCCGGGAAGGCTTCTGAGTCCGTGACGTTATTCAGCGACAGGTCTGCACAGACAACTTCATGTGTGTTGCTGTCAACAGCAAGATGCAACTTTCGCCAGATACGACGGCGCTCTTTGCCGTGCTTTCTGACTTTCCATTCGCCTTCACCAAAGACCTTCAGCCCGGTGGAATCAATCACCAGGTGTGCGATTTCACCCCGGGTGGACGTTTTGAAACTGACATTAACCGACTTTGCCCGCTTACTGACACTGGTGTAATCCGGGCAGCGCAACGGAACGTTCATCAGGGCAAAAATGGAATCAATAAAACCCTGCG
>NZ_JBKIUP010000061.1:0-750 GCF_046602535.1 Klebsiella sp. 1SOBk10mer
CTTTGGGAGTTTTCGGATCTGCGGTGGAAAAATGAGAAAACAGAATATGCGCAGCATATCCATATGCCACGCATCTGCATAGGGCAGACATACGCATATGTTTACCATCTGCATATGTAACACCTATACAAACCCATCCGGCAGGCATATACTGCACATATGCACTCATACATCATGCATGATCAGCCGGAGGAACACCCATGCGCACAGTATCGATATTTAAAAACGGCAATAACCGCGCCATCCGTCTGCCCCGGGACCTGGATTTTGACGGCGTCAGCGAGCTGGAGATCGTCCGGGAAGGGGACAGCATCATTCTGCGTCCCGTCCGGCCGACCTGGGGCTCGTTCGCGCAGCTGGACAGGGCCGATCCGGACTTTATGGCGGAGCGTGAGGATGTGGTCAGCGACGAAGGACGCTTTGAGCCATGAAGAAAACCTGGATGCTCGACACTAACATCTGCTCGTTCATCATGCGCGAGCAGCCGGCAGCGGTGCTGAAGCGCCTGGAGCAGGTGGTGCTGCGCGGTGATCGCATCGTGGTCTCGGCCGTGACGTATGCCGAGATGCGCTTCGGCGCCACCGGCCCGAAGGCTTCGCCGCGCCATATTCAGCTGGTCGACGCGTTCTGCGCGCGCCTCGATGCCATCCTGCCGTGGGACCGGGCTGCGGTGGACGCCACGACGGACATCCGGGTGGCGCTGCGCCTCGCCGGGACGCCGATCGGCCCGAACGACACGGCCATTGCCGG
>NZ_JBKIUP010000062.1:0-636 GCF_046602535.1 Klebsiella sp. 1SOBk10mer
GGTAATGACTCCAATTTACTGATAGTGTTTTATGTTCAGATAGTGCCCGATGACTTTGTCATGCAGCTCCACCGATTTTGAGAACGACAGGGACTTCCTGCCCAGCCTTGCCAGATGCTGTCTCAGATTCAGGTTGTGTCGCTCAATTCGCTGCGTGTAACGCTTACTGATGACGTGCAGTTTTCCCTTCAGACGTGACTCATACATCGGCCAGCCGTCCGTCATCCATACCACCACGTCAAAAACTGACAGCAGGCTCAGAAGACGCTCCAGTGTGGCCATAGTGCGTTCACCGAAAACGTGGGCTACCACCGCCCTGCGTATCCTGTCATACGCGTAAAACAGCCAGCGCTGACGTGATTTTGCACCGACGTAGCCCCATTGCTCGTCCATCTCCGCACAGACAATGACATCACTGCCCGGCTGTATCCGGGAGGTTACTGACTGCGGCCTGAGTTTTTTAAATGGCGCAAAATGGTGTTGAGGCCCACGCCCATTAGTCGTGCGGTGGCACGGCAACCGACGCCGTTCATAGCCATATCAATGATTTTCTGGTGTGTACCGGGCTGAGAAGCGGCATAAGTGAAGGTGAGCTGCCATGTTTTACGGCAGTGAGAGCAGAGATAACGTTGATGC
>NZ_JBKIUP010000063.1:0-632 GCF_046602535.1 Klebsiella sp. 1SOBk10mer
TTCTCTTGGTTTTAATTCCCTGGGTAAATCGCCCTTCTCTTCATAAATCCGAACCCAACGGCCCAGCTGTTTTGTGGAAGGATATCCCAGCTCCATGACGACAACGGAGGCATTCTTTCCGTACCGGTAATAGAGTTCGACGGCCCGAATCCGGTCCTCGTATGAATGCATAAATTAACTCCTGAAGGTCCAGGAATTTGTCCACATGAAGTGGTCAACAAAAACTGGCCACCGCGTTAGAGTTTTTCCAGTATCGGTTTTCTGATTCGTTTGGCGGTAACCCACCATTATATTCGTGCGGTCTTAGTGCGCTGTAATATCCAACTATATAGTCCGTTATTGCGTTAGCTGCATCGCTGAAGCTTACATAGCCCGTCGCCGGCACCCATTCGTTCTTCAGACTCCTGAAGAAGCGCTCCATTGGGCTGTTATCCCAGCAGTTTCCACGCCGACTCATACTCTGCCTGATCCGGTATCGCCACAGTAACTGCCGGAACTGCCTGCTCGTATAATGGCTGCCTTGGACGCCCTTCTAAGAGTCAAGCTGTTATCGGGATACTGTTGATCCGCCTGTTTTGATTGCGCAGTAACGTGTAAACTTCGCGGGAGATATATCGCTTTAGACAGCGTAT
>NZ_JBKIUP010000064.1:0-608 GCF_046602535.1 Klebsiella sp. 1SOBk10mer
CGCTGAACAAAATGACGAAAGCAGGTATGCCTGAAAGCGTGCGTATTGCCTGAAAACACAACCCGCTACGGGGGAGACTTACCCGAAATCTGATTTATTCAACAAAGCCATCCAGTGCCTGAAAGAAGGCTGGGCATCACAGGCATTTGTCAGGTCGGTGTTACAGACGTTCCGTCATCATGATTATGACGCTTTCCTCATTGAGAAGCATCACCGCAGTATCGTTTATTCAGACGAAATGTGGACTCTGGCCGTCCAGCTGGGGATATCTAAATTCATCAGGCCGCCAAAACTCACACATGAGAGAACACGTATCCGTGTAGAGCCATTCAGTAACGGTGAAAAGGAATACAAATAACATCGCAGCGAAACTGTCAGGCCGATGGATAGCGGCCTGACTACGTTACTTAACCCAGTCTTCCAGAACCAGACCCGGCACCCGCTCAAACTCTCTCACATTGTTCGTCACCAGGACTGCGCCGGCCGCGATGGCGTGCCCGGCAATGGCCGTGTCGTTCGGGCCGATCGGCGTCCCGGCGAGGCGCAGCGCCACCCGGATGTCCGTCGTGGCGTCCACCGCAGCCCGGTCCCACGGCAGGATGGCATCG
>NZ_JBKIUP010000065.1:0-592 GCF_046602535.1 Klebsiella sp. 1SOBk10mer
GGATGATGAAGCTATTCAGGCCTGGTATGAGTCAGCAACACCTTCTTCACGAGGCAGACCTCAGCGCTATTCTGACCTTGCCATCACGACTGTGCTGGTCATTAAACGCGTGTTCAGGCTGACCCTGCGGGCTGCACAGGGTTTTATTGATTCCATTTTTACACTGATGAATGTTCCGTTGCGCTGCCCGGATTACACCAGTGTCAGCAAGCGCGCAAAGTCGGTTAATATCAGTTTCAAAACGTTCACCCGGGGTGAAATCGCGCATCTGGTGATTGATTCCACCGGGCTGAAGGTCTTTGGTGAAGGCGAATGGAAAGTCAAAAAACACGGCCAGGAACGCCGTCGTATCTGGCGGAAGTTGCATCTGGCCGTTGACAGCAACACACATGAAATCATCTGTGCAGACCTGTCGCTGAATAATGTGACGGACTCAGAAGCCTTCCCGGGTCTTATCCGGCAGACTCACAGAAAAATCAGAGCAGCATCGGCAGACGGCGCTTACGACACCCGGCTCTGTCACGATGAACTGCGGCGTAAGAAAATCAGCGCGCTTATCCCGCCCCGAAAAGGCGCGGGTTACTGGCCCGGT
>NZ_JBKIUP010000066.1:0-494 GCF_046602535.1 Klebsiella sp. 1SOBk10mer
GTACGCACCAGAAAATCATTGATATGGCCATGAATGGTGTTGGATGCCGGGCAACCGCCCGCATTATGGGCGTTGGCCTCAACACGATTTTACGTCACTTAAAAAACTCAGGCCGCAGTCGGTAACCTCGCGCATACAACCGGGCAGTGATGTGATTGTCTGCGCTGAAATGGACGAACAGTGGGGCTACGTCGGTGCTAAATCACGTCAGCGCTGGCTGTTTTACGCGTATGACAGGATACGGAGGACGATTGTGGCGCACGTCTTCGGTGAACGCACTCTGGCCACACTGGAGCGTCTTCTGAGCCTGCTGTCGGCCTTTGAGGTCGTGGTATGGATGACGGATGGCTGGCCGCTGTATGAATCACGCCTGAAGGGAAAGCTGCACGTTATCAGCAAGCGTTACACTCAGCGCATTGAGCGACATAACCTGAATCTGAGACAACATCTGGCAAGGCTGGGACGGAAGTCACTGTCGTTCTCAAAATCGGTGG
>NZ_JBKIUP010000067.1:0-446 GCF_046602535.1 Klebsiella sp. 1SOBk10mer
TGTATGGGTCCACCACATATTGCAATTTTTACTCTCACGTAAAATATAGTCCACTGGCGTCATCAGTTCGAGTGATTTATGTGGCCTTTTGCTGTTATACAGCACCAGATATTCAGCCATTCTTTGATTAAACAAATTCAGGTCCTCAAAAAGCAACAATTCATTGAATTCAATAAATTGTTCTCTAAGTGTCCGGTTAAATCGCTCACAGGTCGCATTCATTTTCGGTGTGTACTGAAGTGGTTTACTGAATTTGACCACCTGAACAGAGGTGATATGCTCACCTCAGAACAACACAGGTGCCATAATGAAAAAAAGAAATTTCAGCGCAGAGTGGCTTTGTTGAATAAATCGAACTTTTGCTGAGTTGAAGGATCAGATCACGCATCTTCCCGACAACGCAGACCGTTCCGTGGCAAAGCAAAAGTTCAAAATCACCAACTGGC
>NZ_JBKIUP010000068.1:0-412 GCF_046602535.1 Klebsiella sp. 1SOBk10mer
CATGGTGCGTGCGTTGAACAGGATGACAAAGGCTGGGATGCCAGAAAGCGTGCGTATTGCCTGAAAATCCAGCCAGCTACAGGGTCGTTCGCACGAAATCTTATTTATTCAACAAAGCCCACACCAGATTACGCAGTCATGTTATTCTTTGCTGTAAGTCCTCGCACAGCCTTAATCTCTAAATTCCGCTCTTCGCTCACAGCGGACAATTAACTTCACAAGTGAGAACCATCAGATCATCTTTTGAACGGGTAGGTACCTGCCGCTACGGTAATGCTGCCAACTTACTGATTTAGTGTATGATGGTGATTTTAAGGTGCTTGCGTGGCTTCCATTTCCATCAGATGTCCTTCCTGCTCCGCTACTGAAGGCGTGGTGCGTAACGGCAAAAGCACTGCCGGACATCAGCGCT
>NZ_JBKIUP010000069.1:0-357 GCF_046602535.1 Klebsiella sp. 1SOBk10mer
ATACGCTGTCTAAAGCGATATATCTCCCGCGAAGTTTACACGTTACTGCGCAATCAAAACAGGCGGATCAACAGTATCCCGATAACAGCTTGACTCTTAGAAGGGCGTCCAGGGCAGTCAATACACAAGCCATGAGTGGCAGTCGTTCCTGAAATCACAAGGCCTGGAGGGGAGCATGAGCCGTCGCGGTAACTGTCACGATAATGCGGTTGCAGAAAGCTTTCTCCAGTTGCTGAAACGCGAACGGGGCTTTGTTGAATAAATCGAACTTTTGCTGAGTTGAAGGATCAGATCACGCATCTTCCCGACAACGCAGACCGTTCCGTGGCAAAGCAAAAGTTCAAAATCACCAACTGG
>NZ_JBKIUP010000070.1:0-355 GCF_046602535.1 Klebsiella sp. 1SOBk10mer
TTGTGATTCATGACTGGGGTGAAGTCGTAACAAGGTAACCGTAGGGGAACCTGCGGTTGGATCACCTCCTTACCTTAAAGAACCTGCCTTTGTAGTGCTCACACAGATTGTTTGATAAATAATAAATTTCAAAATGTACTGCAAAGTGCATTGTGAAATTTTGCTCTTTAAAAATCTGGATCAAGCTGAAAATTGAAACGACACACAGTTAATGTGTGTTCGAGTCTCTCAAATTTTCGCGACGCGATGATGTTTTACGAAACATCTTCGGGTTGTGAGGTTAAGCGACTAAGCGTACACGGTGGATGCCCTGGCAGTCAGAGGCGATGAAGGACGTGCTAATCTGCGAAAAGCG
>NZ_JBKIUP010000071.1:0-351 GCF_046602535.1 Klebsiella sp. 1SOBk10mer
CTCTGAAGTTTTCTTGTGTTCGCAGTAAAGATGGTGGAGCTATGCGGGATCGAACCGCAGACCTCCTGCGTGCAAAGCAGGCGCTCTCCCAGCTGAGCTATAGCCCCATCGTTTGCAACCTCTTCAAATTTGCTTCGCAAATTTGGTAGGCCTGAGTGGACTTGAACCACCGACCTCACCCTTATCAGGGGTGCGCTCTAACCACCTGAGCTACAAGCCTGTAGAGGTTTTACTGCTGTTTTTCATCAGACAATCTGTGTGAGCACTACAAAGGCAGGTTCTTTAAGGTAAGGAGGTGATCCAACCGCAGGTTCCCCTACGGTTACCTTGTTACGACTTCACCCCAGTCAT
>NZ_JBKIUP010000072.1:0-322 GCF_046602535.1 Klebsiella sp. 1SOBk10mer
CGAAGATGTTTCGTAAAACATCATCGTGTCGCGAAAATTTGAGAGACTCGAACACACATTAACTGTGTGTCGTTTCAATTTTCAGCTTGATCCAGATTTTTAAAGAGCAAATATCTCAAACGTCACCCGAAGATGAGTTTTGAGATAGTTCGGCACGCGTCTTTCACTCACGAACCAGCAAGTGGCGTCCCCTAGGGGATTCGAACCCCTGTTACCGCCGTGAAAGGGCGGTGTCCTGGGCCTCTAGACGAAGGGGACACTGAAGTCTCAATCGCAAGACGCCTTGCTTCTTTACTTTCATCAGACAATCTGTGTGAGCACT
>NZ_JBKIUP010000073.1:0-299 GCF_046602535.1 Klebsiella sp. 1SOBk10mer
GCAAGGCTGGGCAGGAAGTCCCTGTCGTTCTCAAAATCGGTGGAGCTGCATGACAAAGTCATCGGGCACTATCTGAACATAAAACACTATCAGTAAATTGGAGTCATTACCTGGGGTTAATGCTCCGGATACCGGCTCAGATAATCTTTACCGTTCTTCATTAAATCATCGTACATATAAGCTATTCCTGGTGATGCTACCAACTTGCTGATTTAGTGTATAATGGTGTTTTTGAGGTGCTCCCGTGGCTTCAGTCTCCGTCTGCTGTCCCTCCTGTTCCGCTACTGAAGGCGTGATGC
>NZ_JBKIUP010000074.1:0-293 GCF_046602535.1 Klebsiella sp. 1SOBk10mer
GGGATTGACTCGCTTCGCTCGCCCCTGCGGGGCAGCCCGCTCGCGGGCTCACGGTCTGTCCAACTGGCTGCGCCAGTTGTCGAACCCCGGTCGGGGATTCTCATCCCCCCCAGCGGGTGCCACATGCGAAAAAAAAGCCCGTACTTGCGTACGAGCTCTTCTTAAAATATGGCGGTGAGGGGGGGATTGACTCGCTTCGCTCGCCCCTGCGGGGCAGCCCGCTCGCGGGCTCACGGTCTGTCCAACTGGCTGCGCCAGTTGTCGAACCCCGGTCGGGGATTCTCATCCCCCCC
>NZ_JBKIUP010000075.1:0-290 GCF_046602535.1 Klebsiella sp. 1SOBk10mer
GGAACGCCGCCGTATCTGGCGTAAGCTGCATCTCGCCGTTGACAGTAAAACACATGAAATCATCTGCGCTGACCTGTCGCTGAACAACGTTACGGACTCAGAGGCCTTCCCCGGGTTAATCCGGCAACCCCACCGGAAAATCAGGTCAGCCGCCGCCGATGGCGCTTACGATACCCGGCTCTGTCACGATGAACTGCGGCGTAAGAAAATCAGCGCGCTTATCCCTCCCCGAAAAGGTGCGGGTTACTGGCCCGGTGAATATGCAGACCGTAACCGTGCTGTTGCGAATC
>NZ_JBKIUP010000076.1:0-263 GCF_046602535.1 Klebsiella sp. 1SOBk10mer
ACCCGGGAAGGCTTCTGAGTCCGTCACATTGTTCAGCGACAGGTCTGCACAGATGATTTCATGTGTGTTGCTGTCAACTGCCAGATGCAACTTTCGCCATATACGACGGCGTTCTTTGCCGTGTTTTTTGACTTTCCATTCGCCTTCACCAAAGACCTTCAGCCCGGTGGAATCAATCACCAGATGCGCGATTTCACCCCGGGTGAACGTTTTGAAACTGACATTAACCGACTTTGCGCGCTTGCTGACACTGGTGTAATCCG
>NZ_JBKIUP010000077.1:0-243 GCF_046602535.1 Klebsiella sp. 1SOBk10mer
GCTGATTTTCTTACGCCGCAGTTCATCGTGACAGAACCGGGTGTCGTAAGCGCCGTCTGCCGATGCTGCCCTGATTTTTCTGTGAGTCTGCCGGATAAGACCCGGGAAGGCCTCTGAGTCCGTAACGTTGTACAGCGACAGGTCAGCGCAGATGATTTCATGTGTTTTACTGTCAACGGCGAGATGCAGCTTACGCCAGATACGGCGGCGTTCCTGGCCATGCTTTTTGACTTTCCACTCGCC
>NZ_JBKIUP010000078.1:0-229 GCF_046602535.1 Klebsiella sp. 1SOBk10mer
GGGATTGACTCGCTTCGCTCGCCCCTGCGGGGCAGCCCGCTCGCGGGCTCACGGTCTGTCCAACTGGCTGCGCCAGTTGTCGAACCCCGGTCGGGGATTCTCATCCCCCCCGGCGGGGGCCACATGCGAAAAAAAAGCCCGTACTTGCGTACGAGCTCTTCTTAAAATATGGCGGTGAGGGGGGGATTCGAACCCCCGATACGTTGCCGTATACACACTTTCCAGGCGT
>NZ_JBKIUP010000079.1:0-228 GCF_046602535.1 Klebsiella sp. 1SOBk10mer
TGAATAAATCAGATTTCGGGTAAGTCTCCCCCGTAGCGGGTTGTGTTTTCAGGCAATACGCACGCTTTCAGGCATACCTGCTTTCGTCATTTTGTTCAGCGCTCGCACCACGGCCAAAGCCTCCGCAACCTGACCATCGTAGTCACGCAGCGTCAGTGAACCCCCGAACAGCTGTTTTACCCGGTACATCGCCGTTTCCGCTATCGAGCGACGGTTGTAATCTGTTGT
>NZ_JBKIUP010000080.1:0-223 GCF_046602535.1 Klebsiella sp. 1SOBk10mer
GTCAGCAACACCTTCTTCACGAGGCAGACCTCAGCGCTATTCTGACCTTGCCATCACGACTGTGCTGGTCATTAAACGCGTATTCAGGCTGACCCTGCGCGCTGCGCAGGGCTTTATTGATTCCATTTTTTCTCTGATGAACGTTCCGCTACGCTGCCCGGATTACAGCTGTGTCAGCAGGCGGGCAAAGTCGGTTAATGTCAGTTTCAAAACGCCCACCCGG
>NZ_JBKIUP010000081.1:0-223 GCF_046602535.1 Klebsiella sp. 1SOBk10mer
TATATGCCATTGTAGCACGTGTGTAGCCCTGGTCGTAAGGGCCATGATGACTTGACGTCATCCCCACCTTCCTCCAGTTTATCACTGGCAGTCTCCTTTGAGTTCCCGGCCTAACCGCTGGCAACAAAGGATAAGGGTTGCGCTCGTTGCGGGACTTAACCCAACATTTCACAACACGAGCTGACGACAGCCATGCAGCACCTGTCTCACAGTTCCCGAAGGC
>NZ_JBKIUP010000082.1:0-222 GCF_046602535.1 Klebsiella sp. 1SOBk10mer
ATATGCCATTGTAGCACGTGTGTAGCCCTGGTCGTAAGGGCCATGATGACTTGACGTCATCCCCACCTTCCTCCAGTTTATCACTGGCAGTCTCCTTTGAGTTCCCGGCCGAACCGCTGGCAACAAAGGATAAGGGTTGCGCTCGTTGCGGGACTTAACCCAACATTTCACAACACGAGCTGACGACAGCCATGCAGCACCTGTCTCACAGTTCCCGAAGGC
>NZ_JBKIUP010000083.1:0-222 GCF_046602535.1 Klebsiella sp. 1SOBk10mer
CCACAGAATGATGTCACGCTGAAAATGCCGGCCTTTGAATGGGTTCATGTGCAGCTCCATCAGCAAAAGGGGATGATAAGTTTATCACCACCGACTATTTGCAACAGTGCCTGCTTTTCTGCTGGAATTTGGCATTAGCGTTCCCCGAGGAGCTGCCGTTATTAGCCGACTGAGTACCATTCTTGAGGATAATAGTTTGCCTCTTTACCTCAGCCAGTTATT
>NZ_JBKIUP010000084.1:0-221 GCF_046602535.1 Klebsiella sp. 1SOBk10mer
GGCACTGCCCGGTAGCTAAATGCGGAAGAGATAAGTGCTGAAAGCATCTAAGCACGAAACTTGCCCCGAGATGAGTTCTCCCTGAGACTTTAAGTCTCCTGAAGGAACGTTGAAGACGACGACGTTGATAGGCCGGGTGTGTAAGCGCAGCGATGCGTTGAGCTAACCGGTACTAATGAACCGTGAGGCTTAACCTTACAACGCCGAAGATGTTTTGGCGG
>NZ_JBKIUP010000085.1:0-218 GCF_046602535.1 Klebsiella sp. 1SOBk10mer
TGAACCCCCGAACAGCTGTTTTACCCGGTACATCGCCGTTTCCGCTATCGAGCGACGGTTGTAATCTGTTGTCCATTTCCACCGCGCATTACTCCCGGTCATTCGCTGATTCGCAACAGCACGGTTACGGTCTGCATATTCACCGGGCCAGTAACCCGCACCTTTTCGGGGAGGGATAAGCGCGCTGATTTTCTTACGCCGCAGTTCATCGTGACAGA
>NZ_JBKIUP010000086.1:0-214 GCF_046602535.1 Klebsiella sp. 1SOBk10mer
GCTGATTTTCTTACGCCGCAGTTCATCGTGACAGAGCCGGGTGTCGTAAGCGCCGTCTGCCGATGCTGCCCTGATTTTTCTGTGAGTCTGCCGGATAAGACCCGGGAAGGCCTCTGAGTCCGTAACGTTGTTCAGCGACAGGTCAGCGCAGATGATTTCATGTGTTTTACTGTCAACGGCGAGATGCAGCTTACGCCAGATACGGCGGCGTTCC
>NZ_JBKIUP010000087.1:0-213 GCF_046602535.1 Klebsiella sp. 1SOBk10mer
TATTTTACATCACCTCGGCAAAGTCCGGATCTATGGCTGCAATCGATGACCAGTAAAGCCACCACAACATATTTAGCTTGGCAAACAGGAGGCGACCATCTATGAATAAATAAGATTTCGTGCGAACGACCCTGTAGCTGGCTGGATTTTCAGGCAATACGCACGCTTTCTGGCATCCCAGCCTTTGTCATCCTGTTCAACGCACGCACCATG
>NZ_JBKIUP010000088.1:0-213 GCF_046602535.1 Klebsiella sp. 1SOBk10mer
CTGGTACGAGCGCTGAACAAAATGACGAAAGCAGGTATGCCTGAAAGCGTGCGTATTGCCTGAAAACACAACCCGCTACGGGGGAGACTTACCCGAAATCTGATTTATTCATAGATGGTCGCCTCCTGTTTGCCAAGCTAAATATGTTGTGGTGGCTTTACTGGTCATCGATTGCAGCCATAGATCCGGACTTTGCCGAGGTGATGTAAAATA
>NZ_JBKIUP010000089.1:0-213 GCF_046602535.1 Klebsiella sp. 1SOBk10mer
GACGTTGATAGGCCGGGTGTGTAAGCGCAGCGATGCGTTGAGCTAACCGGTACTAATGAACCGTGAGGCTTAACCTTACAACGCCGAAGATGTTTTGGCGGATTTGAGAAGATTTTCAGCTGATACAGATTAGTCGATGCGTCCGCAGGACGTGTTGATAAAACAGAATTTGCCTGGCGGCACTAGCGCGGTGGTCCCACCTGACCCCATGCC
>NZ_JBKIUP010000090.1:0-212 GCF_046602535.1 Klebsiella sp. 1SOBk10mer
ATTTTACATCACCTCGGCAAAGTCCGGATCTATGGCTGCAATCGATGACCAGTAAAGCCACCACAACATATTTAGCTTGGCAAACAGGAGGCGACCATCTATGAATAAATCGAACTTTTGCTGAGTTGAAGGATCAGATCACGCATCCTCCCGACAACACAGACCATTCCGTGGCAAAGCAAAAGTTCAGAATCACCAACTGGTCCACCTAC
>NZ_JBKIUP010000091.1:0-206 GCF_046602535.1 Klebsiella sp. 1SOBk10mer
GGGGGGGGGGGGGGGGGGGGGGGGGGGGGGGGGGGGGGGGGGGGGGGGGGGGGGGGGGGGGGGGGGGGGGGGGGGGGGGGGGGGGGGGGGGGGGGGGGGGGGGGGGGGGGGCGGGGGGGGGGGGGGGGGGGGGGGGGGGCGGGGGGGGGGGGGGGGCGGGGGGCGCGGGGCCGCGACGGACAGCGACGGGCGACAGAGCACGGGAG
>NZ_JBKIUP010000092.1:0-206 GCF_046602535.1 Klebsiella sp. 1SOBk10mer
CCACCGTTCTGGTCATTAAACGCGTGTTCAGGTTGACCCTGCGGGCTGCACAGGGTTTTATTGATTCCATTTTTACACTGATGAATGTTCCGTTGCGCTGCCCGGATTACAGCTGTGTCAGCAGGCGGGCAAAGTCGGTTAATGTCAGTTTCAAAACGCCCACCCGGGGTGAAATCGCACACCTGGTAGTTGATTCCACCGGGCTG
>NZ_JBKIUP010000093.1:0-205 GCF_046602535.1 Klebsiella sp. 1SOBk10mer
GAGCCGGGTGTCGTAAGCGCCGTCTGCCGATGCTGCCCTGATTTTTCTGTGAGTCTGCCGGATAAGACCCGGGAAGGCTTCTGAGTCCGTCACATTGTTCAGCGACAGGTCAGCGCAGATGATTTCATGTGTTTTACTGTCAACGGCGAGATGCAGCTTACGCCAGATACGGCGGCGTTCCTGGCCATGCTTTTTGACTTTCCAC
>NZ_JBKIUP010000094.1:0-205 GCF_046602535.1 Klebsiella sp. 1SOBk10mer
TTTTACTGTCAACGGCGAGATGCAGCTTACGCCAGATACGGCGGCGTTCCTGGCCATGCTTTTTGACTTTCCACTCGCCTTCACCGAAGACCTTCAGCCCGGTGGAATCAACTACCAGGTGTGCGATTTCACCCCGGGTGGGCGTTTTGAAACTGACATTAACCGACTTTGCCCGCCTGCTGACACAGCTGTAATCCGGGCAGCG